>JBBQSD010000031.1:0-52044 GCA_038214135.1 Chloroflexales bacterium | reverse complement strand
GATTCCTGCTGAAGCCACAGCGAATCGACCCGTGCGATTGTCTGACCCGTGGATTGGTCGCGGATATCGAACAGGTGCGCGCTGGATGTCTGAATATTGGTGTGAATGCTTGGCCCAGGGCGCGAACTGGCCTGGCTGTCGATCAGTGCATTCAGCGCAGCACCAGCCCGCCATTCGCCTGAACGAACCGCTTGCAGATATTCGCGCTGCTCCAATTCGCCAAGAATGGCAGCTAAATCATCACGTTCCAACAGGCCGCTGAACAGGCTTGCTAACTCTGGCAGGCGCACTGCTGCTATCGGGCTCTGCTTGATCAGGCTAAAGATCTGCTGGATTGCGACTGCGGGGCGAATATGAACACTGTGTGGCAGTGCGCCAATACCCTGAGCATCAGACCGGCCAGATGCTTCGGCCAAGAGTGCTTCAAACAGCAGTTGTTCTAGTTCGGTGCGATAGAAACAGGCAACTCTGGTTGTATCGGATCTCCTGCCAGCGCGCCCGATTCGTTGGCTAAACGATGCGCTGCTGCCTGGTGGCCCGATCAGGATTGTCAGATCAATATCGCCAATGTCGATGCCCAATTCCAGCGTACTTGTCGAAAAGCAGATCCCAACCGTGCCAGAACTGAACTGCTGCTCGATCTCACGCCGTCGCCTGGCATCGATATTCGAATAATGGACGAACACATGCTCGCCAAATGGCGAATTGGCGCGCACTGCCGCTGCATAGGATTCAACCTCGATCCGGCTATTGCAGAACACTAAGGCCTTGCGCCAGCCACGTGATTGAAAGCGTTTCAGGTAGCTGATCAGCTGTTCTGCGCTAATTGGTGAGAGTGCGATGCGCTCGGCAGCGCTGGCCCGCTGGCCTGGCAGCGTGATCACGACGGCGCTTCCAAGGTAGCGCGCTGCTGTCGCTGCTGGCGCGCCGATTGTCGCCGAGAGTGCCACCAGTTGCAGTGTAGCATCGGGGGCATCGCCATGGGCGGCGGCATATTCACGAATACGGCGAATGCGGCGCAGCACTATCTGTAGTTGATCGCCGCGGGGCGTGCCATCCAGCAGATGTAATTCATCAATAATAATGGCGCGTAGATTGGCGAGCAGGCGTGGGTGTGAGGCCAGCAGCGAATCACACGATTCGGGGGTGGTGATCAGAATATCGGGTGGGCGAGCCGCCCGAAAGCTGTTGCGGTCGCTGGTTTTGACGGCCAGCCGCAGATCGAGGGTTTCGCATGCATGCGCCAAACGCGTATGCAGATCGCTGGCAAGCGCCCGCGTTGGCGTCAGATATAGGATTGCCAGATGGTTGCGCTGGCGTTTGGCTGGGCAGTGCCGTTCGATCAATGGAGCCAGGGCTGCTTCGGTTTTGCCACTGGCGGTTGCCGCGCTGATTAAGCTATTCTGGCCATCAAGCAGCGCTGGAATAGCGGCCAGTTGGGTTGGCGTAAAGCTGCCATAGCGGGCGATGAAGGCCGGCCAGGTGCGCGGTAGGCGGGCCATCAGCGCTAATTGTTCTGGCAGATTGCCCTTCATTGCACCCGCAGGCCATTGGTGAGATCGGCGAGTAGTGTTTCGGCAGGATAATCGCTGTGCAGAAACAGCAGATCGCAGGTCACAACCGCCAGCCGAATGACCTCACGCAGATTGATGCGATGCTGGTTGAGCGCTCGCGCCAGGTGGGCCGGGACGGCACCGACAACCTTTCGATAGCGATCATCCGGCGGCGGAAAGGGGTAGCCATAGGCGATGCTATGATAGCGCAACAGGGTGATATAGAATTCGGTAATATCGCGCTCGATGAAGCGATCATCAAGGCGTAGAATCTGTGATGGGGCCAGCCAGGAATCGACCGGCATCCGGTTTTCGCTTTCGGTCAGCGCAAACAGGAAGAACAGATGCGGGTTGCTCGCATAGGCAATCTCGTAATCAATACTTGCATGGCTCGGAATGGTTTTTGGGTCGATCCGCCCGCCAGATGGCCCAATTGCTGCATAGATCAGCGATTTGAAGAAGGCATCGGTGCGATCTCGTTGATTGGCCCGCAGCAGCGAGTAATGTTCTGATTCATCGATCAGGATCGCCATCCCGCTATAGCCACAGAATGTCGCCAGCATGCTAATGCTCGTCAGCAGATAGGAATACTGGCGGGCCACCTCGCCAGCCAGATACAAGCGCGGCGGCTTGCGTAGGCATGTCTTCATCACGGCGGTTGGCTTGAGTTGCCCACTGATCCAGGCCACAATATCATCATAGGCATCCTGTGCGCCACAATCGGCCAGGGCATTGAGCGCCGCAACCAATGAATCATCTGCACGCGGGCTTTGGGCGGCCAGTTGTGCCACGGCATTCGGGTGTTCCAGGGCACGCTTGATCAATGGCCGCAACCCATGCTCATGGGTGTCCGGGTAGCGCAGCGAATTGGTCAGGGCTTTATAGATTTCATTGGCCTTGCTTGGCGGAACCTCAACCAGATCCAGGCTGGCCGAGGCCACCAGAAAGTTCTCGCGCAGCGCCCGGCGGGCGGCCAGTTCCACGAAATGGCTCTTGCCATAGCCATAATCGCCAATCACCGCCAGGGCATCACCACCCCGCTCGCGGCTACGTGCCAGTGCCCGATCCAGGCTGATCCGTTCGGCTTCCAGGCCAATTGTTAGCGTTTCCACATCCTGAACCGGCACGATCCCAAATCGCAGTGTTTCGAGCGTCTGGCGTGCGCGGAACTGATCGGTCTCTGGTGCAATCGGGCGTTGGACAAAGCTCGCCGGTGCTGTTGATCGATAGGCACCAGCCGATTCACTGGTAAACTCGCGGGCAGGCAGCCGAAAGCGCCGTCCGGTCTCGAACTGCACCTCCCATTCATAGCCGCTCATATAGGTTTTGAGCAGCTTGCCCGCGCCAAACTGTGGATGTCGGACGAGCCGACCAATCTGCTGTGTTTCGCCCATACATTATTCCGTTTGTGCGTCTGCCGCAATATAATTCAGTCGTTCATCGATTACGCTATAGCCAACACGCTGATACACGGCCTGTGCTGCAACATCAGCAGCCGAGAGCCAGGCCAATCTGCCACCATTAACAAACAACTGCTCGGTCATGAAACTGCTGAGTGTTGCCGCCACACCCAGCCGCCGAAAGGCCGGGCTTGTCGCAACGCCACCAAGCTCTGCAACGCCTGCAATCGCAATCATGTTCCCTGCCCCAGCCGGAACGCCATCAAGCAACGCCAGCGCCCCTTGTAGCGTACCAGCGCGAATGCGTGAACGCACACGCTCTATTTCTGCGCCTGGTGGCGGTTCAGTGGAGACCTCAAAACTCTCGCTCTGGATCTGCATGCCTGCGCTCAGTAGCGCATCCGGTTCATCACCATGCAGCATCGTCACTGCCACCCCTGGCGCATTGAATGGCCGGAAACTCGCTGGGGTACAGACCATGAGTGGATGGCGGCCATGCAACACCAACCCATCTTGTTCCAGCATGCCCGCCAGTTCTGGCCAGGGCAGCGCATTGAATTCAAAACGGATCGTGCGATTGTGTTCTGCAAAGACTCGTCGTAGTTCGGCCAGGGCTGCTGCAACGTTGTGCGGATCGATTGGGCTGATTGGCACGGCATAGTTTAGCCAGATCATGTCGGTGGCTGGATCGAGCAAGGCCTGAAACGGCCCAACATCGATCACGCTCCGGCTGGTAGCCGATGCGGCATTGGCATTCAGTTCACACTGGCGCGATAGTTCGGTGTTTGTCATGAGACCCCATGTGTGGCGCATATTCTGCTTCCAGACGCTCCAGCGGAGTGTCTCTACCCTGTGCCCTCGCCCCTGATGTTTTGGTTCTTGGTTCTTATTATCCGCAGATTTCGCAGATGACGCAGATTAGGCTCACTTCGGTCTTGTTCTCTTGTTCCCTTGGTTCTTGGTTTCGGCTATCGGCTATCGGCTATGTTCGTTAGTACGGCCTTTGTCGAGAATCGGCCAGTGCATCAAGGGCATCACTCTGGCCGCGAATGGCAGCAGTGGCCCATTCGACAGTCAATGCCTGTTCGCCCTCTTCCTTCTGGCGGTACCATTCGGTGATCAGTGCTTTAATAAACAGGCGGCGATGGCTGACGGCCAGGAAGGAATTGCGGGCCGCATCGGAGATGACAGTAATATTGGCAGCTTGCAGATCAGGCGTCAGCTTGACGCCATAGGCCACCTCAAAGATTGGCAGCAACCGATAGCCGATCTGGGTCAGCAGTTCCTCATCGGGGATATCGAGTTTATCCAGATTGATCTGCGGACTGAATGGGTTGGCCCGCGAGAAATAGCCAGGCGATTGGATGCGCTGCTGGAGTGCTGGGTATTTTGGCACAATATCGTGGATGAAGGCAGGCGGGACTGCATACATAAACAGCGTTCCCGGCAGATCCTCGCGGCAGCGGTCGATCACCTCACGCAGATTATCGGTGGCGACTTTCTCGGAACGCCCGCCGACGCTCAACATGCGATCACCCTCGTCAAACAGTAATGCCAGGCCGGTATAGCCAAGCGCCCGCACCGTCTGACACAACGAGCGCAGCATCTTGAAGGCGTTATTCTTGTTGATCTTCTCGGTCACGCCAACCGTCCGCAGATCACGAACATCCTCGGCGCTGACCTCCTCGCCATGCAGCCAGCGCCCTATCGATTCCTGGCGCAATTGCTGGCCACGCAATAAGGCCAGGAAGTAGGCCTGTACAGCCTTATGGAAGCTCAAACTATCGATCGCCGATGTCGCCACGGTTTGGAGCAGCGCACGCACATCAGGCAGTTCGGCGGCCTCTGGATCGCCAAGATCGAGGCCATGCGGCTGAACCATACGGCGCAGCGTGCCCTCCAGAAAGCGCGATAGCCCACGCTCATCCTCGCCAAGATCGCCAAGTTCGTGCCAAATAATCGCCGATGCGACGGCAGCATACACCCGCCGCTGATCATCATATGGGCTTTCTTTCGGGCTGAGATCGACCTTGCTGACAGCGAAATTGCGTTCCCATGCCCGATCCCGAATACAGTATAGGAAGTGCGATTTGCCGCTGCCATAATCGCCAACCACCAGTTTGAAGGCCGCACCGCCATCGGCCAGATACGAACCAAGATAGTGGGTGTCGATCGCATTCAGCAGCGAATCATTGCCAACATTATAGTAGCTGACGCCCTTGGAAAGGGGTGTGCCCGATTGCCCGAGCACTTCGACAATCTGGCGCGCAAGGCGTGGTTCTGGGAGCATGTCTCACCTATGTATCTTGATTTTATTCATCTCGATCAAATTTGACATCGCCAATATAGGCTCCTTCGTATGGGGTGCTGCCATGCATGATCCACATACTGCGCTCTGGGTTATCGGTATGCGATTTTGTGGCACTGCTGCCAAATGCGCGCAGGCCGCGGTATTCGTAGCCACTTCTGGCGAAGCACTCGAAATCATAGGCGAATTGGGCACGGCTATAATCAACGAAACTGTGCTTGCCTGGTTCGAGGCGGAACGCCTTTGGCTGGCGCAGCATGATCACTTCCATATAACATTCGACGATATTCGCCCGTGGCTCACTGATGCCACGCTTGCGCCGGATTCCCTCCCATGCGTTATACAGGTTTTCGAGCCAGCGTGCTGGATCTTCGTTGCGCCCGCCTATGGCTTTTTGGGCACCCAGATACGCCTTGGTCAGCGCTTCCACGCTCAGTGCCACCTTGCGAACCACAACCTCCTTGCCATACAGGATGGATGCGCTGCGGCCAGCAAAATTCGCCACGATCTCGAAGCGCCCAATTGTGAAGCGCGGCGGGCGGCCATCTAATTCAATGCCCTGTTGGGCCAATGCATTACGGAATGCCAGCCCAAAGGTGAACGCCAGCGATTGCTCTGCCTCTGCAAGCACTGCATCGAGCCGTGGCACAAGCTGATTGAGAGCTGCATCCTGAATCTTTGCCGTTCGTATGGCGGCGAGTGCATGCCCAAGCCGAATGATATCCACGCTCTCGCCACGCAGGGCGGTGATCGAATCCTTGAGCGCCGATTGTAGCGCTGCCTGGGCCTTGATCTCGCGCCGTACATCTGGCAGCAGTGGATCGACAGCACTCTCCTTCAGGCGCGCATTGGCCAGCGCCTGGCGGGATTGTTCCAGCGCGTCAGGGGCGGCAGGGCCAGCCTGATCGGCAAGAGTACGCAGTGCTCGTTCGGCTTTTGTGAATATTGTGGGAATGGATTGCAATGCTGTTTGGGCTGCAGTCGCCGCTTTCTGGCGCTGGCTAGCGGCATCACGCATAAGCTCAAGCTGATTGATCAGCGTGTCATTCGCCATTGTCGTCCCTCACTTATTACATAAGTGGCAGCATTATAACGGCGAGTGCCCAGTTCAACAACTATTTGCCCTCATTTTGCAAACATCAGCGTTACCATTGGCTTGCTTGGGCTGGTATCATGTATACAGGTAGCGAGAGGAGCCCCAATGATTGAGACGATCAACCTGCAAAAGACCTTTGGTTCATTTCAGGCAGTGCGCGGCATTAACCTCACGGTGACAGCCGGCGAAGTTGTGGCATTGCTTGGGCCAAATGGAGCAGGCAAGACAACCACCGTGCGGATGCTTGGCGCGATTCTGAAGCCAACCGGCGGCTCTGCCACAGTGAATGGTTATGATGTTGTTGCCGATGCCCGCAAAATTCGCCATCTTGTTGGCCTACTAACCGAATCTCCTGGCCTGTATCAGCGGATGTTGCCGCTCGAATATCTGGCCTTCTTTGGCGAACTACAGGGCATGACGATCCCCGATTCGCTTAAACGCGGTGAGCAACTGCTGAAACAGTTCGGGCTGTGGGAAGCCCGCGAGAAGCGCCTCGATAGTTATTCGAAGGGCATGAAACAGAAGGTTGCGCTGATCCGAGCACTGATCCACGATCCACCAGTTCTGTATCTGGATGAACCAACAACCGCAATGGATCCGCATAGCGCCCGCATTGTTCGTGATGCCATCGCCGAAATGCGTGCCGCGCACCGCACCATCCTGCTCACAACCCATAACCTGAATGAAGCCGAAACACTGGCTGATCGGATTGTGATTGTGCGCAGTGGCGAGGTGATTGCCGAAGGAACCCATACGCAACTCACCCGCCAACTGATGGGTGTCCCGATCTGGGAGCTAACCCTGGCTGGCCCAACAGTACAGGCCCTGCCATGCTTCGATGGCTTGGCGCATGTCGAGCAGCAAGGCCCGGATTGGGTTCACTATCGCTGCGCCGATCCGCATGCGATCAATCCGCAACTCCTCAGCCGACTCACCGCGCAGGGTATTCCAGTGGTCGGTTTGGCAGCACTCCCACGCCGATTAGAAGATGTCTACCTCAGTATTATTGCCGATGATACCGAACGCGGCACATGGTCGCAGGAAGCCAGAAGCCAGGAGTCAGGAGTCAGGAGTCAGGAGTCAGGAGTCAGGAACGAGAAGCCAGGAGTTGAGCTTATTGGCTAGGGGTTGGAGAACAAGGAATGCCTCACCCTCCGCAGGCTGAAGCCTGCGGCAAAGGGATGGAGAACCAGAAAATTATAGCCACGTGGCTTCAGCCCGTAGCGTGTATGCGCGCCATACCCAATTGGCATAACCTATATCAATCTGCATTCTGACTTCCGACTCCTGACTTCTGAATACATAAAAGGAACACCCATGCTCAGTATCGTCCGAACCATAACACGCCGTGAAGTCCGCGAGACATTAACCGATTGGCGCATTCTGGCACCGATCTTTATTCTGACATTCATTCTGCCACAGGTACTGATTGGTGCGACAAACTTTGCGATCAACTTTATCGAGGATTCCGGGGCGATCATCCGGCTGATCCCATTTGCGATGCTGCTGGTTGGTTTTATTCCGGCCTCATTCTCGTTGATCACCGCGCTCGAATCATTTGTTGGTGAACGCGAACGCAATAGCCTGGAATCACTACTGGCCATGCCAATATCCGATGCGGCACTGTATGTTGCGAAACTGATCGCCGCACTCCTGCCGCCGCTGCTCTCATCGTTGATGGCGATGTGTATATTTGCGCTCTCACTACGAATTAGCTTTCCCGATCTCTTCTTTGAAGGATTACCAGCACAGTATTTCTTTGGCGTGATCATCCTGATCACAGCCAAAGCCCTGATGATGGTCGCTGGTGCGGTGATCATTTCCAGCCACACCACCAGTATTCGAGCGGCAAACCTGCTGGCGAGTTTTGTGTTGTTGCCAACAGCGGCGCTGGTTCAGCTTGAAGCACTGCTGATGATCTCCAGGCGTTGGGATATTATCTGGTATGTGATTGCGCTGCTGGTCGTCGTGACGATTGCGCTGATCCGTACGGGCATGAGCTCATTCAATCGTGAGGAGATCCTCTCACGCGAGCACGAGCAACTGCAACTGAAGAAGACCTGGGCCAATTTCAAGCGCTTCCTGGCCGAATACCAATCGCCAGGTATCGCCGCCGCCGATTATTCGGGCCGCCCATTTAGTTTCCGCTATTTCTATCGCCAGGAACTTCCAGTATTATTACGCGATTACCGCATCCCAATCGGCATGGCGATCTTTGCTGCATTAGCCGGGCTGTTACTTGGTGGCTATATCGGGCAGACATATCGGGTGCCAATGATCGAGAATTTCATTAACCGGGTCGGAACCGCACCCGAACCAAATCTCTTGTTGGGGTTGGCAATCGCAGCCAATAATATTCGGGTCGCACTTCTTTCGAGCCTGTTTTCGATGTTTGGCTTCGGGGCATTTTCATTTCTGGTGCCATCCGTCGCGTTCGCCCAGATCGGGTTTGTGGCGACAGAACTCGCCCATCGCAATGGCGGCTGGATCGGCATGGGCCCGCAGAGTCCACTGCCATTCCTGCTTGGCTATGTGTTGCCGCATGGCATCATCGAACTACCAACCGCGATTCTTGGGGCAGCATTGGGCCTGCGGATGGGCGTTTCGATCCTTTCGCCACCAGCAGGATTTTCGGTTGGCCAGCATATGATGTGGTCGCTGGCCCAGTTCTTCAAAGTATGGGCGCTGGTTCTGATTCCATTATTTCTGATCGGCGGGCTGATCGAAGGGCTGATCTCGCCAATGATCATTCGGGCACTGTATGGATAGCGCCGTGCTGGCCTGATCGATTGTTCGAAAGAACACCTCACCCCAGTGTGGGAGAGGGCGCACAGGATTCGCACTGGGCCATTCCCCTCGCCCCAGTGTGGGAGAGGGGGGCAGGGGGAGCGGGCATCTGCCATTGTGTACTGATTCTACTCGCCGCTCGTTGGTGCATCTACCGATATCTCCAGCGAACTCAGGCTGGCTTGATCGATTGTTCGAAAGAACACCTCGCCCCACGCATCGCTGAGCGCCTGTTGTTCGTGATCGCCAGAGCGAAGCCGCACGGCAATGCCATCGAGATCAGGCCAGCTCATCCCACGCAGGGTGATGCGCACGCGCAGATCGCAGGATTGAGCAGCGGGCTGCGCGCTGGCGCTGACCACAATCTCCTCAATCAATGCATCGGGTTCACGAACCACAAGCTCAAACAATACAGTCGCCTGTGCCGAGCGCAGCGCCAGGGTTGGTGCAGGCGCTGGCAACAGCTCCAACAAGCCCTGGGAAAGTATCAGCCGCAATGTGCGCCCGCTGCGCACAAGAGCATTGGCGAGTGTGGCCTGGAGATCCTGGAACCTTCGTGGCATGTTGATCTGAGCATTGCGCTCGCCCAAGAAGCTCAGATCAGCAATCGGGTAGCGTGGTGGCTCGGCCAATGGCGCAGGTGCTGCCAGCGTTTCGTATAGTGCTGCATACAGCTCGGCACAGGCAACACATGTATCCAGATGAAAAGCAACATCTGAAAACTGAGTTTCTGCATCATCGCCAGCCAGTTGCGCATCGCAATACGCTTCGAGTGCATCCAGGCAACGCGAACACGCGCTTGGATCAGGTTGCTCAATCAGCACCCGTGCCAAACGCCGCACCATACTATTATTCTGTTCGTTTGCCATACGATGTTCTTTCTCATGATATTGACCTCACCCCTGGCCCCTCTCACATTGGGAGAGGGGTGCCTGTCAAAGGGCATGCTATGGAGTGCGGCAGCCATGCTGCCGCCGCGCAAGCATGGCTTGCGCACTCCACATCGCTCTGCAACAAGCTCGCTATATCCAGGACGTATGCGCCGCTCCTAACCTTTCCTTCACGATTCCCCGAGCGCAAGGTGAAGTTGGGCAACCAGTGTGGCATCATTGCGCAGTTTCGCCAGGTTCTTTGCGCGTGTCACCTGCACATGGCATGGCAGCACCACCTGCCCATCGTAGGCGCTCTCGGCCAGGGCCAAATCTGCATCAGGGCGATCATCAAAAAAACGGCCAATCACCACCCGTCGCGAGCGATCGCTCAGTGGTGCGTTCGCAATCGCCTGTCGCAAAAACACCCCGAGATCATCAGGTTCCTCTACAGCCGGCACAATTGCCGCAGCGGGGAGTTCATATTCCTCATCAGGCAATTGATCGAGCCGCGCCGCAACCATCTGGCGCAGCGTGTCGAGCACCACCCGCCGCAAAATCTGCGCCGACCATCCCTGGAAGGCGGCGGGATCTGCGCATGTATCGATATTCTGGTGAACCTTGACCAACGCAATCTGCATGCAATCGGCGGCTATGTCCGCTCCACCAGGCCGATCTCGCAGCATCGCATAGGCAATCCTGTAGAAGTAGGCCGAAAGCTGCTCGAATGCGTCGGTTTGTTGATCGCTGCCATGCTTCTGACAAGCGGCGTAGAGAGCTTCACTATCCATGAATGCCTACTGAAACCCTCCGCTGGATGTCTTGATGCCCCGTTCGGCGGCGATCTTCTGCTCATAGCCGCTCGCCCGATAGGCGGCAATCGGGTTGGTCGGGACGCCGATCTCCTCACGAACCTGGGCCAGCAGCGGGCGCACATCAATCCGGAAGGTGTCGGTCAGGATCTGATGCGCGGCCAGTACCTCGCCAGCTACCTGAGCAGCCTGCAATTCGGCGCGTGGGACGAGCAGCGCCCTGGCATAGGCCTCCTGGCAATTCACCACCGAAACGATCATTGGCCCGATCTTGCCTTCGATATTGTGGCACTGATCAAGCATATAGGCCACCTGGCGGGCACATGTTCGAGCTGGCTCATCGGTGCCCTGTTCCGCACTGGCAAGTTCATGGTAGATCAAGAATAGTTCGTAGGGGTTGACACTGCCAACGATCAGGTCATCATCGGCATATTTGCGATTATTGAAGTGGAACCCGCCCAGTCGCCCTTCGTCCAGCAGGAACCCAACGATCTGCTCGATATTGACGCCCTGTGCATGATGACCAAGATCGACAAGTACCTGCGCCTGTTCGCCAAGTTTCAGGCACCAGGCATAGGCCGTGCCCCAATCGGGAATGTCGGTTGAGTAGAAGGCTGGCTCAAAGAATTTGTACTCAAGCAACATGCGCCCGCCCTGTGGCAACTGCTTATAGACGATAGCGAGTGCCTCTTCAAAGCGGCGCTTGCGGTAGCGCAGCGCATCCTGCCCAGCATAGTTCGTGCCATCGGCAAACCATAGGCTCAGTGCATTGCTCTTCACCTTGGTCATAATCTCGCAGCATTCGAGCACATGATCAAGCGCCTGCTCGCGGATGGCGCTATCCGGGTTGCCAAGCGAACCGAGTCTGTATGCCTGATCCTGGAAGACATTCGGATTCACGGCACCGATACGCACACCCTGGGCCTCGGCATATTCACACATCGCCCGATAATCGCCATCCTCGGGGGTATCCCATGGAATATGCACAGCAACCGAAGGGGCAATGCCAGTCATGCGCTGCACCTGCGCAGCATCATCAAGCTTCTCGTGTGTTGTCGTCGCTGCGCCGGGCCAGGCAAATGCCTTGAAGCGCGTGCCACTGTTCGCATAGCCCCAACTGGGAGTCTCGATCTGCTGTTGCTTAAGGATGGCTTTGATAGAATTAATATCGATTCCCTGTTCCGCCAGTTGCTCGGCCAGTAACATATAGGCAGCTCGGTGGGTCGTCATCGTCGACTAACTCCTTCAATTAATTGGTCGCGTATCCGAATATTGAACATTGTACCACTGCCAGGATCGCCTGGATCTTGCATGCAATGCGAACATATGTTATGGTTCTGCATATCATCGGCAACTTCTGAAGCAACCACCCAACGCGGAGCATGTGGATGGCTAAAGCCAAGCAATCGGGCGGACGCCGATCATCGGGTGGGCGCAAGCCAACCCAACGCAAACAAGCTGCGCCACCAATGTTCGAACTGGCCCTGCGCCCCGAACATCAACGCGAGCTGTTTGCAATTACGCTGATCGCGATTGCGGCGATCACAGTTATTTTCTTTGCCACAGGCACAGCTGGCGTCATCGGAGCCGGATGGGTCGCACTCACACGCCAATTGCTTGGCTGGGGTGCCCTGATCGTCCCACTGGCGCTGGGCCTACTTGGCGTTGCCATCCTCTGGCAGGAACGCCGCGAGGATATTCGCCTCTCCGGTGCAACCGTGCTGGGAACCATCCTGGTGCTTATGGCGCTGCTGGTGCTGCTCGAATTTGCGCTCGGCCCGCGGCAGAGCACCGATGAACAGGTTGGCGCTGGCGGTGGCTGGCTTGGCTACCACGCTCTGGATCTGCTCGCCCAGGCGATTGGTCGCCCAGCAACCTTTGTGCTTGTCTGCGTACTGGCGCTGGCCGGAATTATGCTAACCTTCGATATCACGCTGTATGAATTAACCACCGGCATGCGCGATAGTTTTGGCCGCTTCTGGACGATAGTTGCCAGCGCACCGAACAACCGGCCACAACGGGCGCAGCCAAGCCTGCCGCAACTGCCTCGCGATCCGGATTTCCCCTATGTCCCGCCGCCAGCCAAGCCAAATGACGATGATATTGGCCCAACGCCAATTGCTGAGCGCATGACCAAGCGCAAGCTGTTTGAACGGCCAGAAATCAAGACTGGTGCGCCAATAGCGCCCGAAACGGCTGGTGTGCCACGTGCTCCGGCTATCCCCAAACCAGCTGAACTCAAGCCAATCCCCGTTAAACCAGCAACCGAAGCTGTGCTGGCGAATTTGTTGGCAGGCCCGCCGGCAACGGCCACGACAATAGCCCAGGTTCCGATTGTGCAGGAAGCGCTGGATGGATTTGATGTGCCACCAGAACATCGTGCATGGCCGTTGCCATCCTTCGATATGCTCGATCACTACACCGAAGGTACGATCACCGATGATGAACGACGCAGCAAATCGCGGCTGATCGAGGAAACCCTGGCCAGCTTTAAGGTCGAAGCACAGGTGGTCGGCGTGAATACCGGCCCAGCGGTGACGCAATTCGAACTGCAACCAGCCGTTGGTGTCAAAGTCAATAAAATCACATCATTGGATAAAGATCTGATGTTGGCATTGGCCGCGCCATCGCTACGGATCGAAGCACCAATTCCAGGCAAGAACTCGATTGGGATCGAGATTCCCAATTCGGCAATTTCTACTGTTGGCATGCGCGATGTAGTCGAGAGCGATGAATTCGAGAGCGCCAAGGGCAAGCTCAAGGTCGCACTTGGCAAGGATGTCTCGGGTACACCAATTGTGATGGGCCTGGAGCGGATGCCGCACCTGCTCATGGCTGGTGCAACCGGCAGCGGCAAGAGCGCTGGAATCAATTCGATTATCTGCGCCCTGCTGCTGAAATACACCCCCGATGAACTCAAATTTATTATGGTCGACCCAAAAATGGTCGAGTTGATCGTCTATAATCGCATTCCCCACTTGCTCTCACCAGTCGTCACGGAACTCGAACGGGTCGTGCCGACGCTCAAATGGGCAACCCGTGAGATGGAGCGGCGCTATAAGATCTTCGCCAAGCATGGCTTCCGCAACATCGATAGCTACAAACAGGCGGCCCGTAAACGTGCCGATCTTGAGCCAATACCCTATATCATCATTATTATCGATGAATTGGCCGATCTGATGATGATGGCACCAGATGAAGTCGAAACGCTGATCTGCCGTTTGGCGCAGATGGCTCGTGCAACTGGTATTCACCTAATTATTGCCACCCAACGCCCATCTGTGGATGTTGTGACCGGCCTGATCAAGGCTAACTTCCCATCACGCATGGCCTTTGCCGTCACCTCGCAGATCGACTCGCGGGTTATTCTGGATATGAATGGTGCCGAGCAGTTGCTTGGCCGTGGCGACATGCTATTTATGGCATCCGATGCCGCACGGCCTGTCCGTATTCAGGGAACCTGGGTTTCCGATGCGGAAGTTGAGCGGATTGTGAGCTTCTGGCGCAATGCTCTGCCGCCCGAAGCCAAAGATAAAGATACAGCAACACGCGGGCGCACAGATGCTGGAACAACTGGTGAAACAACCAAGGCCAATGAACCAAACCTGCCACCATCTGGCGATAACCTGAATGCGCCGGGGGAATACCTCAGCACCAATGAACAGGACGAACTGCTGCCAGAAGCCGTCAAGCTCGTCCAGCAACATCGCCGTGCCTCAGCCTCACTCCTGCAACGGCGCTTGCGGATCGGCTATAGCAAAGCGGCCCAACTGATCGATCTGCTCGAACAACAGGGCATTGTCGGGCCAGCAGAGGATGGGCGCTCACGCGAAGTCCTGGGGCGCGATGAGGAATAGGACAATCCGTAGGGGCGGTTCGCGAACCGCCCCTACATGTTACTATGTCACGCTGTCACCGTTTCTCGGCCATAATCTCCATCTCGCGCCCATACGATTTGCGGAATAGACCGGTGCTGCGGTTCGCATCCCAGATCTCGATATCGGCATCGCCAGATGTGCGCGCCAGTACCCGTACATCTGCGCCGATCTCAACTCTCAGGCTCTGGACGACCTGGCTTTTTCGGCGCTCAAGGAATTCCGAGAGCCGCAGCAGCGCTGCCAAACGCGCCACTCGTTGCGTATCATCATCTTCCAGCAGCATCCGTAGTTCGGATGTATCGACATCGCCCTTGCGATGGTAGCGCACCATCAACGCCAGTAGTGCGATTTCGCGATGGCTGAACCCCTGCAAGGCAGTACTCTGGATCAGATACGCCCCATGGCGATGGTGATCATAATAGCCAACCGCCAAGCCAATATCATGCAGCGTCGCCGCATAGCCAAGGAGTTCGCGTTCCCAGACCCCATAGCCATGCAACGGAGTTAGTTGATCGAACAGCGAAAGCGAGAGATCACGAACTTTCGCTGCATGAATGGCCTCATAGTTGAAGTTGCGGGCCATATTCTGAATACTAAAGCCACGCAGATCTGCAAATAATGGCGGATCCTCGCCAGCCAGGAAGCGTTCATAGAACAATCCCTCGCGTACCCCCTGCCCGCTGACGGTGATCTGGCTGAATTTGCCGCGCTTCATGACGGTATGCAGAATAACTGCCCCGGCCAAAATCAGGTCGGCCCGATCACGGTTCAGTCCCGGCACATCCTCACGCTGATGCACAGTCATGCCACGCAACAGATCAATCGTCTCTGCCAGATGCTCACGGGTAAAGACATACGCATGGGTCAGGCCAATCGGGTAGTTCCGTCGCTTCTGATCGATATCCGCAAGCGTGCGGATCGTCCCGCCGATTCCAGCCAATTCGCTCGAGCCATGTTGGTCGAGCCAATCGACATCGGCAAATCGTTCGGCGGCGGCTTGTTCAAGCGCCTTGAAATCTTTTGGGCTTATTGGATCAGATTTGACGAAACGATCCGTTAACCGCAATGCGCCAATTGGCTGGCTGATCGAGCGAATAAAGCGCCGCCCCCGGATCATGGCAACCTGTGTGCTGCCACCACCAATATCGATCGAAAAGGCATCGCTCAGGTTCAACGTGTTGGCCACACCAAGGTAGCCATAGTAGGCCTCTTCCTCGGTGCTCAACACCCGGAATGTCAGCCCGGCCTCGCGCTCAACTCGTGCCAGAAATTCAGCCCCATTGGTCGCTTCACGAGCAGCACTTGTGGCAACCGGGATAATCTCCGCTACGTCAGCCGATTGGCACAGCCGATTGTAGAGCCGCATTGTTGCAACGGCTCGATCCATTGGAGCCTGTTTCAGTCGCCCATCCTCACCGATTCCTTCGGCCAAGCGGACATTCTCGCGAACTTCGTCGAGCAAGCGGAATGAGTGATGTGAGCGATAGCTCATGATGATCAGGCGCGTTGTATTCGAGCCAAGATCAATCACTCCCAGGCGCTGTTGCATAAAGCTCCTCAGCATTGTACGGTACTGCTATACATACATTGTACCCGATTGAATAGGCAGAAACGCACGCTTGTGGTATTGGAAAATTAACAACCGGCTGACAATGCTACAACTATGCTTATATCCAAATCGTGCTACTATTGGCGCGCTTATATATGCGAAACAATCGTGTGGAGGAATACAATGGCTGCCTATCGAATCGAGAAGGACTCACTAGGCGAGATGCAGGTGCCAGCGGATGCGCTGTATGCCGCCCAGACTCAACGTGCTGTGCTGAATTTTCCAATCAGTGGCCAGCACCCCTACCCGGCTTTCGTCTGGTCGATGGCGATGATCAAACGAGCGGCGGCTGAAGTCAACCGTGATCTCGGATTGTTGGACCCGAAACTGGCTGATGCGATCATTCAAGCCTCCCAGGAAGTGATTGATGGCCAACACCGCGAATTCTTTGTGGTCGATCCATTCCAGGCCGGCGCGGGAACCAGCCATAACATGAATACCAACGAGGTGATTGCCAATCGTGCCAACCAGATTCTTGGTTTTGCGCTGGACAGCACGAAAAAGCCGATCAACCCGAACGATCACGTAAACATGGCCCAGAGTACCAACGATACGATTCCAACAGCCATTCGCCTTGGGTGCCTATGGCGCTTACCCGAATTGCTGACAACCATTGATGCGTTGGCTGCGGCACTCGATGCCAAGGCCGAAGAATTCGATGGGATCGTCAAATCTGGCCGTACCCATCTTCAGGATGCGGTTCCTGTTCGGCTTGGCCAGGAATTCGGAGCCTATGCACGGGCTGTCCAGTATGATCGCGAGCGCATTGCAGTTGCTGGTGATCGGCTGCGCCGGATTGGTATCGGTGGAACGGCAACCGGATCTGGCCTAAATGCCCATCCAGAATATCATCCACGCATGGTCACTCGCCTGAGCGATCTGCTCGGCCAAGAACTACGCTCATCTGGCAATCTGTTTGAATCAATGCAGAGCATGGCCGATGCTGCCGATTTCTCATCCAGCATACGAACCCTGTGCGTGACGCTGGTGCGCGTTGCCAATGATCTGCGCCTGCTCTCATCTGGTCCAACCACTGGCCTGGATGAGATTCGGCTGCCTGCTATTCAGCCTGGGTCAAGCATCATGCCAGGCAAGGTCAACCCCGTTCTGGCCGAAATGCTCAACATGGCCTGCTTCCATATTCAGGGCTGTGATCACTGCGTGACACTGGCGGCACAGGCAGGGCAGCTTGAACTGAACGTGATGATGCCGATTATCGCCCACAACTTGTTCGAAATGATGCACATTCTGAACGGCGCGCTAGCAGCCTTCACCACCAAGTGTGTGGTTGGAATCGTTGCCAATGCGGATAAAGCCCATGGCTGGCTGGCCCGCAACCCCATCCTGGTAACAGCGCTCAACAGCCGGATCGGCTATGATAATGGTGCCAAAGTTGCCAAGGAATCGCTTGCGACCGGCAAGACGATCAAGCAAGTTGTGATCGAGAAGGGCCTGCTCAAAGCCGAAGAGATCGATGAGCTACTCGATACTCGTATCATGACTGAGGGTGGCATCATGGGGATGGCATCGGGCGGGTAGCCGTCAGGAGTCAGAAGTCAGAAGTCAGAAGTCAGAATAGTGGATTGAACAATGAAACAATGATTGCGCTGATTCTTGTTCTTTTATTCTCTTGTTCTTTTGTTCAGGGTGCGGCTCTTGGTTCTGGGTATTCTGACTCCTGACTCCTGAATACTGGATTTGGAAAGGGCTCGTATGCCGCAAACACTGATCTTCACCGGCAATCCTGGTCCAGGGATCGCTGTCGCCGCAACGGCGGCAGCTCTTGGTATAGCGGCAAGTGGCCAGCGTACGCTGCTGCTCACGCTCGGCTCATCGGCTGGGCTTGCAGCGCTATTGGGCATCGAGCTTGGCCCACAGCCAGCGGTTGTCATGCCCAATCTGGATGTGTTGGCCCCCGATCCAGCCACTGAGCTAGCCGAACTATGGGGCCGCACTGTTGCGCAACTGCCAGCTGGCCTATCGCGTATGGCAGCCGATGAGCTACCACTATTGCCTGGATTTGGTGCATTGTTTGGTCTGCTGCGGCTAGTTGCGCTACGAACCAAATATGAGCGGATTATTGTCGATGCCGGGCCACACGATGCGCTGCTGCTGGCGCTTGGGCTGCCCGACACAGCTCGTTGGTTGATTCGCCTGCTGCTTGGTTTGGATCGCGGGCCAGGCCAGAACCGCACATCGGTGATCAATGGGCTGCTTCCCTCCGATTTTCTGCCAAGTGGCTTCATCAATGGCACGCAGGATGTGCGCGTCCAGATCGAACGAACCCGCGCCGAACTGATTTCCCCAAGCGCCGCCTGCGCCTGCTATGTCTTGCGCCCCGATACTGCTGGCCTGGCGGAGGCTCGGCTCGCCCTGCCTGCCATCCAACTGCATGGCCTGGCCGTCGCTACCGTTGCAGTCGGCCCATTACGCCCAAGCGAAGAGATCCCCGAGGAGACGGCCACACTCTGGCCAACCCGACCATGGATTCCGTTTCCCGCCCCAACAACCCCAGGAATAGCAGGGCTCACCAGCCTTGGGCCGGCCCTGGCATCCTGTGATCCGCTTGATCTCCCAGCCGCTCCAATTCAGGATCGCCATCAGGGTGCTCCAGCCATTACCATCGATGTGCCAGGGTTGCCCAAAGGTGCCCTCGGCCTGACACTCAGCGGCGATGAACTGATTGTACGGATTGGCCACTACCGACGCCACATCCTGCTGCCAGATGGCTTGCGCGGCACAACATCGATCCGTGCTACCCGTGAGGGCGATCTCCTGATCATTCGACGCCGCGAGTAAGATACTTTATGCTATAATGCAGTGCGTCATAGTAGAAATATGGTAGCAATGCTGTTACCAGCAACTGACAATCTCCGCAGGAGGAAGTATGCATATCGTTGTGTGTGTCAAGCAAGTTCCTCAACAGAACTCAGTCAAAATCAATGCTGATCTCAGTATTAACTCCGATGGGATCGAGAACATCATCAGCCTGTTCGATGAATATGCGATCGAAGCTGCGCTGCTGCTGAACGAAAAGTATGATGGCCAGGTCACGATTCTGTCGATCGGGCCAATTGAATGGAAAGAACAGATTCGGCGTGCGCTTGCGATGGGTGCCACGGATGCGATCCTGCTGAGTGATCCGGCGTTTGCGGCCCTCGATGTTCTTGGCGCAGCTCGTGTGGCTGCTGCGGCCATCCGCAAACTTGGCAGTGTTGATCTGGTGATCTGTGGGCGCAACTCAACCGACGACGAAAGCGGTGCGTTTGGCCCGTCGCTGGCGCGTGTGCTTGGCTGGCCACAGGCAACCTATGTCAGCACGATCAGCGAAGCCAACCAAAGCCAGGTGGTTGTCGAACGCCAGCTTGAGGATCAGATCGAAACGGTTGAAGCCAAACTCCCGGCAGTCATCAGCATGATCAAAAGCCCAAACGAACCACGCTATCCCTCACTATTACGCATTCGTAAGGTTGCCAAAATCGAAATCCCGCTCTGGGGCGCTTCCGATCTCGGGCTTAGCGCAACAGATCTCGCACCTGCCCTAATGATTGCAGGGCGCGTTCCGCCACCGGCTCGCCCAAGTGGTGAAATCATTGATGGCGCTTCTGCTGCCGAAAAAGTCCGTAAACTGGTCGATAAGCTGCTTGAGGCACAGGTCATCTAGCTCACAGCTCTCAGCTTACAGCTCTCAGCTTTCTAACGATGGGCGTTTGTACCAACAACAGATGTTGCAGGGACAACAAAACGTTCGCCTGCACTAAAAAGCTGATAGCTGACGGCTGAAAGCTGTAAGCTCACTTGGCTGATGGCTCTCTACAAAGGAGTATCCCATGTCAAACGAAATATGGGTCTTTATCGAGAAATCGCCTGCTGGCGATGGGATCGCGGCGATTTCGCGGGAACTGCTTGGCAAAGGCCATGAACTCGCCGATGCTGCTGGCGTTCAGCTCGCAGCACTCGTCCTTGGTTCAGGAGTTGAACTACTTGCCACTGATGCCATGCTCTATGGTGCCGATCGGGTCTATCTTGTGGATGATGCAGCACTTGCCCCATACACAACAGATGCTCATGTTGGTGCCGCAGCGGCACTCGCCCGCCAGTATCAGCCACAGGTTATTCTGACTGGTACGAGCTTCCAGATGCGCGATTTCAGCGCTGCCCTAGCCGCCGAATTGGGTGTTGGCCTCGCCGCCGATACAACGTCCGTGACGATTGATGGTGGCCAGATTAGCGCCATCCGCCCATCGCATGGTGGCAATGTTATCAACCAGCTTACCTTTGGTGCAGCACGGCCAGCGATTATTGCCGCTCGCAAACAGAGCTTTGCGGCTGCCCAACCCCTGCCTGGCCACACCGGCGAAATTATCCGCGCCAGTATGCCGGCTCTGGAGCAGCGCACACGTGTGGTTAGTTCAGCCGCCAAACAGGGAGCTGTCAACCTTGCCGATGCAGCGATTATTGTGTCTGGTGGCCGTGGGCTGGAAAAAGCCGAGAACTATTTTAAGCTTATTCCACCATTGGCCGAAGCGCTCGGTGGTGCCTATGGTGCCTCACGGGCAATCGTTGATGCTGGCTGGATTCCCTATGAACACCAGGTTGGTCAAACCGGCAAGACGGTCACACCAAAATTGTATGTGGCCTGTGGCATTTCTGGAGCGATCCAACACCTAGCTGGCATGCGTAGTTCACGAACGATTGTTGCGATCAATAAGGATACAGAAGCCCCGATTTTTCGAGTTGCAACCTATGGCGTCGTTGGCGATGTCAACGAAATCGTCCCACTGCTGACGGACGAAGTCCGCCGCCGTACCGGGCGGTAACAAATACAGGAATAGCCAAGTAGGGGCGGTTCGCGAACCGCCCCTAAGAATGTTGTTTGTATTCTGGCATACAAAAATAATACGCCAGCCTCACAAACTCTCTTCCCTCTCTTCCGGCAAGTGGTATAATCGCTACTGATCTCGTGCGTGGCCAAACAGATTCGATGACCGTGCTGTCAAGCCAATGAAGGCAGCTGCGCTCGTTACATCGGGCACCAGATAGGTAGGGGAGAAGCTGAGATGAAACATGTCCCACGTATCGGAGTTCTGACGAGCGGTGGTGATGCCCCTGGCCTCAACGCAGTGATTCGGGCTGTTGTTAAGACAGCCGATAGCCGTGGCTATGAGGTACTCGGCATTCAGGATGGATTCGAAGGGTTGATTGGTGAACCGCACTACAGAATTCTCACGACTGCCGACGTTAGTGGGCTTCTGCCAATGGGCGGAACCATCCTTCATACAACCAACAAGGGGCACTTCTCCGGTCCACGTGTCCCTGGTACCCCCAACGACCCATATGAAGAAGCATTTAACAATATCACGAAGCTCAATCTCAAGGGGCTGATTACGATTGGCGGTGAGGGAACACAGGCAATCGCCATGGAACTCTCCAAAATGGGGGCACCAATTATTGGCGTACCAAAGACGATCGATAATGATTTGCCCGGCACCGACCGCACCTTTGGCTTTGATACAGCACTCCAGGTTGCAACCGATGCGATTGATCGCCTGCACACAACAGCCGCAAGCCACAACCGGATTATGGTCGTCGAAGTCATGGGCCGCCATGCTGGCTGGATTGCGCTGCATTCAGGCATTGCTGGCGGGGCCGATGTCATCCTGATCCCTGAGATTCCATTTGATATCGAAAAGATCGCGGCTTCGATCAACGAACGCTATACTGAGGGCCACTCATTCTGTATTGTTGTTGTTGCCGAAGGTGCCTCGCCAAAGGGCGGCCATGCCTTCTATATTGCCAGTGGCCGCCTTGGGGGTATTGGCCATACTATTACCGAGCAACTCGGCCAACTGACAGGCAAAGATGCACGCTGCGTCGTACTAGGCCACCTCCAACGCGGCGGCGGCCCAACTCCATATGATCGTATTCTGGCAACGCGCTATGGTGCCGCAGCCGTCAATGCCATCCACGATGGCATTACTGCCGAAATGGTGGCCCTGCGTGCCCAGGATATCACCACAGTTCCGCTTGAAGAAGCGACAGGCCATATCAAAACGGTGCGCCCACATAGCGATCTCATCCGTACTGCCCGTGGCCTTGGTATTATTTTTGGGGATTAAAGCATCTTTCAATCTAGCTTGGCTGTTAGGGCTGCGGGATCTAGAAATCCCTTGCGAACATTATTCCTTGGTGTGGCGCGGCGAAGCCGCGCCACACCAACTTCCCATCGGGTAAACATATGGATCATCTCTGGCTTGGCTATGATAATCTGGTTGTACACTGTGCCGATGTAGCGGTCGTGCTGTTATACCACAGCGCACTCGATCAGCGAATTGTTGTGGCCTATGGTCGTGTGCCATTTAATATACGCACGGTCGTCGTGACCAGCGATGGTTCGTATTGGCCATCAAGCTGGCGCGCTGAGCAACTACGTAGCCGCCTAACGCGCTGGCGAATCTCTGATGTTGGCTAATCCTTTCAACTTTGATCGCATCCTATCTTCAAACTGACGCAAAGTACTACCTCTACGAGATAGAACAAGCCAGTGTCCAGCAGTATAATAGCAGTGTCGGTACCCGAAGGTGTGCCAATCCCTGCCCTGTCCGCAGATGCTATCCGCATATTACTATTGAGTTGTTGATGTTAGCATTCTGTAACCAAGCAGGGCTACTCCCAGCCAACCGCCAGGAGTACACTCACATGAGCGTTGTGTGTTCAATCGCACGAGAAGTTGATGTGTACGTCGCAATGGCGCACACACGCGAATTTGCACAGCACCTCGGCTTCGACCAGATTGATCGCACACGGATCGAGATTGCAGTGCTGGAACTCTCACGCAATATCCTCGTCCACGCGGGGTCTGGTGAAATCCAGATCAAAACGACGGAAAGCCCTGAAGCATTCGGCATTACGATAGAAGCCCGTGATAACGGGCCTGGTATCGCCGATATCGAACTGGCCATGCGCGATGGTTATAGCACAGCCCATACGCTTGGCGCGGGATTACCCGGCGTTCGCCGCCTGATGGATACCTTCGCAATCGAGTCAACCATTGGTGCCGGTACGTATGTCCGAGCAACAAAATGGCTCAAAGGAACGAAGGGTTCTGATGTGAGAGGCAAACGTACATGATTCCAACATGGGGCGCAGTTGTCCGTGCGAAACAAGGGCAAGTTGTTTCTGGGGATGTGTATGTCATCGAAGAGATCGGTTCGGGCATGCTGGTCTCTATTATCGATGGCCTTGGTGGTGGCGAAGAAGCGGCTCGTGCCGCGAATCTTGCAGCAGCAGTATTCCAACAGCATCGAAATCTGGCACTCCAGGATCTGATCAAGTTGGCTCATACCGAGCTGCATTCGACGCGTGGTGCCGTTGTTGGCCTGCTCAAGCTCGATCTTAACACCTGCCAGGCGAACTATGTTGGTGTTGGTAATATTGGCACACAGATCTATAGTCGCCGCTCAATCAAGCCTATCTCGAAGAATGGTATTCTCGGCTTTCGGCTTCCAAGCCTGCTGGAACTGCACTATACCTATGAAGCCGGTGATTTGTTCGTGCTGTATAGCGATGGTATTTCAAGCCAGTTTGCCCACGATAGCAAAATCAATATTACCCTGCCGCCCCAACAAATTGCTGAGCATATTTTAGGTGCCTACGGTAAACTGACGGATGATGCTACCGTTGTCGTTGTGAAGACCTAACCCAGCGCAGCGCCTCATATCCAGAGAGTATCATGAACGCACCACTGGCGCATTGGCTAATCAAACAACGTGCGGAACTGCTTCCACGCTGGATTGCGCTTCTCAACGATGCTCCTGAGGCAGTCGCGAGCGGCATGCGGGTGTATGAATCAAGCAGTTCGCTGCCCGAATTCGATGAACCCGCACTAACACCTCCCAATGAACAACAGATTGTGCTCACGTCAATCTATGATAGCCTCATTCAGGCTGCCGATGGCGATACTGCTGCACTTGATGAGGGCATGCAGCTTTTGCGCGCGTTTCGAACCACATCAGGCGAAGAAGAATTACCCCGCCATATTGAGTTGCTATCGCGATTGCGCCGTGCTGCGTGGGATACGCTAGCTGCCGATGTTGCTCCCGGTTGGTATCAGATCGGCGCAGAGTTCGATCAACTGATTGAACATGCCATTATTAGCCTGGCCTCCAATTGGGTAGGGCGAGCTGCTATAACCCACCACGAACTTCAGGAAACGCGGCTGCTGGTCGAGAGTTTATCCCACGAAGCGGAAGCGAGCGACCGCACAACCCTGCATGTTTCGCGGATCAATGAAATTAGCCAGGGCCTCTCAGCAACCTTCGACCAAGCCCAACAGATTGCGATTGTTGGTAGTAAGCTCGCCGAGACACTCCAGGGAGTGGGGGTCAGCATCTGGCAATTTGATCAGAACAATTGCCTACGTGCGGCACAGCTTTGGGAGCCACACACACAGAACAGCGTTCAGGTAGAATCGGGTTGGTGTATTCTAATTGACGATGCGCATGATATTCTGGCCCAGGCCTTTCATGGCACCGATATGCTGATCGTGCAAGAACCGGATGCGGCTACCCAGGGCGATTGGTATCGCGCACCGAGTGTTGTGCTGGTTATGCCATTGATCACGCAGGGCCGTGCAAGTGGTTTGATTGTGCTACAGGAAGAGGGTGGCCTGGCGTTACTGGAACGCTCCGAACAGGAATTCATCCGCTCAGCGGCTAGCCAGGCGGCAATTGCACTCGAAAACGCCCGCCTGTATGCCGAAGTGCGCAGCTTCAATGCCGTGCTCGAACAACGAATTGCCGAGCGCACCAATGAGCTTCAGGTCGAACGCGACACACTCGAAACGCTGAACACGATCGCTCTCGAAACCAGTAGCACCCTCGATGAACATCTGCTGATGCAACATTCGTTGGCGGCGATTGCTCAGTTGGTGGATGCTCACCATGGTTCGATCAGCCTGCTGGATCGTGAAACAGATCAACTTGTTGTGAGTGCCGTTCTTGGTCGCACGGAGGGCGTTGGATACACCCGCTTTCCAATCGGCCTGGGCATCCTTGGTTGGGTTGCACAGCATCGCAAATCCGCGCTGGTTCCGAACATTCAGGCCGATCCACGTTGGATCGATCTGCCGAATGACGAGGATGGAGAGCATAAACGCAATGGTTCGATGATTGTCGTGCCACTGATCGCTCATCACGAGCTACAGGGCGTTTTGGTACTCTCCCACGATCAGCCAGGCTTCTTTACCGAGGAACATCTACGTCTTGGTGAAGCATCCTCGAGCCAGATCGCAACCGGCATTCATAACGCACTGATGTACAAACAGGTTGAGCAGGATCTCCTGCGGCGCTATGAGATGCAACAAGCCCAGGAGCAGGCCGTTAGCCAGAGTAACGCAATTCTGCAGAGCCTCTCCGATGGCGTGATTGTGTGCGATGGCTTTGGGAGCGTGATCACGGTGAACCCTGCTGCTGAGCGGATTCTTGAACGGCCACTTGAGGAACTATTGATCTGGAACATGCCAGAGTTATTTCGCCGCCTGATGGGCCGCCGCGCCGATGAACTGCCCGTTGAGGCCCTACTGAACGACCCACGCGACGCCCAGGGCAATCCGCAGGTCTTCTCATCGATCTTCCAGATTGGCACACGAGTTGTGAGTGCAACGCTCAATCCCGTGCTCTCGAACGAAAAGCATACCTCGATGGGCGCGCTGACCGTGTTTCGGGATATCACCCGCGAAGTCGAATCGGATCGCCTCAAAACCGAATTTATTGGCACCGTCTCGCATGAGTTGCGCACACCGATGACCTCAATCAAGGGCTTTACCCAGCTTCTGGCCATGGGTAGCCTTGGGCCGACAAACGAGACGCAGCGGGAATTCCTTGGGATCATCCAGAATAATGCCGAACGGATGATTGCGATTATTAACGATCTCCTGGATATTACCAAGATCGAAACTGGTAGTGTGGAACTGGACATGCGCCCGCTGCATTTGGCGGAAGCGCTCAGCAATGTTGTGATGGAACTTCAACCAAAAATCCAGGAGCGTGGTCACGAACTGACGATCAGCCTGCCACCTGGATTGCCATTGGTGCGTGCTGATCAGCGCCGCTTTAATCAGATCCTGTATAACCTCGTCTCGAACGCTATTAAATATACGCCGCGCAATGGGCAGATTAGCCTGGATGCACGCGAGGTAACGCTCGATCTCGTGCCAGAAGCATTGCACGATGGCCTCCGAACCGGGCGCTATGTGCAGGTGGAAGTGCGCGATAGTGGGGTCGGGATTGCACCAGAGGAGATCGAGCGCATCTTTGAGCGCTTCTATCGAACGGAAAACCCGCTCAAGGTTGAGGCCGGTGGAACAGGGTTGGGCCTTGCGCTCGTTCGGCCATTAATCTCACTCTTCGGCGGGCGTATTTGGGTCGAGAGTAAGCTTGGTGAGGGCAGCAGTTTCCGATTCATCTTACCGGCGCTGTAAGTAATCAGGAGTCAGGAGTCAGAATATTGCGCTGGAAGCCTCTCGCCAAGGATAATCGGCACACCTCTTCTAACTTTTGTCGGGCGACTAATGGATCTTTACCTTTTCATCGGGTATTGTCCTCGCCCCCTCCCCCGCGGGCTGAAGCCACGCGGCTAGGAGCAACACCACGCGGCTAGGAGCAACACCACGCGCTGGGCAACCATCCCTTTGCCGCAGGCTTCAGCCTGCGGATGGATGTGCAATGCCATATCCCCAATTATTTCCTCAATGTTCATATGTCGCGTCGCTGATGACTCCTGGTTCTAGTCCGTCACCTTTTGATCAAAGGTTGCACGGTATTCCTTCTCACCGATCTTTGCGATAACGGTTGTTTTCCATGTGCCGACCATTGTGTAGGTTGTACGAATGCGATAGCGTCCGCCGCCTAGTGGATCGGCGAGTGGCCGATTCTGGCCCATTGGCATGTCTGGCATATCGAGATCGAGGGTGACAGTCGCATTATTGATTACTCGTTCATCTGCGGCAACGAGCGTTACGAACACTTCCACCTCACGGCTTAATGAAATATTCTCGGGATTCTCCAGAAAGATCGTCACCCCATCGACGGTCTGTTTCTGGCGGGTTGTTGCCTGGGTGCAACCAACCAATACAAGGGCAAAGATACAAAATAATGCACATAATCGCATAGAGAGCCTCTTATTATATTATTGGCAGGGTGGCTGATCGATCAAAGCAGGGGCGCAGCAGCCGCCTGACATATGCGAATGCGTCTCAAGAGTTATGCTGCTGCGCCCTTACTTACGGTTTTCGTGGCATTCTGTGCTGCTGCGCTCTTACAATCCCCCCGCCACCGTATCGGCATCACCATCTGTGCTTTGGCCGCCACGCAGCGGATAGCGCAACGAGACAAGAAACCCAAGTACGATATGTTCTAGGTTGATAATCAGAAATTGGGCCGAGAGCAGCAATGCCTGTTCTGGCGAATAGCCATAGCGTTGCAACAGTGCGACAAGCACGGCATCACGGACGCCAACACCGGAGAATGAGATCGGCAGCGCCTGTAGAATCGCAATGAGTGCCGTTGAGCCAATGATCGCCGTGAGCGGAATCCGGTCGAGTGGCATTGTCATATATAACAACCCAACCCGCAGCAGTGTTGAGATTGCCGAACCAATCGAGGCGATCAGCAGCCCGGCCAGCGGCCCTGGGCGCAAACTCAGCGCTGCAAACTGCCCACGCACCCGTTCGACACCTGCACGAATCCTGCTTGGTAGCACTGGTATCAGCCACGAAAAGATTAATTCGCGTGGGCGGCGTGCCATCAGCAATGGTGTCAGAATGAAGATCATAGCGGCAAAGGCGATGGTAGCTGTACGCAATGGGGCCTGCATCGCAACCGGGAAGACATCGACCATCACGATCAGGCCAAAGACAGCCAGCAATGCCATAATGGCGAAATCAAACAGCCGATCAATAACGATACTGAATAATGCTGGTGCCAGTGCTTGGCCTCGCTCACGCAAATACCAGCCCTTGATAAAATCCCCCGATTGCCCTGGCGTCACGCCGCCGACATACAGGCCAATGGTATACAGAATGAATGTGTAGCCCAGTGGTGGTGGCTGCATGCCAAGCTCACGCATCACCAGATTCCAACGCCAGGATTTGATTACCACAAAAATTGGCAGTAATGCCATCGAAAGCAACAATGGCCAGAGCGTCAGGCTGCGGATATTGGCCAGCAATGCGACTGGATCGCTGCGCCAGAGGAAGAAAATAAGCAGCAGCGGGCCGATCAGCCGTACCGCCCAGCGGGCGTATTTACCCATCGCGATTTTGCCCCTTAAACCATAGGTTGGCAATCTGCTCGGCCAACATGCCAAACATAAACACGATCAGGCTGCCGGTGAACAGCATTACCGATGATCCAGGTATTTTCAGGCGTAATGGTTCTGGGCCAAAGAAGAACCCAAGCAAGAATGACAGCAGCCCAAGCGCAAACATTGCCAATGCGACCGGTGTATAGACGCGCAATGGCGCAAACAGCGAAACGATCTTGAAGATAATCATCAGAAATTTGAAGAAGTTCTTCATCAGCCGTTGCGAGGATCGCCCGCCAGCCCGTGGCCGCATCTGAATCGGCTCGAACTTAATATGGTAGCCAGCTTTGGCAAACGCCATCGCACTGGTTGTTGGCCAGGAGAACTGATTTGGCAACAGCGATACGAATTCGAGCATGATCGAACGGCGCATCGCCCGAAATCCCGATGTCAGATCTTCCATTGGCATTCCGGCCACGTAGCTGCCAAGCCAATTGAGTAACGAATTGCCAAGCCAGCGGAATGTGTTCTGCTGCCCGGTTCGATCCCGCGCACCAATCACCATATCGTATGCGCCGATATACTGAAGCAGCCGCCCAATATCGGCGGGATTGTGTTGACCATCGGCATCGACGACGACCACCACATCGCCGGTTGCGGCGCGGACGCCCGTTTTGACACCAGCACCATTGCCGATATTGTAGGGCCGCCGAATGACACGTGCGCCAGCCAGTTCTGCCTGCATGGGCGTGTCATCGGTTGAGGCATCATCGACAACAATCACCTCGGCATCGGGGCACTGTTCCAGTACGCCACGAACAACCGTACCGATTGCATGCGATTCATTGCGAGCCGGAATGATCACGCTGACACTGAACGGCCATTGGCGATCAGTTGCAAGCATTGGTTCATCATCAAGTTCAATCATAGATTTCCTTTATGTATTATGTATGCGTTGCATAAACTCTGAAACAGTGTACTGGAGTACTTACAACCCAGAGAGTGCGACGTATTGTTTCAGAATGGGTGGGGTGCGGACCCATGTGTCCGCCCTCGATTGTGGATCAGCGTGGGCCGACACATGGGCCAGCCCATACGCATGAGGTTCCATGGTAGATGCCACCCGAAATATACGCCGCACCTCAATTCAAAGGATCTGCTCCAGCCGCTTACGCAGCTCTGTATACTCATACAATGCCGGAAACTGAGGAAATTCTGCCACCACATTGGCTGGCGGGCAGAACAGAATCCCATGGTCGGCTGCGCCTAACATGCTCAGATCATTGTATGAATCGCCCATTGCGATGACGCGGAAGCGTAGCGACTGAAACGCGATGACTGCCTGGCGTTTACTATCGGGCTGGCGCAATGTGTAGCCCGCCAGCATGCCTTTGTCATCGACCGCAAGCGTATGGCAGAACAGGGTTGGCAGGCCAAGCTTGGCCATGAGTGGCATGGCAAATTCATAGAAGGTATCCGAAAGAATGATCACCTGAGCCTGCGTACGAGCCCATGCCAGAAATTCTGCGGCACCAGGCAGTGGCTCGAGCGTGGCGATCACCTGTTGAATATCGTGCAGGGCGAGGCCGTGTTCGCGCAGGATCGCCATTCGCTGGTGCATCAGCAGATCATAATCCGGCTCATCGCGGGTTGTGCGCCGCAATGCTGCAATGCCGGTCTTTTCTGCGACCGCGATCCAGATCTCGGGCACCAGAACGCCCTCAAGATCGGAAGCTATGATTGTTGGCCGTTTCATTATTGGCTTCGCTGTTCTTTATTGATAGAAATATTCTATCGAATATGAATAAGAAGGGAGTTTTTCTCGGGGGCTGCGCCCCCCAAATCCCGCTTTGCACTCGCGCACATGCCGAATATGAATGAGAGGGGAGTTTTTCTCGGGGGCTGCGCCCCCCAAACCCCGCTTTGCACTCGCGCACATGCCGAATATGAATGAGAAGGGAGTTTTTCTTGGGGCTGCGCCCCCAAACCCCACTTTGCGCTTGCGCACATGCCGAATATGAATGAGAGGGAGTTTTTCTTGGGGCTGCGCCCCCAAACCTCGCTTTGCGCTCATGCCTTTCCTATTGTACCCGAACTTCGCTGATCATCAGGCTGAGGGCGCGGGCATCGGTGCTTGCTGGGTTTTCCAGTGCTGGCACAAATGTCGGCGCACTCAGATGAATAATCAGACGTGTGCTGCCAACGAACTGAGGCGGAACACTTAGGCGGTAGCTGCGCCATTGGCCATGCTGAACCGGTAGTATCTGAACTGGCCCATCGCCGATTTGTACGCTCAGTGGCGTTATTCCTGGCTGCCCACCATTCAGCCGTAACCCAATTGTCGCACCCTGGCCGAGTGGCGTAGGCAGGGGCAATGAGACACTACCCTGGCCTGCTAACCAACGAAAATTGCCAACTGGGCTTTGCTCGGCTTCCAGAAATCCACGAATATAGCCAAGAGCCAACCCATCGCCAACGATAACCCTGGTTGTTGGTGGTGGGCGTAGCCATTCGATAGCCCAGGTTTGCACATCCTCGCCAGCTATTGATTCGAAGCGCGCCAGTATAGTGCGAGCCTGATCCAGATCGCCGGAATCGCGCATCAATGACCCATAGGCCAGCTCGGCCCGCCGCGATGAGCCACGCACGAGTACAGCCAGTGCCTCATCGCGGCGATTCTGCGCGCCAAGCGATAATGCCAGGGCGACCTGTGCATCCACAAAATTCGGCTGGGCGACAAGGGCTGCCCGGAAGCCAGCTTCGGCAGCGCTATAATCATTGGCTCGGTAGGCCTGCTCACCAGGTATATAGCCGCGCTCACGGGCCATGCCCGCCACAATAATCTGTGGGTAATCCCGATAACTCACCACCAGCACCAGAAATGTGCCGACGACAATCAGTTGTGGGATGCGATACCATGAGCGGATGTTGGCCGCTTCGCGCAATTTGGCCAGCCAACCGGCCCCCGAAAGCCCGATCAGCATCCAGATTGGCAGCAGATAGCGTGGTTCGACATGAAAGACAAGCACGGTAACAAACGAATAGCCAAGCCAGGCCAGCATGAACAATCGTGTGTGTAGCCCTTCGCGTGGTGGCCCGGCTAGGCCAGCCAGCCCAGCCAGCATGAACACAAACCACATGAGATCACCAGCCAAACCAAGCCAAGCCGTTTCGCGCAATGGGCGCGTAAAAAAGCTCTGTTTGACAAAGAAATCCTCAACAAACTGGGCCTTCCAGATGTGTTGAAAGGTTGGCCAGGTACTCTGAAATGGCCGCAGTGGATCATCAGCCAGAATTGCGCGTGCCTGTTCTAGTGCATAGCCTGCTCGATCTGCCTGCGGCAGGCCACGCAACGTCTCGATATTGGCATTGCGCTGGCTGACTCTATCCAGATCGAGCCACAGATTGATCTGGCCGAGTGTATCGACCGGAATGAGTTTCTGATACACAACATAATTGCGGATCGTCCAGGGTAGCACAATCACCAGGCAGCCAATCGCAACCAGCGACCAGCGGCCAATGATCAACGACCAGCGTTTGACCGACCACAGCCGCATATTCGCTATTGGCCGGATGGCAAACCATAGCCCAACAAAGGCCAGCGAATAGAGTGCAGGGGAACGTGTTAGCGATGCCATGCCAAGCAAGATGCCGCTGAGCAGTAGATCGCGCCGCGAGTGGGTATCATCGAAGCGCAGCAGCAGCCAGAAATGAGTGGTAAACAATGCCAGATAGATCAGTTCGCTGAACAGCACGGTCGGTTGTTCAACAAAGGAATACCAGAACGCCAGAAACCCTGCAAACCACAGGCCAGCAGCCGTGCTGCGGAACATACGTTGCGCCAAAGCATAACCAGCCAGGATCGTCAGCGCTGCCACAACGGTTTGGGCCAGTTGCACAACCAGGACTCCATACTGTGGCAAGCCGAGCAGGAGCGCGAGCCGCAACCAGATGGCGAAAAAGAACACATGCAATGGTGGCCGAATCAGCCAGGAATCATCGAGATACTGGCCCGTCACCGCCAGCCGCAATGCCCGCCGATAGTAATCGCCATCATCGGCATTCGAAAAACGCGGATCAAGCGGGCTGATCGAAATCATCCATAGCCGCAGGCCAATACCCAACACGATTATCAGCGCAAGCAGAACATATGGGTGTTTCAGCAGCGAACGATTCCAACTCTTCCAATTCATGGTCGATCAATTCTGTACAACGTATACGGCCCGGATTGCCCAATCGCTGGGCCAATTGATGGTGGTGCACCGAGGCGTTCCGACCAGATCAGTAGTGTTGCACCAGATGCCCGCAATGCAGGTGGATCATCAGTTGTAGGGGGAGCAATGGCTCGGTGGCTGATTGCTGAATATTTGGCCAGCGCCAACCCGGCCTCATCGTCCAATGGCACCCGCACCAACAATCGCTCACCAGGCGCAAGTGTACCCAGGGCCAAGCGTGCCATTGCAAGCGTTGCAGCAGGCTGGCCTGGTGCAGGATCGCCTGGATCGGCATCCCGCAGCACATAGGCCGCGCCACCGCCCGCGCTGCCCCATAGCAGCCAGATCAGGATGATTGCCAGGCCCATATGTAGACGCGCACCACCAGAACGCCCAGCAACTTGAGCAAGCGCCCAGGCGGCGGCCAGTGCATACAGCGGTGCAATCGGCAAGAAGAAGCGTGGCAGCGCAAAACCAATCGCAATTGCTGGAATGTAGAGCATACTCCAGATCAGCAGCGTGATCGGAATGTGCGCCAGTGCAGCCCTGCGCCGTTGAACCAGGAGCCATAACCAGCCACATAACCCTGCTACTGCCAGCCAATTGGCCGGGAAACCGAGCAGACGCAGTTGAATCGCCCGCCCAAATTCGCTTGTATCCTCGGCACCAGTGCCGATAAAGGCGCGCAGATTGCCAGAAACATTGACCCAGAAACGAGGCGGATCTTGCAGAAAGACCTCGGTGAGTGTGATTGTATTGGCTGCCTCACTCCAGCGGCCCCAATCGCCATCGCCAAACACGGCCAACCAGATATTCTTGGATTGTTGGTTATAGAAGAGTTGCCCGGTATCGCGCAGATTGACGACCAGTTGCGGCACTATTGCGATAGCAAAACAAATTGTGAAGATGGCGATCCGGCGGCCAATAATGGTGTAGAGGTGCGGTTCTGCTGTGTATGGACGCGATATAGCGCGTCCCTTCATCATGGGCCAGAGCTGTATGAACAGCATAACCCAGCCAACCAGCACGAGCACAATTCCTGGATGGCGCACCAAAAAGGCCAGACCAGCCATTATTCCCGCAGCCGCACATGCCCAATAGTGGTTTTTCATCGGCTGGATCTGCTTGTATTGATCATCGACTATTCGATCCAGGAATGCCAGGCTCAGTACACAGAGTGCCGCAAATGGCATATCGCTGCCAAGATACAGAGCATACTGAGCCACAAACGGGCTTAACCCCAGGGTTGCCACTGCGACAAGCGCCGAGCCAGATCCAAGCCGCCTGCTGGCGATTGACCAGAACGCCAGTAGGAACAATGCTGCCGAGTAGGCCGCCACCAATCGGGCTGCTAGAAACGAACTCCGTTCACTGAATGGTTGCACAAGCCACAGCAGCAATGGGTAGCCCAGATTATAGAAGCCATCGGCGTGGAAGATCTGATCAAGCGTGCTGCGGGTTGCGAAAACTCGGAAATCCTTTTCGACGCCTGGAACCGAGAGTACCAGGTGATCCTGGGCGAGGATTAGAATGAAAATCGTCCACAGCACAATGCCAAGCAGCGCCACCCAATTGGCCAGGGCGCGAACACGCACCAGATCAGCGGCATGGCGAATGATCAGTACTGCCAATAGGCCCAGGCATATTGTTGGCAGCAGGCCGCGCAATGGGAATGGGTAGAATGGCTGGAGACGATAGCAGAACAGGAATACGAGCATCAGTAGCACAAGGCCAAGTGTAAACGGCCACCAAGGCGAGCCATGCAGCACAGGAGCAACCAAAAGCCATAGTAACCATGCCGCAATTGCTGCGTAGATCACCTGAGATGGGTATGGAAGGATCGGTGCTGAGTCAGTTGTGTAGGTTGCCTGATCAAGCAGTACACCAACACGGCGCGAATCCTCAGCAGAAATCGGTAGTGCCGGGGCTTGAATCGTCACCAGCACATCATCGGATTTCAACAGGCCGCCAGTAACCGGAATAGTGTGTTCCTGCCAATCCGAACCAACGCTGAAGTGATCGGCGGCAAGACCATTCATGAATATCGTCACCGGAGTTGATTGTGCGTTGGGGTTTCCACGCAGCCGTAATCTAATCTGGGCCGGCAAACCAGCCTGAGGGAATATCAGATAGGATTCGCTACGGCTCCAGCGGGCCATACCATTTGAACCGACCAGGTATGCAGGTGCAGCAGATGTAGCTCGATCTGGGTCGTGGAAGCCAAGCACATAGCCCGCATCATAGCCACCAATATCGACGCTATGGGTCGCAGGGATTTGGTAGACAAGTATGGCGAATAATGCGCCAATGATCGCAGCAGCAATGGGTGGGAAGGCAGCGTGCAGGCGAAAGAGATCGCGGAAGCGCAATGCTACCGTGGCATCGGCAGATGAATCAGTCGTGCTGGTTGTCAGGTCGGGCGGCATCCTGTTCCTTCGCAATAGGCCGCGAGTGTAGCACAGGATGCGATACTGGGCAACGTATACAGCGTATTGCCGTATATATAAAGCGGGCATATAATCACGGCAGCACTGATGAGAGCCATGATACATATATCGCCCCGTATGCCGCCCACCCTGCGCCCGATGTTACAAACGAGGCGCTCGTGTAGCGTTAGTTACGGTATATTTGCTGCCCAATCGTCAATAATCATAGCTAGCATTTTGGAGTAGGAAGGACCGAGGTATGCAGGGAAACCGCTTTCGCAACATGACCGAGTCGGCACTGGTGGAAATCGTCGGGATTGCGATTTTTGCAGCACTGGTTGTGTTGATCGCAGATCTAACTAAGCCACAACTCAATGGTGTGCCCCTGATTGCAGTTGGCATCGTTCTGGCCTTCATACCAGCCCTGCTATGGTTGGTTGCATTCTATCGCCAGGATCGGCTTGAGCCCGAGCCAAAACAGTATATTGCCGGTATGTTTATCCTTGGCGCTATTCTGGCTCAAGCCATTGGTCAGCCAATTATTCACGATCTCTTCCGCATCCAGGATTGGGCTAGCAACAACCTGCTACTCGGTTTCCTCGGGTCGATCTTTATCGTTGGCATCGTTCAGGAGTTTCTCAAATACGCAGCGGTACGCTACACGATCTTTGGTTCGGCTGAGTTTGATGAGCCAATCGATGGAATCATCTATTCTGCTGCGGCTGGCCTGGGATATGCAACCATGCTCAATATTCAGTATGTTGTCTCGAATGGCGGCGTTGATCTGGGTGTTGGTGCTGTACGCTGCGCTGTTGAGGCATTGGCACAGGCCAGTACCGCTGGCGTGGTTGGTTATTTTCTTGGGCAGGCCAAGTTCAACAAGATGGGGCCTGTCTGGCTGCCAGTTGGCCTGGTGATTGCTGCATCGCTGAATGGGTTGATCAGCCTGTTGCTTGAGCGTGCGCCACAACTCGGCACCCGCTATGGCTTCAATATCTGGGCTGCATTGATTGCGGCCGTGATTGTGGCTGGGGCCATTTTCGCCACGCTCCTGACGATCATGAATCGGCTGAATAACCGGCCAACTGCTCGCAATGCCTAAAATATTTGAGAGGGATCATATGTCGTCTATTGCCTTTCCTGGCCGCGGGCGGACAGAAGAGCCTGAGTGGACTGTCTGGCTCACGGTGCTGATATGCCTGCTGATTGGCTGGGTCATTACAACAACGGTTACCGGGCAAACGGACACCGCGCCAATTGCTAATGGCACCATTCGCTACCCTGCAAACTGGGTAAAAACCAAAGAGGACGGGGCGATCTTCGCCGCAACTGATCTGAGCGATGGTTCATATGGCGCACGGATCAGCGTCCGGCAGGCCAACAAAGCTGATCTGGTTGGGCCACAGGGCCAGGACAACCTCGACAATGCTGCATCGGGATGGACGCTGCTGCGCAGCCAGGATCTGGAAGGCTATCGCGTCCTGAAGATCGATCAGGTCAAACTCCAGGGTCGTGATGCTGTCGCAATTGAGTATGCATATCTGACTGATTCACCTGAAGGGCAGGCTGCTGGTGTAATGCCTGCACTGATGCATGCGATTGATACCGTGGTCGCCAGTGGCGACCAGTATACCATCCTCAGCGTTGCGGTCGACCAGAGTGGCGATGATACGCTGGCCGATTTGAATGCCCGCATCCAGGCCGGTTCACAATTGCCCTAGAAATACATAATTGGACCTGCCGAAAACGTGTCGGCGGTGAAGGAGCGAGAGAATGTCCGATATGCTCAAGCGGTACCGTTGGTGGCTTGCGCTGATGGTTCTGTTATTGGCTGGTGGTTCGTTATCGAGTGGTATTCGTGCAGCCCAGGCTCAGACAACCCAGCTCAACGATGATGATTATACACGTGCCGAACTTGCGACGGTTCAGATCTATATTCTGGATCCAAAAGGCAAGCCGCTTGGCACATGCACCGGCACCTTTCAGACGGCAACTGGGATTATTCTGACAAACTTCCATTGCGTTGGCCACACCGATCTATATGGCGAGGACGACACCGGCCTTGGGTTAAAGAATGGCGATTTCTATAACCCCAAGGGATTGGTTGTCATCGCGCCAACCAAGAGTGACAAAGAAGTTCCAAAGCCAACCTACGTCGCGCAGGTTGTGGCAAGTAACCCGAACCTCGATATTGCCGTTGTCAAGATTGTTGGTATGCTCAAGGATGGGCAGAAGCTACCAGCAAACCTGGCGATTGTGCCAATCAAACGTGCCGACTCAGATAAAGTCAAGGTGCGCGATTTCGTTGGCGTACTCGGCTACCCCGGCGTTGGTGGGCCATTGCTAACCTATACCGATGGGCAGGTGGCTGGTTTCGAGGACCAGAACGAAGATGATGTGATCGATTCATTCAAGACCACCGCCAATATCAACCCTGGCAACTCGGGCGGCCTGGCCGTGAACAACAAGGGTGAACAGATCGGCATTCCGACCTATGGCGTTTCGGAGGGAGCCAGCAAGATCGACCGGATCAAGATGGTGAATATTGCGACGCCCTATATCAATCAGGCGATCAAGGGTGGTGGTGCTCCAGTAACGCTGGATACACCCGGCGGCAATACCCCCGCACCACCGGTTGGCGATAATCCGGCCCCCACCCCTGCCACCGATGGCGTCATTCTGACGGGCAAGATTGTCGATGCTAACACCAAGCGTGGCGTTGCAGGCGCACTCTTGATCATCCTGCAGCCCGGTGTCACCTTCGATAAGTTCCAGAAGAGTGGGTTTGATGAGAGCCTGGTTGCTACCGTCGGCACTGCTGATCGAAGTGGCAAATACCAGACAGCACCGGCCCTTGAGCGCGATCAAACCTATACCGTGGTTATTGGCGCAAAGGGCTATCAGCCACGCGTGTTTGAGGATGGCCTCGAAATTACAAGCGATGATCCCGATGTCACCACTATGGAGGACATCGCCATCCAGAAGCAGTAGGACATCCCCTCTCCCCAACCCCTCCCCCACAGGTGGGGAGGGGCGTAGAGGGTTCCATAGGGCAATTCCCCCTCGCCCCAGCGGGGGAGAGGAGTGAGATCTACCCATTCCTGCGGGCAAATCCATCCATGAACTGCACCAAGGCTGCACAGCTCAGCGGATCCAGCGCGTTATAGATCGAGGCGCGCACGCCCCCAACCGAACGATGGCCAGCTAATCCGATCATTCCTTGCGCAGCAGCTTCGGTGACAAAGCGCTTCTCACGGGCTTCGTCGGGCAGCCGGAAGGTTACATTCATCTCAGAACGGGCATCCAATTCGGCATGGCCGCGATAGAACCCACCACTGCGATCAATTGTGCTATAGATCAGATCGGCCTTGTAGCGATTGCGGCGGGCCATGGCCTCCAGCCCACCCAATTCCTCGATCCACTGCAACACCAGCCCAAGCACATACACACCGAATGTTGGCGGTGTGTTATACAGCGAATTGTTCTTGGCGTGGGTCGCATAGCGCAGCATCGTTGGCGGCTTACTGCTGGCCTGCGCCAAAAAATCTTCGCGGATCAACACAACGGTAACACCTGATGGGCCGAGGTTCTTCTGCGCTCCTGCATAGATCAACGCAAACTGGGTTGCATCAAGCGGGCGCGAAAGAATATCACTACTCATATCGGCGACAAGTGGTCGTTCTCCTACTTCTGGCCACATATGCCACTGTGTGCCCTGAATCGTCTCATTAGAGGTAAGATGCACATAGGCTGAATCATCGCTCAAGTTGATTTCATGAGGGTGCGGCATGCGCGTGTAGCCACCCGCATGTGTACTGGCCGCAATACGTACCTGTCCAATCGCCGCAGCTTCCTCATAGGCCTTCTCGGCCCATGCACCTGTGATCAGATAATCGGCGGTTTGCTCTGCACCAAGGAAATTCATTGGGAGCATGGCAAATTGCGTGCTGGCCCCGCCCTGCACAAACAGCACCCGATAGCCAGAATCGACACCGATCAGGCGCTTGAATGCAGCTTCGGCCTCACGATTGACCGCCTCATACTCGGCTGAACGATGGCTCATCTCCATGATCGACATACCATGGCTCTGGTAGTCGCGCAGCTCCGATTGAACCTGTTCCAGCACGGGGGCTGGTAATATAGCTGGCCCAGCACTAAAATTGTGGATGCTCATTGATTCTCCAGATCGTATGACGTAGAGCAAATAGCAACATGCTCTATTATAGGCGAGTAGTCATCCATTGGCGCAACGATAGTATACCCGCCAACGTAGAATCTATATGGAAACTATCAGGGCGAACGATATGTATCGTCCTGCCCAAGATTAGCCCACATCCGTTTGAGGAGAAAGATCATGAGTACTGGTAGGTCGGTATCAGGCGCACGAGTTGGCACACTCGTCGTTGTTCTGGTCATTGCTGTCGCGCTTCTGGGCCTGGTAAGTGCGGCCTGGCGTAATGTCAAGCCTGGCTATGTTGGTATTGTGTTCGATAAAGCCAGCCATAGTGTGACAGCCGGGGCGCTTGAACCTGGTTGGGCATTCATCAACCCATTCACCCAGGCCATCCAGGAATACCCTGTCACAATTCAGAACTATAGTATGGTTCTGAAGGGAACCGAAGGCGTAACCGCAGGCGATGACTCAATCAAGATTCAGAGCAACGAGGGCCAGCAACTGAACCTTGATGTTGTTATTCAATACCAGGTAGTTCGCCAGGAATCGGGCGCACTCTACCAGGATTGGGGCGGTGCCGATATTAGCCTGGTTGAGGATCGGGTTGTGCGCCAGTATACCCGCTCAACAGTTCCGGTGATCGCATCAAAGTATACCTGGGAGCAGATCACCTCAAGCAAACGTGCCGATATTGTGAATGAGATCAGCTCTGGCCTGAAAATTGAATTTGCCCGCCGCCACCTTGATCTGGTCTCGTTCGGTATCCGCGAGGTTCACCTACCAGAATCGCTACAGAAGGCCCTGGATGTCAAAATTACCGCGCAACAGGCCGCCGAGCAGCAGAAGTACCAACTAGAGCAGGCCAAGATCAAGGCTGAGCAGGATGTTGCTGAGGCGACTGGGCGCGCCAATGCACTCAAGGCCCAGGCCGAGGGTGAAGCACAGGCAACATTGACACGCGCAAAGGCACAGGCTGAGGCAAACAAGGAACTCTCACAGAGCCTGACACCAGAACTGATCCGCTATCAACAGTTGCAGCGCTGGGATGGCAAGCTGCCGGTGTTCAATGGCGGCAATGCAACTCCATTTATTGATGTGACTGGCATTATCAGCGATACGGCAACACGCTGATTTGACACTACCATAGGGGCGGTTCGCGAACCGCCCTTACACTATGTATTCGAAAGGATCCTCAACGATGAGCGCATCCGAACATCCCAATCTGCCTGACATGATGCAGGCGGTTGTCTGCCATGGTCCACGCGATTATCGTCTGGAGCAATGGGCCGTCCCACAGCCCGCCGCTGGCGAGGTTGTTGTGCGGGTCAAATCGGTTGGTATCTGTGCCAGCGATCTCAAATGCTACCTTGGCGCACCACTGTTCTGGGGCGATGCACGGCGCACCGGGTACTGCCAGCCGCCCGTCATTCCAGGCCACGAATTTGTTGGCGAGGTTGTTGCCCTTGGCGATGGTGCTGCGCAACAGTATGGCTTGCAGATCGGTGATATTGCCATATCGGAACAGATCGTGCCATGCTGGGAATGCCGCTTCTGCAAGCGCGGCCAGTACTGGATGTGTATGCAGCACGAGATCTATGGCTTCCGCCAGAAGGCCTTCGGAGCCATGGCCGAGTATATGCTGTTCCCCAAGGGTGCCCTCAACCATAAAGTCCCGCATGAACTACCAGCCCACCATGCCGCATTTATTGAGCCACTGGCCTGTTCGATCCATGCCGTTCAGCGCGGCCAGATCGAATTTGGCGATGTGGTGGTGATCGCCGGAGCCGGGCCACTTGGGCTTGGTATGATCGCCGCAGCACGCATGAAGAACCCAGGGCTGCTGATTGCCGTCGATATGGACGATAGGCGGCTCGATCTGGCCAAGGCCTGTGGCGCTGATCTGGGCCTCAACCCGCGCAGTGAAGATGCGATCGCAAAAGTTCTAGCGCTCACCGAGGGCTATGGCTGCGATGTGTATATCGAAGCGACTGGTCATCCATCTGCGGTTGAGCAGGGGCTGCATATGATCCGCAAACTGGGCACCTTCGTGGAATTCAGCGTCATGCGCGAACCAGTCACTGTCGATTGGACGATCATCGGCGACACAAAGGAACTGAATGTGCATGGCGCGCACCTCGGGCCATACTGCTACCCAATTGCCATCGACATGATCAAGCGTGGGTTGCTGCCAATGGAGCGGATCGTCACCCATCAATTGCCACTGAGCGCGTTTCAGGAAGGTATCGATCTGGTTGGCGCAGGCGACCGTTCGGTCAAAGTGACTCTGACACCATAGCTGATTATTCTATTTGGAATGAACGTTCGTGGCATCCGCAGCCTCGGCTGATCATGCCTCCGCTACGGCCTCCGGCTGCGGCCATCGGCACTTTGGACAATCCTGTACGGGCGGTTCGCGAACCGCCTCTACCCAATCCCGTAGATGGACAATCTCCCTGAAAGGAGCACATGCTATGAAACCCAGGGTGTTGCTTGATCCACACTTCCGCCGCCTTGAGACAATCTTCACCGCCGCTGATCTGCAACGTATCCACACAACCGCCGATGTCATCTGGGCTCAAAACGAGCCAATGCCAACCGAAGAACTGGATCGTGTGAGTGCCGAGATCGAGATCATCATCTGCGGTGCATGGCGCTATGGCGATCCGGCGCGTTTCCCCAGGCTGCGGGCGATCCTGGAAGTTAGTGGCGGGTTTCCATCGCCAAACAGCCTGGATTACGCATATTGTTTTGCCAATGGTATTCGGGTGTTGAGCTGCGCGCCAGCATTTGGGCCAGCGGTGGCCGAAATGGGCCTGGGTTTGGCATTGGCCTGTACCCGCCAGATCGCCTGGACGGATCGGGCATTCCGCTACGGCGAACCAAACTGGAGCCATACAGCATTTGCCACCGAAATTGGCGATACCTTCACGCTGTATGGCAAACCGGTTGGGCTGATTGGCTTTGGCGGGTTGGCTCGGGCACTGCGCCCACTGTTGGAACCCTTTCACTGCCCCATCCATGTGTATGATCCATGGCTGACGGAAACCTCCCTACTTCGGCAGGGCGTTGTACCGATTGAATTGGATACTCTACTGGCGACCATGCAGATCATCTTTGTGCTGGCAACACCCAGTGCTTCCAATCAGGCACTGCTGACGCACGAGAAACTGAGCCTTATTCGCCCCGATGCCGTGTTTGTGCTGCTCAGCCGGGCACATGTTGTGGATTTTGATGCATTGACCGAACTATTGCTGGCGGGGCGCTTTCGGGCCGCTATCGATGTCTTTCCAGATGAGCCATTGGCTGCCCAGCACCCGATTCGGAATGCCACCCATGCCGTACTCTCATCGCATCGAGCCGGCGCAATTGGCGAAGCACTGCAGAACGTTGGGCGCATGGTCGCCGACGATCTGGAAGCACTCTGCACCAATCGAGTCCCACAGCAGCTACAGGTGGCACAGCCCGAGTTCATTCAGTTACGAGGGTAATGCTTTTTTTGCAGGGCTGCGCGCCCGCACCTGCTCGTTCAGCGGGGCTGCGCGCCCCGCACCCGCGTTCGGGAACCGTTTCTTATCGTACCTGCCACTGCGCGTGGCGAGCCTCAGGAAACCATTCTGGCCGATTGGCGCGTGGCTCTCTAGCGGGGCTGCGCGCCCCGCACCCGCGGTCAGGGCGGTCCCGTCCGCCCTAACGACCCACGGTCGGGGCCTTGCCCCGAACCCCAAATGGAACTAGGTGGCTTCGCAATCGTGGTGTATCATGCCACGGCTGTGATCAATAAATGATGAGGGCGGTTCTGTAGTTCTGTAGTTCGATAGGTTCTCGGTTCCGTATTCTGACTCCTGACTTCTGAATACTTGGTTCTGCCTCCTGAATACTCGGTTCCCACACACAAGGAGTTCTGCATGACTGTTGCCGAACTATTTGATCAGGCTGCTCAATACTATGATGGCACCCGCCGCCAGTTATTGCCATGTTTTGATGATCTGTATGGTACGGCGCTACGCCTTTTGCCTGCCGATCTGAATCGGCCTCTGCGTATCCTTGATATTGGGGCTGGGACGGGCCTATTTTCGGCATTGATCGCCGCACGCTACCCACAGGCAGATCTCACGCTGATCGATCTTGCGCCGGATATGTTGGCCAAGGCCGCAGAACGATTGCAGCCATATGGCGAACGTACCCATATTCAACAATTGGATATGACCAAGGTTCGTGATCTTGGCAGCTTTGATCTGATTGTGTCGGCATTGGCTATTCATCATATCGATGACGTTCACAAGCAACAATTATTTCACGATATTGCCACGATGTTGCCATCTGGCGGGCGTTTCATTCATATTGAACAAATTCTTGGGCCAACGCCAGCGATCGAGCAACAGTATGAGAGCATCTGGCTGGAAAAGGTTCGAGCAACGGGCATACGCAATGAGGATCTCGTTGCAGCACAGGAACGGATGCGCCACGATCAGACGGTTCCACTGGCAAGCCAATTAGCGTGGCTGGCGGAAGCAGGCTTACAGGAGGTCAATTGCTGGTATCAGTGGTATCGCTTTGTAGTCTATTCTGGCGACAAAGCATAATGTAGATTGAGAACAAGAGAACAACATCGCCAGATGTTCATTTGTTCTTTCAATAAGCATCATTGTGCATCGAAGATTGCATCAACATCGACACTGAATCCTGTTAGGAGTTGTGAGGAAGCTTGGCTGCCGCGCTGGAAGAGACCATGCTCAATATAGCGGTCATCGGCGAGCGTAAGCACGGTGATCGTCTGATCAAGTGGGTTGACAATCCAATATTCGGGGATATTGGCTTCAGCATAATCGGCACGCTTCGTGATCGTGTCGCGCTCAGGGTCATCTGGGCTGACAATTTCGACAACCAGATCGGCACCAAGCCAGAACGCATCTTGGTTGCGTATGTCGTTGCGATCCAACAGCAATAACAAATCAGGCTCACGATATTTGGCAGGCCGAATCTGCATACGCAGTGCGGAAAACAGTACCAATCCACCCTGTGGTCGAACGGTCGCGACGAAGAGTTCGTACAACAGCGCGAGAATAACCTGATGTTTGCGTGTTGGCCTGGGCAACACCTCGATCTCACCATCGGTAAACTCAATCAGCTGGTTGGTCTGGTCGGTGAGCTTGAGATAGAGTTGCTCGGTCCAGAGACCCTGGAGTGGTTTCAGATCGATCTCAAGGTGTTGCTGAGGCCAGACCATCCATAGGGTTGGTGCGTTTTCTGCAACGGTCATCATTATATCTCCTCGTATGCTCGATCAAACCCGCGCTATTGCATTATACCATTCGAGATTCGGGTATAGCTTCGACTAACGAATAATAAACTTGTGTCACGCACATGTGTAGAGCATGCTATAATCGGCAGAACCGTAGTTGTCTGAAGGAGGCTGACGATGGAGATCACTCACAAGCGGCTGAATCGTGTGGATCTGCTCAAGCTTGTCGGGCGTTTGGATGCCCTGCATGCACCACAACTGAGAACAGAGATCGATCGGTTATTCGAACAGGGTCGCTATCGTCTGGTGTTGGATCTCGCCGAACTCGAATATGTTGCCAGCCCTGGTCTGCGGGTGTTGATCGAGGCCCGTAAGCGTGCTCGCGAATGGAAACTGACGGACATTGAGGGTGGTGATGTACGCATTGCGAATTTGCCGCCGCGCATCAAAGAGGTGTTCGATCTGACTGGTTTTACCTCCTTGTTTGAAATCTTCGCAGACACAACAGATGCGGTTGGTTCCTATTAGTGTGTAATGTCTGAGGCCTCGTTGAGCTGTGAACCAGGCAAGATATTGTGTTTAGTTGCTCGCTAGGCCTTGGATTTCCACAATACGCATTACTAGCCTATGGACTCAATTACAATCCCGGCCACGCTTGAATCACTTGCCCGCATCAGTGATTTTATTATTGATGCCACGGTGCGAGTCGGCTTGGATGATCATGCTGCTTGGCAGGTGCAACTGGCGGTTGATGAGGCGGCCACAAACATTATTCAGCATGGCTACGGCCCTGGGCAGGTTGGCGATATCGAATTAAGTTGGCGGGTGGATGGGGTTCAGTTTGCGATCACATTGCGTGATCGCGGGCGGCGCTTCAGCCCTGCCGATGTGCCGGCGCCCAATATCAGTTCGCCACTCGAAGAGCGCCAGCCTGGCGGCCTTGGAATCTACCTAATGGGGCGGCTCATGGATTCGGTTCGGTTTGAATATGATCAGCAACGTGGCAATACCCTCACGATGACGAAGCGTATTGGGCCGGCGGCTGGCCCTGCACGAATCTTTGAATTGCATGGTCGGCTGGATGCGGTGAGTACGGCGGCGGCGCTGACGCAAGTTCGAGCGGCGGTATCATCGGGAACTCGCAACATTCTGCTTGATTTGTCCGATGTGACGTTTATGAGCAGTAGTGGATTGCGGGCGCTGCTACTTGTTCGCAAGGATCTGATCGCCAATGGTGGCGAATTCCGCTTGTGCGAACTTCAGCCGCAGGTCTACGAAGTCTTTGCAATCACCGGGTTTACCCAGGTTTTTTCCATCCACCAAACTCGTGATGACGCGATGGCGGCATTTGGCTAGCCGGTTGATTCATCCACAGGCACTTGTTTGAATCGTGAGCGCACGCTGATTCTATATTTCCTCGGCGTTGCGGCGCTTGGGTGGGCTTGGCTTCTGGCCACTGGCCTGCAGGCCGCGCCGATGACGGTGCTGCTCTTTGCGGGGTTGGCGCTATTTATTGAGCTGTTCGGTTTCCGCATTCCCCCCGCCGATCCACATAGCCTGGTTGGGATTGTGCTTCTGGCGGCGGCGTTAGCACTGCCGCCTGGCGAAGCTGCACTGATCGCAGCGATCTCTGGGCTGCTATTTGGCATATTTCAACCATTGATCTATCGCCGCCCATGGTCGTTCCTCACCTTTGTCGGTCGCCCATTATTCCGTAGTAGTGTGCGTGCTATAGCCGTTCTGTTTGGGGCATCCCTGGCCAACCAACTTGGTGTGGCGGCCCCTTTTTCGTTGCTCCTTTTTATCCCCTGTTATGTTGCAACAATCCAAACCGCTCGTGCGCTACGCGAAATACTGCAGGGTGGCCACAGCGGGCTGATCACATGGTGGCAATCATCGTGGTGGCCCATGCTATTGGCCGAGGTTGCTCCACTCCCATTTGCCGCACTATTTGCCGCAATCTATATGGTGCTTGGCCCGATCTATTTCATCATGAGCGGCGCGGCGCTGCTGGCGGTGAGCATTGCGGTACGGCAGGCTGCCCAGAATTTGCGCCGCCAACGTCGCTCGGTTCGTGAATTGGCGCTCCTGAATGAGGCCAGCCGGGCGATTATTCGTGCCGAACTGGATGCTGACGCTTTATGTGACTTAATCTATCGTGAGGCCAGTAAGGTTGTCGATACCTCATCGTTTCATCTGGGCCTGTTTGAACCAGATAGCGATCGCTATACGCTGATGGTGCGCGTTCAGGATCGGGTACGGCTACCACGCCTGACCGTCGATCTGCCATTGGGCGATGGGATTGTTGGCTGGATGCGCCAGACAGGCCGGGCGTTGTTGGTCGAGGATTTTGCCGATGAGATGGAGCATCTGCCTGCCCGGCCTCGCTATCAGAGCGAGCGCCCACCCCGTTCCGGAATCTATGTGCCGTTACTGGCTGGTGAGGCGGTGATCGGCAGTATTTCGATCCAGAGCTATATTGCGCGCACCTTCGATACCGATGATATGCGTCTGCTCTCGCTGATTGCCGATCAGGCAGCGGTTGCGATTGCCAAGGCGCGGGCCTATGACGATGCCCGCCAGCGCGCTGTTCAACTCCAGGCTATCCACGAGGTCAGCGAGCGGATCACCGCCATTCTCGATCCAGATGAACTGCTGCTTTCGGTGGTGCGGCTGATTCGCGAACACTTTGAGTATCATCCGGTGCATATCTTTACACTCGAATCAGCCGATACGCTTGTCTTTCGGGCCAGCACCGCCGAAGGTGATGCGCTCGCAGCCGTTAGCAATGGAACAATGCGGCTTGGCCAGGGGTTGGTTGGCAGTGCAGCCCAGGATGGCCAACCACTGCTTGTTGATGATGTCCGTGCGGATCCACGCTATATCGGCGATGATGCCCAGACTCGTTCCGAACTGGTTGTTCCGCTACGCTTTGGCGATCAGATTATTGGGGTACTGGATCTACAGAGCGCTGAGGTGTGTGGCTTTCGCCAGCGCGATCTGGCGGTGATGCAGACAATGGCGGATCAGATTGCTGTTGCAATTGAGAGTGCGCGTGCATTCACAGCCCAACGCGAAGAATCCTGGACGCTCAACGCATTGCTTCAGGTTGCCGAGAATATCGCCCGTACCTCAACGCTGGATGAACTGCTGCAGACGGTTGTGCGCCTGCCGCCATTGCTATTGGGCTGTGATCGCTGCTATTGCCTCATGTGGGATCGCAGCCAGGCAACGTTTACACCACGGGCTGCCTATGGCCTGAATGAACTACAACGCTCGGCATTCATTGGATGGCCATTTGGTGCGGAAGATGCCCCACTGCTGGCTGATGTCATTCGCTCGCTGATTGCGGTAGCTGTTGATGATGCCGGCTCGCGGCGCTATGTCTGCCCGCCAATCCTGGAACCATTTGGCGGACAGAGCCTGTTGGCATTGCCGCTGTGGTCGCGTGGGGCGGCATTAGGGCTGCTGGTGGCCGATTATCATGAGCAGCGCAAGGGTTTTACCGCCCGCGAGATGACGCTCTATACCGGGATTGCCAACCAGATTGCTGGGGCGATCGAGAGTGCGCTATTGGCCCAGGAGGCAGCCTCTGCGGCGAGGTTGGAAGAGGAACTACGGGTGGCCCGCGATGTGCAAACCGCACTACTGCCAAAGGCTGTCCCGGAAATTGCTGGCTGGGATGCAGCCGCCGATTGGCGTTCGGCGCGGATCGTTGGTGGGGATTTCTATGATTACTGGTGGCTGCCAATCCCAGAGGCTCGGGTGATCGATCAGCCAAGCGTGGAAGCAGCGTCAGCAGCGCTGCAACGGGCGGCCCTCATCACACCAGATCGGTTTGAAATTGTTGAGCCGCCCAATCCCCAACTTGGGTTTGTGATTGCCGATGTGAGCGATAAAGGTGTTCCAGCTGCCATGTTCATGGCACTCTCTCGCAGCCTCGTACGGGCCGCTGCACTCGATGGTTCACCGCCATCGCAGGCATTGGTACGGGCCAACCGCTGGATCGCTCGCGATTCTGAATCGGCCATGTTTGTGACGATCTTCTATGGTGTTGTTGAACCGATTAGTGGCCGCTTGATCTACTGTTGCGCTGGCCATAACCCGCCATTGTTGTTCTGTTATGATGGCAGTGTCAAAGAATTATCGACGCCAGGGATCGCATTGGGTGTGTTGGAAGAGATCCAACTTGGGCAAGCCGAGGTAGAATTTCACCCAGGCGATGTACTCGTCTGCTATACCGATGGCGTGACCGAAGCCTTCGATGATGCCAATGAACAATTCGGCGTCCCACGACTGATCGAGGTTGTTCAGCGCCATCGCAGCGATTCCGCCACAGCAATTATTGAAGCGATCAACACGGCCATGTATGCCTTCACCAATGGCGTGATCTACGATGATGTCACCCTGATGGTGATTAAGCGGTTGGATACGCTTGATCCCCTCGCCCCCTAGCCCCCGCTCCCACGCCTGGGCGAGGGGGAATTGCCCCCTCGCTACCCACCGATACCGTCATCGGTCATCGTTGTGTTGGGACGTATCGCATACGCCCACAATGCCAATCATGGCATGTCACCGCAGGCGAACACGAGGTTCGCCCCTACGTCTTCCGCTTTACAAGGAAATTATCGACATACACCGTCACCGGGACATCGCTCTCGTTGACACCCGAGACGCCAACGACTCCAACCTTGCCTGTCGGGAAATCGGCACCAATCGCATCCTTTGGCGCAACGGCGATCAGTTCCCCATTGAAGAAGAACAGTAACCCAGCAGGCGTACGCCAAACCCACAGGCTGTAGGGGGTATCGGCATTGATTGCGAACTTTTCTGGTAAACGCCCAGAGGCGATTGGTATCGAATTGCGGAAGATATACCAATTGCCATCATTGCCCATCAGATACAGCCAGTTCAGGTTGGTATCCTGTTGTACATCAAAGGTGATGCCAACCCGCGCAAACTTCTCTATGGTTGGGAAGCGTACCTCCAACTCGATTGTGTATTCTTCGCTGAGATTGGCTGGTTGCTGCTTCCAGTAATCGGGGTTGTATGTCTTGGTTTTGTTGATCGTGATCTCATAGCGATTATTCAGGAGTTGGCGGCCATTTGCCCCATAATTCCAGCGTGCCTTGGTTCGATTGCCCTCCTCAAAGCTCTCGAACAACAGTTGTTTGTATGTCTGGACGACCTTATCGTGGGCTGTTCGGAAATCCGTGGCATCCTTCTCGCTAATCTCCGTCACGATGATCGATGCCTCTGCCACTGCGGTTGGCTCGTCGGTTGGTACTGGCTCTTCTGGCGTTGGCGCCACCTCATCGGTTGGGGTTGGCGCTCTCGTCGCTATTGTTTTGGGAAGCGGCGTGTTTGTTGGCTCAATAGTCGGTTCAGGTGGTGGTTCGTCTGTCGGCTCGGCACTCGCGGTCGCATCCTGTTCCGCTTGTTCCGTCTGAATAATACTCACATTGGTTGGTCGATCCGAGCTTGTCTCTGGAGTTGATGAACGACTAGGCGTTGGCCGCGGAGTCAGAGCTGGCGGCATGACGGTTGCAATCGCCTGGAATGTGACATACGCCAGCAGCGCCAGAACGATAAGGCCAACCAGGCACCCGCCACCAATCAGGAGCATGCGATTTGAGCGGCCACTTGGCGGTGGTGGCGTATTCGATGAACTGGGCGGCAGGTTCCCGGCTGGTGGAAGATTCTCCGCAGGTGGCAAATTTCCTGCTGGCGGCAGATTCCCCGCCGGTGGCAGATTGCTAACCGGCGGGAGTTTTGCGGTCGATTGATTTGGTTGCCCAACCGGATTCGGGATGGCTGGAATTGGCGGGATCGGGCGTGCTGTTTGATCATCGGTCGGTGGATTCTCGCTCTTGCGTGGTGGCAGGGTTTCGCTTTTACGCGGTGTGGCTTCGGCTTTTGGCAGCGCTGCGGTTTGTTCGGGCGCAGGCGCGGTTCGGCCAGGAATCTGGGTTGGTGCATCGGGGCTTGGATCATTAAGTGGGGCAGTTCGGGGCTTTGGGGCATCTGGCGTAGCGGCTGGAGCAGTGGCTGGAGCAGTGGGCGCTTGTGTCTCTGGAAGCACTGCGCCACACTTCACACAAAACCGGCTCGCACTGCGGTTTGGGGTGCCACACTCGGGGCAAAATTTCTTGGCATCAGAGGAATCCACGCGACATGCTCCTTCTTTCGCAAGGCGAGGCGGGAATAGAGCAACACGCCACGGTAACGTGCAACGTGTTTAGTTAAGATTATGAGGGTATCGAATTAAGTGTAGTCTACCCAATTGATCAGTACCTGTCAACGGCCTGATTAGCCACATCCGTCCAGCCTCTCGGCCCGTATGTTCAGTATGTGCTAAAATGCACAATCTGGGATAGCCCAGCAACAGCAGCGAAAAGAACATCCATGAACAACAACATCCAACCCGAAGCGCTCATTCGCCTTGAGCGTGTGAGTAAATGGTATGCCGAGGGTGGCCGTCAGCGGGTTGTTCTGCGTGATGTGAGCGTTGGTTTTGCGCCAGGTGAGTTTACCGTTCTGGTTGGCAAAAGCGGCTCTGGCAAAAGCACCCTGCTTAACCTGGTGAGTGGCATCGACACGCCAGATGCTGGTGAAGTAATTGTGGCGGGGCAGGCGATTACGCGCCTTTCTGAATATGATAGAACTCTGTTTCGACGCCAGAAGATCGGGTTTATCTTCCAGTTTTTCAATCTGGTTGCAACCCTGACGGTGCTTGAGAATTTGCTGCTGCCGCTTGAATTGAATGGCCGTACTGCAGCACGAGATCGACGCCATGCTCTTGAGCTTTTGGATCGAGTTGGCCTTGCTGATCGGCAATCGACGTTCCCGGATCGGCTCTCGGGTGGCGAACAGCAGCGTATCGCAGTCGCTCGCGCACTTGTTCACGATCCAGTGCTGGTGTTGGCCGATGAACCAACTGGCAACCTCGATACCGAAACGGGCCAGATTGTGCTGAATTTGATTGATACACTCACACGCCAGGCTGGCAAGAATCTGCTGATGGTCACGCATAGCCCAGAGGTGATTGGGCTGGCTGATCGGGTGTTCCGGATTGCCGAAGGGAACCTGGTTGAGGAATCGGTGATTGCGCTCTAGCATGCCGCGGGCTGAAGCCGCGCGGCGTGTGTTTTTGCAACGATGTCATTGGGTCAACCATACCCGTAGGGGCGGTTCGTGAACCGCCCGTTGAGGATGGCATTGGTCGTCATGCTGGGCGGTTCGTGAACCGCCCGTTGAGGATGGCATTGGTCGTCATGCTGGGCGGTTCGCGAACCGCCCGTTGAGGATGGCATTGGTCGTCATGCTGGGCGGTTCGTGAATCGCCCGTTGAGGATGGCATTGGTCGTCATGCT
>JBBQSD010000030.1:0-52588 GCA_038214135.1 Chloroflexales bacterium | reverse complement strand
GGCTGCTTACGCAGCGAAACAGACCTACCAAACAATAATTGGCAGATCGTTGCTGACACTCTGATCTGCGGCGGTACGCAGCACCTTGAGGCAGCGGAATGGCGCGCTATCGAGTGGCACGCCAGCCTTGACAAGAATCGGCTCAAGATCGGCAAGCTCGCGCTGTAAACCGATTGAGGAGCCAAAACTGAGAACCGACTCATCATCTTCCAGTTCTTCGTCCTCAAGGCCCTCATCATCGAACTCAACCCAGATCGGCTCAGCAAAATCGGCGGGCAGATAGTAGCCACCCTCAGCCTGATGGTTGATCAGATTTGCGAAGCGGGTGGGTTTCTCACCATCCCAGATCGCAGCAAGCACCTCATCTGGCTCATCGTCCATGTCCTCGTTGGAGAGGGTTGCCATAATCGGGGCAATATCGAGATCCTGTTCCAGGTAGGCTGCGAGCAGCCGTAGATTATACAGATCACGGAAATGATCGATGCCACCCTCCCAGATCTCAACGCCAGGGCGGGAGAGCAGATCGACCTCAACGCCTTCTTCGCGTAGTAGATCCTGGATATCGGAGAGCCATTCCTTTTCTTCATCGAATGCGCCGCGATCTTCATTGGGGCGGGTGGTAAACATGGAGCCAACCACGAGGTCAAGCTCGGTCATGCGTTCAGTCACAGTATACTCCTTAGACGAGGGCGAGCCTTGCCCGCCGCCGATATGCTTACCAAGTATAGCATAGCCCACGCCCCATGCTGAAACCTGTGGCTACCTGGAATCCGCAGGCTGATGGAGATTAACAATATAATAGGGGGAGCACCTTGACGCCCTTGGCGTGCGCCATTAGAATCAGATTAATGGTAGGTGGAAGGATTCGCGATGGGGCTTAATCGAAGATGGTTGCCAGCGGCGCTTGCACTCGGGGGTATCCTTGTGTGTGGATGGTGCAGCCTGCTGAGTGGCGCAGGTGGCTGGGTTGTTGGCAGTGATATTGCGGCCCGTGAGGCGCGTATGCACTTTGATGCAACTGCAACCGCTAGCTCGAATCTGCCACCGCTTGGTGTACTGATCACACGGCTTGATCGCGGTGGCCCGGCTGATCGAGCCGGCGTTCTGCGTGGTGATGTGATTGTGAAGGTTGATGGGGTTGATGTTCAGGATGCTCGTGATCTACGTGATGCGCTGCTACGGCTGCAACCAGGCAAACGAACCCGCCTGACGATTGATCGAGGCGATGGCCCTCGGGAAGTGCAGGTTGATCTAGCGGCGTTCCCTGATGATCCACGGCGGGCATATATGGGTATTTACTTCACGGCTCGTGCTGAAGAACCGGCAGATCTGTGATGTGGAGGCGCATCGATGACAGAAGCTGAGGATATTCAGCAGGCTCCGGTGGAGATCGCCGATCCACAACAATCTGGCCGATGGACACTGTTCCTGGCTGTGTTGGCCGGATTAAGCTGGGCTGGTGTGCTGGCCATGCTGTTCTTTGGCGCTGTCGATCAAACACTGGCCCTGTTTGCACCGGCCCGTGTGTTGTTCTGTGGACTGATTCTGCTCGCTGGGTTACTGACATTTGTGCCCATGCAGATGCGTCTACGCATTTCTGGCCTGGCATTTGAGGGAACCGCTGGGGCATTATTGCTTCTGTATACACTTGCGTTCGTACCGCCACCAAATGGTTGGCTACTCTCGCCACCGGATGTCCCGGTTTTTACGATATTCGCGGCGGCATTGTTCTGGTTCGTATCAGCGTTTGCGTTACCGATCATCTTCGCCATTAGCCGCAGAGTCTATCGCCAGCGCGCTCGCCAGTATGATCTGCGCCGTGCCAGAAGACAATCGCATGAAGTTGGAGCCACAGCCGCCGCATGGGTCTTTTTGGCCGGGCTGCGGGTTCTGACGCCCCTTGGTGCCCTGTTGGTTGTGCTGATCACGGTTGTCGCGGAACTGCTGATTCTTTCCTATGTTGAGGCGGATGCCTAATATAGCCGATAGCCGATAGCTATTTCACCGTCAAGGAGGGCGATCTCATGATACGGATTGCAATTGTTGGAATGGGCCTGATTGGTACATCGTTGGGCATGGCCCTGCGAACCGCAAATGAGCGTGAGTCGCCGCTTGGTAAGATCACTGTGGTGGGTTTCGATCCAGATCGCCGCCGAACTGGGGAGGCGCGTGGCCGGCTGGCGATCGACCAGGAGTCCAATAGTTTGGCAGAAGCGGTTCGTGATGCGAACCTGATCATTGTTGCTGTGCCGGTTCAGGCGATCCAGGAGATCTTCCGTTCACTGGCGACACTCGCATCGCCTGGTGCTGTTGTCACCGATGTTGCTAGTACGAAATCATTTGTGATGGATTGGGCGCGCGATCTGCTGCCAACAACAATCGATTTTATTGGTGGCCACCCAATGGCCGGTCGTGAGCAATCTGGCCCTGCCGCTGCCGACCCAAATCTGTTTCGCAATGCGCTGTATTGCCTGTGCCCATCTACAAATGCGAGTGAACAGTCGATTGCAATCGTCGAGGCACTGGTTCAACAGATTGGTGCGAAAGTCTATTACGTCGATTCCGTTGAACACGATGCCTATGTCGCTGCTGTATCGCATCTGCCATTTCTGCTATCGGCAAGCTTGGTTGAAGTAACCAGCCGCAGCCCAGGTTGGCGCGAGATGTCGCCACTGGCAGCAACGGGTTTCCGCGATATTTCGCGCCTGGCATCGGGCGATCCAGAGATGCATCGTGATATCTGCCTAACGAATGCTCCTGCCCTGACGCGTTGGATCAATGACACCGTCAGCTATTTGCTTGATGTCCGTGAGTGGCTCGAGCAGGGCCGCGAAGCAGAAATACTGGAGATGTTCCGCCATGCGCAGGAAGTTCGCGAGGAATGGCTAGAGAGCAAACCACACATGCGCCCAGGCGAGAGCGATTTTGAGAATCTGAGTAGTACGCAGATCGAACGCCCGAGCCTGTTTGGGCGGCGCAATCGCCCACCCTCTGATCGTGATCGGCGGCGGTAACTTGAATCCCTGAATCCGCAGGCTGATGAACGTTGTGGAGATATTCGGGAGATGGCACCACCCGATGTGGATTGCGCAAGCCATGCTTGCGCTGCGGCAGCATAGCTGCCGCACTCGATACGTGCAACCAAGTCATTCGCCTAGCCGCAGGCTTCAGCCTGCGGGCGTGGTATGTTGATGCTCGCCCACGATGTGTCCAAGCACCGCCTCGTGGGCCTCGGGTGGTGTGGCACCCTTCAGCCGCTCATAGATATACACGAATAGATCGCGGGTGATTGCTGCGAGCGGTGCGGCAAGAATGATTCCGAGAATACCAAATACCTGGCCCATTGCTAACAATAACACGCTCAGGACGGCAGGGTGAATGCCGATGCTCTGACCAACGATTCGCGGCACAAGGATGTTGTTTTCGAGTTGCTGAATAAGAATATACAGGATCAGTGCTGCCACTCCCGCAGTCGGTGAGACAGAGAAGGCAATCAGTACGCCAGGAATTGCGCCGACGATTGGCCCAATGATCGGAATGAGTTCGGTGATACCAGCCAGAATTGCAAGTAACAGAATATAGGGTATTTTGAATCCTAACACCCCTAAACCTAGTAATCCCAGCCCAACTGCTGTGCCAACTGCCAGGCCAAGAATGAGCTGCCCACGGATATAATTGCTCAAGACGGCATTGATTATATTCCAGATCTGCCAGAAATCGGCGCGGACTTGTGGGTGGATCATGCGGTTGATTGCAATAGCACCCTTTGCTTGATCATTGAGCACGAAGAATAACCAGATCGGGACGATCAGCAGCCCTAAGATATAGACGACAGTATTGATCACTGCGATGAATCGGCCAACGATGAACCCACCAACGCTCTGCGCATAATCGCTGAGATTCGTCTGGATCGTCCGTAATGCGCTTGCTGCTGCGGTATCGATTGGTTGGCGCAGATCTTCAGGGACATTTGCACGATACACTTGCAGAAGATCCGCGCCAATCTTCTCCAGCTCTATCACTGTCGGAATACTCTCGACCAATTGGCCGATCTGTTCGGCAGCGGGCGGGATAATATAGGCCACCGAGATACCGATCAGCACGCCAAGACCGATATAGACGAACAGGATTGCCAGCCAGCGTGGCATGCGCTTGTTGAGCCGATTGACGATTGGCAGCAGCAGATAGGCCAGCACTAACCCAAGAATGAATGGTGTGAGTGCCGACTGAGCACCAATCAGCAGTGAGACAATGGCATAGATCGCCAGGGCCACCAATAACCAACGGGCGATCAGCCGAAGGTAATCGCTACGGGTTAATAGAGGTTGCGTGTTGACTGGTGGAATTGGGTTTGCTGTTGCCTCAGCAGTTGATTGAGCGGTTGGTTCTGTCTCGGGAGGAGTGGCCGGTTCGGACACGGTGTTCCTCTCTGCATATGCGCTATGATGCTCTCACGATACACTGATTATATAGCACTCTACTTAGAGCGATTGTAGCGCAATTGTTAGCACATCAATTGCTCGTAGATATTCAGCGATCTCGATATGCTCATTGGGTGTGTGATCGAGGGTTGAATCGCCAGGGCCATATGCCAAGATTGGGCATTGCCAGATCGGCCCAACGACGTTCATGTCCGATGTTCCTGTTTTGAGCAGGAATCCTGGCTGCCCGCCCGCTGCGCGGATGCCCTTCAAGCACGCACGCACCAGTGCATTATTCTTATCGCCCTGATAGGCCGGGCAGAGATCGTGGAAACGCAATGATCCCTCTGCCGCCAACCCTTCAATCAGATTGGCGAGTTCCTGTGGCACAATCTCGGGCGGCAGCCGAACCCCAATCGTCAGCGTGGCCCAATCGGTCAGCCCATCACTGCTTGATGCGATAGCTCGCAACGATGGCAGCAGTTGATCAAACAGGCGTTGTTTGTGTTCATTATACGTGGCACAATGGCTGGCAACTGCATTCCAGAAGGCAACCGCCCGTTCCGCGACCGCCTGCTCGCGCCCTGCGCTATGGGCCATAGCCTGTTCCCACCGCCCATCAACCAACAATCGGCCTTTGTAGCCAAGTGTCAGGCGATCCCAGCCGCTTGGCTCGCCAATAATGCACACACGAGGTCGGTAGCGCGTTACAGCATAGTGGGCACCCTTCGATGAGGCCGCTTCCTCCTCGACTGCCCCAACCAGCACGACTCGGTGGCGTAATTGACCAGCGGCCAGTAGGCGTGCCGCAGCGCTGATGAATGTGGCGAATGGGCCTTTGGCATCAACGGCGCCCCGCCCATATAGATTGCCATGTTCAACGCGCACTGGAACAACGCCAGGAACTGTGTCGATATGGCCGAGCAGAACAATCTCTGGCCCTTCACCGGCAATACCAACAGCATTCCCAGCTTCGTCCACAAAACTCTCGAACCCGAGATTGCGCATGTACCCCACCAAATATTGGGCAAGCTCAGCCTCGTGCATACTGAGTGATGGGATGCGCAGCATCGTTTCGAGCAATTCAATCGGGACGTGTTCGGTTGTATTCATCGCATTAGTATACCAGATTGACGTGTCGGGCTACCCTACTGCCCACTTACCTTCTGGCGCATAAACCCAAGCAGGCTTTCCAGGGCACTCTGCTCCTGCTGTGTCGCACCCTGTTGCTGCGCCAGGCGCAAGAGTACCTCGGCTTCGCCAGCGGCCTGACGGTATTGCAACATATCGCTGAGCACCAGTGTATAGTTCTGGCGTGCCTCAAGGTTATTGGGTTGCAGGCGCACAACATCGGTAAAGGCCTGCGCTGCGCGTGGCAGATCGCCAGCACGAGCCGAGATCAGCCCAACCAACGCAATACTGCCAACATCATCGGGTTTGCGTTGAATGGCAGCATCATAGGCGCTACGCAATTTCAGCAATAATTCGGGCTTGCTGCGCAGCGAATCAATAATCGTGGCGATCTGGTTGTCCAGTGCCCGTGGGTTCTGGGCCAGCAGTACGATATAGTTATCGACGGCTTCAGCATAGCGGCCCTGTAGGCGCAAGATCTCGGCGGCACGAACCGGCGTATCACGGTACAGTGGGTCGATCTGCTGCGAACGGGCGAGTAATCGCGCAGCTTCGGCCAGCCGCTCGTTGGCAGTCGCTTCATCACCACGGCTGCGCGCATCATTGCCCTGCAAGGCAGTTGCCGAGGCATATTCGTTCAGAATGGTCACATCCTGTGGCGCAACCTCAACGCCACGCTTGTACCAATCGACGGCCTTGGCCAGAATGGCGGGATCGCGCTGCAACCGTGAATACCAGAAATTGTACATACGCGCCAGATTGGCAAAATGATCCTTGTTGAGCGGGTTGATCGTGTGGGCACGGTTCAGCACCGCTTCAGCATAGCTCATCAGCATCATCGGTGATTGCTGCAACACAAACGATTGCACATCGGTTGGTTCCTGGAGGCGCAACAGATCCTCTACCCGCACCTCTGGATCGGGCTGCCCCAACGCGACTCCGCTCGTCTGGCGGCGGATATCGACAATACTCATCAGGCTGCGGCCAAGATTGAGATAGTAGAAATCCTGGTTCGGCTCCATGCGCACAGAATCAAGATAGAATGATGTCCCAATAATATAGCGATCCAGATCGGCCTGCGGATCTTCGGTATAGGTCTGGCCCTGCTGGAAGCGCATATCGGCATACACATTATCGATATTGAACGACCAGACTGCCGCTAAGGCACCAATGGCGATCAGCCCATAGACAAGCCAGGCTGCAGCATTCGATGATCTGGCGGGGCGTGTTGATGCTAGGCCTCTGCCACCACTGCCATTGTTCCCAGTACTATTCCCACTTCCACGTGCCCGGTTGGAAGGCCGCCGTTGGCTGTTCTGCCGCCCGGCAGCGCGTGGTTCTGGTTCGGGTGTTGGTTCTGCGGCAAGTGTTGGATCAACCAGCGGGCGTGCATTCAGACTATACTCGCCCTTCAATTTGCCAACCATAACCGTGATGGCAATCGTGATCCATAATAGCATCAGGGTTGCGACAATCGGGATGCCAGTGAACCCTTCCACCATATGAGCCGTCACAACCGCAATACACCCGGTCAGCAGCACCTGGCTGGACCAATCTTCGCTGCGCAGAATCAGGCGACGTGCCAGCACAATAACGCTGATCAACACAAACAAATAGCTGGCCAGGCCAAGTACGCCCTTGTTGATCAGTTCATCCAAGTATGCTTCGTGTGAGCGATCCGGCGAGGCACCGCGCGATTCGATATTGGCAAGTGATGGCGGGTAGAAGCGGTTATAGGCCACAAACATGCTTTCTGGCCCCCAACCAACAATTGCCCGAATCGGATCGGATTTGATCAGTGCCACCGAACCGCCAGCCTGTTCATCGCCAATCCAGATCAGCCGCCGCACCTTGCCAGTGCCATCATCAACCTCCAACAGCTTGCCCATGCGCCCAATATAGGGTACCGTTCGCAGTTGCTCAAAGAATGGCGCATTCGAAAGGTTAAAGGCGACCAGAAAACCACCAAGCGCTATCGCCAGCACAACTTCGCCAATCAGCAGATTGCGCCACAAACTGGCCTGTGGTGAGCCTGCGGCACGGGTGCGCCGCCATGCCAGCGCCAAGAGCACGGTGAAGAACACAAACAGCCCGGCCAGGCCACCGATCCATGGGCCACGGCTCTGGGTGAAGAAGATCACGGCCAGCAGGGTAAAGGCAATCACAAGCATGCCAACACCCTGTAATTGGAGTAATAGTTTTGTTGGTGGGCCATTCTTTTTCGCTAGCGTGAACAGCAGAATATAGCCGATCAGCACCAGTGCTAGCCCGCCAATCAGCCAGAATGGCCATTCCAATCCAGGGCGGCCCGGATTGGCTCCCACCGATTGCCCACTGCCCTGGCCGATCACAAAGCTGATTGCCAGCAGAATGACATACGCCAGCGTGATAATTCCCGGCCAGATCGCACCACCAACCCGCTCATTCGCATGCGGGCGCAGGGTTGGCACAAGAAACAAACCCCCAGCCGATAGCAGCGCACCAGGGTAGACCCACCAGTAGCGTAGATCGGATGTACGAACCACCGCTCCAAACTGGATCGATGCCCAGATGATCAGCAGCCCGCCGATCAGCAGCAGCAGATATGTTCCGGCCCAGGAGAGATCGCGCATTGGCGCATCGGATGCGGGCGTGCGTTGGGCTTCCGAGAATGCGCTGATTGCCTTGGCCAATGCAAATGGCAGCACCAGAATCAGATAGGCAGCTACAAAAATCGAATTGCCCATTGTTGAGGCAACCCGGGCGATCACATCGCCCTTCCAGGGTAATGGATCGATCTGAAAATGCTGAACCAGGCCATAGCCAACCGCCGCAAGGCTGCCCAACACAAGCATCACAATCAGGCGATCAAGCTGTTCGCGGCGCTGCATCGTGAACACAATCAGCAGGCCAAGCGTCACATACGAAAGGTTGGTGTAGGTTCCCTGAAGGCGCTGATAGGAACCCCAGAAACTGGCACCTGGTACAATCGAAACCGCCGTCGCAAGCAGGAACACCAGCGTATATAAGATAACCGGCAGTGCCATTGGGAAGGCAATGATCCGTTTCCACAGCGATGGGCCTGCCGCCGCAGCAACTGTGCGTGACGGGCCGGAGCCAAGCGAATCGAGCCAGCGGATTACGGCTGCCGCCAGCATCACCAGCACAATCGCACGTAGGGTGGTCGCTTTATCCGGCTCGAAATGGCGTGATGAGAGGAGATTAAAGTAGGAAGGGATCAGCACAACGGCCAGAAGCCAGCCGCCCTCAACGATCCGTTCGCACCACATGGAGATGGTTGATTGTCGCTGCATATCGTCTCAGGTAGGGCTGATGACCCTACCCATTGGCCTCTTACTGTTCTACGCTCACTGGTTGATGAACGCTAAGGGTGTTCTTCTGTTTATACTGCCCAGAACGTTCGAGCATTTCCTTGGCACTGCGGCGGCTGTGTTCGCTGATTGGCGTCCCATCCAGCATTGCGGCAATTTCATCAATACGCTGCTCTGGATCGAGGCGCTGCACCGATGTACGCGTTCGATCCGCACTAAAGGCCTTGCTAATACCATAATGAATATCGCCAAATGCAGCGACCTGTGGAAGGTGGGTGATACAGATTACCTGGTGGCGATCACTGATGCTCCATAATTTCTCGCCAACCACATAACCGGCCCGCCCGCCAACACCAACATCAACCTCATCGAAGATCAGCGTTGGCACTTCATCAACCCGCGAGAGAATCGATTTCAGCGCCAATAATAACCGCGCACTCTCGCCACCAGATGCGATCTTGGCCAATGGTTTGAGTGGCTCACCAGGGTTGGGCGAGAGCATAAATTCGATCTGATCAACGCCAGTTTTATCGAAGGCATAGCGCGTACCACCAATTGGCAGTCCATCGGCATCGCCAACGCGCTCGGTTCGCACCTGAAAGCGCACATGCGGCATGGCTAGTTCGCGCATGACTTCAACAATCGCGGTGGCCATGGTATCACCAACCACCCGCCGTTTGCGCGAGAGATCCTCGGCCAACCGCCCAGCCGCTGCCAACAGGCGTTGCTCCTGGTCCTCAAGCTCTGCCAGATGTTCGGCGCTGTTGGTCAAGCGCTCAATTTCGGCTTCGGCAGCAGCGGCGCGTTCCAGGATCTGATCAAGCGTCGCCCGATACTTGCGCTGTATATCGCGCAGCAGCGTCAGGCGATCCTCAATCGTATCCAGCCGGCTAGGGTCGGTATCGATTGCCTCGCGATAGGCGCGCACAGCAATAGCCAGATCCTCCGCGCCATACAGCAGATCGCCGGCCTGTTCCGCAATCTTCGTCAGGCTCGGATCCAGGCGGGCCAGTTCATCCAATGCAGTGCCAACCGATCCAAGCGCCTCGACCACCGAGCGTGCGCCACGCCGTGGGCCATCATCGCCACCATACAACGCCGCATAGGCCGTATTCACAAGATCGGTGATGCGGGCGCTGTTCTGAACCAGAACACGCTCACGCAATAGTTCTTCTTCTTCGCCAGCGCGTAGTTTGGCCGCTTGAACATCTTCCAGCAGAAAGCGCAGCTCCTCGATCCGCTCGGCACGGCTTGCAGCAGCCTGGCGCAATGCCTGTAATGCATCGCGAACGCGGCGCAATTCGGCAACGCCAGTGGCCACTTGTTCGCGCAATGGCACCAAACCACCATAGCGATCCAGCATATCGCCGTGCGTGCGTGTGTTGAACAGCGTCAGGCCCTCATGCTGGCCGTGAATGTCCACCAAACGGCTGCCGACCTCGCGCAGCACAGCGGCACTGACCGCACGGCCATTGATCCGGGCCACACTGCGCCCGCTCTCGCGGTTGATCTCACGGGTCAGGATGACCTGATCTTCCTCGCCATCCCACAGCCCATATTCATCCAGCAATGGGCCGATCTGCGGATGTTCGGCCACACTAAAAATGCCCTCAATACGGGCGCGTTCGGTACCAGCGCGAACAAAACTCGCATCGATCCGCTCGCCACGCAATGTGCCAAGCGCATCAATAATGATCGATTTGCCAGCACCCGTCTCGCCAGTGAGGACATTAAAGCCAGTACCGAGGCGCAAATTCAGGCGCTCGATAATCGCAAAATCGCTAATATTCAGCTCGAGCAGCATGAGCCTGCCGTTCGACTAAAGCGGAAGCAAGCAGCTAAACGTTCAAGCGTTTAAACGTTCGAGCGTTCAAGCGTTTAAGCGCATACCTAATTGCTATTGTACCATACGGATTGGGCAGCGGCAACGGATTTCGCACATATGAGCGTAGTTAGCTTTCAGTTCACAGCTCACAGCTCACAGCTTTCAGCTTTCAGCTCTCGAACGATAGATGTGTGTACAAACAACAGACATTGTAGAAAACGCAACAACCTTCGCCTGCACCAAAAAGCTGATGGCTGATGGCTAATGGCTGATGGCTACCAATCATTTCCCAGGCACCATGCTTTCCAGAATAACACGCCGCGTATACAGTAAGCGCTGAATGGCCGTAATATGCGATAGTACCCCAACCACAATCGTTGCCCATTGCAACAGCCCCAACGCTGGAAAGAATGGCTGCAGCAGCATGCCAAGCACGAGCAAGCCCAGCTTTTCCTGGCGGCCAGCAAAGCCCACATTACAACTCGCCACCAGGCCGGTTGATTCGGCGCGGGCACGCACATAACTGGCCATCAGCATCCCAACCAGCGAGAACATGGCCCAACCAGGGGTAACCGCACCACTCAGCATAATCCCAAGAATGAGCAAAAATTCGGCATAGCGATCAACTGTGTGATCAAAAACCGTGCCAAATGGCGTCGAAGTCCCACCAGCACGGGCAGTCGCCCCATCGAGCATATCGGCAGCGCCCATCGCCAGAATGAAGAAGATGCCCCACAGAAACGCGCCCTGTGCCGTCACATAGGCCGCTACCCCACCCAAAGCAAGGCTGATCAGCGTCAGCATATCAGGGCTCAAGCCAAGGCGCATACAGATTCGCCCAAGCGGAATGGTTGTCTGCTCATACAGAACCCGGTAGCGCGCAAGAATTGGCAGCATATGGCAAACTCCTTATTCTATAGCTCTCAGCTCTCAGCTTTCAGCTCTCGAACCATGGATGTTTGTACAAACAACAAATGTTGTAAGGCCAGTAATACTATCCACCAGCACCAAAAAGCTGATGGCTGATGGCTGGTCTGACGGCTCTCATATTGTACTCACAATGCATGTGCCTATTGTACTCGGATTCAGCATTCGCATCTCCGACGGCGATCCCCATTGCGGGCCGTTTGCGCCCCTCTGCCCGTGGGGGAGAGAGGTTGGGGGTGAGGGGCATACCCACCCTTGACACATCCTCCCACCAGTAGTATACTACAAACACCCCACCCCAGGGGGGAGGGGGTATAAAGGAGAACAAGATGGCCGACAAACAGCAGTTACTTAACCGGCTAAAGACGATAGAGGGCCATGTGCGCGGCGTTCAGCGCATGGTCGAAGAAGATGTGTACTGTATTGATCTGATCAAGCAGACGCGGGCGATCCAGCGGGCGCTCGAACGGCTGAATAGCATCATTCTGGCCGATCACCTGAACGGCTGTGTCACCACTGCCATCCGCAGCGAACAGGCCGATGAGCGTGAACGGGTGCTCAAGGAGCTACTCCAGCTCTTCGAAGCCAGCGAAGCCGCCAACGCCCATCAATAGGCGTCGTAACAAATAGCTGCGTGGCTTTAGCCCGCCGCGGCCTATGGAGGTTTTTTATGACAACTCAACACATCCAACTACCCGTCACCGGGATGACGTGTGCATCCTGCTCGAACCGCGTTACCAAAGCCTTGAAGAAAGTGCCTGGTGTGGCCGATGCGAGCGTGAACCTTGCCACCGAACAGGCCGCCATCAGCTATGATGCGGCCCAGACTGGGCCGGATGCGCTGCGCGCGGCTGTCGAAAATGCGGGCTATGGTGTCGTCACCGACCAGATTGAGTTTCCCGTCACTGGGATGACGTGTGCATCCTGCTCGAACCGCGTCACCAAAGCCCTGCAAAAAGTGCCTGGTGTGCTCAGCGCCTCGGTCAATCTGGCCAGTGAACGGGCCGATGTCACATTCCTGCCCAGCACGAGTTGGCCAGAGCTCAAGGCTGCCGTCGAGCAAGCAGGCTATGGCGTGATCGAGACTGCCGGGCAATCCGCTGGCGAGGCCGATGATATCGAGGCCACAGCCCGCGCCCAGGAATTGGCAGAGAAGCGCCGCAAACTGATCGTTGGTGTTGTGTTTGGCCTGCCATTATTCCTGCTCTCCATGGCCCGCGATTTCGGCCTGATCGAGCCCTGGCTTACGCCACAATGGGCCGCGATTGAGGAGCAGATGGGCCACGCAGGCACCATGCTCATGCTCTACCCGGCCAATGCAGATCTGCTCAACTGGCTATTTCTGCTCTTGGCACTGCCGGTGCAGTTCTATAGTGGCCGCGATTTCTATATTCATGCCTGGAAGGCGCTCAAGGCGCGTACAGCCAATATGGATACGCTGATCGCGCTTGGCGCATCGGCGGCCTTTTTCTATAGCATTGCACTGCTGGCATTTGGCATTCCTGGCCATGTCTATTTCGAGACAGCAGCGGTGATTATTACGCTGATTCTGGTCGGCAAATATCTGGAAGCGCGGGCCAAGAGCCAGACGGGCGCAGCAATTCGGGCGCTGATCGGTCTACAACCCAAAACGGCCAGGGTCATCCGGGGCACCCAGGAAGTCGATATTCCGATTGCCGAGGTTCGTTCTGGCGACATTGTGATCGTTCGGCCTGGCGAGAAGATCCCGGTCGATGGCATCATCACCAGTGGCGCATCGGCGATTGATGAAAGCATGCTAACTGGCGAGAGTATGCCTGTGGAAAAGGCCAGCGGCGATAGTGTCGTTGGCGCGACGCTGAACCGTACTGGCAGCTTTCAGATGCGCGCCACGCGGGTCGGCAAGGGCACAGTGCTAGCCCAGATCATCAAGCTCGTTCAGGAAGCGCAAGGCAGCCGTGCCCCGGTTCAGGGTCTCGTCGATCAGGTATCGGCGATCTTCGTTCCTGTTGTGATTGTGGTTGCGCTGGCGACATTAGGATTATGGTGGGCGTTTGGCGGAGTTGGGTTTACCCAGGCCATGATCTTTGCGGTCGCTGTGCTCGTGATCGCATGCCCGTGTGCGCTTGGCCTGGCAACCCCCACCGCAATCATGGTCGGAACCGGCACTGGCGCACAACACGGCATTCTGATCAAGAACGCCACCAGCCTCGAACGTGCCGCCGCTATCCAGATCGTTGTGTTGGACAAAACCGGCACAATCACTGAGGGTAAGCCAGCCGTTACCGATATTCTTGTGAGCCATCAGCTATCAGCAGTCAGCAGTCAGGGTAGAGACGTTCCGGTGGAACGTCTGGCTGAAGCTGATCCTTCTGACTCCTGGCTGCTGACTCCTGAATACATGTTACACCTGGCCGCTTCTGCCGAACGGGGCAGCGAGCACCCACTTGGTGCAGCGATTGTCCAAGCAGCGCAGCAGCGCGGGCTAAGCCTCAGCCAACCCGAGTCGTTCAGTGCGGTTCCTGGGCGTGGTATCAGCGCGGTTGTGGATGGCCACGCAGTGCTGATCGGCAATCTGGCGCTCATGGCCGATTGGAGCATCAATACCGAATCAATTGCGGATGTTGTCACACAGCTTCAGGGCGATGGCAAAACCGCCATGATTATTGCGGCGGATGGTCAAGTGCAGGGTGTGATCGGCGTTGCCGATACAGTCAAGCCCTCATCGCGTGCAGCAATCGCCGAACTCCAACGGATCGGGGTTTCGGTCAAGATGCTGACAGGCGATAATCGGCGGACGGCAGAGGCAATTGCGCGGCAAGTCGGCCTTGGCCCCGATGACATCCTGGCCGATGTGTTGCCAAGCCAGAAATCGGATGAGATCGCCCGCCTCCAGGCTCCTGATTCCCCTCACCCCAACCCTCTCCCCGAGGGAGAGGGAGCAAGATCTGCTACTTCCCCCTCGCCCCGGCGTGGGAGAGGAGGGCAGGGGGCGAGGGGAGCCAAACAAACCCCTGCCACCGTTATCGCAATGGTTGGCGATGGCATCAACGATGCGCCAGCGCTGGCCCGCGCCGACGTTGGGATCGCCATGGGAGCAGGCGCTGATGTCGCCATGGAAGCCGCCGACATTACGTTGATGCGCGGCGATCTGCGCGGTGTCGCCCAGGCCATTCAGCTCAGCAAGCGCACCCTCGGCACCATTCGCTGGAATCTGTTCTGGGCCTTTGCCTATAATGTGGTGCTGATCCCACTAGCAGCCGGTGCGCTGTATCCATTCACTGGTTGGCAGCTCAGCCCGATTCTGGCAGCTGGCGCAATGGCGTTTAGCTCGGTGTTTGTGGTGACGAACAGCCTGCGGTTACGTGGGGTGCGGTTGGATGGATAATAGCATAGGCAGGGCGTAGAGACGCAAGATGGCCGTAGAGACGCAAGATTTTGCGTCTCTACGGCCCCGACAACCCTTCGTGTTCACACATGCTGATCGACAAGGATCGGGTTTCCATCTGGGTCTACAGCGATGAAACTGGCTGGCCCTGTTGTGCTTTCGTCCGCCTGCTCTTGCAACTGCACTCCCTGGGCCTTGAGTTGGCGTTGTAGCTCGCGCACATCGGTGAACGTGGCCAATTTCTTGGCGTTGCTATCCCAACCAGCATTAAATGTCAGGATGTTCTTCTCAAACATTCCCTGAAACAGCCCGATAATGTGATCGCCATTCTTCAAGATTAGCCAGTGCTCTTCGGCATTCCCACCGAAGACCGTGAAGCCAAACTTCTCGTAGAATACCCGCGATGCCTCAATATCCTTGACCGCCAGGCTGATCGAAAATGCACCGAGTTCCATACGTTGCTCCTTTCGATTCGATTTGATGGTAGATAACAGATGATTGTTATCGGAATGTAGAACAATTGTTCTAGTATGTCAAGTCAATCATATAGATATCGTGTGTACGATGCGTTCAATCTACTTCAGGTGTGGACGTTCATGGTCGGCAAGCCACTGTGCGTACCCTTTGGGTCTGGCACATTTCTTGCTACGCCTGCATGAGTTATGCATCGTTATTCGAACAGAAATGGCCTGCGCTTACAGGGCAGGATCGCGAATTTGCCTTCTCATACGAACAGAGCCGATAACGCGCAGCGAAGGCGTAGCTGCATGGAGACCTAATAATATCAGGATTTCGTATCAGACCGTAACGAGATCGGCTTATTGGTGTTGTATATATGGAGCGCACGACGCGCATTGGAACGGTGGCTTGGGCCAGGAGAGCATAGTAATGGATGATCACACCGATATTCTGCAAACCTGTCTCGCACAGATTGAGGCTGGTGCCACAATCGATGAGTGCCTCGCCGCCTTTCCGCAGCAACGCTCCCAGATCGAAGGGCCACTTCGGGCAGCGGCGCAACTGCGCGTCCAGGCATGGCCAAGCATACCCGCAACGACACAGGCGGCCATAACTTCACAACTGCACCCGCGACTAGCACATATGCAAAACAATTCTAATGCACCACAATCGCCAATATCTGCACCATCTGCACCATCTGCACACATCCCCCGCGATCCCGGCGTGCTACTTGAACGGCTGCTACGCCAGTTCGGCTATCAGGGCAGCCTGCCTCAGGACTGGTTGCGGCCAGCAGGGATTATGCTTGCTGTTGTACTCGCCCTAGCGCTTGCTCTGGGCCTTGGAATGGCGATCCGTGCGATCAGGCCGGCTTCAAGCTCGGCTGCTACCATCGCACCATTTACCCTGAATGGCATTATTCAACAGATCGACACAACACAGTGGATGGTCGCGGATACGCTCATCAAAGTCGATGCCCAGACGGGGATCGATGGCACACCAGCCGTTGGCGCGTCGGTACGCATCAAGGGGTTCATTCTGGAAGATGGGGCGCTCCATGCACAGGCGATCACGGTGATGTCTGTGGCTTTTGCACCAGCCACAACGCCTTCCGTTATCGCGCTCACTCCAACAAATACAGGAGCATTTGCACCGCCTGTTGCTGCCACGCCTGTACCAGCGCTTGCTGCAACCCAGGTGCCACCAACCATCGCTCCAGCGCCCTCCAACCCTTCCAAGGGTGCTAATCAGGATAAGGGCAAGAATGACGACAAGGGCAAGAATGACGACAAAGGGAAAGACGATTAATTGCTGTCATTGCCTAATAGGTTGGCGTATGCTCTATAAGGTTGTGAGATGATGACTGCATCAACGATGATCGGCACACGGCTGGGTGCCTACGAAGTGCAAAGCGTGCTTGGTATTGGAGGAATGGCGACCGTCTATCGCGGGTTTGACCATAACCTCCAGCGTCTCGTTGCGATTAAAATTCTCTCTGCGGATGCATCTGCACAGCCAGATTTTGCTGATCGGTTTCGCCAGGAAGCGCGTATGGTTGCGCGCCTGCGTCACCCAAATATTGTGCATGTCTATGATTTCGGCACGCTGGATCAGATCGTCTACATGGTGCAGGAGTTACTCCCTGGCCAGACACTTGCTGAACGGCTGGCCGAGCTTGCCGCTCGTAACCAGCCCATGCCGCGCCGCGAGATTATCGCGGTGATCCAACAATTGGCTGCGGCGCTGGATGTGGCACATGCCGCCGGTATCATTCATCGGGATGTGAAACCGAGTAATGCGCTGTATAACGCTGATGCTGCCCTGGTGTTAACTGATTTTGGTATCGCCAAGAGCGCAGCTACAGATGCAACAAAAACCCAGACGGGCATGGTATTGGGAACGCCAACCTATATCTCACCAGAGCAGGCCCGTGCGGAAACTCTGACGCCAGCCAGCGATATCTATGCCCTTGGTGTGGTGCTATATGAACTGATCAGTGGTCGGCCACCATTCGATGATGGAACGCCATTGGGAATTGTGCTCAAACATCTGCATGAACCTCCTCCACCTCTTCAGCCGTTACGCCCGAGTGTGACACCACAGGTTGAGGCTGTTGTGCAGCGTGCGCTGGCCAAGCGCCCAGAGGATCGTTTTAGCACAGCCACCAGTCTGGCGCAAGCGCTTGCTGCGGCATGGCCAGAACAAATGCCAGCAGCACCAGCTGGTTCTGTTCATAATCTGCCAACCGTGGCCTGGCAGCCAGCCACCCCAGCGGCATCAACGCCAGCTGTTGAACCAATCGCCGCTGCCCGAATTTCCCTATCGAGCGCACCGATGGTTGGAGCAACTCCCTCCGCTCACACGCCTGCCACTCAATCACGCAAGAGCTCGCTGCCCTTGCTCGCGCTGCTGCTGGTTGGCCTGCTCCTCGCTGGAATGGTGCTGGCCTGGCGTGGTGATCGAACAGCACCCGCACGGGCAATACCGACACAGGCAGCGCCGGAATCAGCTACACAGGCAGCACCGATTGCCGCTGTACCCCCAACCGTCATTATTGAGCCAGGTGCAACGCCACTGGCTCAGATACGCCAGATCCTTGGTGCGAATGCCAATCCAGCAATGAACACAAGCCTTGAGCATGCTGAACAGGCGCTGATCGCCAACGATAAGGCAGGTGCAACTCAGGCGCTTGGGTTGCTTCAGCGACAGATTCTTGCAGCACGGCAAGATGGCTCACTTTCAACGGAAACAATGCGTGCCGCCCTGGCTGCCCTGCAGGATATCGCCGTTCGTCATGAGCTGCAACTGCCATTAGAGATTGGTTAAGCGGTGCATACACAACTCACGAGCATACGTCAGCGTATCGGTGGGCGTCTGCTGGAACTGGAACTCCTGATCACCGCATGCCTGTTGCTGATTGCTGGGATTGGCATCTTGATCGCCGAAGCCGGTGGACAGGTGCGCTGGGTCGATATTGCGATTGTGGCAGCCTTCGTGAGTTTCTTTATCATTCTCAGCATTGGCCTGGCGCTGCGTGGCTGGGGGGAAGATCAGATCGTGCTGCCACTGGCCGCACTACTCTCTGGGGTTGGCATGGTACTGGCCCGCCGCCTTGAGCCGGATCTTATTGCGCGCTATGGCGATATTCATAGTGGCATCGCCATCAAACAGGTTATCTGGGTCTTTCTTGGCTCCCTAATCCTTATGCTGGTCAGCTTCGTGCCCTGGCGCTTGCGCTGGCTGCGCCATTACCGCTATACCTGGCTGCTGCTTGGGTTGCTGCTGGTTGGGCTGACAACAATTGTTGGTGTTGAGCGCAATGGTGCTCGGTTATGGCTGAACCTGGGCTTCTTCCAACTCCAGCCTGTCGAACCACTGAAGATTCTGCTGGTTGTGTATCTGGCAGCCTATCTTGATGATCACCGCGATCTGATTGGTCGAGCATCGTATCGGCTCGGCCCGTTGCGCCTGCCACCCCTACCCTATCTGGTACCGATTATGCTCATGTGGGGCATGACGATTGTTCTGATTATTATCCAGAAGGATCTTGGTGCGGCATTATTGTTCTTTGCGATCTTCCTGGCCATGCTCTATCTGGTCACTAATCGATCAAGTTATGTGGCCGCCGGGCTGCTGGCATTCAGCGCAGGTGCGGCCGCACTCTATCCGATCTTCAGCCATGTGCGAACGCGCGTGGATGCCTGGCGTGACCCATGGGCCGATCCGTTTGGCGGCGGCTACCAGATGATCCAGGCACTGTATGCCTTCGCCAATGGCGGGGCGGTTGGCGCTGGCCTTGGCCTTGGCAACCCGACAACCGTGCCAGAAAGCCAAACCGACTTTGTCTTTGCTGCAATCGGTGAGGAGCTTGGCCTTGTTGGAACACTCGGCCTACTGCTCTGCTATGCACTACTTGCCATTCAGGGCTATAGCATTGCCCGAAACGCACGCGATGGTTTCCAGCAACTCCTCGCAGCCGGGCTGACGACCGCAATCGTTGTGCAGGCGTTTATCATCACTGCTGGTGTGACGAACCTCATCCCACTGACTGGTATCACCCTGCCATTTGTGAGCTATGGTGGCTCATCGACGCTGATTAACTTTGTGATGATCGGTATCCTGCTGCGCATCTCTGCGGCAGGGAAGCCACCACACGTACAGTAGGAACGCTATGGCACCACGCACACGATACGCAATCGCCGGTTTCGGCTTTGTCTGTGCAATTCTGCTGCTTGGTATTGGCATGGTTGTACTGAGTATGATGCAATGGCGGCTGCATCTGCTAACCAGCCTGTGGTTGCTGTCGCTCCTGCCGCGGGCACTAATCACGCAGCGTGCAGCGCCAGGCGTGCATGGCATCGCTCGGTTGAGCCTGATTGTCGTACTGAGTTTTGTGGCGGTTGCGCTGCAATTAGGCCGCGAGCAGATCGGGCAGGCCAGCACCACGCGGATACGGGTCGCGCAACTACGTGAGGTGGGGGCTACGGCACCGGATCAAGCAACAGCGCTGCGCCCAGGTGATCGAACGGCATTAGGGAATGGTCGCATCTGGCCTGTGATGATCGGGGCATCTGTTCGCGGCACAATCCGTGATCGCAATGGTGTTGTGCTTGCAGAAACGCGTGATGGCCGACGCATCTATCCGTTTCCAGATTTGGGCAATATCATTGGTTTTCAGAGCCGCCTATATGGCAACAGCGGGGTAGAATCAGCACGCGATCTTGATCTTTCTGGAACCCGAACCTTCTCGGTCACAGCCTTGCTTGAGTCGCGGCTGCTCGGCACGCCATTCACGACGCAGCCTGCCGATGTCTATCTGACCCTAGATGCCACATTGCAGCAGGCCGCCCAGGCCGCCCTCGGTGATCGTCCAGGAGCGGTGGTAGTGCTTGATCCGCGTACGGGTGCCATTCTGGCATTGGCAACCTACCCGCGCTTTGACCCAAACCAGCTCGTGCTCGCGGATACAGCGAGTGCCGAGCAGGTGGCGCAGGTGCAAGCGTTCTGGCAGGGCTTGACCGAACGAAGCGATAGCCCGCTGCTGAATCGGGCGACGCAGGGGCGCTATCCGCCAGGCTCGGTAATCAAAACACTGACCGCCGCTGCAGCGCTGGATAGTGGCTTGCTCACTGGGCCTGAAGCGCAGGTAACGTGCCCGAATCGGCTGAATACCGACGCTGGCGCACCACCGGTGGTGAATGCCGTCGAGAATCTCGCCCAACGCACTGGCGATCCCTCCGACCTACGCCGCGTGTATGCATGGTCGTGCAATACCGCTTTTGCCCAGATTGGCCTCGGCCTGGGAGCCGAGCGTTTCGCTGATTATGCCGGGCGATTCGGGTTGGGTTTCGCAGATGCACCAGCCGAACCCGCGCTGCTCGATATTCCAGCTGAGGCAGGCACGATTGCCAATGATCCAGCCTTCTTGCAGCGACCAGTCGCCCTTGCGGATACATCATTCGGCCAGGGACAGGCGCTCGTGACCCCGCTCGACATGGCGCAGATGGTGGCGTTAGTGGCAAACAACGGCATACTGATGCGGCCCTATCTAGTGCAGGATGTTCGCGTTGGTGATCAGATCCGTAGTGCCGCAAAGCCAACTATCATCCGCCAGGCGATCAACATTCAAGCCGCAGCCCAATTGCGTGATGTCATGCGCTCATCGGTTGAGTTTGGCTATGCCAAGCCAGTGGCACTGCCGGGCATAACGATTGGTGCGAAAACGGGCACCGCCGAAGCACCGGGCGGCGCACCGCACTCATGGTTTGTGGCGATCGCCCCGCTTGAGCAGCCGCGCTTCGCAATCGCCGTGATTGTCGAACATGGTGGCGAAGGCAGCCGCAATGCACTTCCCATTGCGCGTCAGGTGCTTGCAGCGGCGTTGGGAGTCCAACCATGAGCACTCCAGGTTGGCGCAGGATGCTGCTATTCGGCTGGCTTACATCTGCCATTCTGCTGGCGAGCTGTAGCACACTGCCGGGTCTTGGAGCAACGCCGACACCAGAGCCGCCACTGTTTCGCTATGATACCGCGATTGCGACTGCTGAAGCCGAGCAAGATCTAGCGCATCAGGCGGCTGCCTATCTCGCCCGTGGTGATGCACAGGCCGATCAGAACTACTATGAGCAGGCGCTCGCCGACTATACCATTGCAATCAGCCATGATCCAACCAGTGCCCGCGCCTATAACAATCGAGCGCTCGTCTACCAGGCGCTGATGCAGTATCAAGCAGCACTCGCTGATCTGACTGCGGCGCTGCAGATCGACCCTACCTATGTGCGGGCCTACAAGAATCGCGTAGCATTGCTGGAACAAAGCAATGGCGACCAATCCCAATTGGCGGTGGATTATGGGCACCTTGCCGAGCTTGAGCCAACAAATGCTGCTGAGTACCGCTACCGGCAAGGCTCGGCATTGCATGGACTACGCGATTTTGCTGGTGCGCGCGCCGCCTACGATGCCGCACTCGCCGCCAATCCCCAACAGATCGATGCGCTGTATGAGCGTGCGTTGCTGAGCTATGCTGAGGGGCAGCATAGCGAGGCGCTTGCCGATCTTGATCGGGCGATCAAGCTCAGCCCCCGAGCTGCCAATGCATACTATGCCCGCGGGATGGTGCTGAACGCAATCGGCGATACTGCTGGGGCGCTGAGCGATTTTACTCAGACACTGGCACTTGAACCTAATAATGCCGAGGCGCTGCTTGCGCGTGCCGCTGTGTACAACGCCACTGGCGATACAACCAATGCCATCGCCGATCTGGATCGCCTGGATCAGCTCACCATAAGCGAGGATCTCAAGATTGCAGCAACAACCCTACGCCGCATATTGAAGAAGTAACCATCAGCCTTTGGGGATTGGTGTCGGCAGCGCCACTACCCGATGCCCATGAAAATGTTCATCAGCCTGCGGCGTGCCAGTGCATTTCTGCGGATAATACCAAGCTGCTGTCCCGGTGAGCAGCGCTTCTGATAATCTGCATAATCTGCGGATAATGAACGAGATGCTACTCATCAGCAAATGTCACTGCAAACGTCTTCGCATCCGCTTCCACAAACCGCACCAGTTGTTCCGCCTCTTGGCCAAGTTCATCGCGCTGTTGTTTGGTGAGTTCTGCAAATGGCTCGATCACCAGGGTTGCGGCCTGTTTGTGCTTCTCGATCTTCCAGGCTCCATGCACAAAGCCATCGATCAGGAATGTGGATCGAACGCGCAGGCCAGGCAGATACACCAGTGAACGATATTGATCGGCAATGATGCGGGTGCGCTTCTGATGTGAGAGCAACAGGTTATCGTATTCCGGCAGAAACCGCACCGCTGCTGGCGTTTCGGCATCTGGTCGTGGCATATCTGGCAGATCCAGTAGTTCTCGGCGCTGCTCATCACGATAGATCCGTAACTGCGGTTTCAGTGCCTCGATGGCATCTTTCAGCTTCAGTAAGCCCGACCACGTCTGGATATCGGTGACGGTTGCTGGGCCAAAGGCGGCTAGGTAGCGAAACACCAGCAGTTGCAGATTGGCTTCGTGAAATTTTGGTTGGCCAAGCCATGTATCCGCAAGTGTAAACTGAGGATTGCCAGGGTAGCTCCATCCGCCATTGGTCGGCACCTGAATCAGTGGCAGGTGCGTTCGCACCGTATAGCGCATGGCCCCAATATCGCAATCTGGCCGATATCCGGCGAGCATCGCGCTGATCTCCGCGAATGTACGTGGTGCCTGCATAAGATATTCGCGGGCCATACGCAACACCTCATCCTTGTCGAAATCGACATGCTCACGGCGTTTCGTAATCGATTCAGCAGCATAGGCCATGACTGGTTGCAGGGTTGCGCGCATCAGCAGATAATCGTTGGCACTCAGCAGATGCAGGGTTGCGCGCATCAACGTCGCCTTGATCATGCTGCGATCCGCAATCACGCTGGCAAGATCCTCACGCCGAAACTCGCGCAGGCGCGTCCACAACCCTACATAGGGTGCGCTGGCTAATTGTGCCTGCATGCCAACCAACTGCTCAATGGCCGCCGGAATCGGTATCGATGCTCGCTCCAGCAACAATTGGCGAGCGAGTGTTGCCCGGTTGAGATCACGCAGTGTCATTACATCATTTGCCATGTGGCACTCCGATCTTATGTATGCCATGTTATTTGCGTTGGGCAGCGATGGTATCACAATGGGTAGGGGCGGTTCGTGAACCGCCTACCGCGACACGCAATGTGCGTACTACGGGCGGTTCACGAACCGCCCCTACGGTTATTGGGCTGTGCGACATGGCATGCAAACATATACGTCACACCCCTAATCTTGCCTAATCTTGAATGAATAGAACATATATACTATACTAGCACAACTCTCGTCTCTGTTCGAATCATGGAGGAATGTCATGCAGCAGGAACAAACACTGGCAGAAATGCATCGAACGTTTGCGCGCAACACAAATAGCCGTGTTTGGCAATTACTCGAAGCGCCCCATCGCAGTGCCCGTGAGGACGATGAGCTCCTGTATGCTGCATATGCGTCGTGTTATCACTGGTTGCAGGTTGGGACTAGAGTTCACCAACAGCGTGGCGAATATCTGATCGCACGGGCCTACATGTCCTTAAATAATGCAGTCCAGGCACTGGATCACGCAACAACATGCCTGCAATTAACCGAACAATGCCAGGCCGAAATGCAAGATTTTGATCGTGCCTTTGCCTATGAAATATATGCCCGTGCCGCTGCAATGAATGGCACATGGACCAAGCTCTAACCTATTATCAGCTCGCACGTACAGCTGGTGAGTTCATTAGCGATGCTGAGGATAAAGCGATTTTTGATGCTGATTTTGGTGCTGGGAACTGGTATGGGTTGGCATGCCTGTAGGGGTGGTTCGTGAACCGCCCAGCTGAGTTCTTCAACACCATGCTTCAATAATTGTGCTGGAAAGCTTACCCCAGCATCGAGGATAGAAACATGAGAAACATCGCAGATAAGCATCGCAGCCATGAGCCGTGCAACTGATCCCGGTGTGAGAAACTGCCCCAACTCACTACGCCGCTGCCCAATAATCCTATGATTTGTATCAAGCCGAATATGATCTACCCGATCAGTGAGACGTAGAGGGACAATATGCTGGTTGGTTAACGCAACAAGACTCATCGATATTCCTAAATATCACTAATTACACGGTGTAGTGTAATGCCAAATCGATTTTTTGTCAAACGTCCCATCGCCCACTAGGGTCGTGCAGCATGTCCAAGCAGATGAAGAAATATCGTAACAACCTGCGTGTCAAATGAACTGCCAGCACCATTAGAGATATGCCTCATCACACGCTCGATTGGCCACCCCGAACGATATGGCCGATCCGAGATCAGCGCATCCCACACATCGATCACGGCGAAGATGCGTGCAGCCAATGGAATCTGTTCGCCATGCAACCCGCGTGGGTAGCCACTGCCGTTCCATTGCTCGTGATGGCAGTAGGGAATATCGAGAGCCGGTTTGAGGAAATCGATTGGTGCCAGCATCTCGTAGGCATAGGTCGGATGTTGGCGCATGATCAGCCATTCTTCATCGGTGAGCGGCCCTGGTTTGAGCAGGATATGATCGGGCACGCCCATTTTGCCGATATCGTGCAGGAGTGCGCCACGCCGAATATGCACCAGTTCATCGCTTGGTACATCCATCGCCGTCGCCAGGCGCAGGGTCATTTCTGTGACGCGTAGTGTGTGCCCTTCTGTCTCCTTATCGCGCAGATCGAGTGCGCGCGACCAACCCTCGATCGTGGTATCGTATGCCCGCCGTAATTTCGTATTTGAGCGCTGGAGGTTTTCAAAGAGATCGGCATTGTCAATCGCAATCGCGGCCTGGTTGGCAAACATTTCCAGGGTTGATTGCCAATCAATGCTGAGTTGGGTGTCATCACGATAATAGAGTTCCAACACACCCTTGACCAAACCCTTGGCGATTAATGGTACCGCATAGCAGAATCGAAGCGGCGACACAATACGGGTATGTTTCTCGTGTAGGGCTAACTCACGCAGATCGGTGACGGCGATCATCTGGCGTTGTAGTGCTGCCTGCCCAGCATGGCCTTCGCCAAGCTGCATGGTATCCCCCAACTGGCGTGGTGGTTGCCCATGAATGGCTAGGCAGGTTAGGGTTTGAAGCGATTCGCTCACGACAAGTGCATCGGCGGCTTCTGCGCCAAGCTGGGCTGCAATCTCGTTCAGGATGATCTGCAGTGTGACCTCAATCGCAGCACTGGAGGTGATCACCTGATCAATGCGGTGGAGCGCACGAATACGATGCAGGTGCTGCAGTGTCTGTTCGTGCGACATTGCGCGATGCATGGCATTGGCGGCAATATCCGCAATCGCTGTGAGTATACCGACCTCAATATCATCGAAGGGCTGCTGGCGGCCAACAATAAGAATGCCAGATGGCCTGTCCATCATGCGAATCGGCAAGCCCATCAGGATGAGTGGAGCTTCCTGCATATCGGGGAACAGGCCATTTGTAGTGCGCCATGGGTTAGGCCCAATATACGGGTGATCAGTCGCATGGATAATCGCGGCTATTGGATGCTCCTGGATCGAGCGGCGTTGGCCGGTGAGTGTACTCCAACTACCAAGCCCCAACGCAACGCGCAGCTCCAGCATGTCGGGTTCCGGTAAGGCCAGCAGCACAGCCTGGGTATCCAGCAGGGTTTTTGCTGTATTCGCAATGATCGGTAGCATATCAATTTGTGTTGATGCGGCCCGCAATGCACTGCTGATCGTCATGATCGCATGCTGTTGGCGCTCACGCCGCTTACGGGCGGTAATATCCTGCTTGATCGCAATGAACGACATGACCCGCCCATTCGCATCGCGCACCGGTGTAATCGTCTGCTCCTCTACATACAGATGCCCATCACGATGCCGATTGATCAGTTCGCCATGCCAGACATTCCCATCAGTGATTGTATTCCATAGTTCTGTATAGAATGATGGTGCCTGCTTGCCCGATTTAAGCAGGCGCGTATCCCTACCAACAACCTCTGCCAGATTGTAGCCGGTGAGTTGGGTGAAGGCTGGATTGACCCATTGGATGATTCCTGCATCGTCGGTGATCATGATCGCATTTGCAGCAGCCTCAAGCGCCACACTCTGCAAGAGCAGGCGCGCTTCCGCCTGTTTGTGGGCGGTGATATCGAGATGTGAGAGAACAATACGCCCACGATTAGCAACAAGTGGCAGCGCACGCAGAATGAACCACTGCAGTGCCTGAGTGGTGGGATATGAGTATTCGATGCTGAAGTTGGGCCGAGTGCCACTGAGTACCTGTTGCAATCCATCCAGCACCGCCTGCGCCATGGGGTCGCCTGAAGCGGCAGCCTGGCGATAGAATGCCAGGTAGTTCGTTCCAATCCCAATGGCACGTATCTCCTGGTTCTCGCTTGTGTGGGCAAACTGCCTCCAGGCCAGATTCATCATTGTGATGGTGCCATCGGGTTCGAGGACGAGAATCCGATCCTCCAGAGAATCGAGGATCTGTTGGCTACGTGTATGATCAGACACTGAGGGTCTCCATTGTCACAACAATATAGAACGCATGGGGTTCCAACTGTCCAGCTTACCGAACGGATAGTGATTGAAATGCAGGAATGTCCGGTCAGGGAAACGTTCCATAACCCTTGGTGACAATTTCACCACTGAGCATCGGCCTGAGCATACGCTGTTGCCATGCTGATCACAAGGTTAAATTGATATACTAATATGTAGCAAATACAAGATCGTGCAATTCTGCACGATCTTGACGCCTATGCACACTCCCTATACAATCACGCCACGCCTATCTGCTTTCCATAAAGAACGTCCCTGTCGATGCCCACGCGCCGTTGCGATATCGAACGCTCGCGCTGGGCCGTGCTGTATTCTGATTTGCACGGAGGAGCGCATGTCTCTTGGCTCTATTCCTGGGATGCTGACCCACGCTGAGTTGAGTACGCTGATCGAGCATGGTGAAATCGAGACTGTACTAGCTGTGTTTCCTGATTTCTATGGCCGCCTGATGGGCAAACGCATCACCGGGCACTTCTTTCTCGAACATGTTGCCAATGATGGCATGCACGCCTGTGATTACCTGCTGGCCTGTGATATGGAAATGGATGCTATTCCAGGCTACCGATTCGCCAACTGGGAGCGCGGCTATGGCGATATGCACTGTGTCCCGGATTTCTCGACACTACGTCGGGCGGCCTGGCTACCCAAAACGGCAATGGTGATCTGTGATCTATTTATCGATGGCAGCCATGAGCCAATTCCGGTAGCGCCACGCCAGATTCTGCGCCATCAGATCGAGCGTGCGCAGGCATTGGGCCTAGCGGCCATGTGCGGCTCGGAATATGAACTGTATCTGTTCAAGGAAAGTTTTGAGGATGCATCGGCCAAGGGTTTCCACAATCTAGAGCCAATCGGCAGCTATAACGAGGATTACCATATTCTGCAGGGCTCCAAGGAGGAAGGCCTCATGTCGGCCATTCGGCGCTCACTGGACCATAGTGGCGTGCCGGTTGAATTCAGCAAGGGTGAGGCTGGCCTTGGCCAACAGGAACTCAATCTGCAATACTGCGATGTGCTTGGGCAGGCGGATCGCAATGCGATCTATAAGCATGCCGCCAAAGAGATCGCCTGGCAGCAGGGCAAAGCAATCACCTTTATGGCCAAATGGGACGAGCGTCATACCGGCTCAAGCGCCCATCTGCACCTCAGTTTGTGGTCGGGCAATACGCCAGCGTTTCCTGGCGACGAGCCGCTTGGCCCGGTGATGGCCAGCCCAATATTCCGACACTTCCTTGGCGGCTGGATCGCCCACGCCCGCGAGCTTTCGGTGTGCTTTGCGCCATACCCATCCTCCTATAAACGCTACCAATCGCGCTCCTGGGCACCAACCGGCATCGCCTGGAGCTACGATAACCGCACTGCCGGCTTCCGAGTAGTTGGGCGCGGCAAATCGCTACGGATCGAGTGCCGCATCCCTGGTGCCGATGCCAACCCATATATTGCCTACGCTGCCGCGCTGGCGGCTGGCCTGGATGGTATCGAAAACCAGATCGAGCCACCGCCAATCTTTCAGGGCGATATCTATGCCGCCCGTGAATTGCCGCATGTGCCCGGTTCGCTGTATGAAGCCATCGGTGAGTTCGAGCGCAGTACATTCGCCCGCCGCGCCTTTGGCGATGATGTGTATGAACACTACCTGCAATTCGTTCGCACCGAACAGCGCAAATTCGATGAGGTCGTGACATCGTGGGAACGGGCACGCTATTTTGAGCGAGCATAAGTGCCGCTGTGCGCGGCAGGCACCAGGAAACCGTTCCCATGGCTTTTCTTGCCGCTACGCACGGCAGGCGGTCGGGGTGGTGCCGTCCACCCCAACACCCCCCGGTCGGGGCCTTGCCCCGAACCCCGAATGGAGCTTGGTGGCTGCTCAACCTAGTTTGGTTATGCCACGGCTGCGGACGATGTGTGGTAGTGGCTGTTGGGGCACAGCGCGCTGCGCCCGTACTTGTTCTCTTGTTTAGGGTGATGGTTCTAGGTTCTTGGCTTCTGACTGCTGACTGCTGACTGCTGAAAGGCACGATATGCGATTACAGGATAAAGTAGCCCTGATTACTGGTGCAGGCCAGGGGATCGGGCGTGAGACGGCGCTGCTGTTTGCGCGTGAGGGTGCGGCAGTGGTTATTGCCGATCTGAACGACGCATCTGGCCAAGCGGTTGTTGCCGAAATTGCCGCTGCCGGTGGCCAGGCCAGCTATGTTCGTGCCGATGTCTCGAAAGCCGCCGATGCCGAAGCAATGATTGCCCATGCCGAGGCAACCTTCGGCAAGCTGCATGTATTATTCAATAATGCCGGAATCTCGCATAAGGACGATGACGACGCGATCAGTACGGATGAGGCTGTCTGGGATCTGACGTTTGCGATCAATGTCAAGGGTGTGTTCTTTGGCTGCAAATATGGCATTCCGGCGCTGCGGCGGGCAGGCGGTGGCTCGATCATCAACACAGCCTCATTCGTGGCACTGCTTGGTGCCGCAACACCGCAACTGGCCTATACCGCCAGCAAGGGTGCCGTGCTCTCGATGACCCGCGAACTGGCGGTGATCCACGCCCGCGAGGGAATTCGTGTCAATGCGCTCTGCCCAGGGCCATTACGCACCGAATTGCTTATGAAATACCTGGATACCGAGGAAAAACGCCAGCGTCGCCTGGTGCATATCCCGATGGGCCGTTTTGGTGAGGCTCACGAAATCGCCAAGGCCGTTCTGTTCCTGGCCTCCGATGAATCATCGTTTACGACAGGCGCGACCTTCCTGACCGATGGTGGCATCACGGCTGCGTATGTTACACCCGAATGACGACACAACCTATGATGTCCTGATCATCGGCGGCGGTGTCGTCGGGTGCGCGGTGCTGCGCGAACTCTCGCGCTACAATCTGCGCGTTGCGCTGGTTGAGGCCGATAGCGATGTTGGGCAGGGCATTAGCCGTGCAAATACCGCGATTGCCCATACAGGCTTTGATGCGCCACCCGGCACACTCGAAGCGCGGCTCGTCACCCAATCTCATCGTGGCTTTGCCGCCCTGTGTGCTGAACTGGGCGTCGCAACTCGCCCATGTGGCGCGCTCATGGTTGCACTCGAAGAAGCCGATCTGCCGCGCCTGGACGATTATGAGCATAAGGCGGCCCTGAACGGCATTCCTGTCGAGCGGATTGGGCGCGAAGCACTGTTTGCCAGCTGGCCGTTTCTGAACAGAATCGCCCAGGGTGGCTTGTTCATCCCTGGCGAAATGCCAATCGATTCGTTTGGGCTAACGCTGGCCTATGCTGAGTCGGCGGTTCGCAATGGCGCAGCGATTGTGCTCGATCAGCCGGTTGTGGCGATCACCCAGGCGGCTGATCGGCTGGTTGTGAACACGGCCAACCAGCAATTTCAGGCCCGTTATGTCGTCAATGCCGCGGGCCTTGGTGCTGCCCGAATCGCTCGTATGATCGGCGATAGCTCATTCGATATTCGGCCACGCAAGGGCCAATTACTGGTTGTTGAGCCAAATAACACACTGCTGATCGAGACGATCCTGCTGCCGACGCCCTCGCCAACCACCAAGGGAATCCTGATCACACCAGCCGCCCATGGCAATCTGCTGCTCGGGCCAACGGCTGAGGATGGCAGCGATCTCAACGATTGGCAGACGACCAAGGCTGGGCTGGAACAGGTGTTGCAGGGCGTTCGGCGGCTCGTTCCAACCCTGACCGTTGAGCGGCCACTGACCCAATATGCCGGAATTCGTTCGGTTGGCTATGAACAAACCAGCGCTGGCTATATTCCCGCACCAGATTACATCATTCGCCCTGCAACCACCTGCCCGCAATTCATCCATGTTGCCGGAATCCGTTCCACCGGGCTTTCGGCATCGCCAGCACTGGCCGAATATGTGGCCGAGCTTTTGGTAGCGCAGGGGCTTGTGTTAGAACCGCCTCGCTCACCCCTCCATCCGCAGGCTGAAGCCTGCGACAATGGGACGATCGATCATGGGACGATCCATCATAGCCGCAGGCTTCAGCCTGCGGAGCATGATGCCCAGATCATCTGCCCATGTTCGGGTGTGACAGCAGGGCAGGTTCGTCATGCCATTCACGGCACAGTTCCAGCCCAAACCCTGGATGCGCTCAAACGCCGATTATGGACGATGGCCGGGCCATGTCAGGGCAGTTTGTGTATTGCGCCGCTGGTGCAGATTCTGGCCGATGAATTGGGCTGCCATCCCACGGCAGTACGCAAACATGCGATTGGTTCAGAGGTGCTTGCCCTCACCCCCGGCCCCCCTCTCCCGCCGGTGGGGATAGCGCCGGTAGGGGCGGTTCGCGAACCGCCCTTACGAACCATAGGCGAACCGCCCTTACGAACCATAGGCGAACCGCCCCTACCACACTACCAGATCGCCATCATTGGCGCTGGGCCAGCTGGCATGGCCGCAGCACGCACCGCACAACAAGCCGGTGCGACAGTATTGCTTATCGATCTGGCCGATCAGCCGGGTGGCGCACTTGCCGCAATGGGCCTGGATATATGGCAGCGACATCACAAAGCCGAGATCGCTGATCAAGACACATCCACGCCAACCTGGAATCTGGGCGATTGGCCTGTTTCAGGGATCGATACACTCTTTCGTACGGCACTCACACGCATCGCTGGCGATACACTCATCCTGCATGGGCCGCAGGGAACGCATCATATTCAGGCCAACATTCTGGTTCTGGCAACGGGCGGGCGTGAGACAACCCGTGGCAATCTGGCGATTCCTGGTTCGCGTCCAGCTGGCGTGCTCACCGCTGGGGCAGCGTTGCGATTGATGGCAACAACTGGCTATCTGCCTGGAAAACGGGCGGTTGTCGCTGGCAGCGGGCGTTGGGCTGGTATCGTTGCAGAAGCGCTCGATGCCGCTGGCGTACAGGTTGGGGTGATCACACCGAAGGTTCTACAGATCGATGGTTGGCCACGCCTGACACATGTTGTTCTGGCGAGTGGCGGGCGGAGCGCCTGCGATCTGCTGGTGTTGGCGGGTGATGTACAGCCCTGGGAATCACTGAATCTGCGCGGGGCCGGAATCCAGATCTTGTTCGCCGGTTCAATGGCCCTTGGCGAATGCACCGCAGCAGAAGCAGCCAATGATGGAGCCAGTGTCGGCAGTAGTGCGGCATCTATTGTCCTTGGCCGATAGGCTGTTTGTGCGGAATGGCTGCGGATAATTTAGTGCCGATACTCTATACCAAAGCACGTTTGTGGCCTATGCCAACTCAGTGCAGTATTCCGCCAGTGCGCAACAGTCACGCCGCACGGTGCTGCGAGAATATCAGTAGCGAACAAGCGAACAAGTGGTCAAGCAGGTAATCTGCGGATAAACATGCGATGCTGTCAAAACTCGGCTGCTAGTCAGCATTCCTGAAATCTGTCGTGGATTGTGGCGAAGCAGTTCTGCAGTTCTGTGGCTACGGAACTACAGAACCATAGAACCTATTGATGCATCCACAACCTGATTACTCTGGAAATTAAGTCTTCTGGTGTTCTTCCTCGCCTCGGCTAACTCCCCTCTCCCCGGCGTGGGAGAGGGGCTGGGGGTGAGGGGAAACAAATGCAAAATACTCGATAACTTCCTTTACGGAGTACTGATGCGTATTGCAGAAAGCTTGTGCTAGGAAGACTATGTATATTCTCGCCATCGATCAGGGCACCAGCCAGACCAAGGCGCTAATCATCGATACGGATGGTCGTGTGCTGGCAACCAATAGCGCACCGCTGCGCACCCGTATCGTTGGCGATTCCCAGATTGAGCAAGATCCATACGAGATCCTGGCATCGGTTCAGTCAGCCTGTGCGCCGCTCCTGGAATACTACCCAGCCACAATTGTTGGGCTGGATAATCAGGGCGAGACATTTCTGTTATGGGATGCTCGCACTGGCATAGCACTCACTCCAGCGATCTCCTGGCAGGACAAGCGCGGCATGGCGATCTGTGTGGAACTGGAGGCTGCTGGCAACGGCCCACTGGTGCGTGAGAAAACCGGACTGCTGCTCGATAGCTATTTCTCGGCACCAAAATTGGCCCACGAATTGCGTGCCAATCCTGAATTGCGCCGCAGAGCAGAATCGGGCGAGCTGCGCTTCGGAACAATCGATAGCTGGATTATCTGGATGTTGAGCGCCGATCACGCCCATCTGACCGATCCAAGCACGGCGGCACGAACGCTGCTGTTCAATATTCAGCAGCAGCAGTGGGACGAACACTTGCTGGCATTGTTCGATATCCCAGCAGCACTCCTGCCAACCGTCGTTCCATCGGCAGGCATGGCTGGCGAGATTACGGTCGCAGGCCATACGTTAGCGCTCCACGCGCTTCTGTGTGATCAGACTGCCGCGCTCTTTGGCCAGGGTTGCATCGGGCCAGGCGAGGCCAAGTGTAGTTTTGGCACAGGCGCATTTCTGCTCCTGAACACGGGCCAGCAGCCATCGCGCAGCACCAATGGCCTGCTCAGTACGATTGCCTGGCAGCTCCCCGAAGCAACCCACTACGCACTCGATGGCGGTATCTTCACGGCTGGGGCCGCAATCGAATGGCTCCGTGATGGGCTGGGTATGCTCGCAACCAGTGCCGAGAGCAGCGGCATGGCCGAACGCGCCGATCCGGCAACGACGCCGATCTGTATTCCGGCATTGGCCGGCTTGGCAGCACCATATTGGCGTTCCAACGCCCGCGGTACGGTGTTTGGGCTTAGCCGTGGCAGCGGGCGCGCAGAACTGGTGCGTGGTACGCTGGAGGGCCTCGCAATGCGGGTTGGCGATGTTCTATTGGCCATGCAAGCCGATGCACAACTCACGATTCCCTATCTACGGGTCGATGGTGGGCCGGCCCGTAATCACTTTCTTATGCAGACAATCGCCGATGATCTGGGAGTGGAGGTTCAGGTCGCCGCAGAGGTCGAGTCAACCGCCCTGGGAATCGCGCAGATGGCGCGCTATAGCGCAACCGGGGTACCATTGGTGGAGATAGCGGGAGGGTGGCGCGGTTCAGCAATCTACGAGCCGCAGATCGGGGCGGATGAGCGTCGGGTGCGGCGGGCACGCTGGGAGCGGGCCATCGCTGCGGCATTAGCATTCTACGAATAGGCAATGGGAGGCAACATGAGCACCAACGACCACAATGATGCCGATGTCAAGCAGCTCCACAGTATGGGCTATGCCCAGGAGCTTTCGCGCCGTATGGGTGGCTTCTCCAATTTCGCAATCTCATTTGCGATCATCTGCATCCTGGCCGGTGGAATTACCTCATTTGGGCAAGGGCTGAGTGCCGCTGGCGGGGCCTCAATTGGTATTGGCTGGCCGGTTGGCAGCCTGTTCGCCATCGTCGTCGCGCTTGCGATGGCACAGATCGCCTCGGCCTATCCAACGGCGGGTGGCCTCTATCATTGGGGTTCGATCCTGGGTGGCAAGGGCTGGGGTTGGGCAACCGCCTGGGTCAACCTGCTCGGCCTGATCTTCGTCGTCGCCTCTGTTGATGTCGGTGTCTATAGCCTATTCCGCGATCTGATTGTCGCACAGGTGTTTGGCGTCGATGTCAGCACATGGGGCTACTGGAATCAGGTGTTTGGCGTTATTATTCTGGTGGCCACCCAGGCCATGTTCAATCACTTCGGTATTCGCATCACCACATTGCTGACCGATTTCAGCGGCTATCTGATCTTTGGTGTTGCGATTGTGCTGACGATTACATTGCTGGCGTTTGCACCAAGCCTTGATTTCAGCCGCCTGTTTACGTTCACCAACTATACCGGCGATGCTGGTGGTAATGTCTGGCCAGCCAGTAATAGTATGATCCAGGCCTTTTTAGTCGGCCTCATCCTGGTCTGCTACACGATTACCGGCTTCGATGCCTCGGCCCATACGTCGGAAGAAACCCGTAATGCGGCCAGTGCCGTGCCGCGTGGCATGCTCCAAGCCGTGATCTGGTCGGCCCTGTTCGGCTACATCATGGTCTGCGCGTTTGTGCTGGCCATGCCAAGTGTTGCCGATGGCGCTGCCAAGGGCTTTGGCGTGTTTCCCTGGCTCATGGCTAGTTCACCCATGCCTGGCATCCTCCGCAACCTGCTGTTCATTGGCATTGTGATCGCAAACTACCTGTGTGCATTAGCAGGATTGACTTCAACATCGCGCATGATCTTTGCCTTCGCCCGTGATGGTGGGCTGCCCTTCTCGAACTTGCTCAAGAGCGTTAGCCCAGCCTATCGCACCCCCGTTCCGGCGATCTGGATTGGTGCCGTGCTTGCACTAGCAGCAACCCTGTATGCCGATGCCTTTGCCGTACTAGCCGCTGGTTGTGCAGTATTCCTGTATATCTCGTACATCATGCCGGTTGCTGCTGGCCTGTTGGCCGAAGGCAAAACCTGGAATGAGAAAGGCCCATTCAATCTGGGGGCTTTTTCCAAGCCAATTGCCGTTCTGGCGATCATTGGTGGTCTGGTGCTTTCGTATGTTGGCATGCAGCCACCAAACGAGAAGGTGTTCTATCTGACAATTGCCATGTTCGTGGTGATGGCGATCTTCTGGTTTGCCTTCGAGCGTAAACGCTTTTCCGGCCCGCCAACCGGCGCTCGCATCGCACAGCTCCAACGCGAAATCGCTGAGTCGGAGGCCCGCCTGGCCAGCAAATAGGCGTAGGCAGATCAAGCAGCCATATGCTAATATAGCATTCCTATTTGAATTGTAATGGCGCGTAGCGCAAAGCGGGGTTTGGGGTCGGGTACCCTCTGGGTGTCCCAAAAGAAATCCCCCCGCCCTCTTTTTTACAAATCCGGTAGGATTGCTATAGCATTCCTATTTGAGTTGTAAAGGCGCGTAGCGCAAAGCGGGGTTTGGGGCGCAGCCCAAAAGAAATCTCCCCGCTCCTTTTTTACAAATCCGGTAGGATTGCTATATGAACACCTGATCAGCAATGACCATCAATTACGAGGAGGTACGTGATGGAAACTTCGGTGCGGCGTCTTTTAGAAGAAAGAGACAGGGTCGTTTGGACGGTATCGCCCGATATGGCAGTGATTGATGCCCTCCAGTACATGGCCGATAAAGATGTTGGCGCATTACTGGTGGTTGAAGATGATCAGCTCGTTGGGATTGTAACCGAACGCGATTATGCTCGTAAAGTCATTCTGGCAGGCCGTTCATCGCGTGATACCCAGGTTCGTGTCATTATGACATCTGATGTGATCGTTATTTCGTCTGATCGAACCATGCAGGAATGCATGCGCATCATGACTGAGCGACATCTGCGACATCTGCCAGTCGTCGATGATGGACGGGTGTTGGGTGTGCTCTCAATCCGCGATGTCGTTGCTCATCTTGTTCGTGATCAGGAATTCATGATCGAGCAACTCACCAATTATATTTCGACCTAATTCCGATGGTATGTCCTGCTAGGCCGTAGAGATGCAAAATCTTGCGTCTCTACGGCCCGACAACCTGACTCCTGACCTAGCCCGCCCCACCAATATCGCGCTTGCGTAACAGATACAGGGCTGTCACAAAGAATGACGCACTATACAGCAGTACAACGGCCACGGCCTGCAATGGCGATGGAAGGCTCTCGAAGGCAGTTGGGGCGATCTGTTCTGGCTGAAGGCCAAAGGCATGGGCATTCAGCAGCACCAGCGTATTAATATTCTGGCCAATCGTCAGATTATAGATCTGCCGCCAGATGCCGCCCAACTGCGCGAAGGCGGCAACCGCCCCAAACCCACCCTCCAGTACAAGGTATACCAGCCCACCAGCTACTCCAGCCAGCAGCGAGCGCCCGGCAATTGTGAAGCACAGCGTGAGCAGAACATATGGCAGCAACACGAACAGCGCCCGTAGCAGGCCAAGCGGTAAGGCGGCCAATCCATCCACAACCGAGCCACTCGTAGGAATGAGCGATCCCAGCAAGATGCCAAGCAGGCCGGCCACTACAAGGCTCACCAATCCGGCCAGCAGCAGCAGCAGCAGGATCGTGAGTGCCTTTGCAATCAGGAAACGAGCACGATCTGGCCGACGCGCCAATTGGGTGCGCAGCGTCCCCCAACTATACTCGCTGCCCATCGCGCCAGCAGTAAGAATGACTGCGAAAATACCACCAAGGCCATTCAGATGCCCAAGCGCCGTTCCGAAAATGCCTGGTAGTACTGAACGGCGCTGGTATTCCGCAACCTGGAGCGCCAACGAGCTACCCGTCCCAACCCCAGCCAGCATACTCGCAAAGATAAACTGCGCTGCGATCTGTAATAGTAGCAATGCCACAAAAATCGCCAGCAGAATCCGCGTCAGCGGGCGTTTGGTGAGCTTGAGCCATTCGGCAGCGATCAAGTGGTTCATTTATTCACTCGTTATTCGCAAAAAGACATCCTCAAGCGTTTCGCTATGAGCGCGGATTTCCTGAATTGCCACGCCAGCGCCAGCCAGAATTGCCGTAATCTCGGGGGTGCGCTCGGGTGGCGCATCGATCAGTATTGCCCCATCGCGTTGTTCGAGTGCTCCAACCCACGGCAGCCCACGTAGGATTTCGAGCGCCTGCGCCACCTCGCCCTGAATGCGAACCAGCACACCGCGCCCCTGGTGCAGCAGATCGGCAACAGGCCCCTCAGCGATCAGCCGCCCCTGCTTGAGAATAGCAACACGGCCACACAACTGCTCAATTTCGTGCAACTGGTGTCCCGAAAGAAAGATCGTTCGCCCGGCAGCAGCCAGATTACGAATAAGTTCACGGATTTCGTGTTGTCCAGCTGGATCAAGCCCATTGGTTGGTTCATCCAACAGAATCAATTGCGGATCAGCCAGTAACGCCGCTGCAATCGCCAACCGCTGGCGCATGCCCTGCGAAAAGGTTCTGAACTGATCACGCCCACGGCTGGTCAATTCAACAGCGGCAAGTGCCTGATCAATCCGTGCTACAGGTAGGCCACCCATCCGCACCAGCACCAGCAGGTTATCGTATGCAGAAAGATATGGGTAGAACGCAGGCGCTTCGATCATCGCACCAACACGCGCTAATGCCGCCTGTGGTTCGCGCTGCACATCATGCCCAAGCACAACCGCACGGCCCGATGTTGGGCGAATCAGACCAAGCAACATCGCAATGGTGGTCGTCTTCCCGGCACCATTCGGGCCAAGGAATCCAAATACCTCGCCCGGCCCAACGGTTAGCGTCAGTCGATCAACTGCAATATGGCGGCCAAATTGCTTGGTGAGTTCTTCTGTATGGATGACAGCTTCCATATGCCTCCTGCACGCATTATAGCAGCCCCAACCCATCCAACATCCGTAATGCCAACGCCAGCGGGTTCGCATGCGTTCGGTTGGTCAATACCACCGCTGCCAGCCGTCGTTCGGGCAGGCGTGCCACCGCATTCCGAAATCCCATGGTAGTTCCATCATGCTGAACGAGCAACTCGCCGCGATATTGGTCGATAAACCAGCCATAGCCATAATGGCGGCCATGATCGGTTGCTACCCATGGTGTGAATATCGCCCGCCATGTTTCGGGCTGGAGCAGCGCACCCTCATCAATCGCCGCCAGCCAGCAGGCCATGTCATCCACCGAGGAATAGACCCCGCCATCACCAAGAGTTGCGCTCGTCACACTCTGGTCGGTTGGTAGCCAGGTGCCGTGCTGTTCAGAATAGCCATAGGCACGTTCCGGCACCGCTGGCCCACCAGTAACAAATGCCAGTGTCGTTCGCATACCAAGCGGCCCGCAGATCCGTGTTCGCAAAAGTTCTGGAAAGGCCATGTCGGCAGCTCGTTCGGCCAGCAATGCGAGCAGCACATAGCCAGTGTTGCTATAGCGGTATCCCGATCCAGGCGCGAAATACAACCCCTGCGCCGGATCATCTGGTAGCATCGCCGGGATTTCCGCGTCATGCACCTGCTCGCTGCGCTCAGGCGGGATCAGATCCTCATAATCAACCAATCCAGATGTATGGGTCAACAACTGCCGGATGGTCACAGGGTGAGCATAGATTGGCGCATTCGGTAATAATCGGCCAATTGGGTCATCAAGGCCAAGGTGGCCCATTTCAGATAGAAGCAGCACCAGGGCTGCGGTAAATTGCTTCGTCACCGAAGCCAGCCGAAAATGAGTTGCTGGTGTACAGGCACGGCCAGTCGCTAGATCCGCGCTGCCAAACGCAACCCGTGCGACCATCTCGCCCCGCTGCACAATCGCAGCAGCAATTCCCGGCGCATCAGGGCGATCAAAATCGGCCAGATAATCAATAAGCATCGCACATTCCTTCTATGTGGAGTGCGCAAGCCATGCTTGCGCTGCGGCAGCATTCCAGTTCGTTATTCAGCACTTAGCTAGAAGCATGAGCATCTTCTTTGCACATGTCACCCTGAGCGGGCGTGCCAGACCCAAAGGGTACCCCGGCCAAGAAGCAATCCCGAGATCCTTCGCTACGCTTGCGGCTCCACTCAGGATGACCCGACTGCGGCTTCCTGATGTCAAAGAATCCTCGCTGCAGCACTACTATCTGTCGCCTATTCTACCGCTATCTGATCCTTCATCATTCGAATGCGGAGCGCTGACAGCTGAAAGCTGATGGCTGAACGCTCGCATGCGAGATTATGCTAGAATACCAACACGAACGCCAGATCCTCATAGCCTTGTCGATGCAGACACCATGGAGGAAGCCGTATGACCAATGGAGTTACGGAAACAATCGCCCCACCAAGCATCTACACGCCCTCGGAGCAAATTGTCGAGCAGGCCAATATTACAGCCTATATGCGCAAGAAGGGCTTTGCAAACTGGGACGAACTGCACGCCTGGTCGGTCGAGCATAACCAGGAGTTCTGGGCCGATATGGCCAATCGCCTGGAATGGTACGAACCATGGGAACAGGTTCTGGATGATACCAACAAGCCATTCTATAAATGGTTCACTGGTGCGAAATTCAATATTGTCCATAATGCGATTGATCGCCATCTGAAGACTGCCCGCCGCAACAAACTGGCGCTGATCTGGGAGGGCGAGGATGGTAGCCAGCGCACGTTTTCATACCTGGCGCTCAATCGTGAAGTCTCCAAGATCGCCAGTGTCCTCAAGAGTATGGGCGTCGAAAAGGGCGATATTGTCTCGATCTACATGCCGCGCGTGCCCGAACTGATGTTTGCGATGCTGGCCTGCGCTAAAATCGGTGCGGCCCATTCGGTCATCTATGGCGGCTTCTCGGTTGAAGCACTCCGCGACCGGATCGCCGATGCGCAGAGCAAGATTCTGCTCACTGCCGATGGTGGCTATATGCGCAATAAGATCATCGAGCTGAAGAAAATTGCCGACGATGCGATGGAGCACAGCCCGACGATCCAGAGCTGTATTGTGCTGAAACGCACCGGCCATAACGTCAATATGACAGCCGGACGCGATTATTGGCTCCACGATCTGCTCAATCTGCCGATCGCCTCGCCAAAATGTGAGACCGTCCCGCTTGATGCTGAACACCCACTGTATATTCTGTACACATCTGGCAGTACCGGCAAGCCCAAGGGTGTGATGCACGTCCACGCTGGCTATGCCGTCGGAATCTCGGCCACCTTTCACATGACCTTCGATATCAAGGAAGAAGACCGCTACTGGTGCGCTGCTGATCCGGGTTGGGTAACAGGGCATTCGTATATTGTCTATGCCCCATTGATCGAGGGCACGACCTCCTTTATGTATGAGGGTGCCCCGAACTATCCCTACCCCAACCGCTGGTGGCAGTCTGTCGAGAAGTTCGGTATCAATATTCTTTACACTGCACCAACAGCTATTCGCAGCCTGATGCGCTTTGGCGATGCCTGGCCAAATCGCCATGATCTATCGACCCTGCGGTTGCTCGGTTCGGTTGGTGAGCCAATCAACCCAGAAGCCTGGCGCTGGTACCATAGTGTGATCGGAAAGGGCCGCTGCCCAATTATGGATACCTGGTGGCAGACGGAGACCGGGGCGTTTATGATCACGCCGAATCCGACCACGCCGCTCAAGCCGGGTTCGGCCACCAAGCCATTTCTCGGCATCAAAATGGATGTGGTCGATGAGCATGGAAATTCAAAACCAAATAATGAAGATGGCCTGCTGGTTGTACAGATACCATGGCCAGCAATGATGCGCACCATTCTGCATGATCCAGAGCGCTATCAGAAACAATACTGGGATAGTGAGCCGGTCGGGATGTATACCGCTGGCGATTCGGCCCGCCGCGATGCCGATGGTTATTTCTGGATTATTGGCCGCATCGATGATGTGATCAAGGTTTCGGGCTATCGGTTGGGTACCGCCGAAATCGAAAGCGCACTGGTTTCGCATCCATCGGTGGCAGAAGCAGCGGCAATCGGCCTGCCACACGAACTCAAGGGCACCGCAATCTACTGCTATGTCATCCTAAAATCTGGGATCGATGGCAGTTCTGCCCTTGAGGATGCGCTCAAGAAGCATGTTGGCAGCGAAATGGGTCCAATTGCCCGCCCAGAACAAATCACCTTTGTGCCATCACTCCCGAAAACCCGCTCTGGCAAAATCATGCGGCGTGTGCTACGAGCTCAGGCGCTTGGCCAGCCATTGGGCGACATCTCGACGCTAGAGGACTGAAACCTGACACGGTGACACGACCCTGACCTGGTGACTTCTCGTGACAAGGTGACAAGGTGACAGATGCTTGATCGAGGTCGTACTGCTTCGCAATGGCACGTTCACCGTGTCACCTCTTCACCAAGTCACCGCGTCAAGAAGGTCACCTATACAGCAAAGGAAATGGCATGCCCCGCAACGATGGCCGTATCGCAACCGAACTGCGTCCCGTTTCGATCGAGATTGATTCATATGGCTATGGCGAAGGCACGGCGCTCATTCGTATGGGACGCACAACGGTGCTGTGTGCTGCGACTATCGAGGCTGGTGTGCCGCCATGGATGCGCGGGCAGGGCCGCGGCTGGATCACCGGCGAATATTCGTTATTGCCTCGTTCAACAACAACCCGCAATCGGCGTGAACGCCAGGGTGCCGGTGGCCGTACCCAGGAGATCCAGCGCCTGATTGGGCGGGCATTGCGTGCCGCCGCCGATCTATCGCTACTTGGCGATTATACCGTGACCATCGATTGCGATGTGCTCCAGGCCGATGGTGGCACGCGCACGGCTGCCGTCACTGGTGGCTATGTTGCATTAGCATTGGCCTTGCAGCGCCTTGTGCTGCGCGGTAGCATCGCCCAATCCCCGATCATCCGCGAAATTGCCGCAATTAGCGCTGGGTATGTCGCTGGGGAAGCACTGTTGGATCTGGATTACAGTGAGGATAGCGCCGCAGACCTTGATTGCAATGTTGTCCTTACCGGCAGCGGCGAAATCATCGAGGTGCAGTGTACGGCAGAAGCCCGCCCAATTGCACGAGCCGAATTCGACGCGCTTGTCGATCTCGCAGCATCAGGCGTTCGTAGCCTGATTGAGACACAGCGTCGCGTGTTGGCACACAAATAGCCGCGTGGCTTCAGCCTGCGGTGTGGTGAGCAAACAGCCCAATGAACATGCAAACGTTCATTAGCCCGCCGCGTGCAGATGGCAGGAGGCAGAGCATGGCGATCATTTCTCGACAATATGCCAATGAACAAGATTATGAGTCGATGCGTGTCCTATTGCGAACATGCTATGCACGCAATCCATTGGTCTATTGCACAATTGGCGATCTCGATTGGTGGCGCAGTGCCGAGAGCAACCCAGATTCATTCGCCGCCCAACTCTGGTTGGAGGGCAGGCAAGTAGTTGCATTTGCCTGGCCAAGTCCCAATCAGATCGATATCATCTGCCATCCCGATCTGCGTGATCTGGAAGAAGAAATTCTGGCATGGGGCGAACAGTGGGGGCGCTCAACGGCTCCTCCAGATCAACAGCCATTGACATTTTCATCCTGGGCGTTCACCGGCGATGCACGCCGAGCCGCTCTATACGAACGGCAGGGCTATACTCGTACAAGCGTCGCGCTGAACTACCGAACCCGCCCACTCACGCAACCATTTCCCGAACTAACATTGGCGCAAGGGTATCGCATCCGCAATGTCTACGGGCCAGAAGAAGCCTCTGCCCGCGTTGCCGTCCATCGCGATGCCTTCGCGCCATCACGGATGACACTGGATTACTATCAGGCGGCGCTACGCATGCCAACCTATCGCAGGGAACTTGATCTGGTTGTCGAGGCACCCGATCAAAGCCTGGCCGCCTTCTGTATCGTCTGGTACGATGAAGTCAACCGCATGGGCGTCTTTGAACCAGTTGGCTGCCATTCAGCACATCGCCGTCGCGGGCTCACCAGTACTCTGATAGTTGAAGGGCTGCACCGATTACGCCAACTGGGTGCCTACACAACCCACGTCACCTCGGTTGCTGGCATCGTACCCGCTGAAGCCCTGTACGAATTGCTTGGCTTCACAATCACTGATCGTAACGAGCGCTGGCAGAAGACGCTCTCATAGCAGCGAGGGGTTAGGAATGAGGGGTTGGGGGTGAGGGTGATTCTCGGTTATTGGCTATCCAACGCTCCATAATCGAGCGGGTTCACATTCTGTCCATCCTTCCACACCTCATAGTGCAGATGCGGCCCAGAAGCATCGCCAGTCGCGCCAACATAGCCAATCACGTCACCACGCTGAACCTGCTGACCATCCTGAACGGCATAGCGGTTTAGGTGTGCATAGGCCGTTTTATAGCCATCGCCAACAATCGCCAGGTAGTTACCAGCCGGCCAGGTGTTGGGTTTCACTTGTGCTGTACCACTATGAGTTGCATAGATCGGCGCATCTGCCGTTCCTTGTGGATCGGCCTGTCCATCACCATTGCCATCAATCGCCAGATCCACCCCACCCCAGATCGCAGCCGGAGCATGTGAACCAACCCCATAGCCCTGGGTCAGGACAATGTTTGCTGAATGGAGCGGGTTGCCATATGGTGCATTTGGCTCACCAGGCAATCCACGCCCTGTCTGCGGGAGGGCCGCACCAGAAATACCAAGCGATTTTGGTTTGGCAGCATTTGGCTGGTTCGCACCCACTGGCTGGCCCGAACGCCAAGTACTCAGGATTGTTGGCTGGCCTGGTTGAACCTGGAGCAGCAAATAACCAAGGCCGATCAGGGCGAGGATGAGTAATCCTTTCTGGAGCGTTGACATGTCGTGGCCGGGCATTAATGATTCCCCTGACGCCACCCATCAACCAATGCATTAACGGCTTGAATATAGCCAGGCACATTATTCTCAAATGCTGGTGCATAGACAGGGATAATCTGTTCGACGGTAAATGCACTGCGTCCATTCACATATTCGGTCGCGATCAGCTTATACCAATCGTCGATACCCACAGACCAACTCGGGTAATCGCGAAACCGATTGTAGCATGTCGGATATCCTGCACAGATAATATTGCCAATATTATGGGTTGTGCTTCCATCTGATTTAAGCCCTGCCCAACCCGAATTGGTTCCAGCACTGGATTCATGAATGAAGAATGCGAGGGCATAGGCCGGATCGATTCCATACTCAACCCCTAAGTTATAGAAATCCTGGCCGTTCCCAGCGGCTGGCGATCCATACGATGAGAGTACCGCATCGATCTGATCAGCTGTCATGCTTGGCGGTCGCACAATCGAAGTCTCTCCAATTGGGGCGAGCATTGGCTGCATGCGCGGATTTCCGGGCTGTTTGGTAATCTGAGCCTTGGTTGGCGCAATCCCAATCGTCTGATCCACCCACTCACTTAATGTCAATGGGCCAGTGTAGGCCCCAATCGGTTTGCCAAGTGGCGTGTAAAACAATCCCCATATCAGCACAACACAAAGAACACTACACAGAATCAGTGCCTGCTGCGGGCCAATCACAGGCATAGGGTAGGGCAGCCATTCCTCATATGGAACTGATATTGCCCGGCGAACTGCCTGTGGTGCCCGCTCCTCCGCTGCAATTGCCCGCTGCTGTTCTGCAACAGCATTCGGCAGTATTCGCCGCAACCGATCACTCGCAGCACCCTGCTCGCTCATCTTATTCGCCCGAGGTTGAGCCTCGCGCACAGGCTTGCTCAATGGCGTAACATCAGCCCTCATTGCCACGTCTGGCTTGATCGGTATACTCTTTGGCTGTGCCAGCACCGGGCGAGATTGGGCCAGCGGTTGTGGCTCTCCAAGGCGGCCTGTCGCCTGACGCTGCCGCGCTTCATTGATCACGGTACCTGGATATGTTGGTTGCATGCCAGCAGTGTTTCCATTGTTACGCCCAGCGCTTGCTGCCTGGTTTGGTTCGGGTGGTATCAGCGGAACTGATGGTACACTTGCCCGTGGCTTCATGGGAGCCTGCGCTGGGAGCCGAGCTTCTAATGAATCCGAGCTAACACGAAAGTCGGTCGGCTTACGCACCGTCCGTTCGCGCGTCTGCACCGGCACTTCGAGATCATCGCCGGAAATACGCTCACGATTTAGTTGTCGATGATCCTTATGGTTGGCCACGACTCAGCCCTGCTTGTTCGGCTGCGGTGGGCAGCCGAAACATACCATCTTTATTCAAGTAAACAATCTGCTCCCGCCGAATCGTCATAAGCAGATCGGGAGTACCATCGCCATCCATATCCTGTGTTCGTAACTCAATTGGAGTCAGCGATTCATCGGCTCCAAACAGATACGGCCCCTCAACAACCCGTGCAACCGATGGCTCGCCACCAGGAAGTTCGATCAGAACGACTCGTCGATTCAGGTTCATCGCAATGATATGAGTTGGTATGCCACGATCTTCACCATGCCCCACAAAACCCTCGAGATGTGTCGTTCGTGGCCGGCCATAGCGCAGATCATCGATTGTTACGCGCCCTCGCTCAACCAGGCCACCGACAAGCGCATATAAGGCCAACAACACGAGCATGGCCGTCGCTGCATAGATGCCTATTGTTAACCGCCGCATCCACGGGCTGCCCTCGGGAAGCAATCCACGCAATGTGCGTAGTTCTTTCGTTTGGACAGCCATAGGCACACCATCCTCATCCTTGTTAGCGCTACGCAGCGCTTCCTCCGGCGGATGCACATCGCCAGATTCTTGCGATCCATGCTGTTCGATATCAGATGATGGCATTATAATAGAACTAATGTTCTAAGTCAAGAGTTCAACGGTTAAATCTGTTCGACAAGATCAGCATGTGACATTGTCAGTGCTGGATGGATGCGCAGTGCGGCCAACCATGCCTCAATCGCTGCGGTGGGCAGCGTCCCCCGCTCTGTCACAATCCCGGAAACCAATTCAAGCGCTGTCGTATCACACGGCGGGTTATGGATGGTCAGATGCAGGCGCCGTTGATCCCAGACCTCACTCGCTGGCCAATCGGGAACTACCGGCGGCTGGAACTTGGCTGGCAGGAACTTGGTACTGCCGCATAATGTATAGAATGGCACGCCACTGGCTCGCGCAATCGCTGCCAAGCCAAATGTGCCAGTCTTATTGACTAACCCACGATGCGTCAACATATCGGCACCAACCAGAACAAGTTGGGCCGATGGTACTGCCGACAACGCCGCTGTATCAGCCATGAGTGTTACAGGGATTCCAAGGCTTGCCAATACCTCGGCGGTGTGGCGGCCCTCACAAATCGGGCGCGACTCAGCGCATATAACCGAGAAGTGCCGGCCAGCGCGCTGGGCGTGCGAGAGCGCATACTGCACCGTTGTACTCAACGACAGCGTCACAATCGTGCTGCCATCCTCGATCAGGTTGAGTGCTTCTTCGGCAACATGGACGGCATGTTGGCGCAACTGGCGCTTAAATTCACTGGTTGCAATGGTGACGGCATTGTGTAGTTCATGCGGCGATTCGACCCCCTCGATCTTCCACAGCACATTGCTGACGAGATTGACCAGCGGTGCCATCGTTGGCCTCGCACGTATAATCTCCCAGCCCGTCTGCAATAACTCCTGCCGAAACGCATCTGGCGCACCAGTATCGCTACTGACACGATGTAGCAAGGTATTGGCGGCGATCTCGGCGATCTTCGCAGCCCCGAAACGCTGCTCGGGAACGAGCATTCGAATGGCTTGTGCGAATTGGGATTCCACAGCTAACCCTCCATCCCTGCGGTTCCCTCCTCGTTGCGGGGCGCGTAGGTCAAGCCGCATACCGTCACCGTTGCGCACGCGGCCACCACTTATCTGATCTTGTATCTTCATCATAGGCGAAGATGGCTCCGCTGGCAACTTTCTATGATTGTGTCTGCCTAAGTGGGTATTGTGCAAGCAATGCCCGAACAATCCCCTCCAACCGCTCAATCGCAAATGGCTTGGCCAGGTACGGATTACCCGATTGTGCTATCCGTGCCTGTGTCGCCGGCGTCATGGTATCACCAGTAATAAAAGCCAACCGGCTCGCCAGTTCTGGATCGCGCTCTTTGATCGCCTGATGCAGCTCAAAGCCATTCATGCCTGGCATCTTCACATCGGTCAACACCATATCAAATGGTTCGCGCCGAACAACTTCCAATGCCGCTGTTCCGCTCGTCACAACCGTTGGAATATGCCCAAGATCACGCAACAGCCGCGCCAGCAACAGAGCCACTGGTTCTTCGTCATCGACCACCAGAACACGGCAACGTAGCTGTCCTTCTGGTAGCGTTGCATCCTGATCGCCATCTGGTGTTTGCCCAACTCCCGTGGCCTCAGCAAGCAGCGGCAGCTCAACAAACATTGTTGTTCCCGAGCCAATTTCGCTCTCGGCCCAGATACGGCCACCATGCTCCTGCATAATCCCAAAACAGATCGATAACCCCAGGCCTGTTCCTTGCCCAACTGGCTTGGTCGTATAGAACGGATCGAAAATCTTATTCAGATTGGCCCGTGGAATGCCAACACCGGTATCGCCAACTGAAACGCGGATTCTGGGCTGGATGGACTGATTCGTCGTGCCATTTTCGCCAACCACCACTGGCGAGAACATCGTTTTCAGTGTGAGCGTCCCTGGATCACCCCGTTCAACAATCGCATGATGGCTATTGTTAATCAGGTTCAGAAACACCTGTTGAAGTTGAAATGGGTCGGCAACAGTCTGTGGAAGGTTTGAATCAAGCTGGAGATCAACCCTAATATTATCAACGCGCAACTGGTAGGCCCGCAGCGAGAGCGTACTCTTCAACACATCGTTCAGATCAACAAGCAGGCGTTGGGGTTTATGCTCTCGTGCGAACACAAGCAGGTTCTGCACGATTTTGCCGGCTCGCTCGGCCTGGGTATAGATATGCGTCAGATCCTCACGCACCTGTGGTGGTATCGTTTTGTCACGCAGCATCAACTGCGTAAAGCCCGAAATGCTTGTCAATGGGTTATTGAGTTCGTGGGCAACACCAGCAACCAACTGTCCAATCGCTGAAAGTTTTTCGGAACGCATCAACTGCTCTTCAAGCCGCCGCCGCTCGGTCATATTTCGCGCAATACAATGGATGCTCTCAGCCAGCCCGCCATCGTGAACCAGCCGTGCGCTGACTTCGAGAATAACCGTCTCTTCATCGCGGCGTACCAACTGCAGTTCGAATGGCTGAATGCTGCGCCCGATCATCAAATTAGCCAATTGACGCTGGGCAATCGGCCATGATTCGGGCAGGCTCAATTCCTCTAACGCTCGCCCAACCAACTCTGTTTCGGAATAACCAATCAGTTCTGGCCCAACTTTATTGATGCTGGTGATATGCAACTCGCGGTCGAGTGAGAAGATCAGATCATAGGCATTGGCAAACAGATCGCGATAGCGTGTCTCGCTGGTTTTTACCTGCTCATACAGCCGGGCATTTTCAATCGCAATCGCCGCATAATCAGCCAGTGCCGAGAGCAAATATTGATCATTCTCGCTGAACGTTCGCTCTGCCTGCTGATTATCGACAGCCAATACGCCAATCACTGTATTACCGACTGTCAGTGGCACCTGCAGGATGGCCCTCACCAGAAAGCCCGTCTTGATCTTGAGCGATGTGCCAGCAGATGCTTTATCCAGCCGTATCGGTTTACCCGTTCGCACAACCTGGCCGGCAATACCATCATCAATTGGCATGCGCAGGCGCTGGGCACGCTGCTCACCAAGGTTCTTGGCCGCCCGCAGATACAATTCATCCGCGTGTGGATCACGCAGCAACAGGAAGCCTTCCTCGGCGCGGGTGATATAAACGCCTGCCTCAACGATCCGAACCAGCACTTCTTCAAGATCGAGCAGCGAACTCACCGATTTACCAATTGAATAGAGAACCGTCAGTTCCTGCACCCGTTGACGCAGATTGCGGGTCAGCGCATCCTTCTCACGCGCCAATCGTCGTTCGCGCAACGCATTATCGATCACTCCTTGCGCTTCCGTCTCGCTGAAGGGTTTGATCAGATAGTTGCGGGCACCAAGCCGAAAAGCCTCGACAGCAATCGCTTCCGAACCATGCGCGGTCATCAGGATGACCGGCACATCATAGCCTTCCTGGGCAATCAGGCGCAACAGATCAAGGCCACTAATATCGGGTAATTGCAGATCAAGCAAGATCAGATCAGGGAGGCGCTGACGCAAACGGTTCAGGCCCTGTCGGCCAGTGTTGGCAATCGCCGATACATAGCCAAGTTCAGGCAGAACATACTCGGCAAGCATGGCACAGATCTGCTTACTGTCATCGATAATCAGGATTTCTTCCATATGCTCGCTACTAAGCCGCCAATCTGACCACAATACCTAACATGAAATGTTTATCGTTGCATTATACAGGAGTGCAACGCGCTCGCCAAGTACCCTAATATACGGGTTTGCGTCGGAACGACATTCATCATGTTCTCATTGCGATCTCACGGCTGTCTTAGGCTATGCTGGCACAATGATGGTGTCGCGGCACGCTGCCGCCAGAAAGATCTTCAATAGGAAAGTGAACGACATATGGACCGCGATATCAAGGTTCTATTCATCGGATCGCTGCTCGTCGCATTGATTGCCGGAACGATCATGGGCGCGATTGCAGGTGGTGGAGCCGCAATGTTCTTGGCTGGCCAGAAACCAACACCAGCATCAACACCCCAGGCTGTTGCGGCACGGGTTGCCGCTGCTCCAGCAACAGCACAGCCACAGACTGATCTGCCAACCACGACAACACTTGCACCAGCTACGCCAGCAGCGCCGCCACAACCACAGGCTGGCGATCAACCAATTGTTGCAGTGGTCAAGAGTGCTTCACCAGCGGTTGTAACGGTGATCAATACCCTTGGCAATAATGGCCCAGGCGGCGCGAATCGGGCCAGTGGCTCGGGTGCTATCATCGATAAAAATGGCTATATCGTGACCAATAATCATGTTGTTGAGGGCGAAGTTTCCCTGGCCGTCATCTTTGCCGATGGCAGCCGCCGCCCAGCACAATTGATTGGTACCGATCCACTCAATGATCTGGCAGTCATTAAGGTTGATGGCCAGGTTCCCGGTGTGATCGCACTCGGCGACTCAGATGCACTTCAGCCAGGAGAGACGGTTGTTGCCATTGGCAGCCCACTCGGCGATTATCGCAACACGGTGACGGTTGGCGTCGTCAGTGCGCTGAATCGCTCGGTTGGCGGCGATTCGCCGGAAGGCCTGATTCAGACAGACGCAGCGATCAATAGCGGCAATAGCGGTGGCCCATTGATCAATCTGCGTGGTGAAGTCGTCGGTATCAACACACTCGTCGTCCGTTCCAACCAGAGTGGTGCGCCAGTTGAAGGCTTGGGCTTTTCGATACCAAGCAATACCGTCAAGAATATTAGCGCCCAACTAATTGCCAGTGGTAAGGTTGAGCATCCCTTCCTTGGCATTACCTACACACAGATCGACCCAGATCTTGCAGCACTACGCGATCTGCCCGTCCAGGAAGGGGCGCTGATCAGTGAAGTAACCCCGCGTGGCCCAGCCAGACAAGCAGGGCTACAAGCAGGCGATATCATCCTGAGCATCAATGATGCGAAACTTGATGGAACAACCTCGTTACGACAAATCTTGGTGCAGTATAAACCCGGTCAGACGATCAAACTGCATGTGCTGCGCAATGGCCAGGATAAAACATTCGACCTGACATTGGGTACACGGCCAGCCGCATAGCCCTCACCCTGCTGCGTTTCCCCTCTCCCATTCGGAGAGGGGCCAGGGGTGAGGGAGCCTACCGCAACCCCTCGGCCACCTCAAATGGATCAGCGCTAATAACCCCAGTGCCATACAGTTCCATCGCACCCAGATCGTTTCGGTTGGTGAGTGCCGACCCACGATCACCAATCCGCACCAGGATGGGGAAACCCTGCCAACTCTCAGTTGTTGGGCCAAGCGGCGGCAGTGCAATCGCCATATTGAACGACTGCACCCCAAGCCGATCAATCAGCCTTCGTAACACAGCATAGATCGCATCGGCCAGATGTTGGATATTTTCTACACTATTGCTTGCCATAATCACCACTTCACGATTACGCAGCGGCGTGAGATGCGTAAAAGCCTCCACTCCTAAAAGCCCGAGATCAAGCCCAAGCGCTAAATGAATAGCGGCAAGATCGGCAAGGTAATCGCGGCCTGCCTCGATCCGATATTGCAGCATGGCTCGACGCCAGGCCTCAACCCGAACATATGGCATACCACGCGCAATAGCGATCTGCCAATGGCCATGAATAATTGTCGCACCACTCTTCGGCAGGCAATTCCAGGTGATCAGCGGGTAGCGTGCCTGTGGATCATGCATAGAAGCCGCTCTGATCCAGCGCAAGGCGACATCCAGGTAATCCCGAATATGTTCTTGCTCAAAGTGTAGTGGATGTGGTTCCTGAAGCACAACCAAGCCATGCCACGAATCATATTTGGCAATATTCGAAGCAGTAATGCAATAGCGCCCGGAGATCCGCCCAAACGGATCGGCAGGCGTATCCCGAAGCGGTTGGGCAAACATATCATCGCTGAGTTCATCGGCAATCCAATGCTCCAGATCCGCAGCACTGCCCTGAGTTCCTGCTGGCCGCCGCGCCCGCAATGGATTGAATAAAGCTCCTTCCAGCGTCAACCGATTAACAATACTCAGAACTGCTTGCTCACGTACTGCCGCCAGCGACCCAAAGTGTTTAATGATCCATGCTCCCATCGTGGGTGGCGGCATTAATTGGCCATGCGACACCTCAATATAGAAGATTTGATCTACAGCAATACGTAGATCATCTGGCAAAGCTGCAATCAGCATTGGGAGGTTGAGCAATGAATGCATAGATGGCAATACCGTTAAGAAGGAATCCATAGGTTCATATATCGAAACCGTGTAAGAATATAGCACGGAAGTTCAATCCTTGCAAGTGCCTCAACCTTGTCCATATTCCCTCGCATACGCAATAATCCCCCGATTATACCCGCTCGTATGCCTGCCTTTTTTTGGTTAGAATCAGCACCATGGCCCATCCATGCGTCGTGGCATGCCCGCCGCGCTCGTGGCACCCGCTCCGTCTTTCTTGCGCCAGTGCCCACCAATCCACCGTTCGGCTGCGCCAGCTGCACATCCCGGGCGCTCACCCCAGGGCATGCGCAACGTCCCTCAAAGGGGGGT
>JBBQSD010000029.1:0-54526 GCA_038214135.1 Chloroflexales bacterium | reverse complement strand
CGAGCATCGTCATGGAAACCATGCGGCAATTGCCTGGCTTTCACTCGATTCGGCAGATGACGACCCGGCCCGCCTGTGGAGCTATATTTGCACTGCTCTTGGTGCCTATGAACCGGCTGCACTTGAATCCGAGGCGGCCATTCGCGCACCGCGCCCTCCCGAGCTTGATCGATTGGTCAGTGGCCTAATCAATGCGATTGCACGCTCATCACCTGGCCGAACGATCCCGATTGTGCTGATATTGGATGATTATCATTGTTTGACCAATCCGCTGATTCACGAGGCGCTCACACTACTGATTGATCGCCTACCACAGCGCCTGCATGTGATCCTGACTAGCCGTGTTGAGCCGCCACTTCCGCTGGCTCGTTGGCGGGCAGCTGGCCAGTTGCTCGAATTGCGTGCAGACGATCTGCGCTTCGCCATTGATGATTCGGCTCAATTACTGGCGCTGGTTGCAGCACAGGAGTTGGCTCCGAATACTGCACGAGCATTGGTCGAACGAACGGAGGGCTGGGCGGCTGGGTTGCATCTGGCTGGCTTAGTTCTGCGGGCTGGTAATCCAAGCGAACAATCGGCCCTCGTCGCGCAGATTTCTGGTAGCCACCCGTATATTCTGGATTATCTTGTTGATGAGATTTTGCGCCGCCAACCGCCACATATCCAGGAGTTTCTGCTGCAGACGAGTATTCTGGATCGGTTGTGTGGCGAGTTGTGTGATGCCATTCTTGGCGATCAGCGCGATTTGCTTTCGCCATCACAGTATACATCAGCCACACTCCTGAGCTACCTGGAGCGTGCAAACCTGTTTATTACGCCATTAGATACCGAACGGCGCTGGTTTCGTTACCATCAATTGTTTGCAGATGCTCTGCAGGCGCAGCTTCAACGAACCCATCCGCAATTGATGACCGATCTGCATCGGCGAGCAATGCAATGGTATCGCCAGCAGGCGATGACAGGCGCAACGGATTTTGCCACGCCAGCGATCAACCATGCGATTGCTGCTGGTGAATATGTGGCTGCGGCGCAGTTGATTGAGCGCCATGGTCTAACAATGCTGTTGGTGCGTGGTGAGATCCGAACCTTGATTGGATGGTTAGCCACATTGCCAGAGACGTTACGCCTGACACGACCACATATTCTTGTGACTGAAGCCTGGGCTTTTCTGGGAACTATACAGATCAGTCGGGCTGAGCAGACCATCGACATGGCAGAAGCGATTGCATCGCCGGAAGATTCTGAATTGATTGGCGAGATTATTGCGATCCAATCCTTTGTGGCGCGCATCACGGGTGACTCACCAGCATCGATCGAGCTTGGGCAACGATCACTGGCGCTCTTAGGCCCTGAGAAGAAAACAGTTCGTTACCTGATGGCTGTCAATCTGGTGAATGCCCACCTCTCACTCGGCAATCTGCGTGGCGCGTGGGCTATCTTTGAACAAATGCGCCGCGATATGCGCTACCTACCAGATCCAGCCGTCTTGTTATCTGGCTATGGGCTGGAATTGGTTGAATCGGATCTGTTGCTTAGTGAGGGGCGTGCAATCGAGGCCGAATCTGTGGTACGGCAGCTCCTAAAACAGATTACGGGACGCTATGGCGAGCGGCTGACGATGATTCCCATGATCCATGTTGCCCTGGCAGAAATATGCTATGAACGCAATAACCTTGAGGAGTGTGAGCGACTAACCCACAGTGCTATGGAAAAGGGCGAACAATGGTGGAATTCGGATATTCTGTGCCCTGCCTATGATCTGTATGGGCGGATTCTGCGGATACGTGGCGATATGGCCGGGGCACTGGCAGCCCACCGCAAATCACGCGAGTTAGCTATTGCCTATAACGTGGCAAAGATTACCTGGTGGGCGCAGCTTGGCGAGGTCTGGGAGGCCTTTGAACAGGGCAATCTGGCTGCAACAGAGTGTGGTCTGACAGAGCGAGGGCTGCGTATTGATGGTGAACTCGATCCGGTTCGTTATGCTGAGTATGAATTGCTGGTACGCTTGCAGCTTGCACAGGGACGGGTTACAGAAGCGATCACGCTGATCAAACGCATCGCGATGCTGGCAGAACAGGGCGGCTACACACGGCGAGTGATTGGTGCGAATATTCTTGCGGCGCTGGCATATTGGCAATCTGGCCGCGCTCATGAGGCATATGTGGCAATTGGCCTGGCATTAGAACAGGCTCGGCCAGGTGGGATGCGACGCTGCTTTCTTGATGAGGGCGAACCAATGCACCAGTTCCTGCGAACCGTGCTTGAGGATCAGGACACACGATTTTCCAGTGATCTGCAGAACTATGTGATGCAACTGTTGGCTGCCTTTCCGCTTACTGGCAACGATCCTGGAATACAATCGATAACTCTGAATCGGGCAAGCACGCAATCGGCTGATCGATTGACTGCACGTGAATTAGCGGTATTGCGATTGGTTGCGACAGGAGCATCGAACCAGGATATTGCCAAACGATTGGTTGTATCGCTGCATACAGTCAAGAAACACCTGACCCATATTCTGGCCAAACTCAACACAACCAGCCGCACTGCTGCTGTCGCACGGGCACACGAGCGCCAGCTTCTCTAATTATTCTACCTCTCCTTCTACCTTCGGGCGATGCCTGCCTACACTCGTTCCGCTAGACTATGCCTAGTTTCGATAACAGCGGAGGTAGGTATGGCGATCAATGCGAATATGGCGAACTGGAAAGTGCGCTTCTTTCTGATCTGGGGTGGGCAGGCGCTCTCACTATTTGGCAGTAGCCTGGCTGGGTTCGGGTTGATCTGGTGGCTGACGCAATCGACTGGTTCGGCGACTGTTCTGGCATTCGGAACGATCATGACGATGATCCCTGGCGTGTTGATCGGCCCATTCGCCGGGGCACTCGTGGATCGCTGGGATCGGCGGGTGGTGATGATCACCGCCGATAGCGTTGGTGCGTTGGCTGCCGCGACACTGGCAGTTCTGTTCTGGAGTGGTTCGATCCAACTCTGGCATATCTACACAATCATGTTTATCCGCTCGCTGGCTGGCGCATTTCACTTCCCGGCTATGCAAGCCTCCACATCGCTGCTGGTTCCAGAACAACAGCTTACCCGTGTGGCAGGCATGAACCAGATGTTGCAGGGTGCTAGCAGTATTGTGGCTCCACCATTGGGTGCGCTGCTGGTTGGGCTGTTGCCATTGCCCGGAATGATGGCAATTGACGTATTCACCGCACTGATCGCAGTCGGAACGATGTCGCTCGTCCATATTCCGCGCCCAGAGCGGATCGGCGAGCTTGGAACCGTGCTGCAGGATGTTCGCGCCGGGCTGAGTTACATCTGGAACTGGGCAGGATTGCGGGCCATTCTTATTCTCGCAACAGTCTTGAATCTGCTGCTGGTGCCAGCATTCTCGCTGCTGCCGATTCTTGTGACGCGCCACTTCGTTGGTGGGCCGTTCCAACTCGCATCAATGGAAGCCGCCATGGGCATCGGCATGATCGCTGGTGGTGTGTTGCTTGGTGTGTGGGGTGGCTTTAAGCGCCGCATTCTCACGACGATTATGGGCGCTGCGGGCCTGGGAATTGGTGCCTTTATGGTTGGCCTGGCGCCAGCGTACCTTTTCCCATTAGCACTTGCTGGAATGGGCGTCATGGGTGCCATGTCTTCAATCGCGAACGGATCGCTGTTTGCTATTGTTCAATCGATTGTGGCCCCTGAGATGCAGGGGCGGGTGTTTACTGTGATGGGCAGCATCGCCATGAGCCTCTCACCAATTGGATTAGCGATTGCCGGGCCACTCTCCGACAGATTCGGCGTACAGACCTGGTATATCACTGGAGCAATTGCCTGCATGATCATCCTGGTTGTGTGCCTGATCACGCCAGCGATTATGCAGTTGGAAGATGGCCGTGGCCAACCGCTAGCAGAACGAACAACCGAACATGCTACCGGCCACATTTGAAAAGAATGTGGTATCATAACTCCAGACACAACCAGGTATAAGTGGATGAATGGAGTAGGCCATGTTAACCGATGAACTAGTGCGCAGCGCACTGAAGAACGTGTATGATCCCGAAATCGGGCTCGATATCGTCAATCTTGGGTTGATCTACAATGTCGATGTTCAGGATGATGGCAAGAAGATCGCCATCGACATGACATTGACGACGCCGGCTTGCCCGGCTGGCCCGCAGATTATGGACCAGGCCCGCCGCGAAATATTGGGACTGAATGCCGTCTACCCACTACTCGAAGATGTGCAGATTAACCTTGTCTGGACGCCATTCTGGAACCCATCCATGATGACCCAGGAAGCCCGTGATGAGCTAGGCTTTTTCTAGGGCAGGTGTAATGAGAAGCGGGGTAGAGGATATTCCTCTACCCCGCTTCTTGTTTGAAAAGATACCCTACCCAGCGGCCATGGAAGGCCCGCGCAGCTTGCGTTCCTGCCCGCGCAGATACAGGAAGATGATCACAGCGGCAGTGATCAGCAGGATTTGTGGGAGCAGCGATTCCCAGGTTGGGAAGATACCAATTTGGGGAATGGCGGGCATTTCAATTGGCGAGGCTGGTAACATACCCGCTACTTGCAATGAATGGATGCCCGTGCCAACAAATTTGAAGCCCAGATAGTAGACCAGCAGCGCCGCCACGCGGAAGAATAGTCGTAGTGGCAATTTCACGCCAGCCACGAGCATCAGCACGGCAGCAATCGTTAGTGTTACGATGCCAAGCCCTAGCCCGGCCAACAGATCGCTGGACGAGATTGAGGGGGCCATGCCAAGATAGAATACGGCTGTTTCGGCACCCTCACGGAAGACGGCCAGAAATGACAGTAGCGCCAACCCGATCATGCTGCCCCGTGCGAGTGCCTGGGTGGTGCGTTCATCGATAAAGCGTTTCCAGGCGTGCATACTGGCATTGCTATGTAGCCAGTATGAGACATAGAACAGCATTGCTGCGGCCACCAGGCCCGTTACACCCTCAATCAGTTCGCGGTTCTGGCCAGCGCTGGCGCTGCTGAAGATCGCCTGGAGAATAAATGCAACGGCAATGCTGGCCAGAATGCCCAGGATGCCGCCACCCCAGATCCATACGCGCTTATCGCTATTGCCTGATCGGCGCAGGAAGGAGAGCAGCGCAACAATCACAAGTAGCGCTTCCAGGCCTTCACGAAGCAGAATAGCAGCTACATCGAACATGTTATAGCTTTGGGTCACAGTATATGGGGAGAGCGTTGTGCGTAGCCGCTCAAGTGCAGCGCTAGCCTTGGCTTGATCAACTGGGGAGGCTTTCAGAGCTGCAATTGCTGCGCTCAGATCATCTTCTATGGCATGATAATCTGCCTGTGATTTGGTTGCGATTGCGCCTTCAATCGACGGCCATGCAACCTGGGCCGTTTCGGCGTGCTGGAGTGCGATTGCCGTATTCCCGCTAGAAAGTGCCTCCGAAGCGTTATTGAGCATGGTCAGAACGGCAGATGGGCTACTTACTGGTGCCGCAGTTGCAGTACCATCGGTAATCCGGCCAATAGTTTCGTCGATAGCCAGATCGAGTTGCTGAAAGCCGGTTAGTGCCATTTGTGCATCAATCGGCTTTGCCGCCAACGCTTGCTTGAGCGTATCAAATGCCCGCTCAATTGCAGTATAGCCAACCGCATCTTTGTCGCGCAGATCGTCTTCAAAGAGCTCCCAGCCTTTGTGGGCCTCATCGAAGGTATGCTGAATCGCTGCTGCATCCGCAGCTCGTGCAGCAGTTGCGCCCTCATCGGCTTCGTGGGCCAGTGCGCGTAGTCGATCTGCAATGCTCGGTGTTTGCGCAGAAACACTGAAAGGGAAGCTACACACCAACACAACGATCAGGAACATCAGCAGGCGATGCAGGCGAACCATACGACATCTCTTTCTTCGAATGCGGCTAACAACAGAGGTTAGAGTATGCTAATATCAACAGATTGTCAAGAAAGTACTTATCAAATAGGGTGAGGGATTCTTCACCGTGTGTTACGGCTGCTTCCTGCGGAAGCGAGTAGCTTGGCCTATGCTTGCAGCAAGCACAATGATGTGTTTATGGAGGCCAATATGCGCGCCCTAATTGTTTATGCATCGTGGTTTGGACATACCCGCCTGATGGCTCGTGCCCTTGCAGAAGAACTGGAGGCCCATGGAATTTCGGTTGTTGCTACGCCAGTGGATAAGATCGATCCTGGGGAAGTCCTTGGCTATACGATCATGCTTCTTGGTACCCACAGCCATGTAGGGCATGCTCCGCGCCAATTGCGCGATCTGTGTGAGGCTATTCCCCACCGGCGGCTCTGCCGTATGGCGATTGGTGTGTTTGGAACCAAAGATCGGGCTGATCAGCCAGGTGGACAGGAAGAATTGGCTGATTGCTTGCAAGAACGTGGGTGCCCGCCGGTGCTGCCACCATTCTGGATCGAACGGACTGGCAGTGCAATGATTCTTCCAGAACAGCAATTGAGCGATTCTGAACGCGATGAAGCACGTAAATTTGCCGCTGAACTTGCCGAAATTTGTCTGCCGGTTGCCATTTAATAAAGAACAAAGGAACAGTATGCTGCTTGTTCGTTTGTTCGTTTGTTACTAAACAAGAAAACAGAGGCCGACGCTACGCTTGGTTTCTTGTTCAACAGAGTGTATCGTAGATGACGGACGATGGACGGTAGCCCACACTATCGTCCATCGGTGTTTATATGCTTTCTTCCGACGATATTGCCCAGATCCTTAGCCACTATGATCTTGGGCAGGCATGTACCATCAGTAATGCGCGCCATGGCTATGTGAATGAGACAGCCTTTGTCGAAACATCGGGCTTGCGCGTGGTTGTACGGCGCTGCCATCCAAAACTTGGCGAAGCTGCCGCAATCTACCGCCACCAATTGATCGATTGCCTGCTTACCCATGGCCTGCCTGTACCAGCTCTGTTGCATAATCGTGCAGGGCGCAGCTATACAATGATCAACGGGCGAGTCACCGAGGTTCAGGAATATATCGTTGGCGAGGATTTTGATGCACAGCGGCCAGCTCAAGTGGCAAGCGCCGGTGCCCTACTCGCCCGTTACCATCAGGCAGTTATTGGTTTTGCAGCGCCAAGTTCTACCGCTAGCCCACGCTATACGCCATTGGTGATCCGCGGGCTAACCGAGATACTGCTGGAGCGCGACATCATGGGTGAGTTGCATGAGATGCTGGCCTGGTATGATTTCCAGGCTGCCGCATGTAGCCAACAATTGCCCGATCAGGCCTATGAATCACTGCCACAGCTTGTGATCCATGGCGATATGCACGCCGACAATTTGCGGTTTGATCACGATGCGGCGGCTGGTCTCCTGGATTTTGATCAGGCCACCTGGGATGCCCGCATTGTCGATCTTGCCGATGCGCTGGTAGCCTTTGCCACCGCTCCCCAACGCGATGCCGCATGGCAATGGGGTGTTTTTGCTGGGCCACTCGACATCCAGCTTGCCCGATTCGTGCTTGCAGGCTATCAGTCGATTGTGCCACTTACGGCTTCTGAACGCCATGCGCTACCAGTGCTGATCCAGGTACTATGGATGCGCGGTGCGTTGGGGCGAGTGGTTGCGACGCCGGAGGGGGCACCAGATTACCATCTAGCAGTGCTTGGACAGGGGCAACGATTGGCCGAGTGGATGAGCGATCACGCTGGCGAATTGTTTGCTGAGTAATGGTATACTCTCGGGTCTCTATTGCCCGATATGTGTACAGGATGATTCATGGCTGGCTCACCTCGGCCTACTGCGAAGGCCACACCGCTGGCTGCCCTGCGCTTTCGCGAATTTCGGCTGTTGTGGTTTGGGCAATTGATCTCAATCGCTGGTTCGCAGATGCGGATTGTTGCAGTCGATTACCATGTGTATGATCTGGCTCGCCGCACGGGAACGATCAACCCTGCATTTGCTCTCGGAATGATTGGCCTTGCGCGTGTTCTGGCGCTGATTCTGGTTGCGCCGATCAGTGGCGTCCTGGCGGATCGGGTTGATCGGCGGATGGTGATCATCTACACATCAATCGTGGCACTGGTTGCCTCGGCAATTCTGGCAATCGCAACTGATCAGGGTAATCCGTCGATCTGGCTGATCTATGCGATGGTCTGCCTGACATCAGTGGCGACAGCCTTTGAGATGCCCGCCCGCCAGGCAATTATCCCCAACCTGGTATCGGCCGAGATGCTACCAAATGCGTTGAGTCTGAATGTCATCTCCTGGCAGTTAGCAACGGTTGTTGGGCCATCGCTGGCTGGTGTTTTGATTGCTCATTATGGCGTTGCGCCGGTCTATTGGATCGATGCTGCTTCATTTATACCGGTTGTGATCACTGCACTCATGATGAAACGGCAAGCAGCAGCAGCTTCGCTCAAGCGCCCCGGATTGCAGGATGCTCTTGAAGGGCTGCGCTTTGTATTCCGTAACCGTATGATCGCATCGACAATGGTGCTGGACTTCTTTGCAACCTTCTTTGGGGCATCGCGAGCGCTGATGCCATTGTTTGCCGATCAGGTGCTGCATGTCGGGCCGCTTGAGTTAGGCTGGATGTACTCGGCTCCGGCTGCTGGCGCGGTTGTATCAGCAGTGCTATTGAGCTTGTTCACCTTCCGTCGCCAGGGGCCGATATTGCTGATTGCAGTGGGTATTTTTGGTGTGTGTGTGGCGCTGTTTGCGGTTTCGACATGGCTGCCGTTGACGTTATTGGCGCTGGCGGGGACGGGTGCCGCCGATACGGTGAGCATGATCATCCGTGGGACAATCCGGCAATTGATGACTCCTAATGAGCTACGTGGGCGCATGGTCGCGGTCAATATGGTCTTCTTTGCCGGTGGGCCACAATTGGGCGAGTTCCAGGCAGGGGTTCTAGCGAGCCTCCTTGGAGGGCCATTTGCAGTACTGATTGGTGGGGTGCTGTGTGTTGCATTTGTTATTGCGACAACCCTGAAGGTGCCTGAGTTACGCAAGTATGATGGGCCGGCGTGAAGCTTCTGACACGGTGACACGGTGAATGTGCATTATTCAGGTAATACGGCATCGCTTCAGCATCTGTCACCGTGTCACCCCCTCACGTTGTCACCGTGTCAGGGTCAGGGGTGTTCCGCGCAGGCATATAGCAGTTCGATCAGAAGTTGCCCATGGCGCACGAGATCGGGGAGAGGAATGCGCTCATTCGGCGCACAGATCGCTGAGTCGGGCCGGGCCAGGCCAACCACGGCGGTGGGGATACCATATGCTTGGGCAAACAGCACCAATGGTTGTGCGAACGGGCCACGCGGCAGGATGGCGAGTGGTTCGCCATGAATATGGCGGCCAACGCTGCCAACCAGGGCCACGAACGGATCATCGATTGCGGTGTTCGCGGCTGGGTAGCCACCAGGCAATCGTTCAATCTGGATGTCGGCGAGGCCCTTTGATTCAAGGTGTTCGCGCAGTAAATCGCAGATAACCTGTGGATGCTGGCGCGGCACCAACTGAAAATCGAGCCGAGCACTGGCGCTGATCGGGATCAGGGAGGTATCGCCGGTTGGTTCAGATGTGACAGCGGTAATATTACAGGTTGGCAGGCTGGCTTCGGCCTGAGCAACAGCCGTGCCCGTCATAGCGAACAGAAATTGGCTGATGCCCCACGCTGCCATACGCCCGGATTCATCGACTGCTGCTGCGCGGAGTGCTCGATTCTCGCCACGACCAGGCCCTTCGATTGTATCGTAGAAGCCATTGATCAGAATCTCCTCCTGATCGCTCTTGATATGCGTAACAGCCCAGATCAGCCGCCAGAGTGGGTTCGGCACTGTTGTAGCCAGCCCAGCTGGCAGCGATTCGCTGGCTCCCATGGCACGTAGCCGCACCTGCAGCAACCCTTTGGTTCCGCCATAGCAGAATGGCTTACCAGAAACATCTCGGTCGCCACCTGTTGCCAATACAGCATCAGCGCGCATGATTTCGCGATGTGAGGCCAGTGCGAGCGCCAGATTTGGGCTGCCGATCAGCCCTTCACCTTCCGCAACAACCACAATATTGCATGGCAGATCACCCTCGGCTTCCGCAAGCGCCGCAATCGCATTCAGATGGGCCGTCAGCGGGCCTTTGCCATCGGCAACTCCGCGCCCATATAGCACACTCTCGCGCTCTGCCATCTGGAATGGATCATGGTGCCAGGCCCGCCAACTCCCTGGCGGTGCGACATCATAGTGGTGATACAACAGCAGTGTGAATGGCGTCCGCCCTGTGCGGCGGCCAACGACGATTGAGGCTCCATTGGTGGGGATCACATCGACATGCAGCCCATAGGAGCGCATTAAGGTAGCCACTCGCCCGGCGACGGTGGCGAGATCTTCGAGATGCCCTGAACTGCCAGGGAGTGCAATCAATTGATCAAGGTTAGTGATCAGTTGATCAGTTGAGATGAAGGCCGATTCGGCCACAGTATGCTCCGCTGCTTATGAATTGGCTCATTATAGCACAGTGGTGTTCATAGATTTAGCTGGACAAATCAGGGCGGACTTGGTAGACTGCCGATTCGATACTGAGCAGAGAGAAATCGATGATTGATTATATACCACTCCGCACGATTGCCATTATCCTGTTGTTTGCTTGCTGCATTTCTGCATGTGAGATTGAGGGTGGTGTCGCAAAGCCGACTATTCCGCCAGCAACTCCTACGGTCGATCAATCGATTGCCCCAACTGCAATGCCAACCAGTGTTGCAGTGGCTAATGCTCTCGCAGCTAGGCGTGATACCTGGGTGATTGGCTTGCTTGATCAGCCGCCTGACCTTTACCCATACCCGATCAGTGCTGCGACACGGCGAAGCCTCGCGCCGATCAGTGAGCTGCTGTTCCCCTCGCCGATTCTTGCATATAACTATGGTTACACAAACACCGGCGTACTCGAACGGATTCCATCGCTTGAGAATGGCGATGCTCGGCTGAAACAGGCCGCTGTATATTTGGATGCCGCTGGTAACATCACAACAACGGTAACAACGATTATCACCCAGGTCAACCAGTTGGAGGTCACATTCCACTGGAACCCGAACCTGCGCTGGTCGGATGGAACGCCAGTAACAGCAGGTGACTCGGTGTTTGCCTATGAACACGCAAAGGTAGCATCACCAGGCGATGATGCCTTGTTACTCCTCAGCCAGATCGAGAGTTATACGGCTGTGGATGAGCATACGACACAGGCATTGCTGAAACCGAATGTTTCGGGATGGACCTATTTTCTGAGCTATTGGACGCCCCTGCCGCGCCATATTCTCCAGAGTGTGGATCCAGCAACGATCCATACGAGCGCTTTTGCCAAGCAGCCAATCGGCTATGGCCCCTACATGATTGACACGATCTTGCCTGGCGAGATCCGTATGGTGGCGAACCCCTTCTATGGTGGGCCACAACCAGCCGCTAAACGGCTCACCATTGCGTTCCTGCGCGATCTTGATGTTGTTCGGGCCAATATTGCAAATGGCAATCTTGATCTTGCAATAACTGATCGGTTGACCCAGGAACAGTTGGCGATCCTGAATCGCGTGCCTGCAAATACTATCGATGTGCGCTATCTGCCAAACCCGATCTGGGAACATATCGATTTTAATCTGGATGTGCCGACACTCCAGGATATTCGGATACGGCGGGCGATTGCATTTGGCACTAATCGTAAGCGTATGGCAGAGGCTGTGTATGGCGATGGTGATCGAACTCCGATTCTGGATAGTTGGGTGCTGCCAGGCCAATCCGAAGTAGCTCCAGCAGATCAACTCACGCGCTATCCCTATGATCCAGAACAAGCCCGCAAGTTGCTTGCCGAGGCTGGCTATACCGATATCGACAAAGATGGGATTCGCTCATCGCAGGGTGTGACACTTACCTTCCAACTATTTACATCCGAAGGGCCGCTGCGAGCGCAGATTGCCGAAAACTTCAAAGAAGATATGCAGGCGATTGGCATTGGTATCGATCTCGTCACGCTCTCCACTGTGGATCTGTTTGCGGCAACCGGGCCGCTGTTCCAGCGGCAGTTTGAGCTGGCATTGTATGCCTGGATTGCTACACCTGATCCGGGTGGCTTGCAATTATGGAGTTGCTTGGCAGTGCCGAGTGAAACGAATAATTGGACCGGCGATAACTTTGCGGGATGGTGCTTCCGTGATGCTGATCGAGCGATTCGAGAGGCGGTCACGACCCTCGATTTGCCAAAACGCCAGGCAGCTTACCTTAAACAACAGCAGCTTTGGACCCAGGAGCTACCATCGCTGCCACTGTTCCAGCGGGTGAGTGCAACGCTCAGCGCCCCTGGTATCATCGGAATCCAACCAGATGCACTTGCGCCAATCACATGGAATGTTACGGCCTGGCGGCGGAAAGCGTAAACCTCACCCCGCCCTGCGGGCACCCCTCTCCGCACCGAGAGGGGCCGGGGGTGAAGTCAGCCATCTAGTTGCCAATGAACGGAAAATATAGTATGGATGCAGGCACTGGGCTGGCTGATACATTAGAAGCGACCAGCGCAAAATCCTGATCGAGCGGGCCACCGTTATTCGGTATACCATCGCCAGTGATTGAAGCAGCTTCGATAGTGATGGTGATTGGGGTATCGCTGGCCAATCCAGCTGGCAAAAACACACTCTCAAGATTGTTGCGGCTATCTGAACCACCACCGGTGATCGAATTGGCACCACTAAAGACATTGCCAAGGTAGGTTGCTGAACCAACCTGCACGCGCAAATTGAGATCGTTGATATATGCGGCACTGACCGTCGTTCCGGGTGCGTCCGTCCAGGCCAGGCTGATACGTAGCGGTTTGGCTGGATCAACCAAGCGCCCGGTGATCACCATGCGATTGCCGCTTGCACTGAATGTGTTGGTTGGCCCTTGATCAAGCAGCAGGCGGGCTGTGGTTTGGTCAAACAATGGTGCCAGGTTCAGTAACCCCATGCCCTGATTATTCGAGAAGAGCGTATCATTTGCGCCAACGCCATCCATGTAGCTAGCGCCATTGGTCAGATATGCTTTTGTCATGGCTGGGCTGGGTGGTGGCAGCCCACGATTGATGAAGAATTGGCGAATGAGTGCAGCCGCACCAGCAACGGCTGGCGTCGAGTGGCTAGTGCCGGAAGAGGCGGTATACCACTGCTGGCCATCTGGGTAGAAGCGCTGATCGGCGCTCCCGGCAACACCACGGCAGATGCCATTGGCGGTGAACGAGCTATCGGCAGCACCATTCAGGCCAGGGTTAGTACCCTGGAATACGCCGCCAGTGATATGTGTGCCAGGTGCCACGAGATCCGGCTTCTGGCGATTATCGACAGTTGGCCCGCGTGAGGAAAAGCTGATAATATCGCTCAGGCTGTTCGATCCATTATTACTAATCCCACAGGCATCTGAACCACCAAATGGCTGCACCCCTTCCGATGCACCAACAGTAATGACATTCTTGGCCGTTGCTGGCGATCCAACCGTCCTCAGGTTCGAGCCAGTATTGCCGGCAGCAAAAATCATGACCATTTCCTGATTGCCGGGTGTTGCAATGGCTGCTGCTGTTGGCTGTGCATCGCGTACCAGGATATCAAACAACTGTGAATCGGTGGTGTAGGCACCAGCGCTGTTCGACCCCCAGCTATCCGAGCTGATCCGGGCACCATCACGATAGGCCCGCGCTTGCAGATCGGCAAAATCTGGTGCTGTATAATCGTTGGTCATGCCACTATTATCGAAGATGACAGATGACCCGACCCGTACAAATGGGGCGACGCCCAGTCCATAACGAAACCCCGATCCATCGGCGTGTGGGAAGCTGTTATATGGTGCGCCATTCGGAACATAGCCCCCAACAATATGGGCATTAATTGTTCCATGTCCGTCGATCCCGGTCAGTGTGCTGCCGCTTCCAGATGGTGTACCCTCTAGCCGTGCATAGGCCATGCGGCTTGTACCAGGCTTCGTGCCAGCAGTATAGAGCGCAAAATGGTTGGGGCTGGTTGTGCCATTATCAACACCACTATCGGAGACATCGACAACAAAGCCAGAGGCATCAAACTGTGCCTGTGTAAATCCCTGGCTGGCCAGCCAGTTCAGATAGTTCCCTGTGGCGGGTAGGTTGCCATTACGATTGCCAGCGATAATCTGATCCTGGCGTTCGTCGTTTCTGGTTGGTATGGCATATGGCTGGATCGAAAGAACATCTGGTTGATCTGCCAGGCGGCTGATCGCACTGGCTGGGAGGGTGACAATAATATTTGTGTATTCCAGAATCTGCTGAATACTGGCCTGATCTTGGCGCAGAGTATCGATCAGTGCCATGGTATCCGCATTGGCCTGTGGGTCACGAATAAGCTGAATGGCGACCTGCTGATCACCAGCATCGCTGAGTGTTGGGTAGATCCTGTCGATTGGGCGGAATGGCCCTTCCCATTGAATCGTTTTCGCGTGAGCTGCCAGGCTTGCCAATGCAGCCAGTTGCGCTTCATCGCCATAGACGAGATAGGCATGTTGCGGAATAGGGCCAACAATCTGTACCCCTGTGCTGGTGAGTTCGTCGTACCATTCTGGGCGGATCGGCCCAACAAACTGAACCAGCCGCAGGCGCTTACCAGAAAAACTGCCAGCCGATTCTTGGAACGCAGTTGGCAGTGGAGCGCTGGTGTCGATTGTTTCGGCGTTGAGCAGGATCAGGTTAAAATCATCGCGGATTTCCACCTGTGCGCCGAGTGTCGCAAGGGTGGCGGTATCGACATCAAGCAGTGTAAAGCCTTCATAATCTACCCTGGCAGAAGCAGATTCGTTGCTAAAGCGTGTTCGTGTTGGCGTATCGCGGACGATGACCTTATGCCGCCCTGAAGCGCTGCGGTAGGTGCGTGGATCAACATGCAGATGATCGGCCTGCCCAAACTGGTGTGGTTGTGCCTGAGTAAACCCAACAGATCCAGCAACAAATAGGACAAGTGCAAGGAGCGTATATGGGTGTTGCCAGCGAAGGATTGGCGTGGTATGCATGCAGGCTCACTTTCGCAAAAATGGAAATCTATTGTAGCGCAGCCGCCATGCACGGGAAACAACGCCATATGTCATAATACGAACAATTGGATGACAGTATTGACATCAGCTATTTCCGAGCAACCGATCAAAAACCAGTGTCGCCACTGGATCGCTACCAAGCGCCGCCGATAGGCGGAAGGTTGTGATGGTGACACTCCCGCGGCCAAGCTGCCAAGTTCCGGTGAGTGCAACGGGTTTCTGGATCCAGCCGACGCATAACCCTGCTTGCACCGCAGTAGGGAAATCCCGTTGTGCGAACCCAGCAATGATATGGGTTGGCATGATTGACATAAATGTTTCGTCGAGGATGCCATCGCCGGGCCACTCGCCTGCCATCCAACTGAAGCTACTGGCCCAACTCCCCTGCCAGGCCGTTCCGGCGCGTGGGCGAATATGCAATGGCCCGATTGGAGCTGCAATCGCATCTGGGTATGCGGCCAGCAGCAGCACATGTTCTCCCTGTAGCACTCGTTCGCGGAGGGCATGATCAAAATAATCTGTGACAGTAACGCCATGGCCTGGTACCTTACTCAGGGTATAGGGGAGTGTCGCCAGCCGTTCCTGGAACGCCGCTGAACCAGCGCTATACACAAGCGGGCCTTCGCCGACCGGATGTGGGTACACAGGCAGCGCCTGTTCCGTTGCTGCAATTCGTTGCCCCTGCGCCCACAGCTCGATGATGAGCCGAAATCGATGTGCTTCCGCCAATTGGGGCGCGCTGATCTGAATAGTACCAAGCGCAATGGTGGAACGAGGCGTGATTGCTGGTAGGGAGGTGCTGCGCTGCTGTGAGATGATTGTTTGTGGCCGATCTGATGCTGCGAGCTGCCAGCGCAATTCTGCGCCATCGAGCGCTGTAGCACCCCAATGCGAGACATGAACGGGCACCGTTCGTTGTTCGCCGGCCCACAGCGCGCCCTGCTCGCGATCCAGGATCAGCACTGTGTCGGCGTTGAGTGCTGCAAGCAGATCCAGTGGCAGCTTCGGATTGCGGCGCATGTCCAGCAGGCCATTGCATTCCCAATGCACATCGCTAAACTCGGTGATCACATACCCACCAATCGATGGATGGCGGCGCATCTCCTCGATCTCGAAACGTAATGCATCCAGTTCGGCGCGGCGTGTGGCTGCCGCAAATTGCTCGTAATCGCCAAAGATGTGTGCCAACCCAAGCCGTGTAAAACGCTGTTCAACGCCGTGCGGGTAGACGACACCATCACCCCAGTCGTCGCCTGTCTCGAACCACCATGGATCGCGCTGCTGTGGCCCGCGTAGTTCTGCCAATGAGGGCAAACCCCAGTTGCCAAATTCGGAAACAATCAATGGTTCTTGCCCGCTGCGCTCGACTTCGGGAAGTGGATCGCCATAGCCAGCTTCGCCCAATGTCCAGCGCTCGGTTGCTGGTGGCAGTTCTGGCAATGTTGCTGCATAGCTCCATTTCGGGCGCTGTGCAAATTGGCGCACCCATTCACGCCAGCGCAGGCGCTCATCCGGCATGGCCGCATAGAAGTGATAATCGTCCAGATCGCTTTTGAGATGGGAATTATTGAAGCAGGCCGAATTATCGACAATCAGCCGATCTCCGGCGATGGGTTTGATTATTTCATAGGCAGACCGTAGCCATGCGCGATGCTCAGGGTTTGTCTGATCGATACCCCAACTCTCATTGATAATGCTCCAGATGACGACCGATGGGTGGTTCCAATCGCGCATAATCGCCTGATGCAGGGTTGCAACGCCACGTGCGCCAACCTCGGGAGTCCAGTGCTGCCAGTTCGGCAGTTCGGCCCACACCAGGATTCCGGCCTCGTCGGCAGCATCCAGATAGCGTGGATCGGCGATTTTGATATGGCAGCGCAGGCAATTCAGCCCCATCCGTTTGGCGAGTTTGGCCTGATGCAACAGAAATTCGTATGATGGTGGCGTGCAGATTCCATCCGGATAGTAATCCTGATCGAGTGCGCCACGTAGCATCAGCGGGCGCTCATTCAGCCATAAACAGCCATCCCGCGCTTCGAATGTGCGGAAGCCAATACGTGTGCTGACCTGATCCTGTGTTTCGGCGGTTCGCACAATTGCGCGCAGTGTATAGCGGGCAGGCGTATCGAGATCCCAACGAATGACCTGATCGACGCTGAGTGTCAGACTCGCCCTTGTCCCATCAAGCGCCATCGTTCCCTGGCTGGCAATCATTCCATCTGGATCAAGCAGTGTGAGCGCGAGTTCTGTATCGGCAGGCGCTTCGGCGCTCAACGTGGCTTCAACCAGGATGCTACCCGTACGAGCGTTGGGTGAGGCGAGCAGCGTTGTGATATGCAGCAGCGGGCGGGCTTCGATGGTCACGCTCTGCCAGATGCCACTGAGCGGGCCATACCAGCTCTGTTTGCCATGCGGGATCTCGCTGAATGGAACGGCCCATTGTGCCCGATCATCGTCTGGGTCGGTCACACGAACAACAACACGATTTGATGCGCCAAACACCAGAGCCTCGGTGATATCGAATTCGAACGGCAGATAGCCGCCATCGTGTTCACCAATTGGGATCCCATTGACCCACACCTCGGCCTGGTAATCGACAGCCCCAAACTTCAGGAAAACCCGTTGCTGCGACCAGGCGGAAGGGATTTCGATGCTGCGCTGATACCAGGCGGTTCCCTGATAGTAACGCAATGCATCGCTCTGGGCCTGCCAGGGGCCAGGGACATCAATGGTTTGCCATGAGCTAATCGTTTCAGGCGACAGATTGCCATCTGAGTCGGTGCGAAACTGCCAGCTTCCATCAAGCGACAGGTGCGGGCGGGATGCAGTAATCACAGGTATTTCTCCGCTTACAGACACGTTCGACTGGCTGATCTTTGCTAGATACAAACACACCCTATTCCTGACGAGCAAGAGTAGGGTGCGTACCGTGGTGATTGGCAACTAGCTACGGCGCTGGTGCTGGTGTCGCTGCTGGTGGCTCTTGGCCTGGCGGCACAACGCCGGGTGCAGCGCCAGGAGCAGCGCCAGGTGTTGGCGTTGGATAGACCGGTTCCACAATACGGTTTTCGGTCTTGGCCTTGGCTTTCTCGGCATCAATCAGCTTTTGCAGCTCCATCGCACGGGCCTGTTGGAGTTCTTGCGGGATTTGCTGCTCAATCTGAAGTTTGGCCTGTTCATCGGTCATACTCGGGCCAGTTTCACGCGAGATGAGCTTGATCACATGGTAGCCAAATTGGGTCTTGACTGGCACTTTGGTTGTCTCGCCTGGCTTGAGATCGGTAAACATAGCTTTATCAAATTCTGGGACGAACTGGCCGGGTGTGATATTCTCGTAGATGCCGCCATTATCCTTTGAGCCGGGATCTGTGGAGAGTTCTTTGGCCAGTGCGCCAAAATCCTCGCCCTTATCGAGCCGCTCGATCACCTTTTTGGCCTCATCCTCGGTTGCGACGAGAATATGAGCGACGGTTGCTTTCTGAACAACCGTCTTGGCTTGGGTCATGACCTGTTCAGTTATTTTTGTACGAATGGTATCGGTGGTGACGAGTGTTTCGCTGACCTTCTCCTGAACCAGGAAGAAGCTCACAAACTGGCGAAATTCGGTCGATGTGGAACCTGGTAGGCCAAGTTGATTCTGGATTGCGTCATCGAGTGTTCCGCCGGTCGCCTGTGGAATACGAACGCGGAAGGTATCGATCTGTGTATCAATCTCTTTGTCGGTAACGGCAACGCCGCGCTGTTTAGCGATGCCGAACATAATTTGTTGGTTGATAAACTGATCAACAATCTGTTGCTCGATATCGAGCTTCGATGGAAGTTGCCCGCTCTGGGGAGCCTTCTGTAGCCCTTTTTCGATCAGGGCAATTCGGGTATCGAGATCTTTGCGTGTTAGTGTTGCTGAATCATAGCGTGCGACTGCATCGCCGGTGATGTTGCCACAGGCAGCCAGAGCCAACATTGCCATCGCGATCAGCCAAGTCCGTATCTTCACGAATCTTCCTCTCCTGATTGAATATTCCAGATTCTAATCATCACCTAATGAAAGGACTGCCATGAAGGCTTCTTGGGGAATTTCAACATTCCCAACCATCTTCATGCGTTTCTTGCCCTCTTTTTGTTTTTCGAGTAGCTTACGCTTGCGAGAAATATCGCCGCCATAGCATTTCGCAAGCACATCCTTGCGCATCGCACGGATAGTCTCGCGGGCAATAATCTTGCTGCCAACTGCCGCCTGAATTGGCACCTCGAACATCTGGCGGGGGATGAGCTTCCGCAATTTCTCAACCAGTGCCCGGCCCTGATAAAAGGCGTTTTCACGATGGACAATCAGCGAGAGTGCATCGACTGGTTGGGTATTGACGAGGACATCAAGTTTGACGAGATCAGAGGCTTGGTAGCCAGCCAGTGTGTAATCAAGCGATGCATAGCCCTGGGTGCGGCTCTTGAGTTGATCATAGAAATCAATCACAATCTCGCCAAGCGGGATGCGATACTTGAGCGACACGCGCAATGGATCGAGGTGTTCCATCATCTCGAACGTACCGCGTTTACCAGTCACCAGTTCCATAATTGTGCCAATATAGCGAGCCGGTGCGATCACATTAATCTGCATCACTGGCTCTTCGATCGACGCGATCAGGCCGGTTTCGGGCATCTCTGATGGATTATCGACAATCACAATCTCGCCATCGGTACACAATACCTGGTATTCAACACTTGGCGCGGTGATCAACAGTTCCAAGTTATATTCGCGTTCGAGCCGCTCGCGCACAATTTCCATATGCAGCAGGCCCAAAAAGCCACAGCGAAAGCCAAACCCCAGCGCTCCCGATTTTTCGGGGGCAAATGAGAGCGCGGCATCATTGAGTTTGAGCTTCTCCAGTGCCTCGCGTAACTCGATATAGGCATTCGCATCGACGGGATACAGCCCGGCGAACACCATTGGTTTGGCCGGACGATAGCCTTCCAGCATCGATTCCGCAGGGTTGGATGCCAATGTCACCGTATCGCCAACCTGGCAATCCGCAACCTGCTTGAGGCCAGTGGCAATATAGCCAACAGTACCGGGGCCAAGTTCATCCAAGGGGGTCATCACCGGACGGAAGGCCCCGATCTCAAGGGTTTCGGCCTGGATTCCGGTACCCATCAGATGAATGCGCGCACCGGTTGACAACACGCCTTCCATCACGCGGATATAGGCAATCACACCCTTATATGGGTCGTAGTGCGAATCGAAGATCAGGGCGCGCAATGGCCGATCTGGATCGCCCTGTGGTGGCGGGATGCGTTCAACGATTGCTTCAAGCAATGCCGGAACACCAGTCCCCTGTTTGGCAGAAACATGCAGAATATCTTCTTTGGGCAGGCCCAGCACCGATTCAATCTCGCTGGCGATCAGATCTGGTGCTGCACCAGGCAGATCAATTTTATTCAACACCGGAATAATCATCAGGTCGTGTTCGAGGGCCAGATAGACATTAGCAAGCGTTTGGGCTTCGATACCCTGCGAGGCATCCACAACCAGAACAGCGCCCTCACAGGCGGCCAATGCCCGAGAGACCTCATAGCCGAAATCGACATGACCGGGAGTATCGATAATATTGAGTTGGTAGAGTTGGCCATCGGCAGCTTTATATTCCATGCGAACGGCCTTGGCCTTGATTGTGATGCCCTTCTCGCGCTCAAGATCCATACGATCCAGGTGCTGCTCATTGCGCTCACGATCACTGACTGTTCCAGTCAGTTGGAGCAACCGGTCGGAGAGGGTCGTCTTGCCGTGATCGATATGTGCAATAATCGAGAAGTTACGAATATTCTGCTGATTCGACATATGGTATCTTTGTGTCCTCGTTATCCGGGCGTGGCGGTGCGTCACAACCGCCTGAAGTATATCAGAAGCAACCATCTGCCGCAAAGCGCTGGTTTGTGTGGCGCGACGTATTCTTTTGGAAGGGTCGGGTGCGGACCCATGTGTCCGCCAACCAGTGCGGAACAGCGCGGGCCGACACGTGGGTCGGCCCATACGCGTGGACGCAGCGCAGGCCGCCGCAAAAGTTTACGTCACACCCTTTTGGGTGTGGCGTGGTGTTTGCCGCATGTACATGGTTCTGGTATACTGAGGCATACACGAACAGGTGTGTTGAATGTTCGCCGGAATGAAACCGGCTTTCTTTTATGATCAGGAGTGCAGCGATGCAACTGCTCTACCTTGACCCGCGTGTGCTTGAGGCTGATCCGCAGGGCGTGCGCGAGGATCCAGGCGAAATCGAAGGTCTGGCTGCGACGATTGCGGACCATGGCTTGCTTCAGCCGCTCGGGGTTATCGCCACTGGCCGAGGCCAGTATCGGGTTGTGTATGGCAACCGCCGCCGCCTTGCCGCACTCAGGCTGGGCCTTGAGCGTGTGCCATGCATTATCCTCGATGCCGATGATCCACAGACGTTGGTTCGCCAGTTGACGGAAAATCTACAGCGGCGCGATCTGAATGATCTTGAGAAGGCGCTGGCCTTCAAACGCCTTCGTGATGATCTTTCGATTGCTGGCGGAAAAGATGAGGGCGCGCTTGATGAAGCAACCGCGCAGATCGTTGGATTAGCTGCCCGAACCGTACGACGCTACCTCGGTTTGATCGACCTGCCGCTCGAAGTCCAGCAACTCCTGCGCTCTGGTGACCTGACTGTTACCCAGGCGCAGCATTTGCGCCGGATTGCGAATGAGCGTACCCAGATCGAATTGGCCCGCGCTGCCGTCGATGAAGGGATGTCGGCAGCCGAACTGAGCCGCCTTTCGAGCTATTTTGCCGCGAACCCGAACCTTTCGCTTGATGATGCGCTGCATGCCTTGCAACAGGGTATTGATCCAGGTCGCCCATCTGTGCCAGCGGTATCATCTGGTGGCCCATTGGCCAAGGGTGGATCTGTCAGCGTCCCTGGCCTGGATGATAGCGATGCCGGATTATGGGACGATGACGAAGAAACAGCCGAGCCAATCGATGATCCATTGGGTGTGATGGACGAAACGCTGGAAAATCAGCCCAAGAATAAGGCGCGGGTCTTTCGCATCCGCTCACTCGATCAGATGATCGATGAGACCGACAGATTGGCGCGGGCACACGTCGAGGGCGATCTGGTCAAATGGGTCGAGAAGGATACCAGTGCCCCGATGAAGGTGCGTTTGCTGCTCAAGCAGATCGAATCACTGGCCCGCGCGCTGCGTCAGGTCGCCGATCAGCGTGGCTGGGCGTTCGATGAGTAGGATTGGAACCCTGACCCCTGCCCCTCTCCCATGTCGGGGAGAGGGGAAATTATTCTGACTCCTGGCTTCTGACTCCTGAATACTGGTCAGTGCGTCAGCGGTGTCATAGGGATTTTGCCATCGCCCCAGGTGCCACCGAACCATAACACCAGTTGCGGCAGCATAATCGCAATCACAAGCGCCCAGGCGACGAGTTGTGCGCTGCGGCCACGGGCGGCGATGCGCCCAAGTGGCAGGGCGATCAGTGGCAAAATGAGCGGCAGGGCAAAATAGAAATAGCGCACCTGCACATCAAGGATCAGATCAACCATCAAAAAGAACAGCGCTGCTCCCAACCAGGCCAATGGGACAACGCGCCGTTGCAGCCATGTTCGTGCGCCAGCCACTATTGGGGCGAGCAGTAGTAACCCAAGCGGAGCAAGCAGCAGCCCAATGTCGCTATAGGCTAGACGCAGGCCACTGATCAACAGGATGCGGTAGCCCTTGAAGAATGTGCCCGACCCAACACTGCGTGGAACGACCTTCTCGGCTGCATGGGCCAGCGTCGGGCCAACGATCTCAACATATAAAAAGCCGAATGAAATAAGGCATGCCCCTGCAAATAATCCCCATCCCCACCAGGGAATCCGCCGATAGGCAATGGTTGTTAGCACAAGAATCAACCCCATCCAGCCAATGCCCAGCAGTGCGACCCCAATATGCGAGAACACTCCAAATAACATCAGAATCATTGCGAACAGCCAGATTCGGCGTGTTGGTGGAAATGAATTGGTGAGCAGCAACAATGCCAGTGGTGCAGTGAACCATTGGCCGAAGATCTGTGCCGAAAAGCTATAGCCCATCGCGCCGAATGCGCCAATATTGGCTGCATATAGCGCCAGCGCCAGCCGAGCAGCGTGTTTGCCACCACCCAGCTTGATTGTGATCAGACCGACCATCAGCGCGGTGAAGCCATCCAGTAGTGCGAGGCCACCCTGCATGAGTGAGGCCATATCGCCAACTGCGAGAGAGCCAGGCATGAGTACAAGATATGGCCCAGTTGGGTAGATTGTCAGCCCCTTGGCGAATTCACCGGAGGGTGCGATGATATACAGTTGCCCATTGATCGTTGCCAACAGGCGATCCAGATTGCGCCCAAGATCCTGCCCACCAAAGCTGGGGTACAGCACCCCCAGATGGCGCACAAGCACAGCCCCAAGTGCCATTGCCCACAGGATGTGCAACTCATGGCGTGTGATAAAGCCAGTTTCGGTTGCACACGCCCAGCGCTCAATCAACGGCAGCACCAGCCAGGTGAGCAGAGCCAGGATGGCAGCACTGAATGCCAGACGGGGCACATATTCCATTGCCAGCAGGAGTTGGCTGCTCAACAATAGTGCCAGTGTTGCTGCCAGCACACATAGGAGCGTGGCTTGCAGCGGCAAGCGCCAGTTCAGGCGTATGATCGTAAGCTGGGCCAGTACGATTAAAGCAAATTGGGTAAGATACTGTGCAATTGGAGGAAATGGCACACCACCATGGAGGTTATGGATGGTGAAGCCCACAATTTTTACCCCCAGCTGGCGTGGATCGCCAGGTGCGACAAACGTGGGGCTAGAAATCCCGATCCACAGCTGATCGGAGGCTGTGTTGGGGAGCAGCAGTGTGTAATGGCGTGCGGTTGTCTGGGCCTGAAATGCAACCCAGGGCTGATCGCGAAGGCTCAACTTCAGGTCGGCGGGTGTCGGGCGGCCACCAAGATCCAGCGTGAGCAATGTATGTTGGCCAACACCAATCTGATTCAGCCATAGAATACTATTCTGGCGTGTCCAGCGGTAGGTCGTGCCATTGATCTCTTGTTCCTGGCGATAGATATTCTCGAAGAAGTATTCATCACGGAAGTTGCCGACGGTAACGTGGTAGATGCCCGAATGAAGCTGGAGTAGTGCAATATCGGCCAGCAACAACAACAGCGCTATCACGGCCAGCAACGACGCAGCAGCAATACGTGTGCGCCGAGTATTGGTGGATTGACTGGTTGTATGGGGCGATGGCACACATGCCGTGAGGCCCGCAAGTCGTTCGGCTATTCGCATAGGTCGTTAATTATAGCCGAAATTAGATAGGCGAAATCAGCGCTCATCCCCTCTCCCTGGCGTGGGAGAGGGGTTAGGGGATGAATGCAGGGCAGTTATTATTTAACGCCCTTGAGCGAAGCAGTTAAGAGATCACGATTCAGCATGGCAATCACATCGAGCTTGATCTCTTTTGGACATGCGGCTGAACATTCGCCGATGTTGGTGCAGCCACCAAAGCCCTCTTCTTCCATTTGTTCGACCATCCGCACCACGCGACGATGGCGTTCGGGCTGGCCTTGGGGCAACAAGCCAAGGTGCGAGATCTTGGCAGCTGTGAAGAGCATCGCCGAGGCATTTGGGCAGGCTGCCACGCAGGCTCCGCAGCCAATACACTGGGCTGCATCCATCGCCCGATCTGCATAATCTTTGGCGATTAGCAGTGCATTTCCATCTGGAGCGCTGCCCGTTGAGGCTGAGATAAACCCACCAGCCTGGATGATTCGGTCAAAGGCTCCGCGATCAACGATCAAATCTTTGAGGATGGGAAACGCCTGCGAGCGCCATGGCTCAATCGTGATCTCATCACCATCCTTGAATGTACGCATGTGCAATTGGCAGGCTGTTGTTGCACGCTGTGGGCCGTGGGCTATACCATTAATCACAACGCCGCACGCGCCACAGATGCCCTCACGGCAATCGTGGTCGAAGGCGATTGGCTCCTGTCCAGCTGTGATCAAGCCCTCATTGACAACATCCAGCATTTCGAGAAAGGACATATCCGGGCTGATGTTTGTGGCTTTGTATGTGGCCATATTCCCGCTGGCGGTTGGATTCTTTTGGCGCCAGACATGGAGTGTGAGATTCATGGGTTTCTCCAGGAGTCAGGAGTCACGAGTCACGAGTCAGAATGATCCACAGACACACATTCTGAATACTGACTCCTGACTCCTGAATACTTATTTATAGCTACGTGTTGCCAATTGAACGCTTTCGTAGTTGAGCGCTTCCCGATGTAGGTTCTGCCCCTGGCCTGCGCCATTCCACTCCCACGCGGCAACATAGGCGAAATTCTCGTCATCGCGTAGCGCCTCACCCTCGGGGGTTTGGCTCTCCTCACGGAAATGGCCGCCACACGATTCCGTCCGATGCAGGGCATCACGGCACATCAACTCGGCCAATTCCATGAAATCTGCTACCCGGCCAGCTTTTTCAAGCGATTGGTTGAGATCATCGGCGCTGCCCGGAACCCGAACATTTTCCCAGAATTCGGCGCGGAGTTCGGGGATGCGTTGCAATGCTTTGCGCAGGCCAGCATCGTTGCGAGCCATGCCACAATCCGCCCACATCAGCTTGCCGAGTTCACGATGGAAATCATCGACGGTGCGTTTGCCATTGATTGACATAAACTTGTTGACCTGACCTGCGATTTCACTCTCAACCTCTTTGAATGCGGGGTGTGTGGTATCGGCCTTGGCCAACCCACCGCGGGCCAGATAATCGCCAATTGTATATGGCAGCACAAAATAGCCATCGGCCAAGCCCTGCATGAGTGCCGAGGCACCCAACCGGTTGGCACCGTGATCGGAGAAATTGGCCTCACCGGCAACGAACAGGCCGGGGATAGTGCTCATCAGGTTATAATCAACCCACAGGCCACCCATTGTGTAGTGAACGGCTGGGTAGATTCGGAATGGCACCTCATACGGATTTTCGCCAGTGATGCGCTCATACATATCGAACAGGTTGCCATAGCGCTCTTTGACCGTATCGGCTCCCAGGCGCTTGATCGCATCGCCGAGATCGAGATATACGCCCAAACCGCCAGGGCCAACTCCACGGCCTTCATCGCAGACCTGCTTGGCCGAACGGCTTGAGATGTCACGCGGTGCTAGGTTGCCATAACTCGGGTACTTGCGCTCCAGGAAATAATCACGCTCAGAATCAGGGATCTGATGTGGCGGGCGGCTGTCGCCAGCCTTTTTCGGCACCCACACACGCCCATCGTTGCGTAGCGATTCACTCATCAGGGTCAGTTTCGATTGATGATCACCCGAAACCGGAATGCAGGTTGGGTGGATCTGGGTGTAACACGGGTTGGCGAAGAAGGCACCGCGCCGATGTGCGCGCCAGATTGCTGTTGTATTGCAGCCCTTGGCGTTTGTGCTGAGATAGAAGACATTGCTATAGCCGCCGCTGGCGATCACAACCGCATCGGCAATATGTGATTCGATCTTGCCCGTCACCATATTGCGGGTGACAATACCGCGCGCTCGTCCATCGATGATCACCAGATCGAGCATTTCGGTTCGTGGAAACATCTGGACTTTGCCAAGGCCAATCTGGCGGCTGAGCGCCTGATAGGCTCCCAACAGTAATTGCTGGCCCGTCTGCCCACGAGCATAAAATGTTCGGCTGACCTGTGCGCCGCCGAATGAACGGTTATCCAAATAGCCAGCATACTCGCGGGCAAATGGCACGCCCTGGGCAACACACTGATCAATAATATTGACACTCACTTCGGCCAGACGATAGACATTCGCCTCGCGGGCACGGAAATCGCCACCCTTGATTGTATCGTAGAACAGTCGGTAGACGCTATCGCCATCGTTCTGATAGTTTTTCGCCGCATTGATGCCGCCCTGTGCCGCAATCGAATGCGCCCGCCGCGGGCTATCCTGATAGCAGAAGGCCTGCACGTTATAGCCCAATTCGGCCATTGTCGCCGCTGCCGCCGCACCAGCCAAGCCAGTGCCAACGATAATCACCGTATACTTGCGCTTGTTGGCCGGATTGACCAACTTCATATCGAATTTATGCTTCTCCCACTTCTTCTCGATTGGGCCAACCGGAGCTTTAGCATTGAGTGTTGACGCAATATATTCCGTTGGGCGACGAACACTTGTTAGTGGGGAATCGGTGGTTGTCATGCGTTTCGTTCCTACTTCACAAATCCAGCCAGTACCGAAATTGGTACCGACGAGAAACCAAGAAAGAGTACGACCGCTGAGGTGATGGCTAATCCACGGAAGAATTTGTCGGTGGTTTGCCCATTCAGCCCCAGTGTTTGGAACATACTCCAGACACCATGGAACATGTGCATCGCCAGAGCAGCCAGCGCCAACAGATACACAATCACCACCAGCGGATTGGTGAACCCGGTCACAACATTATGATAGGCATCTGGGTGCGTCAGGCCGCTTACGCCACTCTCCAATCGGAAGTCGGGATGCACGACGCCGAAGGTGAAGTGCAGGAGATGGTAGATCAGGAACAGGAAGATCGCCACCCCACCCCACCGTAGGGTCAGTGATGCAAAGGTGGCCTGGATCTTCTTCTGGCTGGCATAACGAACCGGGCGGCTAACTTGTGCCTGGCGTGTCAGCATAATCGCTGAGTAGACATGCAATGTGACTGCTGCCAGTAGAACGATCCGAATGATCCATAGCAGAGTCCGCGCTGGTAGGAGCGGCTCGCCAACGGTGCGAAGAAATTCCGCATACTCATTGAATGCGGTTGCCCCAAGGAATACCTTCAGGTTTCCGATCATGTGGCCGATCACGAAGCCATAGCCAATGATGCCAGTAATAGCCATCACGAACTTCTTGCCTACCGATGTGCGGTAGATCGTGAGCGCTGCCGTCATGTGCATGTCCTTCCAACGTTGATATATAGGGTACAAGGGCGTAGCATACGCAACAGAGTTACAACGCTACGAACCCATCGGATGAGCGAGGTGGTAGCTCGGGAGACAGGTTGGCCATGGCACAGCATCTAGCCCGTTCTGATGAGCGGGGCAGATGAGAAGAGTATCACAATTGATATTATTATAGATCAAGCACCTGTGCTTGTCGACATTTCTGGAGTATTTTCAGAGCATGTGCAAAATCATTGCATGGTTGTAGATTGCCCTCACCCCAACCCCTCTCCCACACGGGGAGAGGGGCGCGAACGGTACTCAATGGGTCAATTGCTCCCCTTCTCCCTGGAAATGGGAGAAGGGGCTGGGGGATGAGGGTGGTTAAGCGTGGTAAACCGAATGCAGATGGGGCGCAGCCCAAGATGTGGCTCAAGCCCTGCTTGTGGTATCATCGAGAGAAATCTTCTTATAGAAGAACAAGAGAACAGGGTCTGATGTTTGGTTGTTCGCTCTGTAAGAGCTATTCGTTGCTGTGAGGAATCATGACGCGCTATCGCGATGCTGGTGTCGATATTCAGGCCGGCACTACTGCTACAAAACTGATGGCTGCCGCCGTCCGATCCACCCATGGCCCGGCTGTTCTGGCGGGAATGGGCGCGTTTGGCGGCTGCTTCGATCTGAACACAGCACTTGGCTCGGCTGGGCTGTTGGGCAATGATGTTGTGCTAGTGGCTTCGACTGATGGTGTTGGCACCAAAACCGTTGTCGCCACCGCTGTCGGTCGCTATGATACTGTCGGCCAGGATCTTGTCAATCATTGCATTAACGATATTCTGGTGCAGGGCGCACAGCCGCTATTCTTCATGGATTATATTGCGGTTGCGAAGCTTGATCCTGCCCAGGTTGCTGCTGTTGTTGGTGGCGTCGCTACTGCGTGCCGAATGGCCAATTGTGCGTTGCTTGGTGGCGAAACCGCCGAGATGCCGGATGTGTATCTGCCGGGTGCCTTTGATCTGGCAGGAACGATTGTTGGCGTCGTGGCTCGTTCGCAGATGCTGCCGCAGCCCGTCGCTGCTGGTGATGTATTATTGGCATTACCATCGAGTGGGCTACACACCAATGGTTTTTCCTTAGCACGTCGGGTGTTGCAATCACACAGCTATGATTGGCGGCCAGACGATCTGGGTGGGCAATCAGTTGGTGAAGCACTGCTGGCTGTTCACCGGCCATACCATCGGGAAGTTACAGCGTTAAAATCTGCCATTCCGATCAAGGCATTGGCGCACATCACTGGTGGCGGGATCTTCGATAATCTGCCACGGGTGTTGCCCGCTGGAATTGGTGCCGTGATCCGGCGCGGATCGTGGCAGGCTGCACCCATTTTCGATCTGCTGGTTGAATTGGGGCATCTAGAGGAACGCGAGGCGTTTCATGCCATGAACATGGGTATCGGGATGCTGGTCGTTGTTGCCTGCGAGCACGCTGATGCGGCATTGCAGGCGCTGCCGGAAGCGCGTTTGGTTGGCGAATTGGTTGCGGCTGAGGGAGTACAGTTGATATGAAGCGTCAGCGAATATTTCTTACGGTGCTAGTTGTGGCCGTGATCGGCCTTGCCTTGAGCATTTTCTTCCTATCGCAGCGCGAGCCAGGCTACCCAGCCGAGGTTGTATCGGTATCGCTGACTGGGAGTGGCCAGAATGCTGCGTTGGTGTTGTGTGCGCCAAATGGTGGGCCGCTTGTCGATGGCGAGGCTGCGCCGAGCCGAGCGAGTGTGCAGATTGATGCATCAACCGAACTTCTTGATCAGCGCAAGCGTAGCCCAGCCCGTTTCCTGCCAGAAGCGCTCAAACCTGGCTCGAAGATTCGCCTGTGGACCACTGGCAGCATGGCGCTTTCCGAACCGCCCCAGATGGTGGCAACCCGTATTTCATTGATTGCCGATCCATTGGCTGGGCAAGCATCGAGTTGCATGCCATGACAGAACTGCTCTTTCAAACTGCAACGGAACTGGCTGCGCGCCTGCGTTCGCGCGAGATCTCGGCGGTTGAACTGCTCGAAGCACATCTGGCGCAGATCGAACGGGTGAATCCCCAGGTGAATGCAATTATCACACTGGTTGCCGAACGGGCGCTGGCTGAGGCGCATGCCGCCGATGCGGCCCTGGCCCGTGGGCAGGTGCTTGGCCCGCTGCATGGCTTGCCTGTGGCTCATAAGGATCTCGTGCAAACCAAGGGTATTCGCACAACATCTGGGTCGCCACTATACCGCGATTTCGTGCCGGAACAGAATGATCTGATTGTCGAACGAATCCAACAAGCTGGCGCGATCACGATTGGCAAAACCAATACCCCAGAATTTGGGGCTGGCTCGCAAACATTTAATACAATATTTGGTGCGACCCATAATCCCTATGATCTGACGAAGACCTGTGGCGGTAGTTCTGGTGGTGCGGCGGTTGCGCTCGCCTGTGGCATGATTCCAATTGCCGATGGTAGCGATATGGGCGGTTCGTTGCGAAATCCGGCTGGCTATTGTAATGTCGTCGGCCTGCGCCCCTCGCCCGGTCGCGTGCCGATCTGGCCGACTGAAAATGCCTGGCAAGCGCTCTCGGTGGAGGGGCCGATGGCGCGAACTGTGCAGGATGTCGCGCTGCTGCTGAGTGTGATTGCTGGCCCAGATGCGCGAGTCGCTAATAGTATCAGCGAGCTTGGTTCAATCTTTGCTCGCCCGCTCGACCGTGATTTCCGCGAGGTGCGCGTGGCCTGGAGTCGTTCGCTTGGCGGCCTACCTGTTGACCCACGCACAACAGCGGTGCTTGAGTCGCAGCGGGCGACTTTTGAAGCGCTTGGATGCCATGTCGAAGAGGCCGAATTGGATTGGAATGGTGCTGATTGGGCCTTTAAGACATTGCGTGCATGGTCGTATGCCCAGAATTTGGCCGAAACACTCGAATTGCATCGCGATCAGCTCAAGGATACTATTATATGGAATATTGAAGCTGGCCTGAAACTCAGTGGTCAGGATGTTTCCAAGGCCGTACAGCTACAGAATCGGTTGTTTGCCCGAATGCACGATTTCATGCAGCAGTATGAATTCATGCTCTGCCCTGTTAGCCAATTGCCACCATTTGATATCAACCAGCCGTATGTCACCGAGATCAATGGCCAACAGTTCGAGACCTATATCGATTGGATGCGCTCATGTTACTATGTTTCGGTAACAGGGCATCCAGCGGCTTCGGTGCCATGCGGTTTCACACCAGATGGTTTGCCCGTTGGGATACAGATCGTCGGGCGCTATCGCGATGAATTCGGAGTGCTGCAACTCGCCCACGCCATCGAACAGGCAACCGGGTTCTGGAAGCAGCATCCGGCTGTTGCGCGATGAAGCATACCAACACGATTCTGTTGCCAGATGGCCGAACGCTTGGCTATGCCGAATATGGCGATCCACAGGGCCGCCCGGTGTTCCTGTTTCATGGGTTGCCTGGCTCGCGGTTGCAACGCCCGACCGATGAAGCGGCAGCGCTGCAATTGGGCGCACGATTGATTGCCATTGATCGGCCCGGCTTTGGTTTTTCGGATTTTCTGATTGATCGCGGCCTACCCGATTGGCCGCGTGATGTTGCATCCCTTGCCGATGCACTTGGCATTGAGCGCTTTGCTGTCGCTGGTATTTCGGCTGGTGGCCCATATGCGTTGGCCTGTGCCTGGCGCTTACCAGAGCGTGTGACGGTTGCGGCGATTGCCAGTAGCCCCTGCCCAACCTACCTGCCCGGTGTTTTGGTTGGCATGATCCGCTCGAATCAGATTGTGATTCGCACAGCACAGCGTACACCGCCACGCCTGGCCCCGCAGATCGCCCGGTTTGTTGATGCAATCACAGGTCGCAACCCCAAACTTATTGCGGCACTTGTGTTTGGGTTGGTTTCGACACCACTGACCGATGAAGATCGGATCGCCCTAGCACGGCCCGAAATCCAGGAAATGTACCTCGAAAGTGTGTTGGAAGCGTATCGCAATGGCTGGAGCGGCCATGCCTGGGACCTGATTGTGCTCAACCGGCCATGGGGATTTGCACTAGAGCAGATCCGCGTTCCAGTTTGCCTATGGCATGGCGAAGCCGATGAACTCGTTCCACCGGTGATGGGCCGATATCTGGCAGCGCGCATTCCCAATTGCCAGGCCGAATTCATTCCCGAATCTGGCCATCTGCTGGTGTTTACCCATTGGCCAACGATGTTAGCAGCGCTCCTAGAAACCAAAACTTCGCCCGTGCTATACTGAATGCATATACCTGTATATAGAACATGTGTTTGACAATACACGATATCTGTGCTACACTCCACCGTGTAGGAAGCAAGGAGGATCGTCATGAGTGAAGCAACCACGGAAGTATCGAATGAGACAGCGGCGTTAGCAACCGCTCCCACCATTAAGTACATGGATTGGGTCGATCCTACATCGTGGCCGCCAAGCGATCTGCCCTATGACGATGGAGAACCAATGGAGTCGCCATGGCATATGGGTAGCGGTTCGCTGCTCAAGGCTAGTTACATTGCGGCCCGTGGTGGGCAGATGCTCGATTTCTATGTCGGCGTCAACATGTTTGTGTATTACAGCTGGAAGCAGGTTCGCAACAGCGAATACAAAGGCCCGGATGTCTACTTCGTTAAGGATGTGGATGGCCAGAAACCACGGTTGTTCTGGGCAATCTGGGATGAGGATGGCCGCTACCCGGATGTTGTGATTGAGTTGCTTTCACCAACCACCGAGCAGAGTGACCTGACGACAAAACTGGAGATCTATCGCCAGAAGTTTCATCTAACCGAATACTTCTGCATTGCTCCACAGTGCGAGCGAATCCTTGGTTGGAAGCATAACGGCGATACGATGGAGTCGCTGCCGCTGGACGAACGGGGCTGGATGTGGAGCGATTATTTTGGGCTATGGATTGGCCCATGGCGTGGTTTCTATCAGGGTGAAGAGCATACCTGGCCACGCTTCTACCACGCCGATGGGTCGCTGGTGTTGCTGGAGGCCGAGTCGGAGAAACAACGCGCTGAGTCGGAGAAGCAGCGCGCCGACGAACTCGCCGCTCGGTTGGCAACACTGGAAGCAGAATTGGTGCGGTTGCGTGGTGGCGGGTAGCATGCCGCAGGCTAAAGCCACGCGGCTAGGGTGCATTATCCCATAATCGCATTACCCCCTGGCCGCAGGCTAAAGCCACGCGGCTAGGGTGCATTATCCCATAATCGCATTACCCCCTGGCCGCAGGCTTCAGCCTGCGGATGGTTGGTGGGTGATTCCAGAGAATCATGGCCGCAGGCTTCAGCCTGCGGATGGCAGAGGGAATATAACTATGGATCTCGGTGCAAAACTCGCTGAGGGTAAGACGAAGATCGTCTATGCTCATCCAACCGATGCAGCGCTGGCAGTGATTGTGCATAAGGATGGCATCACCGCTGGGGATGGGGTGCGCCGGAATGTGATTGTTGGCAAGGGTGTTTTGAGTGGCCGAACGACGGCGAATGTGTTTAGTTTACTCAACCAGGCTGGCATTGCGACCCATTACGTCAGTGCGTCAGAGCTGAGTATGCCAAGTATGATGATTGTGCAGCGCTGCACCATGATCGCGCTTGAGGTTGTTATGCGGCGGCTTGCAACAGGATCATACCTGCGTCGCCACCCGGATGTGAGCGAAGGAACACGCTTCGATCCACCACTGGTTGAGTTCTTCCTAAAAGATGATGCCCGCCATGATCCACAGGTGACAGCGGAGGAGATTGTGGAACAATCGGTTGCGACTGTGGCAGAAGTTGCCAAGATGCTTGATGATGGGCGGCGGGTGTTTGCCGTGATCGAAGCGGCCTGGGCACAGCACGATGTCACATTGGTCGATCTTAAGATTGAGTTTGGGCGGCCAATCAGGGCAAATGATCAAATAGCGTCGAGGGACGATCAATCGGCAGAGTTGATTGTGGCCGATGTGATCGATAATGATTCCTGGCGGATCTGGCCTGGTGGCGACAAAACCCGTATGCTGGATAAACAGGTCTATCGCAATATGAGCGATGTCACCGAGCAGGGCTTGGAAGAGCTCAGGCAGCGCTATGAGATTGTTGCGAACCTGACTGATGCATGGCGAGCTTAATGCGGTGAAACACCAGTCAGGCCCGCCAACGGTGCGTAATCATCGCCAAGAATGAGATCTTCCTCAGCAAAGCGTTGTGGGCGGAATGGCTCGATTGGCGCTGTCGTTGCCGCTCCGTTGAGGATCAGTTCGGCGATACATGCACCAATTGCTGGTGCTTTCTTGAAGCCACTGCCGCTCATTCCGACAGCTAGAAACAGCCCTTCGATTGGCCCACGCCCAATAATTGCTCCACGATCCGGTGTAACATCAAGCGGTCCGCTGCGCCCATAGGCAAAGCGTGCTTTGGCGAAGCCAGCGATGCGCCCGGCAATTCCGCTGCGGGCACGCCCCGGCACCTCAAGATCATAGGAGTGCAGGCCATCATCGAAGGTTGTGAGGTTGTGGCTGAAGCCACTCAAGCCAACCAGTGTCAGATCGACTTCGTGCGGTCGGGCATAATACCCACGCGCACGGTCGATGATCGTCAGATGGCCAGCGATGCCTTCGGGTAGTTCTGGCGCACGATGAAGGATTGCGATCTGGCTTAATACAGGGCGAATTGGCAATTCTAGCCCGAGTGGCGCAACCAGCGGAATAGCCCAGCCGCCATTGGCTAATACGACAATCGGCGCTTCGACGGAACCTGATGCGGTATCGACACCAGTGATCCGCCCATTGTTCACACGCAACCCTGTGACGGCGATCCCCTCGCAGATCTCTGCGCCACGTCGTTGAGCGGCCTCAACCAGCGTTAGCGTTGCTGCAACGGGATTCGCATAGCCGCTGCGTGGCTCATAGGCAATCCGTTCGCCATCGCCTACTGCCAAGCCTGGCTGTAGTTGTGCTGCCTCATAGGCGTTAACGAGGCGTGTATCGATACCAACCTGATCGTGGAGCATGGCAGTATTGCGTTCCAGTGCTGCACTATCGATTGGGCCAACAATCTGGAGGAAGCCAGTTGGGACGAAGCCGCAACTACCGCCCACCAATTCGGGCCATTGTTCGAACCAGGGCAATGCTGCCAACGCCATGCGAGCTTCTGGCGCATTCGTATAATGCGTCCGCACCAGCGCGCCGGATTGGCCAGTTGCCTGTCCGGCCAGCCGGCCACGTTCGAGCAACAGCACATCGCGTAATCCCAGGCGCGTCAGATGGAATGCTATACTTGCGCCAACGATACCACCACCAACGACGACTGCTTCTGCTGTGTGTCGCATTGGCATCTCCTGGCTGAATCATCATGAGCATGCATCATTGTATGCCCATAGCTATATGGTATCATAGCCGTCGAATCCCCGATTTTTCGATGAATAGTATCTCTGATAGTGATTTCGTAGCGCAAAGTGAGGCATATATGCCAACACCAACAATCGTTGAGCAGATTATCGACCAACGAATCGTCGCGATCGTTCGGTTAGAACGCTATGATCGGGCTGTTGAGGTGGCCCGTGCATTGGCCGATGGCGGAATCACGGCAATTGAGTTTACGCTGACTGGTGAGGGCGCGAATGAGGCGATTGCTGCCTGCCGTGCCGCGCTTGATGATGTGTTGGTTGGCGTTGGCACAGTGCTGGATGAACTTGCAGCCAGCGCTGCGATCAATGCTGGCGCACAGTTTGTGGTGACACCAGCGCTGCGTCCGAAAGTCATCCTCTCCTGTAAGGCATATGGGGTGCCAATTCTTTGCGGTGCGTTGACGCCAACGGAGGCACTGACGGCCCACGAGTTGGGTGCCGACATGATCAAAATCTTCCCGGCTCGCGCCTTTGGCCCAGCATACATCAAGGATCTGCTCGCACCACTGCCGTTTCTGAAGCTGGTTCCGACTGGCGGTATCGGGCCAGAGAATGCCCGATCCTACTTCGATGCTGGTGCAGCCGCAGTGGGGATTGGTGGAAATCTTGTTGCGGCCAAAGCGGTTGCTGCTCAGGATTGGGCGGCGATCACAACCGTTGCTCGTTCGTGTGTTGCGGCAGTGCGTTAGGGAGAAGCACACATGATTGATGTCGTCACACTGGGCGAGTGCATGGCTGTCTGCTACCCTGCTGACCCGATTCGCCTTGATGATGCCCGCACGCTGCTGTTGGATATTGGCGGTGCCGAGGCCAATCTGTCGATTGCGCTAGCACGCCTTGGTATTCGGGCACGCTTCATCAGCCGAGTAGGCGATGATCCATTTGGCCAGCGCATTCGCAGCGTTCTCAAGCAGGAAGGGGTTGATGTGACTGGGATCATCACCGATCCCCAGGCACCAACCGGTATGTTCTTCCGTGAATGGCTGCCCGATGGTGCTCGCCGGGTCTATTATTATCGCGCTCACTCGGCGGCAAGCCGTATGCAGCCAACAGATCTGCAGCCAGAACAGTTTACTGGCGCACGCTTTGTGCATCTGACTGGTATTACGCCAGCGTTGAGCCAAACCTGTGCCGCAACAGTCATGCAGGCGATCAAGCTGGCGCAGGCTGCTGGCGCACAGGTCTCGTTCGATCCAAACTATCGCCCGAAACTGTGGGAACCGGATGCTGCCCGTGTCGCGCTGCTGCCGATCATTCAACAATGCGATGTGTTGCTCATGGGCCATGAGGATGCTCGGGCAGTGCTTGGTGTTGATGATGATGAGCAGATGCTGCAATCTGCGGCGGCCCTTGGCCCGCGCATCGTTGTGTTAAAACGGGCTGAGCGTGGCGCACTTGCACTGGCCGATGGTATACGCTATGAGGCTCCAGCAATTGCAGTTGAGCATGTGGTTGATCCAGTTGGGGCTGGTGATGGTTTTGATGCAGGGTTTCTGGCTGGAATGCTGCGTGGTGACACAATCAGCGAGGCGCTGAATCTGGGTGCGCTGGTTGGCGCAGCCTCGGTTGCGGCCCTTGGCGATTATGCTGGTTATCCGTGCGCCTGATCATCCTACGCAGCATCATAATGTGGCTTTTCGCTCATTTGTGAACAATTCGTCAATCAGTGATTGAGCATGGGGCACTACACTTTAGTCGATAGTTCGACTGAGGAGGCCCCATGTCTCGTACGATTCGTGTATCAGCGCTGTGCCTGCTGGCGATGATTGGTTCGCTGTGTGCTACGGCACCACATTCAGTGCAGGCAGCCCAACAGGTCATTTATGATGATGCCCCAGCAGCGGGCTGGTTGAACTATTCCTGGGCGACAGTGAATCTGGCCGTTACAACACCGCTACATAGTGGCTCCAAAAGTATCAGCGTGAACTATGGCAGCTTCGGTGGCCTGTATCTTGCCTATTCTGGGTTTAGCACGAATGGCTATACAAAGCTGCGCTTCTGGATTCATGGCGGCAGTGCCGGTGGCCAGAATATCCGGGTCTATGCCATCCGCTCAAGCGATCCTCCTGGTCAGAATGGCCCAAAAATCAGTGTGCCAGCGCCAAGTGCAGGAACCTGGAGCGAGGTACAGATCGCGCTTGCCGATCTGGGAGCCACTGACACAACCATCACTGGGATTGTCTGGCAGTCAGCCACCAACGGAACCCAGCCGACGGTCTACTTCGATGATATTGCACTGATTGATGATGCAAGCCCAGATGGGCCAGTGCTCAGTGATGGGTATCTGACGCCGAGTGCGGTGCGGGCCGATGATCAGACAACTGTGGTAGCACGAGTGAAGGTTGCTGATCCACAGGGCCTTGGTGATGTCACCACTGTGACACTGGCCGCAACTGCGCTTGGGCGTGGCACGCTCACGCTGCGCGATGATGGCCGCAGTAACGATGGTAGCGCTGGCGATGGCGTGTATGGTACCGTCTTTACCGTTGCCTCGGGTATCGCTACCAATGAGGTAGCGCTGACTGTGAGCGCCCGTGATCAGGCTGGCCATACTGCAAGCCTCAATCTTGGTGCATTTGTTATTCTCGCCCCACCCGGCGGTAGTATTCCATTGGGATTGCCAGCCCAGATTGCATGGGGAACCAATGAGTGGAGCGAGGCAAACGGCCAGGATTGGCAGGTCAATAGCGGCGTGCCCTGGCAGTACGATTACCAGTATATTACCTATGATTGGTACCAGAATGGATGGGGCGGCGATTTTGTTGGGCGCTTCAGTCGCCAGGCATGGTCGAAGGGCTATGTGCCGGTTGTCTCAGCCTATTTTATCCTGGGAACACCAACGGCCTGTGGCGAAGCTGCTGCATGTTATATCCAGAAATTGCAGAATCCGGCTTCAGTGAGCGCCTACCTTGCTGCAATCACGGAAGCTGCGCGGCAGGCAAAGGGCGATAAGCCAGTGATCATGCAGATCGACCCTGACTTCTTCGGGTTTATGCAACAGATCAGCAACGATAGCGCCAATCGGCCAGCGGGCGTCAAGGCCGATGATCCAAATTCCTTCATAGTAGCGCTGAACGACCCGAATTACCCAAATACCTTCGCTGGCTTTGGGCGAAAGATTGTCGATACCCTCCATAGCACGGCCCCAAATGTGTTGGTTGGGCTACACGCCAGCACTTGGGCCACCAATCAAGATCCCAACAATGTTACAGCGCAGGAAACCATTCAAATAGCCAAGCGTATTGCCGGATTCCTTGGCGCATCTGGTGGTATTCAGGCCGATCTGCTATTTGTGGAATGGAGCGATCGTGATGCTGGTAGTGGCTTACGGCCCTGGTGGGATGATACAAACCGCCAGTTGCCACGGCCATCGCGGGCTATTCTGTGGGAAAATGCGCTATCGGCGGCAAGCGGCAAGCGGCTTATTCTGTGGCAGGTGCCCTGTGGGAATATGAGCCTCAACAATACCACAAACCATTACCAGGATAATCGGGTGGCATATGCCTTCCGCCATCCACGCGATCTTGTCGATACTGGTGTTATTGCGGTGCTGTTTGGTGGCGGTACAGGCGAGATGACCCAGCCATCAACGGATGGCGGCTTTATTCAGGCTCAGGGCAAAATCGCCTATGATCCACCAGCCGCACCAACTGGCTTGGGAGTGCTGAATGCCAATGGGCCAACGGCGACAATCCTCTGGAATGAGAATAGCGAACCGGATCTGTGGGGCTATCGAGTCAGTTATAGCCGAACGGGTGGCCCGACATACACGCTTGATGCGCGCCGGGCGAATGCTACAGTGTTGGTGCTACCAGATATTGGAACCTGGACGGTGAGCGTCAGTGCCTATGATGCCCAGAATCGGGTTGGCCCTGCATCTGCGGCAGTGAATGTAACAACCACTGTTGCTGCCGTTCGGGTAAACCTGTCGATGATCGCACGTTGATGTTGTTGGGCCGTAGAGACGCAAGATTTTGCGCCTCTACGTATGCTGCGGACTAAAGCCACTCGGCTATGGGCCATCATCCCGTTGCCGCAGGCTTCAGCCTGCGGATTCCAAGGGCATTGATCATTCTTTCTGATCGAATACTCAATCTTCATCAGCCTGCGGATTCAAGTTTGGTCATGTCATGCTGAGCAACGCGAAGCATCTCCAGTTCTGCTGCGATCTGCCAGATCCCTCGCGTTGCTCAGGATGACAGGAAACCCCTTGGCTACAACTGTACTATAGCTAAGTGCAGAACGGTTGAAGAGCGCTTTGGAATGCGCAAGCTATGCTTGCGCGAGCGGCAGCATGGCTGCCGCACTCCACATGTTCAATGATTCTGCTCTCAGCTATAGCGCTTCTGACTCCTGACTCCTACTCTATCCCCCAACCGTCCGCCCACTTGGCACCGCTAATGTCTTATCAAAGGTTTTTGAGCCAACCCGTGGCCGGATAACCACATTGCGGCCAATTGTGGCCCCCGCTGGGATTTCGGCACCGCGCCCAACCAGTGTTAGCCCGGTGTTGAGCAGATCCGGCGATTGCTGATTGGGCGTATTGTCCTCGCCATCACCAACCAAGGCCCCTGCACCAACACGCACACCCTTATCCAGAATACAGCGGTCGATCACAGCACCAGCCTCGATCACCGTATCGGTCAGAATGATCGAATCACGAACGATAGCACCCTCGGCGATCACCACACCTGGCGAGATCACCGAACGTGTGACGCTGCCATTGATCCGGCAACCATCACACAGCAGATTCCCCTCAACTCGTGCCTGCGGGCCGATCTCAGCCGCTGGCCGCTCCTCGCTCTTGGTGTGAATCACCCAATCTGGGTCGAACAGATCGAGCGCTGGTGTTTCGACCAAAAGGGCCATGTTGGCTTCATAATAGGCCTGTACCGTTCCGACATCGGCCCAGTAGCCCTGGAACTGATGCGCGACCACATGCGTCTGTTTGATCAACCGAGGCATCAGGTCACGCCCAATATTGGTACCATTGCCAGATGTCAGAATCTCCGTCAGGAAGCTTTTGCGGAAGGCATAGATGCCCATTGATGCCATCGTCGAGCGGGTGCGGCGTGGCTTCTCCTCGAATTGGCTGACGGTCCCATCTGGCTCGACTGTCACAATCCCGAAGCGATGCGTCTCGTGTGGGCTGACGCTATGGACTGCCACGGTGATGTCGGCATCACGCTCCTCGTGCAGGCGCAGCATTGGGCGATAATCCATCTTGTAGATATGATCGCCAGCCAATACGAGTACCACATCGGTTGGGCTTTCGGCAATAAAATCCAGATTCGCACGTAGCGCATCGGCATTGCCCTTCTGCCAATCGCCACCCTCTGCCGTCAGGTAGGGGTGTAACACGCGCACCCCGCCAATCCGGCGATCCAGATCCCAGGATTTCCCAACGCCGATATGCTCATGCAGCGAACGCGGGCGGTATTGCGTCAGCACGCCAACATTATAGATTCCCGAGTTGACGCAGTTTGAAAGGGTGAAATCGACAATACGAAATTTTCCAGCAAATGGCACCGCTGCCTCTGAGCGCAGGGCCGTCAGAATACTCAGTGCAGGGCTTTCGCCGCCAGCAAGGATGAGCGCAAGGGTTCGTGGCATGTCATTCTCCAAGTCAGCAATCAGCAGTCAGCAATCAGAATTACAATGCCTGCCATAACCGTAGGGGCGGTTGGTGAACCGTCCTACTCGATGGGCGTTTCAAACAGTTTCCCCCGACTTGATCTCATCCTTGGGGAAATGATCCTCATCGCGGTCGGCATTGATCAACACATTGCGACCGATGGTAATGCCAGTCGGGATGTGTGCGCCCTTGCCAACAACGGTGATTCCGGTTGTCAGCTTATCGCCCTGTTGGCGATTGGGGCTCATATCATCGCCATAGCCAAGCCGCACGCCTGCACCAACAATCACGTTTTTGTCGACAATCACCTTATCGAGGATGGCACCTGGCCCGATCCAGGTATCATTCATCACCACACTATCGCGTACAATCGCGCCGGGTGAGATATACACCCCAGGTGAGAGTACCGAACGATCAACAGTGCCGCGCACAACACAGCCATTACAGACCATGCTACGGGTGACTCGTGCCTGTGGCCCGATCTTGGCTGGCGCACGCTCCTCGCTGCGTGTGTGGATGACCCAATTTGGATCGGAGAGGTTCAGGGTATTACTTGGATCGAGCAGATCCATGCTGGTTTCCCAGTATGATTGAATCGTCCCGACATCGACCCAATAACCCTCGAATGGGTAGGCAAACACATTGCCGTCGCCAATCATGGATGGAATGATATGCTTGCCAAAGTCGATCCGCGGATTGCCTTCACCGCCGCCGCTGAGCCGCGCCACCAGCGCCTCGGCATTGAACACATAGATGCCCATATTGGCGAGGGTGCCCTTATCGCGGTTCTTGGGCTTCTCCGTGAATTCAACAACCCGATCATGCTCATCGACAGTCAGGATTCCAAACCGATCCGTCTCATCAAGCGCCACATTCATAACCGCGACCGTCAGTTCGGCCCGATTGCGTTGATGAAACTCGATCATGGCCGCATAATCCATCTTGTAGATATGATCGCCAGAGAGCAGAACGACAAGATCGGCGCGTCGTTCACGGATATAATTGATATTCTGGTAGACAGCGTCGGCCGTGCCTTTGTACCAACTTTCGTCACGGCGGCCCTGATATGGTTGTAGCAGTTGCACGCCACCATTGCTACGGTCGAGATCCCAGGGTTTCCCATTTCCGATGTGGGCGTTCATCGAATGCGGACGGTACTGTGTCAGCACAGCGACATCAAAAATGCCCGAGTTGACGCAGTTCGATAGGGGGAAATCGATGATCCGGAATTTGCCTGCGAATGGTACAGATGGCTTGGCGCGCTTCTCAGAAAGCACCGTCAGGCGTGTACCTTCGCCACCGGCCAGAATCATAGCGACCACTCGCACGGGGACCTCCAGCGCTGAGGCGATTAACACTCCGTTGAGTAAAGACCCAGGGCGACAAAAACTATACCACAGCTTGCGTTTAATGTCATACAGCATTCATCTGGATGTATTATCTGTAGAGAACGCTCGCAGTGACAAAACCGCCTGCCGTTGTGTCTATACAGATAATCCAGCCATAAGAACGGGAAAGGATTCCCCTCTGGGCCAAACATGATCAACTATCTTGCCAGTTATATTCCGGCTGTAATGCTCAGGCGCCTTGCGCTCAATCCGTGCCCACCATTTGGGCCGTTAGCGGAGACGTTGCCTGCGGCCGTGCTGTTTGCAGATATTTCTGGATTTACGGCTCTGGCTGAGCGCCTGGCCAAACGTGGCCCGATTGGCGCAGAGGAATTGACGCGCTCGCTCGACACGGTCTTTGATCTATTGATCGATGTTGTCGATACCCACGGCGGCGAGGTGCTCAAATTTGCTGGCGATGCGCTGTTGGCGATCTGGCCTGCCGATCAAGTCTCGCTTGAGGATGTTACCTGCCGTGCCGTGCAGGCCGCCCTGGTGATGCACGAACGCCTCATTTCACTCCAGCGTTTACTCGTCCAGGCTCCGCTGACGATCACAATTGGTATTGGTGTCGGTGATCTGACGATTGCAACAATTGGTGGCGAGCGTGGCCGCTGGGATGTTCTGGCCTCTGGTGTTGCCGTCGATCAGGCGATTGCACTCGAAGATTATGCCAGGCCAGGCCAGGCCGCACTCTCAGCAGAAGCGTGGTCGTTGGTTGCAGCCCGTTGCATTGGAAATCGTATGCCCGATGGCGGCGCGATTGTGCATACCGTGCGGCATCCACTGCCACCACTGCGCGCTGTCCGCCCATCCATTTCGGAGGAAGTGGAGGAAGCGCTGCGCGCATTCATTCCCGGTGCGGTACTATCCCAGCTTCGCGATGATCAAACACGTTGGATTGGTGAACTGCGCCGCATTAGTGTGTTGTTTATTGGATTGCCAGAACTCGGCAATGATCTCGAACATCAGCATATTGTTCTGTGTGCCCTTCAGACGGCACTCTACCGCTATGAGGGCAGCCTCAATAAAATCAGCCTTGATGAGAAAGGTGTTGTTGTTGTTGCGGCGCTTGGCCTGCCACCGCTTGCCCACGAGGATGATGCTGCCCGTGCGATCAAGGCCGCCCAGGCTGCCCAGCGTGCACTCGAAGAGCTTGGCACCCGCTGCGTGATTGGCATTGCCAGTGGCCGCGTCTTCTGTGGCGCGGTTGGGAATGAATTACGGCGCGAATATACCATGATTGGCGATGTGGTCAATCTAGCCGCTCGGCTCATGCAGGCTGCCGGCCAGGCCCGTGAGCTTACCGTTGGCGAAACCCAAACTGAGCGTGGGACAATCCTTTGCGATGAAGCGACGGCACAGGCAGCACGCAGCCAGGTTGATCTGGCAGCCCTGCCGCCGATCACCGTGAAGGGCAAGTCCCAGCCGGTTGCCATCTTTCACCCGGTTGCGCGAACATCCGTCCCCGTCACCCGTGGCCTATGCCCACAGATCCAGGTTGTTGGCCGCTCGGAGGAGCGCGCTCGCATCATTATGGCGCTCAATCGGATGATGAGCGATGGGCATGGTTCCATGATTGTGCTTGAAGGTGATGCTGGGATGGGGAAATCCTGGTTGATTGCCGATCTTATTCGTGAGGCGATTGCGCGGCGGATCAATGTGTTTACTGGAGGCGGCGATGCACTTGAACAAGCAACGCCCTACTATGCATGGCGAACAATTTTTAGCCAACTCTACGATATTGATGTTCTTAGTGATCAGGCCGCTCGCCGTCGCCATATGCTCGATCTGCTGGAACTTGAGCCAGAACTGCTTGAGCGTGCGCCGCTATTGAATACCGTGTTGCCGCTCGATCTCCCAGATAATAGTGCGACCGCAGCACTCTCCGATTCGGTACGTGCCGAGCAGACCCGTCAGACGTTAGTTGGCTGTATTCGTGCATCGACAGAGCGCTCGCCCAAGATTATTATTCTTGACGATATGCACTGGGGCGACTCGGCCTCCTGGGCGCTGGCCGAGCAGATGGCCCGTAACGTGCCGCATCTGCTACTGATTATTGCTGCCCGCCCAACAATCGGCCATACCTTTGCCGAGGGCATGGGTGCCATTCGCTGCTTGGCCGATGCATCGTTTCGGCTGGATAGCCTTAGCTTCGCAAATATGCGCCATCTTGTCGCTGCTCGCCTTGGTGTTACGGCAATTCCCGAACTGGTTGCTGATCTGATCTGGGAAAAAGCCCAGGGCAACCCCTTCTTCAGCACTGAACTGGCCTATGCACTGCGCGACTCAGGCTTGCTGCAGATCCATAGCGATATATGCGTGATTGACACCGAAGCCGGCGATCTGCGAACCCTTAGCCTGCCAGATACTCTCCAGGGCGTGATTACGAGCCGGATTGATCGACTCACTCCTGCACAGCAATTGACGCTCAAGACGGCCAGTGTGATTGGGTTTGTGTTTGCCGAGCGAGCGCTGCATGCGATCTACCCGCTTGAACACGAACGCCCGCATATCGCCCAATATCTGCATGCCCTTGAACAGCAGGACATGACCCTACCCGAGCCGCTTGAACCGGAACTAGCCTATCGCTTCAAGCATGCCATCACCCAGGAAGTTGTCTATGATCTGATGTTGTTTGCACAACGCCGTGCGCTGCATCGCAGTTTGGCGCTGTGGTTTGAGCGCATCTATGCCAATGATCTTGAACGCTATTATCAGTTATTGGCCCACCATTGGAACCGTGCTGGCGAATCGGCGCGGGCGCTTGTGTATTATGAACGGGCCGCCGACAGTGCACTAGAACTATGCGCCTATCGGGAAGCGCGCAGCCTGTTTGCCCAGGCTGTTGAGGTTGCGGCCACGCTCGAACCACCGCAACCCGAGCGCCAGATTACGCTGTATTTCTCACTCGGCGAAACATACTGGTTTCAGGGTGATCTGCAAGCTGCACGCGATACAATCGAAGCGGCATTGGCCTTGGCTCGCCAACACGCGAATGAGACGCATATCGCCCGTGCGCTGAGTCGCCTGGCCCGTGTATATGAGGATCTTGGCGATATTCAACGCGGTGGCGAGTATCTGGCCGAGAGCTTGGCGATTGCGACCCGCACCGGCGATCAGGCCGTGATGGTCGGTATTCTACGCAACCTTGGCAATGATGCTATGTTGCGGGGCGACATGCCGACGGCCCGCAGTCACTGGATGGAGAGCCTGGCTATGGCCCAACAGATCGGTGATACCCAGGGCGCTGCGCGTGCGCTTGGAAATCTTGGCTGGGGTGCCTATTTGAATAGCAACTATGCCGAGGCGCGCAAATGGCTGCACCAGACGATCACGGCTGCTCAGGATCTCGGCGATATGTGGATCTATGTCGATAGCCTGACCACATTGGGCCTCTCCTATTGTGAGGATGAACAACTTGCCGATGGGCTGACGGAAGCTCAGAGTTCGCTGACGACCGCGCTCCGAACGGCGTTACGCGTTGGTGCACTCTCAAAAGCACTCTATTCTATGGCAGCGATTGCGCGCTGGCGTGAGCGTACCGAGCAGTTGGTGCCCGCACTGGAATTGGCTGCATTTGTTCTGCATCATCCGGTGTGTGGCAGCGATGCGCGCATGATTGCCGAAGCCGTTCGGGAGCGATTATGGATCGCGCTGCCCGCCGATATATTCGCGTCCACCGTCGCTCATGGCGAACGCCTTACAATTGACGACATTGCCCAGGGATTACCGCGCGAATAGGTTGCCACCGTGTCCCAATGTGGCATCATGGCGGGCGAATACGAGATTCGCCCCTACGTTCATTGCCTCATCGGTGTTTACTGTACATAATTGGCCACGATGGTTACCCCTCCGCAGCCGTGGCATAACCAACGGGCGATGGTGGGCCACCAACATCCCTTGTAGTCCAGGGCGCGTAGCTCCGCAAACAACCAACGCGCAGCGAAACGAACGGTTCCTGGACGAGGGCGCGGGCGCGTAACCGCGAAGAAGGGAACCTCCCATTGGGAGTATAATGTCAGCGGCATATGTTTGTACAAGGAACAAGGACATTGAATCAGCAAGCAACATCTGCGCCTGCATCACCTGCATTAAACGCTGCAATTCTGGATCTGCTTGGGCGTGGCAGCGCTGATCATCCCGCACTTGTTGCGCCAGATCGCCCAGGCCTTACCTACCAACAGTTGCACAACAATGTCGTTGCATTGGCCGAGCAGTTGCACGGCTTTGGCCTTGGGCGTGGTGATCGAATTGCCATTGCAATGGCGAATGGCCCCGAGATGGTGATCAGCTTTCTGGCCGCCGCATCCTGTGCAACAGCAGCACCGCTGAATCCGAAATACAAACCAGATGAGTTTGCGTTCTACTATGAGGATACCCACGCCGCTGCCTTGATCGCCATGCCAGGAACTGTCGAGGCTGCCTATGCGGCAATAGCACCACATATGCTGCAGATCGACGCGCTGCCCAACCCGGATGGCACGCTAACGCTAAACCTGGTTCGCGGTACACGCGCTGCCCGCCCGGTAGCATTTGCGCAAGCCGATGATATTGCCATGATCTTGCACACCAGCGGAACCACCAGCCGCCCAAAACGGGTGCCGATCCGCCATCGGAATCTGGTTGCTTCAGCTCTCAATATTGGCCAGACCTACCAACTCACGCAGAACGACACGGCGCTGTGTGTGATGCCGCTATTTCACATCCACGGAATTGTCGCATCATTGTTGAGCACGCTGGCCTCTGGTGGTACGGTTGTCTGCCCGAGCGGGTTTGATGCACTCAAATTCTGGGGCTGGGTTCAGGAATTTCGCCCAACATGGTATTCCGCCGTGCCAACCATGCACCAGATGCTGTTAGCACGAGCGGATCGCAACCAGGAGATCATTCGCGCCAATCGCTTTCGGTTTATCCGTTCGAGCAGTGCGCCGCTGCCGCCAGTGGTGATGGAACGGCTCGAATCCGCATTTGGCGCACCGGTGCTTGAGTCATATGGCATGACCGAAGCCAGCCATCAGATGACATCCAATCCGCTGCCACCGGCTGCCCATAAAGCCGGCTCGGTTGGCTATGGGTTTGGGGTGCAGGCCGCAATCATGGACGAAACAGGACAGTTGCTCCCCCAGGGTAGCAAGGGCGAGGTCGTCGTTCGTGGGCCAAATGTTGTCGATGGTTATGAACATAACCCAGAGGCGAATGCAACAGCGTTTGTCAATGGCTGGTTTCGTACAGGCGATCAAGGAGTGATCGATAGCGATGGTTATCTGATGCTGACGGGCCGGCTCAAGGAATTGATCAATCGTGGCGGCGAGAAGATTTCGCCGCTCGAAATTGATGATGTGCTGCTGCGCCACCCTGCCGTTGCCGAGGCGCTGGCCTTCGCTGTTCCGCATAAAAGCCTTGGCGAAGAGGTGCATGCTGCCGTTGTGTTGCGTTCCAATGTAAGCGAGGTAAGTGAGCGCGAACTGCGCGATTATTGTGCTGCGCTCCTGGCTGAATTTAAAGTACCAAAAGCATTCCATATTCTTGCCGAACTTCCGCGTGGCGCAACTGGGAAGCTCCAACGGATCAATATGGCCAAGGTACTGGGCTTGTCTGAGTGAGGAGCATTCATGAACATCTGCGTCTATTGTGCATCAAGTGAACTGGTTCCAGCGGCTTTTTTTGCGGATGCTCGTGCCCTTGGCGAGGGAATCGCACAGCGTGGCTGGCCGCTCGTCTATGGCGGTGGCAGCGTTGGATTGATGGGCGCTGTTGCAGAGGCTGTCCATGCGGCAGATGGCCATGTGATCGGCATTATTCCTCAGGGGTTGCTTGATCGAGAAGTTGGGTATCTCAAATCCGATGAACTGATTGTCACCACCACACTACGGGAACGCAAACAGATCATGGATGATCGGGCGGATGCCTTTATTGCCCTGGCTGGTGGTTTTGGCACACTCGAAGAATTGATCGAGATCATGACACTGCGTCAACTTGGCTATCACGACAAACCAATTATTATTGTGAATACCGATGGCTATTTCGATCCATTGCTGCAACAATTCGAGCGGATCTTTGAATTACGTTTCACCGATGCCCGCTATCGGCGGTTGTATACGGTTGTTCCAAGCAGTGCTGCTGCACTAGCTCTGCTCGATGGCAATCGCTCATGAACACTGCTGCGCTACAGAGCTTCCTCCAGCGCTGGCGTGATCGGCTAACGCTGCATGGGCGAGTTCATTTGCGCCAGCCCTGGGCGCTTGTGCCTGGCCCAATCGTGCTGATACTCGCCCTATTGTTTCCCTATCGCTGGTTGTTTTTTCTGGCCTATGCTTGGTTCATGATCATTGGCGCATGCTATCTATGGGTCTGGATGCTGACTCGTAGCATCCGTCTGCAGCGAACGCTCAAAAGTGCCTGGGCCGAGGTTGGTGATCAGCTTGAGGAACAATGGGAGTTAGAGAATCCGGCACGCCTGCCGATTGTGTGGCTGGAAATCTATGATGTATCGACTGTCCCTGGGTATAGTGCTCGGCGTGTTGCGGCGGCTGGCCCTGGCGAAACCCAGCGTTGGATTACAATAGCCAACTGCACTCGCCGTGGTGTCTATGCGCTCGGCCCATTAACGGCACGTCTGGCTGATCCACTAGGAATATTCGGCGCAGAATGGCGTCAGGGCGAACCACGCCAGATTGTTGTCTACCCGACGCTTGTGCGCGTGCCAAACCTCATCCCGCCCCGTGGCCAGAGCGGTGGATTGGCCCGCGCTGATCTGCTGCAACAGATGGCCACGCCAAGTGTTGGCGGGTTACGCGAATACGTTCCCGGCGATCTGCCAAGCCGTATTCATTGGCCAACTGTTGCACGAACTGACCAACTCATGGTCAAAGAATTCGATCAGGAACGGGCTGGCGCACTCTGGATCGCCCTTGATCTCTATACTGGCTCGTTTCCAGTTCTGCCACTGCAAACGGAACAAGATGGATCACAGCTCGCAAATGCTCCACAAGAACAACAGTCCTATGGCCAATCGTCGGTCGTCACAGATGATCCGCACCAACAAGGGCCGGATACACTCCTGGAGCTTGCTGTTGTCATGGCATGCTCATTGGCCGCACAGGCATTATCGGTTGGTCAATCGGTTGGCTTGATCGCCAATGATGGCCAGCAGCGGGTGGTTACGCCAAGCCAGGGGCCGCGGCAATTATGGAGAATACTAGGAGCACTCGTTGATGCACAGGCCACTGGTACTATCCCACCTGGCAGGCTTATGGCCCGTGGGCCAGGCTCACCAATCGCCCGTAGCGCTGGTGCAGCCCTGTTATTGGTGACAACAGATCTGGGTGGGGCATGGGTTGGCGATCTGGCTGGATGGCAATCTAGCCGCTCTGGAGGCGCACAAGTCGTATTGATCGCCGCTGCTGGCGTCCGCGCCGATGAGCTGATCGGGCGGATGAGTTCGATAGGTGCTTCGGCTCAACTCTATCGGCTTGGTGATCGATTTCCGCTTTTGCATCCAGCGCGCCCACGTCCGATTTCGCGCGTTTCGCCATTGGGGAGAATTCGCCGAGAAAGCTCGTAACGATCTGGTGCTCTGTGGCATTTAATCTAATAGGAGCACCCGCCGATTAGATTGCCGAGGAACCAGATGGCGCTCCAGACTATTCTGATTATTGATGATGCTGCCGAACACCGCGACATCCTCAGCCGCCTGCTGCGGGCGACTGGCTATGATGTGTTTGAGGTACTACCAGGGCCGGATGCATTAGCCAGAGCGATGCAGGTGCAGCCTGATCTCATTCTGGCCAATCTTTCGTTGCCTGGCCAACCCGGTTGGGAGACGGTTCGCCAATTGCGAACACACGCCCCGCTTGCGCATACACCAGTTCTGGGAACAACCGTGTTTACGACACTCGTGCCCCGCTGGCGTGTTCAGTCGATTGGTTGCACGGATTGCGTAGACAAACCATTTGATTTCGACATGGTTCTGTCGCGTGTGCGTGGATTGTTGCCGCTTGCCGCATGAACCTCTACACCCCCTGTGGCTTCTGGAAGATCAGCACACCATTCACGCCACCAAATCCAAATGAATTCGACATTGCGATCCGTAGGTCGGCAGAACGCGCTTTGCCCGGCACATAATCGAGATCGCACTGTGGATCTGGCCGATCAAGATTGATCGTTGGTGGGATGAGATTATTCTGCAATGCCAGAATCGTTGCTGCTGCCTCAACCGCGCCCGCTGCACTCGTCAGGTGCCCAATCATCGATTTTGTCGAACTGATTGGCACACTATAGGCATATTCACCAAAAACCTGCCGAATCGCATTTGTTTCGGCGATATCGCCAACTAATGTGCTGGTTGCATGGGCATTGATATAATCGACCTGCTGTGGGCCAATATGGGCATAATGGAGCGCTAATGCCATGGCTCGTGCAGCGCCATCGCCATTTGGGTGCGGTGCCGTAACGTGATGGGCATCGCATGCTGAGGCGTAGCCAATGATTTCGGCATAGATCGTTGCACCGCGTCGCCGTGCGTGCGAGAGCCGTTCGAGTACAAGGATTCCTGCGCCCTCACCCAACACAAACCCATCACGGTTGGCATCGAAGGGCCGTGAGGCGCGCTGCGGTTCATCATTGCGCGTCGAGAGCGCTCGCAAGGCAGAAAAACTGGCCAGCGTCAGTTGGCAGATCGGGGCTTCCGTACCACCGGCCAGCATCACGGTTGCATGGCCACGGCGGATGACCTCGGCAGCCTCGCCAATCGCCTGTGAACTGGCAGCGCAGGCGGTTGCTATTGTCGTATTATAGCCATGTAGGCCATATTGGATCGCCACCTGGCAGGCTGGCATATTCGGCAATGCACTGGTGATATAGAACGGGCTGACCCGCGAAAATCCACGCTCGATCATGGTTCGCATGGCCGCCTCAGTATCGGGTGGTGCTGTCGAACCATTCCCAAGTAATACGCCAATCTCGGCTCGATTGCTATCATCAATTGTGAGCCGTGCATCGGCGATAGCCATCTGTGCCGCAGCAATGGCAAATTGGCTCGCACGCGACATGCGGCGGGCTTCCTTGGCCTCCAGATAGGCGCGCGGATCGAAGCCAGGAACCTCGCCTGCAATCCGGCTCGGCGAATCGCCGGGATCGCATAGGCTGATCGACGTAATGCCGCTGCGCCCCTCCGCAAGGCCATTCCAGAAGCTTTCGAGCCCGATACCAAGTGGCGTAAGCACGCCCATGCCCGTTACGACAACGCGCTCATCCTCGTCTCGATCAGATGTCAGCGCCAACGCAGGCAGGCTAATTATCGTCTCATCTAACACATCTTCGAGCAGAGCATCGATTTGTCGCGAAAGAATATCCAGCGGTTGGCTAGCGCCAATGAGTGCAAGTTCGAGTATTTGCTGGCGGAGGAGCCGTCGGCGTGCTTGGAATGTATCTGTCGCTGGTTGCATTGCCATGCTCCCTTGATCTATTGCTCGCCCGCAAAGAAGATAAACTCAATGATGAACAGTATTATAACAGACCATTTGCACCTATCGTTTGTACACAGAGTCATCATTTGGTGCAGTACAGATACGAGTGACTTCGGGTTCACTGAATGCGCTATCATACCCAGAATCGTGTGTGTATATAAGTTCTGCTATGGGTAGTTAATTGCTATCAACAGGGCTGTTCTGTTGGATGTATATGTATACTGTGTAGAGCAATGATGAAGATGACTCTTGCGGATATCGAACACTTGGTATATGATATATAACAGTAATCTTTAGTTTATACTATTTGAGGTGTGCTATGCCAATCATTCGAAAGCTGTCTCTGGATGAAGTCAAGGCATTGGATAACCCGACCAAAGGGCTTCGCAAGCTGATTGAAGTAGAATATGACACGATTCTAGGTGAGTATGCAATTGGCGATTATGGTGTTGCAGAATTGGCCCCCGAAGAAAAGCGCCTAACGGTACGAAACCGCCTGAAAGCAGCAGCAAACCGGCAGAATGTGGCTCTTGAATTTCGCCGTACAAAAGGTACACATCTTCGTTTTCGTGTCGTAGATGCCCCAATTTCCACTGTTGCTGCTTCGGCACCAGCTGCTGTAACACAGGTCGAATCGTCCTCTATTAGTACATCCAAGCCGGGTCGGAAGCCGAAATCGGCATCAGAACCTACTCCTGCGCCAGTTGTTGCAGTTTCTACTCCAGAACCATCGGCACCAAAGAAGAAGGGCCGCCCAAAGAAGGCAACAGCAGTATAACTACTAAGAAGCCAGAGGTTAGTGCTGTGTTTCTAACCTCTGATTTCTGAATCTATGCGAATCCGGTATTATTGGCAGCGTAATGGCGATGTTGCCTGTGTATGGATTCGCTCAAATTCTGCCTGATAGATGCTGGCAACTTCTGGATCGGAAATAATAACAAGCGATTCGTCGTTACTACGCTCAGCATTATTTGTGAAGTTATACGAACCGGTGATGACGATACGATCATCGATGATGATCGTTTTGTGATGAAGAATATAGCAACTGCCATCTTCCAATACATCAACCCCACCGCTCTGTAGTTCCGCGAATGTGGCTCCTGTCCCCGATGCATTCTGGCGCTCAAACACACCCTGAACAGTTAGGCCCGCCTTGGCTTGTTCAATCATTGCTTGTGCAATTGGATCAGCAGTGAATGAAAATGCCATAAATCGAATGCTTTTCTTTGCTTGCTGTAGTTCTGCCAGGATATACTTCGCTACACCGTCTTCAGGTGAAAAATAGATGCGTATCGGCGTCTGATCAAGAATGATCTCTGGACGCTGGTGAATTGCTTTCTTTGGCCCAAAGATACCATCAAACATTTGATTGAATTCTTCCTGGAATGAACGAGCAGCAAGTTGGCTGCGCAGCCGCAACATATTATTATTATTGCGAAACGTATCATTCTCGGTCATGTTCCACGAACCCATCCATGCAATCTGGCTGTCGATCACCAGAAATTTGTTGTGCATGAATGCCGAGCGATCATCAAAGGTGATTGGTACGCCAGCATTGCTCAGTCGTCCAGTTATTTCTGAGACTTCCGGTGCCGCCAGGTTCTCGCTGTCGATCACCATGCGAACCGTAACGCCGCGCTGCTTTGCTGCAATCAGTGCCTCGCCAAGCTCATTGAGGTCAAAATCGAATACCGCCACATCAATGCTGCGCTTTGCTGCGGCGATATCTGCAATGACTGCCTGTTCGAGCGGAGATGCATTGCGCTGATCGCGCTTATCTGGGTACACAAGATCGGGGGTGGTAAAGTAGATTTTGATCAGCCCAGCCGATGTAGCCGTACGCCCTGTGCTGGTTGGCCTTAGGGTTGGCGGGCTGTTCTGGGTATCGGATGTGGGTTTGACCTGATCAACAGTGAACGCAATTGCTGCAATCACAAGCATGATCAGGAATATTGCGGCACGGGCAAGCCATGCCAGAATGCCAGTGTTCTGTTTTTTTCTACGACGCGTCATGGGCTCTCTGGTTCTGGGTTGGTTAATCGTTCCAGCAACGAACGAACAAGCCCCTGCTGTGCTGGCGCGGCCTCAGGAGTTGCTGGTTCATTCGTATGCAGCCCAGAAGCATGTGGCTGATTTGATTGCTCTGGTGTTTCAACACTACTGACGGCTGACGGCTGATTGCTGACGGCTGCGGTCGGCGCTAGAATATCGGCATACTGGTGTGTGAGTGCTTTCGCTGCTGCAACAACCTGCTGCGGATCATTCGTGCCACTGCGGCTGGCGCTGCGGGCTGCCTTGCGGATTGACTGTACGGCAGCATCGACCTCACTATCACTGCGGTTTGGGTCATTGGCAATGGTTGTAGCAAGCGCACTGGCCCATTCAACCAGCGCAATTGCGGCGGAATCCTCAAGATCGCCACGCAATCGTTCATCTTCCTGGATTGCCTCGATTGATCGCTGCGCTCGCTCGCTGAGCATCACTTGCTCCTTGTTTGCCGACGGTTGTATTCCATCCCAGCAATAATGCGAGGATGTACGGGCGGTTCGCGAACCGCCCACCCAGCTCAGAATAGACTATCATCGAGGGCGGGGGGGGGGACGCCCCCACCCGCCCCAAACAAGA
>JBBQSD010000028.1:0-55565 GCA_038214135.1 Chloroflexales bacterium | reverse complement strand
GCCTCATAGAATTCCACAAACTTGTGATGCAGGTTTGTGGCCTGCTCGAATGTGAACATTGGCCCCTGGCCACCAGCGACGACGATTGCAGCATAACGATCAAGTGTGATCGCATCGACTGAGGCGGTGTTCTCGATCAGCTGAACAAATGCTGGATCGTGCTTATAACCACGGCTGATCACATCTTCTGCCTGCCATTGGCTCACATCCTCCGGGTCGCTCATTGCATCAGATGGCAAACACGTCCCGCCATTGGGGCTGAAGATCTCGACTTCATAGCCAACCTCGGTGAAATGGAAGTAGGGATGGGTGAGTTCGGCCCACCAGAAACCAACGGGAGTGCCGAGTGTTGTTGAAACACCAGGGTTGGAGATCACGATGGCAATGCGCTTGGGGTTGTTCGGGTTGACGGGATTCAGATCTTTGTGGCTCATGCTGGTAGTCCTTGTGCTGCATACAATAACTGATACCAGCTGATAATAGGAGGCGCATCATATAGCAATCATATCTATGGGCTTATTATCATCTTATTTTCGCGCCATTCTGGAGTATCGCAGCTATATGCCATCGCAAGAGCCTGCTCTAGCGTCATATTCTGGCCACACGCCCACGCGGCAGTATGCAGATCATCATTCAGATGTTCCGCAAGTACTGCGATTGCGCGAACGAAGGCTTTGCGATCCGGGGGCCACATTGCCGCACCCATCCTGGTAAAGTAGGCCGCGACGAAGCCCAGGATCGTAGCCACACACTCCCAGTCTGTGGTATCGGTTGCCAGCATGAGCCGCAGCTGTGCGAACCCTGCAATACACTCGACGATACCTCGGCAGTTGCCCCAGGCGCGAAACAGCTCCACGCTCTCACGGAAGCCTGAACCAGCGCCGACTGTATCGCCCTTGGCGAGTGCCAGTGCCGCATTGTTATGCAGCGTGCGGGCCACATCTGCTCTGGTGGCAAGTTGCCGGAAGAGGCCCAACGCCTCCTGATAGGAGTTGGCCGCAGCAGCAAGATCGCCACGATAACGAGCAACTTCACCAAGATTATTGAGTGCCTGTGCCATGCCCCAGATGCTGCTTGTATCGGCGCGATGGATGGCGAGGCAACGCCGATAATACATCTCGGCCTTGTCTGGATCATCACATCCAAGTGCTACATCGCCAAGATGCAGCAGACATGTCGCTACTCCCTGCCGATGGCCGAGTGCCTCGAAATGCGGCAGACTCTCTTCTAGCAGATCCAACGCCGCCGAATAATCGCCCTGATTGACTGCCACAGTGCCTGCCATGAACGGGGCCAGCGCCTGGCTAAACAGATCGTCACTTGCACGCAATAATGGCAGGCTTGCATCAAGCCGCGAACGTGCAGTATCCAGTTCGTCCTGGTAGAGTGCCATCGAACCAGAGCCAAACAGGGCAATACCACGCACCCAACTCGTGTCATTGGCGTTCGTCTGGGCGAGCGCACGCTCAAAGATGGCCCGACCCTCAGCGACTGCGCTGTGCAGATACCAGAACCAGTACAGCCGATAGGCCAAACGCAGCCAGGGGACATCCTCGCGAGTTGCTGTTTTGGCCCACTGCAGTGCCATGCGGAAATTATCGTGCTCTGCCGCGAGCCGATGCAACCAAGAAACCTGATGCGGGCCGGTGAGTTGCGACTCGCCCAATTCGGCAAGTTGCAGATACCATGCCTGATGGCGATGAGATAGTTCATCCACTTCCTGAGCAGCCCGCAGTTGCTCCAGCCCATACTCGCGTATGCTTTCCAGTAGATCATAGCGACGCCCAGCACTTGTATCGCGCACAACAATCAGCGATTTATCGACCAATTGAGCCAGCAGTGGCAACACATCAGCAGTTTCCAATCCATCCCCCGCACAGATCGCCTCGGCTGCTTCGAGTTCCCATCCGCCGGAAAAGACCACCAGGCGTCGGAAGATCCGCCGCTCCTGTTCATTGAGCAGATCATAGCTCCAATCGATTGCGGCACGCAGAGTTTGCTGGCGGGTAAGCGCAGTACGGCTGCCGCTCCTCAACAGACGAAAGCGGTCGTCAAGGCGCACAGCAATCTGGTCAAGTGTGAGGGTCGGCACACGCGAGGCAGCCAACTCGATGGCAAGTGGCAGGCCATCAAGACGCACACCGATCTGCACAAGCGCTGGTATATCCTGTTCCCGCAGGGTAAACTGCGCCTGAGCCGCCATCGCCCGATCAACAAAAAGCTGGAATGCCTCATACCGCAGAACCTCAGCGAGTGTGGGTGTGGGCTGATGTGGATTGGGAAGCGAGAGCGCCGGAATCAGCCATGTCATCTCAGCACCGACATGCAATGGCTCGCGGCTCGTGGCCAGAATGCGAAGGCCAATACAGTGACGAAGGAGCATTTCGGCCAGGTGCGCACAGGCATCGATCACATGCTCACAATTATCGAAGAGCAGCAACAGCCGCCGATTCGCCAAGTAGCTAAGGAGCTGATCTGCAATAGGAATCCCCTGCGTCTCGCGTAGACCGAGTGCGGAAGCAGTTGTTATGACGAGCAGTTCTGGATTGGTAAGGGCGGCAAACTCAACTAACCAGACGCCATCTGCATAGGATTCTAGCTCGCCACGAGCGACCTCCACGGCCAGGCGTGTCTTTCCGCTCCCACCAGCACCAGCAATCGTCAGTAATCGCGTTTTGGTGAGAAGCTGCCGAACCTCGGCAACCTCACGAGCGCGACCAACAAAGCGTATGAAATCATTTGGCAGATTATGGCGTGGCGCAAATAAGGCAATACGAGGCGAAATCGGCAGCGTTGTTGCTGCGAACTGGCCAGTCAACAACTCTCGATACAATTCCTGGCTCAGTGGATCGGGTTCAAGTTGCAGTTCATTGCGTATGGCACGGGTGAGCTGTTCATACTGGCGAAGCGCCTGCTGGCGTGTACCAACGGTAGCATACAGGCGCATTAATGCACGATGCAGCTCTTCATCGGTTGGGTCGTTTGCGAGTGCTTGCTGGATTGCTGTGATCACCCGCTCCGCAGCAGGCCGATCTTTCACCCACTCGCCAAGCGCCAATACCAGGGCGCGGAACGACTGATGCAGCATAGCGCGGTGTGTATCCAGCCAGGCATCGTATGGATCATTTGGCAGCAGATCGCCCTGGTAGAGATCCAGAGCAACCAGGCCGGTATCGGCATCCTTGTTCTGAAGTACAGCGCGCACGGCTTTTCCAAATGCGATGGCATCAACCCACACCAGATCCGGGTCTCCCAAACACAGAATCTGGTCGCGCAGCGTAAGTATGTGTGCAGCAGACTCACTGGGAATTGCCAGCGTGCGACGTGCAATCGAGAGTGCCTGATTCAGGCTATTAACCGCTGCCCGTTGCTCTTGCTCTGGCCAGAGGATCGCCAAAATCTGTTCGCGATGAAGCTGGTAGTTTGGGGCCAAAGCCAGCAGCTTGATCATCTGCCGTGCGGCACGCAACCGTAGCTCTGTTGCGATATTCAGACGATCACCAATGCTGATCTGGAAGCCACCCAGCAACTGAATCTGCAGCAATCGGCCGATACCATCCTGGGTCATCGTGACCTCGTATTCATCCCCTCCTATTATTATACTGTATTGGAATTATATTCGCCGTTAGAGATTGCGTGAGGAGAGTGGAGTCTGTTCGTCGGTTGGCAGAAAGGCCAGTACCAACGGGAAGTCGAATTGGAAGTAGCCAACCGAAATGACCAATGGGCGTAGCCGAACGTGGTTTGCCCCTGGTTGTGGCCTGGAAAGTGCAACATCAACTGTCACCGCCGGGCTTTGCAGAAGCGCACTTGGATCATTATCGAAACCCGCATCAATCTGTACCGTCCGCCAATGTTGTTCGAAGGTTGGCAGTTGCATCAGTCGATCCACCAACTCGGTATACCATAGCTCACGTTCGCACAGCAGATTGGCCACCTTGAAGGCATAGATCGTCTGGCGGGCCATACGCTCCCAGGAATCGTGAAAGCCGATCAGATTGGGCTGGAGCGGCAGCGCTGGATCAAACAACAGGTGCAGTACATTGCGCTGCTCGGGTTGAATGGCGGCCAATTGCTCGGGGGTGATCGCAAACGATTCGAGCATATATGCGTTCTGGTAGTGGACACGCCAATCGCGGTTGATCACCATCGCCGGGATATTGAGCTGCTGGGCCACGCTGATCACCACTGGCAGCAATTCAGCAAGGCGCTCGCCTGTCATATATGGCGAGATCGGTGCGGCATGGGCGGCAAGCAGCAACCGGTTGCGCTCAGCAAGCGTGCAATCCAAATAGTCGGCAATCTCCATCACAATTTCACGGCGTGGAGGGCGCGTAATCCGACCCTGGCGCATCTGTTTGTAGCTGCTATAGATCATATCTTCTAGTTCGGTGCGATGCCAACTGCGCGGGCCCCATTGGTTATGTTGCCAGCGCTCTATTGCTATGCCACGCGCCCGCTCACTACGCCGACGCTCAAGCAACTCCTCTACCGTCGCAACAAAATCACGACATTCCGGATCAACTCGCTCAAGCCATCCATGCTTCTGATATGTTGTTGGCTCAGGCATTACTTACCTTTTATCCATCAATCAATTTATCCATCAATCAATGCGCAATGCGGGCTGTAGAGCCGCAAAATCTTGCAGCTCTACAGCCCGCATCATGATAGCATGTGAGGGTGATTTAGGCGCGTGCTGCTCGCTTGATCAACTTCGCAATCGCCTGTGGCCGTGCAATCAGCGAGGCATGGCTTGTGTCGAGTTCGATCACCTCAGCACCACTGCGTTGCGCCATCCAGCGCTCACCATCTGGCTGAATCACCCGATCCTGTGTCGAAACCTGATACCACGAGCGCACCTGACGCCATGCTGGGATGCCAGAGAGCGGTTCGCCAAAGGCGGCAACTGCGATTGGGCGTTGGGTTGCGGCCAACACCGCCGCACGCTCTGGGTCGATATCCTGCACGAAGGCTTGCCCAAAGTTGGCCCGATCCAGATACACCAGCGTCTGCGGGTTCTCGAATGGGCCATCTGGGCGCAGAAACTGGCCAGCTAATGCCGGGCCATACTGCTGACCAAACTGATTGTTCAGCCCGAGCAGGCTCTCACCCTGATCGAGTGCAAACGCTGCCAGATAGACAAGGCCGGTCACATTTGGCAGATCGGTTGCAGCACCTGTGATCACTGCCCCACCATAGGAATGGCCAACCAACAATTTTGGCCCTGGGACATCGCTGATAAACTTCCTCGCTGCAGCAATATCGCCACTAAGCGAGCCAAGGCCCACTGCTGGAGCCAACACTGTATAGCCATGATCTTGAAGTGAATTAATGATCTTGCCCAGCCGCTCCCATCGGCCCAGGCCCCATGAAAAAGAATGATCGTCGGCATTACGTTCTCTGGATGATCGGACATGCGTTCCCTGCTTTCTGTACTGTTTGCCTGTGTGATCCCTGTTCCAAATACCGTCATCGATCCAAGCGCTGCAAGCGTTGTTCCCGCCCCTTGAAGCATATGGCGGCGTGTGCTTCTGGCAGCGTTTCGTGCTGAACTGGCGTCCATGTGCCCATCCCTCTGCTGTGCTGCATAACCCGGCATTGCGTCGCACAGTTATCGTAGCGCAGGCTATCTCAACGACTTACAAAAGCAGGAGAAGAATGATGACCGCACAACATAATGGGCTTTTGCTTGGCATGGCGGCCTCAACGGGCTTTGCCGAGGCAGGCGCAGCGTTTGAGGCAGATCGGCAGATTGTATTAACACGCGTCTTTGCTGCTCCGCGTGACCTGGTGTGGCAAGCATGGACAGATGCCAGGCATGTTGATCAATGGTGGGGGCCAAATGGCTTTCGCAATCAGACATACGAGATGGATGTGCGACCAGGCGGCGTTTGGCGTTACATCATGCACGGGCCTGACGGCACCGATTACGATAATCGAATTGTGTATCACGATGTGGTGCAACCAGAACGCTTGGTATACACCCATAGTAGCGATATCGATAACGATCCAGATTCATTTCATGTAACGATCACCTTCGAAGCGCATGGCGACAAGACGCAGATCACGATGCACTCACTGTTTGCCACGGCGGCACAACGCGATGCAACGATTGCCTTTGGCGCGATCAAGGGCGGAACGCAAACACTGGGGCGGCTTGCGGAATACCTGACTGCGATGAATGCAGGAGAAGGAGAATGACAATGGCACCAATGAAGCACATAGGTCTGCTATAGCATTCCTCTTTGTCAATGATTCAGCTCGATCTCCGCAAGAACCGGATAGTGATCGCTTGGATAGATTGGTGGTTGTGCATCGCGGATGATTCGACACGACCGAATCTGGCTGGGCTGTGTTCCACTGCGGGCGAGAATCCAGTCGATCCGCCAGAAGGGTCCAACTCCGCCCCATTCGATTGGATTGTACTGTTCGCCAACAAAACCATGAAAGGTCGAATCGGTGCCATCAGAATGACCAGCGGCATGATAGGTATCGACGAATCCTGCTGTCATGAAATGATTGTAGGCTGCTGAGACAGGGTTACAGTTAAAATCACCAGTTATGATGCTGGGGAAATCGGGAGCGAGGTGTGCAATCTGGGCGACAATGAGCTTACTGCCTTCCACCCGTGATAGTTCGCCATCCGAGCCATCCTCAAAATGGGTATTAACGATCAGGACATGCTGGCCGTCGGTTCTGTCCTGAAGCCGCACCCAGGTAGCGCCCATCGGATAGGGAACATTCCAATCACATGAGGGCAGAGTCGGTGTCTGACTCAACCAGAACTCGCCAGAATCAATTGCCGTAAAGCGCGCTGCCTTCCAGAAGATTGAGGTATATTCTGCGGGCGGATTATCGCCATATGCATTGCCAACAACATGCTGGTATGCAGGGAGTTGCTCGGCAAAAGTAGTGAGATTGCCCTGGTTGACCTCCTGAAAGCCAATTATGTCCGGGGCACACTGTTGAATAAGGCCGACAGTGAGCGGCGCACGTTGTGCCCAACTGCGTGGCCCTGTTTCTGGATAGACCGCACCGTTCGTATTGAGTGTCATAACGCGAGTACTCGATATACATCACTCCTGATCTTGCGCCTGCACGCCACGGGTTGATGGATCTTTACGAATAAATTGGGTAGGATGCACCTACACGCCACGGGCTACAGCCACGTGGCTACCTCGCCATTATAGACTACTGATGATGCTCGACGGCGAATCATGCATACATACAGGTTTATTGTTTACAGTTTCCTAAATTCGAGTGTAGCATATTCGTATAGGTTTGCGTCGCTCATCGGTGTGTTTGGGTGTAACGGAATGTTCTGCATTGCGGCAGCGTTGGCATGGCGATGGGGGTGGGGCGGTTCTCGAAACGCCCACCATGGGCGCCATAGCCGGACATGGAGGGCGGTTCACGAACCGCCCCACCGGCCATGATTGGTCGTTGCACCAGCGCATGCAGAAGAATCCGTCACACCCGGTGTGTTTCGGCTGTGGCGTATTGTTGGCTTTCGAATCGAGAGAATCACCAGATGCACCCGCTTACAGAAAAGGAGGGCAATGTGTGAAAACGAACTATGTGCTGATCGGCTATGAGAATGTGCAGCCAGTAGCGCTGACGATTCTGGATCAGGAGCATTTCATCGTCGCCAGCAGAACATCCGCAGGCGCATTCCAGCGCAGCGTCAGATCGCCATACCCAACCCCACGGCTGACAAGAATTGTGCGATCGGTTCCTTCTACACGATAGCGCCCAGCAGCATAACGCTGACTCAGGCTCCCAGGCGTCAGCCGGATCGGGTAGCCACCTGGCAGCGCAACCTGCCCTCCATGGGTGTGACCGGCAATCGCCAGATGATAGTGCTGCGGGCGCAGCACCGCCAACCCCTCTGGTGAATGGATAAGTGCAATGCGAAACGCATCCGTGGCAACCAACGTATCCGGCGATTGTGGTTGGCCCGCCGTTGGATCATCCATGCCATAGATCTGAATTGATTGATATGGTGGCGGCAGAATAACCTCGCTATTGATCAGCACCGAAATGCCATGTTGCTGCAATGATCGCTGGATCGGCAGATCATCAGCCCATACATCGTGATTGCCCAGCACTGCGTAGCGCCCAAGCGGTGCCGGGATCGCACCAAGCAGTGGGGCAAGCTCGCTAATGAAACGCTGATCCCAGGAAACATAGTCGCCGCCGAGCAACAGCAGATCTGGCCTAAGATCCGCGATAGCCTGGCATGCCGCAACCAGCACCGCCGGATGGGTCATCGGTCCGGCATGAAAATCGGATGCGAACACAACCCGTAATGGCGGGCAGATAACTGCTTCTGGGAGATGAATCTGTTCTTCCCATATTCGTACAGGCGGATGCCAGCCACGCTGATAGTGAAATGTGGCCAGCCATCGCGAGGCAAATGCTCGCAGCAGCAACTGTTCAGAAATGTGTCGGGTGATTGTGTAGTTCGGTGCGCGGCGGAAACGCGGCATGAATACTCCTGCTAGTGATGATAATCTGCCTGTATTATTCACAGATTGTACAGATGACGCAGATGAGGCCAATGATAAGCACATCTGCTCAATGAAATGCACATGCAATCTGCAATTGCATAATCTGCAATCGCGTGGACTCCCGATTTCGATGTACAATAGCAGTGCCTGATGAAGTAATCAGCGAGGATACTCCCCTATGAGCGATGATATAGAAGTAACTGTACCGCATCCAGAAGAAGTGCCAGACATCCGCGCCCAGTTGCGTGCCTATGCGTTGACTTTCCCCGGCGCATATGAGGAATACCCGTGGGGCCAAGTAGTTGTCAAGGTCAATAAGAAGGTCTTTGTCTTTCTCGATGGCGATTTGCGCGACCCGGCGCTGAACTTCAGTGTCAAGCTGCCGGTAAGCGGCGCAGATGTGCTATCGATGCCATTCACAAAGCCGACGGGCTATGGGCTCGGCAAGGCTGGTTGGGTCTCGTTCCGCTTCGATGCAGATGAGCCGCCGCCGCTGGCAATGCTACAGCCATGGATCGCCGAGAGCTACCGTGCCGTTGCGCCGAAACGGCTGATCGCGCAGCTTGAGCACATGCCGCCATAGCCCCGTACGGATGCAGCCCGCTGCGTCCCGAAGCTGCTGCCGCCTATCGCACGCGTTTCCCAATCCATTTGATCGAGTCCCGTGTTCACGCATAGCTATAACGCTACGATAACGCTGGTTGGTTTCGGTTGTTGGCCATCAATGACGAATATGTCACTCTCGCACAGCCTTCCATTGTTGGCGCACTGGTGATTCATCTGTGTAGATCGTGGATGCAGCGCGTTCAACCTCCAACTCAAAGAGGATATAGCGATCAGCTGGCGTATATGTAGAAAGCTCGACTGCGAGCCTTCGTATTGCTGGATCATCAATAAAGGTGGCATGCCCGGAAATGAAGAACTCGCCGCTTGCTCCGCTTGTGCTGCTGACCGAGCAATGCAGGGCGTAACGTCCATCGCGGCGCAAATCATGGCCTTTTGGTGATGTCGGTTCCATAAACAGAAACAGGTGCCCTTGCCCAACAATCGGCGTTACTGGATGAACACGAGGCGAACCATCGGCACGAACCGTGGCAAGATAGGCAACACCGAATTGTTCAAAGCGTTCAACTCCAAAAGCTGCCAGCTCCGGCTGCGCATTTTCAAGATCTTTCCAACTGATCATGTGTTCCTTCCTTGGAATATAGCTATCAATCATTGAGAAACGCGAAATCAAGCTGGCTAAGGCGTACAAGGTCAGCCAGAATATCGATTGCAACGATCTTTCCGCGCCTGATGGTGAAGCCAAGCACCGAAAACGGTCGTCCTTGTCGCGTCACGACAATTCCCGCGCTGCCATTCACGAGTGTTGGTTGCACTTGCCAGCCAGCTCCCGAGAAGCTGAACCCCTGTTCGACCACCGCCTCAGCCCCACGAACCACCCGCGATGCACCAGCAGGAACAGCGCCACGGTCGAGTCGCAGCACAACATCTGGATCGAGTACTGCAAGCAGTGCGTTGAAGTTACCGCTGCGTGAGGCCGCCAGGAACGCATCAACAACCTCTCGTTGCTTGGTGAGATCGGCATCGGGGAGCACATCCGCTCCCTGGATCCGGCGGCGTGCCCGGCTGGCAAGTTGCCGTGCTGCGGTTGGGGATCGGCCCACAATCGGTGCGATCTGATCGAAGGGTATCGCAAACACATCATGCAGTACAAACGCCAGCCGTTCAGCAGGAGCAAGCGTTTCCAGTACTACCAGCAGCGCAAGGCCAACCGAGTCGGCTAGGAGTGCTTCATGCTCTGGGTCGATCCCTTCGGCACGGCTCACAATCGGATCGGGCACATACACGCCTAATGGTTCTTCGCGCCGTGATGTTCGTGAGCGCAATATATCCAGGCACACCCGTGCGATAACCGTCGTCAGCCATCCGCCTAGATTCTCGATGCTGCTTGTGTCAGAACGGCTGAGCCGCAGCCAGGCTTCCTGGATAGCATCATCCGCCTCGCTGAGCGAGCCGAGCATCCGATAGGCGACCGCCCGCAAATGATTTCGGTTGACCTCGAATCGTTCGGCCAGTGTGTCGTGCTCGTCCATCATCACATCCTCTGATCGCATTTGATCGCATTCCATTATAGTCGTGAGCAGCAACCCATATCGGTCACATTCCCTGATCGTGTTCCGTCATAGGAGTGACGAGCGAAACTCAGCTGATGTGACAAGGAGATCGGCTGGGCAGCATCGGGTGGGCACGTATCGCGATGGCAGCACAAAGCAGAGTAGTATACAAGAAGAAGGAGTTTCTCTCATGACCGAAGGCATCAAAACAATCATCTATCCCGTTCGGGATCTCGCTCTGGCGAAGGCACTCTATGGCGCGCTGTTGGGGGTTGAGCCGTATATAGATGCGGCCTATTATGTTGGCTTTCGGGTTGAGGGCCAGGACATAGGCCTAGATCCATATGGCCACAACAAAGGAATGACAGGGCCGGTTGGCTACTATCACGTCAGCGACATTCAGCAAAGCCTGCAACTGCTCCTTGATGCTGGAGCCCACATCCATCAAGCAGCCCAGGATGTTGGTGATGGGAAGCTGATTGCATTGGTAAAAGACACAGATGGCAACCTGATCGGGCTTATTCAAGCACCGTAAACGACGGCAATAAATCGGGTAGGGTTTATCTCATGTCCCGCAGGCTGACGAATCGTTCCATGTTCACGGGGTATGGTTTGCATCCACCATGCCCCGCAGGCTGAAGCCTGCGGATTCAATATACAATGCCAGGTACACGATAATAATGACATCCGTGATAACCTGGGAGATTCTGATGCACCCTGCACTCACGATCTACTATGATTGCTTCACCCCAACTGGCGACCTACGTGCCGATATTGCTGGGGATGTCTTTGGCGTCACGAATCCCAGTATTCTGAGCGCAATTGGCTGCCACACGACACTGCGCGCCAATGCCAGCCCGCTTGACATGGCCGTCTTTGTTGCCGACAAGATCGCATGGGATCAGCCGGGCGATCCGCCGTATCTCGGTGCAATTCTGGCTGCCGCACAGCAGAACCTCACTGACGCTGCCATGGTGTACATCGGCTATCTCTGGAAGCGGCGGGAAACACTGGCCGTTGTGCATCCATGGCTGGCAGAGACGGATGCGGATCTCGCTGATACGCATCCGTAAGGACGCAGCGCATTGCATCGCGACCACGCCAGCGCTGCTGACGCATATCATGCTCATCGTGCGGATCAGTTTGGGTTGTTTTGCTCAGCACGGTTCCAACGATTTCTAGCAAATAGTAAGAGTGGCAATGTTGCGGTATAGACACCCGTGCCGATAGCGAGTGCCAATGGCAGCGATGCCACCGTGCCAACCCAGCCAAGCAGCGGGCTGCCAATGATCTGCCCGAATGCGTTGGACTGCCAATACATCGAAATCACCGTTGCACGGCTTTGTTGCGGGGCATTCTGATTAACCCAGATCAACAGCAGTGGGCGGCTAATGTTCCGCAGTGATTGCGTGAGGCAGAACCCAATAATAGCCAGAATGAACATACCAGTCAGTGCAAAAACAAAGCTACCAATGATCATTCCACTATACAATACCATCAATAGCTGCATCATCACCCGTTGATCGCTTGTTCGGTAGTTTCGCCGCACAATCTCTGTTCCAATCAACGAACCAATTGTTACAGCGCCATTGAGTATCCCGAGCCACGCAACCGGTGTGATATCCCCGATCTGCGGCAACTTTACATTGTAGAGCAGATGCGGCGTGTATAAACGGTCGAATCCACCGAGACACATGCCAATAATAATGCCAAGCAGCAGAATCATCCACAAAATTGGGTGAATGCGCACCAAGCGCACGCTCGCAAGTAGTGGTTGCAGAAGGTGTGCTCTGGTGTGTTGCTGATCACGGGCCATTGGCCGAAACCCAGCTTCGGGCATGATCAGGCATAAACCTCCGCCAAGCAGCACGAACAGGATCGCACCAAGAATAACGGGAAACGAAATACTGATCTGGGAGAGTGCTGCACCAAGCAATGTCCCAACAATTGCCGGTAGCTGGCCGATCTGTGTGGCCTGCAGGAACACGGCATGTGCTCGCTCTGTTCCAATCTCATCGCTGATCCAGGCAGCTTCCGCACCACTATAGAAGGTAAATCCGATGCCCCACACAATCTGCGCGATCAGAACGGCGGCAAACACGGGAGCCAGTGTTTCGATCAGAAACCCACAGCCCGTCAGCAGAATGCCAAGGATCACCGAGAACCGACGGCTGTACAGATCGGCAATCAGGCCGGTTGGTATTTCAAACAGAAAGGTCATGCTCTCCAGAACGACACCAGCCAGCACAAGTTGAAATGGCGTCAGGCCAACCACCACCGTATGATAGGCGAGTTCATAGGTGAGAACCAACGCAAACGCGAAAGAATTGATGCCTCGCATGATCAGATAGACGGTTGTGGGAGCCAACGAACGGTGCATGATCATTACCGCTCCCACCATGGCAGCACATTTGATACCGGCGCAAGCGCTTCAAGCTGTGGGCCGCGTAGCCCAACCAGCACACTCTCGCCCGCTGATCCAACCCGCAACTCTGCATACCGAGCACCAGTATATGCGCTTGCCTGACCTTCCTGGAAAAAGAATAATTCGGCTCCCAGATACAGATTACCCCCGCGCATGCGATAGGCGATCAGCACCTCATCGGGAGCTAGCACTGTTTGCAGCGTAGCTGGCCGAGCTGCGATAGCGATATAGGCAGAATCCAATTTCAGCGCCAAGTAGGCATCTTCATCAAACCACAATGGTCCGCTCACATTGCGTGTAATCGCATAGTTCAGCGCCATATAATCACCCTGAATGAGTGAACGAGGATCGCGCGGTGCTAGATCGAGGAAAACAACCTGCCCATTTGTGAGCAGCAGCTCTTTCCCATAGATCAGGCCATTCATCACAAGCAGAATAACCAGCACAACTGCCCACACTATCCCATAGCGCAGCTTGATCATTGGGCGGCCTCCGCTTTCCAGATCATGCGCACGAACAATACACGCAGCCCGAAACAGGCAATTCCGCTACTCAATAATATCAGGGATTTCCAGAATAGCGTGAGTGCCAGATAATAGTAAAAGGCGATCACAAACACCACAAGTGCTGCGATTGCGATACCCATAAGGATGCGATTTCCACGCCGAAATCCTGTCAGAAGAACCAGAATGGCTGCTGCAATCCCTGGCGCTGGCAGGGTTGGGAGCAGAACAAGGGTAGTTCCGAGCAACACACCAGCAACAAGCAAGCGTTTGGCTTGCACGCCATAGCGTGAGAGAATGGCATATTCCCAGCCAAGCAGAACAACGAGTATTCCCAGCGTCGAAATCATCCAGTCGATAATCCACACATTTGGTTGCTGCATGAGTGAGAACCCAAGGATTACCAATAATGCAGTTGGAAGCGCATAACCAATTGGCCAGAGCAGATCCGCATGTCCGGTTGTTGCAATACATGATTCTCGTTCCCAGAACACAACCGTGCCAAACGCCAATACCCATAGCAATGGGTGAATGGCGTTTAGTTGTTGCCAATCACCGATCAGTACCAGAACAGCGCCGCAGATCGCCAGGGCACTCAGGAAGCGTTGCAGCCGATCTGGGTAGACGAATTGGCGATTTGTATGCCAATCGTGGCCAGGGCCGTTAATGGGATGCGCTCGGTCATCAGCCAGATTCCACCAAGAGTAAGTATCTGCCCAAGCAGGCTCAGCGCCAGGGTTAGGTTGATCATAAATATTGATTCAGTCGTAGCACGGCGTAATCCAATCCCAGCCAGGGTGATCACAACACCCAGGATGAGAATGATCGCATTGAATGCTGTAGCACCAAGGCTACTTATGGTGAAAACAAATGAGAGCAGAACTGCCGCCAGAAAACAGATTGCTGCGAGCCAGGCACCAATCGCAACCAATGCCTGCATATACCAGGGCGTCGATTCTTCTGCTATGCTAAAAACTGCGCTGGAGAGTATCTGTGTTTGCTGATCTTCCGACAGATGTCCTTCGGTGGTAAGTTGTTCAATCACAGATCGGAGCATGAAGGTAGGATGTGTCATCGTTGATACTCCCGTGAATTGGCGGCATTGCGCAGCCAATGAAACGCAACGGTTATCTGTGCGATGATGGCTGCCCCAAAGCAGAATGCCCCGAAGGCCCAGCTATCGCCAAATATGCCACTGAAGAGAAATCGTATCAGACCAGCAGTGATAACGACAATCAGGCCGAACTTGAAGAATGGTGGCAGGGCTGACCAGTTATAGGCAAAGAAGAACACAACCCCACTTAATGTAAACACAGAACCCAACACCATCAGGGCAACATTCAGAAACGCACGCCACCGATGTGTCGAAGGAATGTGCCCAATCAGAATGAGTGCCCGTTCCAATGCGGCCTGGGTCAATTGGCCATTGGTTACCAGTTCGCGCAGGTTGTCGGCAGTGGCTTCTATATGCAGGGGAGGCGTTTGCGTTTGCATGGGCGTTCTTTCTGTGCAGGCAACGAAGCAGATTGCCAGACAAACAAAGATACTACGTACAATATCATGAACGCATCCATACCACAAATCTAGGGGATGCCTCATCGAATCGAAAGACGCCTCACCGAGGCGTCTCTACCTGAACCGCATATAACTGGGCGCTTAAAGCGCAATACCAATCGTAAGCTGCGCGGTATAACCATTCGTCACATCACCCGTCACGGTTGCCATTTGCTGGTTCGTACCATCGCTAAACACATTATCGGTGCTCAAACTGATCTGAGCCATATTCTGTACACTGGCAGAATAGCCATTCGTTGCATAGACGGTCGCAATGCCACAGATACACCGCGTATCCTGAAAGGAGCGAACAATTGTTGTTCGTGTTTACCAACGTCAATTCGATTGTTAGTGGTACGCCCAACGCGACATTCGCAGTGCTGAGACTGGTACGAATATCGCTGCGTACAATACCAGAGCAGTTCAGGACATTCAGTGCTTGGTTGGATGCATTCGAGCCATCGGCAAGGTATGGGCCAGCCGTCTCCTGTGGAATCTCATCCACACAGACTGTTGGGGCTGTTGTTGGGGTTGTCGTTGCTATAGCGGCCTGTACAGCGTTATGAAGATTACCAGGAGATTAAATGAGTGAGAATACCTTCGCCAAAGCCAATCCATCTAATCGCTTTGTGGATTGCAACGGGGCACGCCTCTGGTCAACAGTGAGTGGTGTTGGCATCCCGGTGGTATTTTTCAATGGCGGGCCTGGCTGCGATGATTATCTGGAGCCGGTTGCTCGCCTGATCGATGATCGCTGCCATGGAATTCGCTTTGAGCCACGCGGCTGTGGCCGATCCGATTGGGATGGGCACTATAATCTCGACACATTTCTTGCGGATGCTGAGGCTATTCGTGCGGCATATGGCCACGAGCGTTGGCTGATACTTGGGCATAGCCATGGCCCAAACCTGGCGCTCGCCTATGCACTGCGCCATCCAGAGCACACCATTGGCATCATTGGCATCGCAGGCGGCAATGTCGTCAATGATCGCTCGTGGAGCGAGACCTACCACGAGCGCCTTCAGAGCATTGGAGAGAATTTGGGCGGAAAAGTATTTCGAGCCGACCCACAGGCCAACCGCTTGGGGAATGCGAGTTGGCGCAGCTACATTCAACGGCCAACACTGTTTCGTGAGCTTGCCGATCTGCGTGTGCCGTGTATCTTCATCAATGCCAGCGAGGATATTCGACCCAACTGGCCAACCCAGCAACTGGCAGAATTGATTCCAAACGCACGGTATGTAGAAATCCATGGCGCAGCCCATACCATCTGGCTAACACACGCAGCTGCACTTCAGCAGGAACTACGGGCTGCACTGGAACAGATTGTATCGCCTACATCCTACACTTTCGGCAGACCACAATGATGCTTGGGCTCTCTGCCGTGAGTTGCTCCTTGTTCCAATCCCCATACTGCTGTACAAGTTCAAACCCATTGTAGTGCAGTAGAGCTGCAAGCTCCTGCGGAAAGGTATAGCGCAATGCGGTACGAGCAATAATGGTGTGTTCTTGCTCGCCTGCATACCAGCGTTTATAGGATTTTAGATGGAGAATCTGGTTGACATGGTCGTAGACCTGCATTCGCGATATGCGTACCTCGCGCCCATTGACATTGATGAACGGCGGCCACACTTCTTCGTTTTCATCAGTGACGAGGGCGAAAATGCGTCTTTCGCGATTGTGTGGGCGGCTAAACAGTGGATTACGTGTCTCGAAGGCAAACAAGCCATCATCATGGAGATGTGCGTGTACGCGCTGTAACACGGCTGCTTGTTCCATATTTGTGACAAAAGCCTGAAATGCGTTGCCTGTCAGAAATATGAAGCGATAGTGTTCGCCAAGATCAAATGTGCGCGCATCGGCTTGTACCCATGTTACAGGCAGATCAGCAGATTTACGGCGTGCTTGGTCGAGCATACCAGGGACAATGTCGACACCAGTGACTGACAGACCCAGCTTGGCAATTGGAATAGCGACACGCCCGGTGCCACAGGCAATCTCCAGCACTGGGCCACCGACTTCCTGTGCTAGCGCAGCATAGAATGCGACACCAGTATCGCTGGAATCCTCCATATCGTAGTTGATCGCGTCGGCAAACTCTTCCAGGTTATCGTGATCAATCAAGGTGATATGTCCTCATAACTACGACTCATTCTTTGTTCGATAGATCACTGGTTGTAATGGTTGCTCGTTAATCATCAGTTGAAATACATCAGGGCGGGCATAATGGCCGGTCACATCAAAATCGAATTTACTCTGCGCGATTTGAGCAAGATCGAGATCGGCACATAGCGTACCTTCCTGATCATAGAGTGGGCCTGCAAGAACCTCGCCAAGTGGCGAGATGATCACACTGCCTCCGCGACACATGATTTCTGGTTGGTTCGCTAACTCATCCAGCCCAACAAGATCAGCCGGATACATGGATTTAGTCACAAACTGGTTTGCGCCCAGAACAAAGCAACGACCCTCACAGGCGATGTGTCGTAGTGTAGATTGCCAGCTATCACGGGAATCGGCGGTAGGGGCCAAGTACAGTTCAACACCTTTGCCATACATCGCCATTCGCGCCAATGGCATATAGTTCTCCCAACAGATCAACCCGCCTATCTTGCCAAACTCCGTATCAAGCACCGTCAATGTGCTACCATCGCCTTCACCCCAGATGAGGCGCTCGGCAGCGGTTGGCTTGAGTTTACGATGCTTACCGATAAGCTGCCCATCTGGGCCAAAATACAGTATCGTGCAATAGAGTGTGCCCCCACTAAACTCACTATCGCGTTCAATGACGCCAATAGCCAGATAGACATGCGCTGCATGAGCCGCCGCCCCTAATGCCGCAGTCGCTGGGCTAGGAATATCAACAGCATTGGCCCAATATGTTTGCCAGGTAAGCCGCCCCTGTTGGCTACGGCTACCAACAACAGTGCCAAATGATAACCCGCGTGGGTAGGCTGGAACAAAGGCCTCGGGGAAAAGAATAACCTTCGCGCCCTGTGCGGCGGCTTCAAGAGTGAGGCGACATGCCTTTTCAATGCTGGCCTCACGATTGAATAGCACTGGAGCAGCCTGGATCACCGCAACTTTAACATGCGGGAAGGATTCATGTATGTTCATGGGTTGCCTCCACTAGAAATATACACATATACTCTTCACTACTCAGGGTTGAGTATACCCGCAGATGATGCAGATGACGAACACCATACATAACGTTCACTTTCTTCAAGAATGCACTATTCTACGGTATAATACAGGTAGTCTACATCAACTGTTCCATATCGGAGATACAACGATGACTGCCTTGCTTGAACAGGCTCTTGCAGAAGTCCATAAACTGCCGCCCGATCAGCAGGACGCGATAGCAGCCCTCATTCATACGTAGAGGCGTCGTCGGGGCAGATCCGATGCGTTCTGTAAGTTCAGCAAGAAGACGCAACTGTGCCACTGCGAATGGCCCCAGTTGAAGTTCAAACCCAATCAGGCGGCGGATTGCAGCACTGATCGCCCCTGGCACCGCGCCGGGGCCTTCATCTGCTTCAATAGTCGTGGCAATTCGGCTCAATACACCCAGGAGAAATGTGCCTGTTCCGACTGCCGGATCTGCAACAGTGACCTGGGGCGATGCAAGCCCAGCTTGGAGATTAAAACGGTGAGGGCTACGGAGTGCCTCATCAACGAGCCGAACCATTGCTTCAACGACTTGGGCCGGTGTGTAATATGAACCAGTTTGTTTTCGAAGCTCATTGTCGTACACGCCAAGAAAATTTTCGTAGAAGTACAACCAAGCATCGGGATGCCCCTTGCTGATTGTCAACCAGTCGACAGCATCAAGTACACGAACCAACGTGCCGAGCGACGTTTGCAGTGTGGCTTGGCTCTCTGCTTCATCAGTAAGAAGGCGAAGTGCAGAGCCAATAAGCGAATTTGTTTGACCAAGCTGCCGGGCAACTCGATCCAAGCCCAAGCTCAGTTGAATTTCTCGTGCCCGAGCCATAAGCAAGCCAAACGTTACTGCTTGGGCATACCCATCCGCAAATTCAGCATCGGTTGCGTTAGGAAAAAGCAACTTACGCCAGTCGGCTGCAAGCGCAGTCAACGCGGGGCTGCCTATAGCCAACTGTTCGGTAACTTCCTCTCGCAAAAGCCGACATAGCCTTGCGCTGATTTGAGCTAACTGTTGTGGATCACGTGGAGCGATAGGTTGCCAACTCAAGAAACTCTCAAAAATGCTCAATAAGCTAGGCGGGGCATCAAGGTTCTTACCAGACGTTTCTATACCACCAATGAGCCGTGCAACTGATCCTACCAGTTCACCGCCCTGCCATAAGCTAAATTCATTTCCATCTGTATATATAAGATTTGGCAGCGATTGGAGCTTTTCCCACTGTTTCTTATCATGTCGATCTTTGAACCGACGCGGGTCGGCTCCCTTCCCTGGTGCTTTGACCTCAAGAAAGCCAACAAGTGCATGTTGCACCGTAATCGCATAGTCTGGCCGTGTCTTTAACTCAGCCAGCGCCGACTCACCAACAGCGGTGATGACATTACGAGGAAATCCACATAGTTCTGCAAGATCCAAAATCAGATGTTCAAGTGGGGCGCGAAGCTGATCTTCTGGTTCGCCTACAGCGGCAGTGTTCGTTAGTTTTGCTTTAGCACTGGCACCAAATGTTGCAATTGCGGAATGAAGTGACAAGCTCATGCAAAACTCTCTCAACAAAGAACCGGCGCTGTTAGACACCGGCAGTGTATCTCATGTTAGAGCAAGGGGCAAGGCTCTTGAGCCAATTCTGTAATTGGACTGGACTTGGTGCATCACCTCATTATACTAGGGCTTCTCAAGTGCAATAGATCACGAACGGCGTACTCCACCAGTGGTAGAGTGCGCCGTTTGCTGCCCGCCGTGCGTGATCTGCACAACGCCAGGCGGTTTCCGTTACTTCGCCTCTTGGGCCACAACACGCCGCGGCCGTTTGCGGTCCGAAGCGCGTGTCAACCCCACCGCCTGAATCGCCTGCGCGTCGCCATCATATTGCGCCTTCACTACACGCCGTGCGCCGACAATGTCGTTGTGAAACTGTTTCCCGAGCGCTACTTCCGCGGCATAGGCCGCTTCGTACTGTTTCCAGGCGCGTAGTCGGGTCTCACGGGCGCTGAGTACCTGTTGCTCCAGCGTGACGAGCACTTCGACGCTGAATGCTGGCTTCACGGGCTGGTAGTCGTTCAATGTCTTGAGTCCTACCAGCGTCTCACGATCTGTGGCGAGTACTCGGGATGGAACTGCGGTTGGCATAGGATACTGTTCCTTTCGTTTGTGCCGCTGGATAAGATGCACAGTGCATAGACGGCACACATGCTATTGTATCCAGCGTCATTACCAATTTATAACCTTTTGCAGCAGCACCGTCAATTCCCACAATAGCCGATACTGTTCTTCGATCAGGGGGTGCTGTTCTTCGATCAGGGGGTGCTGTTCTTCGATCAGGGGGTGCTGTTCTTCGATCAGAGAGTGCTGTTCTTCGATCAGAGAGCGCTGTTCTTTGATCAGAGAGCGCTGTTCTTTGATCAGAGAGCGCTGTTCTTTGATCAGAGAGTGCTGTTCTTTGATCCTGTGGGTGCTGTTCTTCGATCAGGCGGTGCTGTTCTTCGATCAGGCGGTGCTGTTCTTCGATCATGTAGGTCATGCAATCCAATCAGGGGGTGCTGTTCGTTGATCAGGCGGTGCTGTTGGTATATGCACAGTCTAATGGCACCAGCATACACAGCCTGAACGTTCTCAATCATAGTTGGATCGCATACGAGTGTTCAGAGACACAGTGCTCAATTGCATTCAGCCATTGGCTATGATAGCATGAATACATAATGATTCGATGATGGCTCATTCTCAGGAGGAGTTTGTGCATGTCAACAGTTGAACACCAACTTCTCACCGCACACGATTATTGGCAACTTCCCGAGAATGGCATGCAGCGTGCCCTAGTGCGTGGAGAGGTCTATGAAACCATGCCTCCTGGTGGACGTCATGGCCTCATTGCGGCGATGCTCAGTATGCTGTTGCGGCTCTGGGCACGGACTGACTCGCAGGGTTGTGTTGGCGTCGAATCTGGCTTTCTGCTCTCACGCAACCCCGATACGATCCGTGGCCCAGATGTCTTTTTCATCCGTGCTGAGCGAATTCCATCGACGGGCATTCCAGAGGGCTTTTGGATGATTTATCCCGATCTTGTGGTTGAGGTCGTATCACCAAATGAAACGGCTGAAGACGTGCGCGAGAAAATACGCGATTATTTAGCCGCTGGAACTCCTGTCGTATGGGTTGTCTACCCTCGAACACATGAAGTGGTCGCCCATACACCGGATGGTCTTGCCCAAACGTATGGTCAAGATAATATTCTTGTGGCACCCACCATTCTCCCCGGTTTCACATGTATTGTGAATACGCTCTTTGAAGACATGACATAAGCCTGCCATTTCCTCTCATCCCAAAAGGCTGTGGAATGAAGTGTCAACTTGCACATCTTGCAGTCAACTACGAAACATTTGGAACAGGTAAGCCGCTTGTTGTAATCTCCGGTATCCCCAGCGATCACCAGATCATTATGAGTTGGTTAGAACCAGTTCTGTCATCACGCCCAGGGTGGCAGCGAATCTATTTTGACTTGCCAGGAACTGGATTAACACCGGCTGGAGGGATTACCACGATTGATCAGGTGTTGGATGTCGTTTGTGAGTTTATCGCGCAGATTGCTCCAGCGCAATCCTGTACCGTGCTTGGCCTCTCGGTTGGGGGCTATCTTGCCCGCGGTGTCACGTATCGCATACCGAACCAGGTTGATGGTTTGTGCCTGCTTGTGCCATGGCTGAGTTACCAGGAAGAAACTGGCGCACCATTCCCTACGGCCATCAGCCGTGACGCAGCCGCGATGCAGCAGTTATCGCCCGATGATGCACAACGGGTCGAAGGTTTGGCGGTGGTTCAGGATCACAAGATCGTGAGTTGATATTGCAATGTCGTGCTAGCAGCGCGCCAGCATGGTGAGGGCCTGCCACTTAAACAATTCACGTTTGCATTCGATCTCGATCATCCATCACACATCTTTGCGAAGCCGACGCTGATTGTGGCGGGGCGACAGGACGCGCATGTTGGCTATCGCGATGCCCTGAGTATTATCGAACACTATCCACGGGCCACTCTTGCCATTTTGGATCGCGCTGGTCATGCACTGGGAATCGAACAGGAACGCGTATTCCATGTCCTGATCAACGAGTGGCTTGATCGCGTCGAGGAATATCAGCGAGCAGCATTACTATGATTCATTGAGCGGCTGCTCCGGGTCGCGTCCAAGTTGCTGGAGGAGCCCAATTAGATCGCTTTCGATCCACATTGGTACAATTTTACCATTCACAATCTGGTCGATAGCGATTCCCGAGAATTGAATCGCACGATGCGTTGGCGCGATACCCATATACGAGCCAGTATGCGTTGCGACATTCGTCCACTATAGCGCCTCCCGCAGCCTTGAGTGTTTCGCCATAATGGTGCGCTTGGTGTTTGAAGCTTGGCGGTGTAACACCAGTTGGGACGGTCTCGCAGTATCGTGAGCACGATGGGGAGCAAGTGCCGGTATGATCTCTCTGTGTGGCTCGCCTGCACACCACAGCGTGATGAAGATCGAGGAAATCATCGGGAAGCCTGATGAGGGCCCTTTCATCCGCAGGCTGAAGCCTGCGGCAAAGGCAGGACGAACCCAGAGCCACGTGGATTCAGCCTGTGGCGTGTCATCATTCAGCAGCATATTTTTGATCAACGACCGATTGTACAGGCATGGATGGCCGGGAAAACGAGCCTGGTTGATATGGCACGGATTGTGGCCGAGCATGATGAATAATGGTATAGCGGCGTATGGGAGCAGCGCATGATAATGTATCCCATCGTACTGCCCAGCCGTGCATCCACAGCAATGGTAACAGAGACGATAGAAGCAGTGCTAATTGATGCTAATCTGTGCATCACCATGAAGAGCACACTCAAGCAGTATCCCGGCTGCATCCATTGGCATATACAATCGGGTCGCAATTCTGGCACACTTGAGCTGACCTTTTGGCCGCACGCAAGGCAAGTTTGGTTTAGTATCCAGCATGGTCGTCGGGCACCGTGGATCGACACACTGCTTCCAGAACTGCAACAGATGTTACAGGAGCAACTGCATGAATAAACTGATGCTCTCACCACTTGCAGATGTGCCTATTTCAGCGCATATTGCTGCGCTACCCAAGGCCGACATCCATATACATGCGGAGACTGCTGCCCGATTGGAGCAGATCCTCGCCAAACAGCACGGCCAGCCACTGATCGATCATCGCCCATGGATTGCAGATCTGCTGGCGACGACACCGCCAGGCATGCCGCGCTTGCAGCGCCTTGATGACAACCGGACATTTGACCGAGCAACTATTGATGTGCTCGACACCGATCCCGAGTATATTATCGCACGCATTATGCATCTACTAGCAGAAGGTGCTGCAGATGGTGCAGTGTTGATCGAGGTGCTGTTCGGTCCGGCAACTATCGAGAAGCCAGATTTCATGGCGTTGTTTTGTGAGGCTGAACGCCGCGTACAGGCACAGTTTCCCAGGCTGCGAGCTGAAGCAATATTCAGGATAGCGAGAGCGCTGGGCTTGGAATCAGCGCCATCTCGTGCTGGGAAGTTGCCAAGCTGGTTGAGTATGGCCGCGGACAACTTTGGTAAGCGCCATCAGCGAATGAAACCAGAACTGGTTGGCGAGCGAATCAAAATCTTCTGATATCAGCAATTGCAATGCCGGGCGCTGCTGCGAATGCGCGATAACCCGATTAACGATTGGTGAGCGCGAGAAGCATACTACGACTCCATTCCACAATGGCCAGTCATCCTCCTGCCCGAAACAACTCTCAGTCGCCACAACCACATCAACGCGACCGCTGGTAAGCCATGCTCGCGTCGTCGCTCGGCCAGCACCAGGATACTGTTCGACAGCCAGTATCTTGCCGAGTGCTGTAATCCACAGTGTAGCCGGAGTGAAGGCAACCATCTGATCATCGGCAACGACGACGATGACATCTAGATCGCTCCAGCGATCTGCTGCCGCCCGGGCAACTGAGCCAACAAGTAGCAGTGCATGCACCACAGGATTTCGGCGCAGGATCTCATCAATCTGTTGAAGTATGAGCCGATGGTTTGGCTCGATCATAGAGGTTGGTGCCTTTTTGCTGATTGTATGCGTTGCATGGAGTAGCAACCATGCTGCCGCGCAAGCATGGCTTGCGCACTCCATATTGGTTATAGTGCGTTATGGATTTTACTCATATGAGTGCTGTGATGTCACAGTGCTATACTTTACCTCTACCGAATCATCGGTACGAGTACTTGGAGCCAAACAATTGAGCGCTTTCATATACGGTATCATGAGACGGAGGCGCACGGTGCAATCATCTGCTATCTCATCGCGCATAACGACATTGACGACCGTATTCGCCTCTTGCCTGCTCCTGCTTGTGCTGGTTTTTGCAACCTCTTCCACAATGATCCGGCAAAGCTTCCGCGATCTTGAGGAGCAGAGTGCTCGTCGCGATATGGAGCGCGCCATCAACGCGCTCGATGACGAGATCGAGACTCTCAGCCGTACCAATCATGACTATGCTGCTTGGGACGACAGCTATGCCTTTGTTGCTGGCAAACTACCGGAGTATATCGCAAGCAATCTCTCCGATGAGACCTTCGCTTCCAATCGCTTGAGCCTGGTAATCTTCGTCAATACCAACCATACCGTGGTTTTTGCGAAGGCATTTGATCTCAACACTAGCCAGGCCGAACCCGTCCCCGCCCTGCTCGGCATATTGGCACCTCCAAGCAATATGCTGCTAGATCTTCCAAATCTGAACAGTGCCCATTCAGGCGTACTCATGCTCCCGCAAGGCCCAATGCTGATCAGCGCTCGCCCGATTCTTACAAGTATGTCGATTGGGCCAGCCCATGGCACGCTCATTCTTGGCCGCAAGCTGGATGAGCAGATGATTGCAGAGATGGCAGAAACCACTCGTTTGACTCTTACCAGCCAGCGACTCGATACTGGCACACTGCCACCCCTGGTTGCAGAGTTGCGTGCAAGAATCACCGCCCAACAGCCAACCGTCGTCTATCCGCTCAACGACAAGCAGATGCTTACGGCTGAAGTACACAATGATATCACAGGACAACCAGCGTTCCTCTTGCAGATCAGCGATGCACGGGATGTGTTCAGCCGTGGGCAGTTGGCCATTCGCTACTTCGGACTTTCACTCCTGTTCGTTGGGCTGCTGCTCAGTACCATCGGCGCAGTGCTGCTTGATCGTTTTATCTTGCGTTTGCACGCAAGCGACGTGCGTTTCCGCCGCTTAGTCGATACGATGCCGGAACCCATTATCGTCCACGATGGAACCATGATCCATTTCTGCAATCCTGCCGGCGCGACACTCCTTGGCGGTGTGCCCCTTGATGCCTGTGTGGGTATGCAACTCACACAGTTCGCCCCACATCCTTCTGACCTCGCACCTATTAATGATGATCAATACACCCAGCAGTGGCGTGAGGATCAGTTTGTGCAACAGCATGGTGAACTCATCAATGTCGAACACCTCGCCGTTCCGTTGCAGCATGAACACAATGAGATGACACTGCTGATCGTACGTGATATCACGATAAGAAAACAAACCGAGATGGCATTGCAGACTGCCAAACTGTTGGCCGAAGAAGCAAATCAGTCCAAGAGTGCATTTCTGGCGATGATGAGCCACGAACTGCGAACGCCCTTGACTGCAATTCTCGGCTTTACGGAACTGCTGCAGATGCAGGTTGGTCAGGCTGGCTATACAGATCTGACGAGCGATATTGAGCATATTTGGACATCTGGCCAACACTTGCTGACACTGATTAATAATGTGCTTGATATTTCCAAGATCGAGGCGGGCAAGGCAGTGCTGCATATCGATAACGTCAGCCTTCGGGATCTGATCGATACTGTGGTGTCGACCACCAAACCACTGTTCGCTAAGAATGGTAATCGCTTCACACTTGTGGCTGCCGACACATTAGGGATCATGCAAACCGATGCAATGAAAGTACGGCAGGTGCTTCTGAACCTCATGAGCAACGCCGCCAAATTCACACAGGATGGTACGATTGTGCTGCGCGTCGAGCAGGAGCAGCGTGCAGACGGTCAGTGGGTGCGCTTTAGTCTCAGCGATACCGGTATCGGCATACGTGCAGATCAGGTTGAACGCTTGTTTCAGCCATTCACCCAGGCCGACACCTCGACGACACGCCGGTATGGTGGCACAGGTTTAGGGCTCGCACTCTGTAAACAATTGTGTGTGCTGCTCGACGGCCAGATTATCGTCGAGAGTACACCGAATGTTGGTTCAACCTTTATAGTGACCCTACCAATGAGTATGGTGAATCGGCCTGGGGTAGTAGCGCCGTTTGATCACGACATATAGAATGCTGATCGTGTGCGTTGTTCGCTGACACGCCGCGAGCTGATGGATATTGACGAATATCCGGCCTCTCCATCCGCAGGCTTTAGCCTGCGGCAAGGGGACGATGCACCGATCAGCCTGCGGATTCCAGGCATGCTAGCGCGGCTCGTTACCCTCGCGGAGTGCTTCAAGGACACGCTGGTTGATCGGTGCAGGCAGGGCATCCACATACTGTTGGCGAGCGTCTTCGACCAGCTTGTAGAGCGATAGACGGGCTTCATACGCAACGGCCTTCAATGCGGTTCGTAGGAAATCGGGCGTCGTTGTTGGCGGCTGCTCATCACCGCCATTCAGCACTACCCACGCATCGATACAGGCGTTAATGAAGTTGTCCATTGCCACGAACTGCCGCAGATTGCCAGTCGTGAGCATGGCATACATACAGGCCCGCAGCCGCTTATCGGGAATCTGGCGGGTGACGAACAGCATGACAGCTTCGTTCATCACCAATTCGCCGCGCTCCGCCGATGTGAGCGCAACGAAGCTTTCCTTGATACGCATGACATCGCGTAGGGCAATCGCCTCAAGCAGCGCACTCATTCGCGGGCTGTTAGCCGGGTTGAGCTCACGTGCGAGTTCGTTGGTTTGTGGGAAACGCAAGGCGTTATGTACGCGTGCCTCGGCATCAGCATCCTTGTATTTAGTAATCTGTTGGTTGATCAAGGGGCTATTATTCGCCTCGGCGCGCTCGGTCGGGTTCATCTGTGTGACAATATGCGAGAGTGCCAGATCAATGCCTGCAACGCCACCACCAATCAGGGTGAACAGCAAATCGAGGTTCGGGTTGTTACTCAGGTTGTAGCCATCCGGCCGCATGTGAGTATCGACCTGTGCTTTGAAGGCGGCATTGTTATTATATGGAGTCTGGAGATCCGGGTAGTTCGCGATCATAAAGGTGCGGATCGCACGCGCCTTCTTATCGCCATCCTTCTCATTGTTCCATGCATGGCCATATGGTTCGACCCAATAGGATCGAAACTCGTCCTTATAGCGATCAAAGCTCGATGCATCGGTGGTAGTGCCGGGATGCTGTCCATATGAGGCAACTAGCAGGTGACTCGCCTCGTGAACGAATGTACCAATGATCTGCTCGTGGGTCTGCCAGGTACCATCTGCCAGGCGACCACGCACAAGAATTGTTTCCAACGCGCCAGTTCGGTCGATCGTGCCTCCGGTGAATGGGCCAAATTGATGCTGATTATTCTGCGTGTTTCCATAGAAGAAGAATGCAGCGCTGGCAGCTGAGAGTGTGCCAGCAGCAACCAGCGCAGCGCTATCCGAGCGCAGCGTCATCGGGCTATAGGCCATACGTTGCGGGACGGTGCCATTGCTCTGGAAGAGTTTTGCAGTATTGCGAACCGTCTGGTCGCTATGGCTCAGCATCTCGCGATGCGCTGCCTGTAGCAGCGTCTGTGTCTGGGCAGCCTCGGCCTCCTGATCGGCCTGTGTCGGCGGTGTGCTGACACGCTGAATCGTTGTGCTATGCATGCGCCGCAGTGTGCGTTGTGCCTGCTGATTGCCGACAGTTCGCTGCAATGCTTGCATGTCCAGTGTGCCAAAGCGCTGCTCGACATCAGGATGCGGTGTGGTTTGGTCGCTCTGTAACTGGGGTTTGGGGAGTACTCGTGCAATTCGTTCACGGCTCATAATTCCCCCTGTAGCTCAACGCTCGCAATGGTTGTATCGAGCAGCGCGATCAGCTTGGCTGGTGCATCCAGCACAACACGATAGCTTGCTCGGAGCGTGCGCGTGCTGCCGATCCAGAATCGGGCGGTAATCAGTTCTTCACTGATCTGCTCGCGATGCTCAGTACGCCCGCTACTCGGATTCTGATCAGTATGAGATGGAACAAGCCGGTGCGAGCGATAGCGCAGTTCCTCAGTTGTCTGGTGTATGATCGTGACAGTCGCCTGCATGCTCTGTTCAAACCGGAGCAACTCGATAGGACCCTGCCCTGGGGCAGGCTGAAGCAATAGTGCAAACACGCCCTGCTGATCGGGGAGATCATAGCTGCAGTAGAACTGCTCAGGAGGCTGGCCGTCTAGTGCTGTCAATGACCATCCATCTGGGAGCTGGATATGCACCAGGCCATCGAATACCTGTGCGGTTGACATGGCATCTACCCCTTGACGTCTGATAGAATCGGCCTACACTCAGATCCGAATCATCAGATCGCCTGACTGCGCATACTCGCACTTGTTGCATGAACTATTATTCTATGATACGAACACAACAGCAGAATGTTACAGAGTCCGTGGTGTGATACGCTACAAGCACAAGACCGGACAGGCCTTCGCGAATACCAAATCAGATAAGCAAATGGATTGGAGTCATTCTTCAGGTTCACTCCCATGGAAGAATCGGCAGCCGATGGAGCGCGGCAATGAAACGTTCCTGCTTGTATGGCTCACCGCGTGCCATAACCTCAAAGATTTCGGCAACGACCACATTTGCAATCAGCTGCCGCGCTCCTTCAGGTGTGTAGCCAGCCATCACCAATCGATCAAGCGTCTGCATCGTCTCCGGCGGCGTCCCATCGCGCAGCTGTGTGTCGACGATTTCCAGGATGGCTTCGGTGAGCCGTGGGTTGTGTGATACGGGCTGCTCCGGTTGTGGAACGCCGGGCCGGGCATGGCGCTGACGACGCCGTTTCTGTGCCATGTTTGACCTTCTTTCTGCTGAGGGGTAATATCTTCAGACGCAAGATGTTGCGCCTCTATGGGATACGGGATGTTGTACACTATTATGCAGGAATCATAACTCACATTATTTTGAATCGTCAACCTGCTACTTCATCCATCTTTATGTAATAGGGAGCCTGCGTGTACGGACGCGATATATCGCGTCCCTGCACATCTGTTTCAACATATCGCGATAAGGAAAACATATGCCAACAGCACCAGCCTACCAGGTTCGCACCGTTGATTGTGACCACCGTGCCACTGATGAACAGGTATATCAGGCGCTACGCCGTGCCACCGACCCATTGGAGCGAGCTTGGTCGCGGCTTGGGCATGCCAAGCGCATTGCCATCAAGTTCAACCAGGATAAAGCCAGCCAGAGTGTTGTTCTCCTTGCGGGGCAGCGTCAGCAACTCGTGAGCGACAGCATCGTGCGTGCGACGCTGCGCCTGCTACGTGAGCGCACATCAGCAGAGATTATCTGTGTTGATGTCAGCTTCTATGTGATCTACGAAGGCGAAACGCTGGCCAATACATGCACAATCGCCCCGATCTTGCGCGAGTTTGGGGTACGGTATGTCGATGGCACACAGCCGCCCTATCGAACGGCACAGACCCACGCTGGTGGCCTGATGTTTGGGCACTATACCATGATGGAAGAACTGCTTGATGCAGATGCGGTTGTCTCAGTGGCAACGATCAAAAACCATGCATTCATGGGTGTGACTGGCTGCCTCAAGAACCTGTTCGGACTGATGCCAGGTGAGCCGCATGGCCGCCCGCGGCACTATTACCATCATCTGGTGCGTATGCCAGGCATGCTCGCAGATATCGGTCGGATTCTTGACCCAGCACTTAACATCGTGGATGCGCTTGTCGGCCAGGCTGGCCAGGAGTGGAGCGCCCACGGCCCGCCCGATGGCCGCATTGTGAATGCGCTGATTGCCGGAGACCATGTGATTGCTACTGATGCAGCCATGATGCACCTGATGGGCCACGACCCGCGCGCCGACTGGCCAGTGCCACCATTCCACCGCGACCGCAACCCGCTGTTGGTGGCAGCAGAGGGTGGTTTTGGCACCGTTGACCTGAGCGAGATCGATTATACATCCGAGGTTGCGCCACAGCCAGCAGGCAGTTTCTATGCGCTGATGACTGATTCACCAGAGACGACCCGCAGCTGGCGGCGTACCATGTGTGAGCAGGCGCTCTTCTACCGCGATAACCCGCAGCTGTTTGAGCGCTACGCTGGTGAATATATCCTCCTTCAGGATGGCGAGGTACTCTGGCATGATCCAACTGGCACAATCAACGTCAGCCGCCGCAAGCTGGCTGGCCTACACCCGGATCATGCATTGTTCTATAAGTTTGTGAACCCAAATGAGGCCGAGGGCGAGCGTTATGATGTCTATGAACGGGCGCTGGCGGGCAATAATATCGAGCCAGGCACTATCTTATCCTGAAGCCGATCATGGTATGACACCTAATATCACATTTCAACGCCTGATACTATGTTCGGCAGCAAACACAAGCGCATAGACATTGGCGATCCATTCCTTGCCCTCCTGTGTCTGATGTAGGTAGCGCAGGGCATCCTGAATATAGGGATTCACGACGCCCCAATAGAACCCGGCAAACATGGAACGCACATCGCCTGGCTCCTGGTAGCCATATCTCTTATTTGCGCCAATTTCCTCAAACTCATAGAAGAGTGCCGGACCCTTCCGCAAATAATCGGGATCGCCCAACTGCCCAATATAATCGGCAGCGCGTACCAAGCCAGCATAGCCACGTGCATCCTGATGCGTTGAGTCATTCGGCACAGGATAGCGCGTCATCTCGATATAGGAGGCAATCAGATCCGCATCCACCTGGGCACCCTCAAGCATATCGCGCCCAAAGCGTTCCTGCACAAACAGCTTGCTGCGATCAATATGATAGGGAGCCAGCGCCGCATCGGTGCCATTGTTGGATACTGCAACCAGTTCATCACCAACGCCCGTCGCAATCACGCCATCACTATCGTGTCGGCAGACACCCCGAACATACCCGATATCATGGCAGAGCAAGGCAATCGTTACATGCATCCAATCACGCGGCGTGACGCCACCCTCACACAGGTGTTTTCCTTCAAGAATCGCCTGGCCGACGGATGTCACCAGGATTGTATGTTCTACATCATGATAGAGTGCATCCGAATTTGCGATATTTTCGAGCGCCAGCCGCCCCGACCAAGCAATCACGCTGCTATACACCGGCTCCATGTCGCCATATGTCCGGCGGTATGTCATCGTCAGCACATCAACGAAGTGGTCGATAATCAGTTTTCGCAGGTTCAGCATGGATGCGCCTCCTGGTACGTGCAATGTAGTGCTATGGTAGCCCAGTAGGCAGAGAACGTCAATATATAAAACAGTAGTAATTACCGCAATAGCCTATTATACAGATATAGCGGCAATCCGCAGGGGCGCGATAGATCGCGTCCGTACAGCCATTGATCGAGAGCGATCTGATCGTCGATCCCGCTATTCTGCAGGCATGCGCCAACGACCCTGCCCAGCCGTTGCGGCGGTCGCAATCTATCGGCCATGGATGGATGGCAGGTGACTGTGTTTGATTCGGGTGGCTATGTGCAGCGTTTCGTGCCCAAACACGAATTTGCTCCTTCACAGGTGGCGCATTACTATAAAACAGTTAATATTTATAAGTTAAGCTGCACATTTAGCCGCCAATGCTTTCTGCTGCAGCTCCACGAACACCTAGCAAGCGTTGGCCTACACGTCTATTATGAAGAGGTGTTTGGGCGGATAGTTAGCCAACAACTTGCCCCAATCAAAGCCATTATCGTCGATGGAATGTGCTGGTATGAGATCGATACCGCCGAGGATCTACAGATTGCCGAAAGGCTTTTTTCTGCATAGATGCTCTTGGTTCGTATTATCCGCAGATTGCGCAGATGACGCAGATTGTTCCAGACGCGAGGCCTCGCGTCTTTACGGTTCTTGGTTCCGCAGTTCTGTGGTTCCTGGTTTCGTATTCTGACTCCTGACTTCTGAATACTTATTCTCTTGTTCACAGGTACATGCCAATGCTCACAACCCTCGGAAAAGTCATGATCCTCACATCGGTTGGTTTATTTGTTGGAACGCCAGATGATATCTTGATCGATATCAGTGCCATCCTCAACGAAGTTGAGCTACCCGAAGGCCAGCTTGTCCTACCGACATCGACGCCATTGCCAGCGCCGACGGCTGTGCCAACCACTGCACCAACATCGACGCCACTGCCAGCACCGACTGTTGAACCAACTGCTGCACCAAGCTCAATTGTGTTCACCAGCGCCTCCAAGATCCCGGTGCGGCTTGAGCACCCAAGCGACTGGACAGTCGCTGATTTTGGTGCTCGCCAGGCTGATGATCACGTTGGATTGCCCAAACAATCGCTGGAGATCCGCAGCTCGGAGGCAAACGCAAGCCTGGTAGTACGCTACTACGACTACAAGGAGCCTGGCCGTGGCGATGTGATGGGTGCCTATGTGGCCATTCAATTCAATGAATCAATTGAGCGCACGACCGTCAAGGAAACCAGCGACGATAACGGCAATATTGAGGCGGAATGGACCTATACCGACGCCGCATCGCAACAGCCAACCCATGCGCTCGTACACTTCATTCATAATGAAGGCTCGCCATATACCTATGCGCTGCTTTTCCATGCACCAGAGGATCAGTTTGCCAAGGTTGCGCCAATTGGCCGCGCAATGCTCGAAAGCTTCCAGGAGCAGGAGTAGCTATAGGTGCTTGAAGCCACGCCCTGCAAGAAAGCAAAAACAGATCTTGCAGGGTGTGACTCCGACATGCTCAGCGATAGTGCGTTATGCTGGCTGAAATCGCACCCGTTCTGGCAATTCACGTAATGCCGCAATGATACGATCTTCCAGCGTATCATCATCGCTGTTGGCCACCCGATTATGCCGATCCATCCATTCGATTGTTGCCTGAAGATGTGTGTGGCGATCAGTTGTAGGTTGCCACGCGGGCAATAATCGCTCCAACTCCGCATTCCGGAATATTTGGCTATGGGCAAAGTTGGCCCGCAGGCTGCCGTATCGCTCGGGATTGGTTGCGATCAAGAGTTCTGCTGGTGCGCCAACGAGTTCGGCTTCGATACCCAATGCAGCCGCACCTGCCTGATGCCATTCGATCCATGTGATCGGCTGTGGATTGGCCAAATTGACAATCTTGCCCAATGCCTGTGGATGCCCAAGCAGGCCAGCAAAGGCTTCAGCTGCATCCGGGGCGGGTAGGAATTGGAAATAGTTTAGCCCATCACCAACCACCAACAGCGGCTTGTGTTTGCGGAGCCGATCAATCCAATCCGTGTGCCAATCGGTCTGACGCCAAAGTGGATGGCCTGGCCCATAGGTGAACGATGGCTTCACAATCGTCACCGGGAACTGTTCTTCCACGAAAGCACGCATCAATAGTTCATCGGCGGCAACCTTATTCTCACCATACCCACCATCGTTGCGTCCATACAATGGCGCCGTCTCATCCTGATACAGCCCTGTAAAGGGCGGCCCATAGGTCATGACAGTTGAGGTCTGAATGAAATGGCCAACTCGCCCACGTAGCGCGCTCAACGCCGAAGCAGCATCATCGGCAGTGTATGAGATCATATCGATCACTGCATCGAATGACTCGTGTTGCAGGGCAGCCTCGAAGGCCGGGCGATCCCGCCGATCACCAATGATCACCCGCACCTCGGCAGGCGGCGGGTCTGCTCGCAGACCGCGATTATAGAGTGTTACGCTATGTCCACGCCTGAGTAATGCCTGGACAATCGCACGGCTTATTGTTCCAGTACCGCCGATGATCAGCACGTTCATGAATAGATCCTTGATATCAAGAGAGCACGAACACAAGGAATGAGAGGAAAAGGAACAAGAATGCGTGGTTGCCCTTGTTCTTTTGCTCGCTCGATCTATCGATTATAGCAATCTTACCGAATTCGCAAAAAAGGGCGGGGGATTTCTTTCAGGACACCCAGAGGGTACCCGGCCCTGAACCCCGCTTTGCGCTACGCGCCTTTACAACTCAAATAGGAATACCATATGAGGTATCGGCTCTATCAGGGCAACGTGCGTAGCCAGGCATCGGTGCCAAACTTACGCTCAACCAGATCCTGCGCGGCGGCCTGTTCTTCTGGCAATAGCTGTGAATCGTTCAGGCCATACTGCTCGCGGAATGTTGCGATCATGCGGTCGATGATTGCCTCGCGGGCCAGGCCCGTCTGGCTGCGTAGTGGATCAACCCGTTTGGCAGCGCTGGCGGTGCCCTTATCGCTCAGCTTTTCGCGGCCAATTCGCAGCACCTCAAGCATTTTCGCGCTATCAATATCATAGGCCATCGTCACATGATGCAACACCGCACCAGCGCGGCGGGTTTGGGCCGCGCCACCAATCTTCCCGGCTGCCGATGTGATATCGTTGATTGGCTGATACCAGGCCTGGACGCCAAGCGAGGCTAATGCATCAAGCACCCATTGATCGAAGAAGGCATATGAATCGATGGCGCTCATCCCTGCCACCAATTCAGCCGGAGCATAGATCGAGTAGGTAATCGTATTGCCTGGCTCAATGAACATCGCGCCGCCGCCGGTGATCCGCCGCACCACCTGCACGTCATGGCGTCGGGTACCTGCCAGATCGACTTCATTGCGCAGCGACTGAAAGCGCCCAAGCACGACCGCATTGGCTGCCCATTCCCAGATCCGCAGCGTTGGCAGACGCCGCCCCGCCGCAACTGCATCAAGCAGCACTTGATCAAGAGCCATATGCAGCAGTGGCATGGTTGCCTGATCACGAAGAAGCTGCCAATCATAGCGCTGCCAGAGGGATTGTGGAAGTGATTGTGGATCAGCACTCATGCAGCACCTCCGCTAAGTGCCCGCCGAATGGCAATCGCAACCCCAGCCGGTGTAATACCCAATAATTCTGCTGTGGCAGTTGCCGCTTGAACATGCTCAGTCAACAGGGCTTCTGGCGTATCGGCTGGCAACCCTTCGAGCGCAGCTGTCATCCATTCCAGCGCCTCATCCGGCGCAAGAAAAAAATCGCCACTCAGCATCACATGATGGAGCCGATTATTATGCAGCGCGAGATCAACCACAACCAGTTTACCACCAGGGATTTTATATTCTCCGTGCATCAGCACACCTTGATTCAATTACAGATTGCTCTACTGATCGCACGCTGAATCTCGATGCCAGCGCATCCGTACAGACGCTACGCATCATGCGATCAGTTTAGAGTATACCACTACTCCTTGGGAGCAAGTACTCGTTCCAATTCTATCTCATCGCGAAGCGGAATACCGCCCATCCCGATCAGTGGAATATTCGGCTTGAGCCGCCGCGTTTGCTCTATTGCATTGCGATACAGATTACGCCTGCATAATGCTCTCGGCAGCGTGATACCAATCCGGGTAGCGGAACTGAAAACCAGCTTCGAGCAATCGCGTTGGGATGACGCGGCGGCTTTTTAGCAGAAGCTCGGTTTCGGTGCGGAGGAAGAATGCACCAACTTCAAGCATCCAGCGTGTGGCTGGCAGCCCAAGCGGTTGTTGGCAGACGAGGCGCAGAATCTGCATGAAATCTGCATTGGTGCGCGGGTTGGGAGCAGCAAGATTGACTGGCCCTTCCATCGTTTCGTGCTCAATCAGCCAATCAATGCTACTCACAAAATCATCCAAATGAATCCAGCTAACAAATTGTTGACCATTGCCCATCGTACCACCAAGGCCACATCGTACCATATTGCGAAAGGCATCCATGACGCCGCCAGAGCCTGGGCCAAAGACCATCGCAGCCCGAAGAGCAACTTTACGCATCTGTGGCGTCTGGCTCGTAAAAAAGGCTGCTTCCCAGCGCTGACACACATCAACGGAAAAGCCGGTGCCGAGATCGCCAGTGAGTTCATCCATTGGTCGATCAAGGGCATGCCGGTAGATCGTTGCCGAGCTGGCATTCAACCACACTGGCGGCGGCTGATCACAGGCAAGAATCGCCTCGCCAAGAATACGCGTTGAGTTAAGGCGTGAATCATAGATAGCTTGACGATTGCTTGCGCTATATCGGCAATTCACACTGCGACCAGCAAGATTGATAATGGCTGTGGCACCATTGAGTGCATCGCACCATGCACCACGCGATTGCCCATCCCATGGCAAGAACGTGATCGACTGTTGAGCAGGTTGCGGGGTGCGCGTAAGGATCATCACTCTATCGCCGCACGCAACAAACGATGCCGCCAATGCGCGGCCAAGGTACCCAGTGCCGCCAGCAATAATAATGATGCGGGGTTTCGTGCCCATGTTTTTGCCTTCTGTGAGATCCATAGAGCAGCCTTCGCTGATTGCTAACATGTATGTAGCCTTGGGCGCGATATATCGCGCCCGTACAATCGAGAAAACAAATAGTCTTTATATGCAAGTTGTATCACAATCGAAAGAAGAGTCAAGCCTGTTGAATGAAAGAATGAGCGCACACAGCCGTTTATACTGCTTGGCGAAAACCGTACTGCATTGGCCTCCACAGGCGCGCATCGGCACCAACAATCTGTAAAATCTGCGTCATCTGCGGACGAATCATAATACTCTATCTGCGATGATCCAGGGCGTTAGGAAGGCTCATATGCCTTCAAGTGCATTCTCCCCAATATTGCCAATATTGGTGGTATACTTTTGGCTCATGCTGCACCTCGTAGCATCACGAGATTCCGCAGATCCGCGGCAAGGAATTATGCATGGCTCGATCCCCTGGAACCTCATTCAGCGATGATGCATTCGAACATATCAATGCCGCGATCACCAGCAGCGAATCGCTTGAGCTAGCGCTTGATCTGATCATGGAGCGCATATGCGATTTACTCGAGGTTCAACAGAGTAGGTTGTTTCTTGCAGAGGAAGCAGGGCAGCGCCTACGCCTTGCCGCAGCAAGTACAGAACGTCCGGCTGAGCCGATCCTGATCGCACCAACGAGTGGCATCGAGGGTTGGGTGATACGCCGCGGGCGGCCAATCGCCATTGTCAACCCAAGCGCCGATACACGCTTCACGCCTATCCATCTATGGGGCGATGAACTGGCGCAGGATGCCATACTTGCCATCGCCGCAGTGCCGGTACGTAGTGGCACAAGTATTGTCGGCGTGCTTTCAGTGATCGATAGCATGCAACCGGAAGAGAGCGCATCATCTGATCACCCACTTGGCACGGCATCGATTACTGATCTGCTGCCATTTCTGGCGGTGCTTGCCGATCTAGTTGGGCTGGCGCTTGAGAACCGCGATATTCTGCAGCGCCAAGAACGGCGTACCCAGCTCATTCGATTGCTGCATACCATCGCAGCAATTCCGGTGAGTGAGTCAACCGAGGAGCTAGCGCAGACGATTACTGATCAACTCTGTACCATGATGCGTGCCGAGATCGCCACTATTCTGCTGCATAGCGCCGCAACCGATGAACTGATCGCCTTTGGCAGCAGTGATACACCACTCGGGCGTTTACAGCAGGCGCATGGGCTTGATCATATTCCACTTGCCACCAGCGGCCCACTCTTGCAGGTGTTACAACATGGCACACCACTATTGCTGAATGATCAAACGGCGCTTGCTACACTGCCGCTGATCAGCCTGGCCAACCTCCAATCGGTGCTGATCGTGCCGCTACGTATTGAGCAAGCCAGCCAGGGCGTTGTGATGATCGCCAGCACGCAGGCCAATGCATTCACCGAGGATGACCTGAGCTTTCTGACCTTTATTAGTGTGCGGCTTGGCTATGCCCTGCATCACGATAAACTAACCGATGAGCTTGCATCTACGGAACAGGCACGCATTCACCAGGATACCCGCAATAGCTTTATTGGCATTGTTGCCCATGATCTCAAAAATGCGCTGACCGCAATATCTGGCACGAGCCACCTGGCGCTTCGCAAATCGGCACGCGGCGATACGACCTACAGCCAGAAGGCGCTTTCGGTTGTGGTTGCCAAAGCCGCCCAGGCGCTGCAACTCGTCAATGACATGGTGGATATTAATAATGTCGATGATGGGAAATTCCGGTTGTTCATCGCACCAGTCGATCTGATCACATTGCTCCAGGAGGAAGTGGAGAGCGTCCAGGGAATGACAACACAGCATACCATTGTTCTCCAGACGCTCGCGGATGCAGTTGAGTTTGCCGCCGATGGCCAACGCCTGCGCCAGGTGCTCGATAATCTGCTTTCTAATGCGATCCGCTATTCGCCAACAGGCGGCACGATCACCGTGCAACTGACCACCTCCGTTCATGACGTTCATGACATTCCCACAGAAACAACCGATGGCCACGGGCTGCCACAGGATGTGCTGATCACTGTTGCCGATCAGGGCATTGGGATTGCCGCCGAGGACGTGCCGCATATTTTTGATCGCTTCTATCGAGGGCGTGGAGCCTATGTTGCCAGCGGTTCCGGGCTTGGCCTGTATATCGCCGCCGAAATTATCGCCCAACATGGTGGCAGGCTATGGGTCGAATCAACCCCTGGTGCTGGTGCTCGCTTCCATATCACACTGCCGCTGAGTAGGCGTGCTGAGGCGAGTTAGCGCACATCGCATAACAAATCCTGGTATAATCCGCCCGTATATCATTACCTTTGTATGTTGTATGTATAAAGCAGGGGTTTGGGGGTGCAACCCCCGAGCAAGATCCTCCCTTTTCTTTATCACTTGGCGGTATTGCCATTGTAGCAGCCTGATGCAATAAACATATGACAACCTATTGGATCCAAACCAGCAGTGATGATGTTTTTGAGGTGCTTGCAGCGGTTGATCAGGCCCTACAAGCGGATCAGCACGGAATCGCGCCAACACTCCAGGAACCTGTGGTTGCTGGCGCTGCTGATCCATACCTGATCGATAATCTGGCAATTGCCCACGCTACCTGGATGGTTGATTCACAGGCGATTGTTGTTTCGAGCCGCCCAGGGCTTGGATCAGCGATCAATGCGTTCCAGCAGATTGTTCGGCGCGTTACCTGGTGGCAGAACCTACCGCAATGGCAGCAGGTCAGTTCGTTTCATGGCGCACTGGTGCGCATTATCGATGTTCTGCTGGATCGCCAGCGGCTGCTTGGCATTCGGATCGGCCAACTCGAATCAACAAACATGCCAGCGCATGTGTTTGCGCTCGAACAGCAGATCCAGGCGCTACGCGATGAACAGCGCGATTTGCGGCGGCGGGTGGCCGAGCTGGAGCAACGCCTCTCGCACATGTAACAGAATCACAAAGAACCATGACGATTGTGCAAGCACCACCGCTCCAGATTGTTTGGCATTCACGCTGGGGCATTCCACTTGGATATGCGATCACCTCAGAAGAACTGGCGTTGCAGCTGGATCACTTGGGTGCCAATATCATGCATCGCCCGATTGCATGGCACCTTCCCGCAGTGATTCGCAACCCGCGCCTGCGTGCCATTATGGATCGGCCAGTTCGTGAGCATGCCATCCAGGTTTCCTATGATCAGGCTGATCTGTTCGATACAAGTTACCCTGGCCCGAACATCGGCTATACCATGCTCGAAATCGATGGCCTGCCGCCCAATTGGGTTGCGGCCTGTAATGCGATGGACGAGATCTGGACGCCGAGTGCCTGGGGTGCCAAAACATTCATCGATGCTGGGGTGCGTAAACCAGTGCTGGCGATGCCGCTTGGCTATGATCCTCTGCGCTTTCATCTGGGAGTGCCAGGCCAACCAATTGCAGGCCGCTATACCTTCCTTTCTGTGTTTGAATGGGGTGCCCGCAAGGGGCCGGATGTGTTGCTGAAGGCCTATGCACGCGCATTCACCAAACGCGATGATGTCCTGCTGCTGTTGCGGGTCAATAATCACGATGGCACCCTTGATGTGGCCCGCCAGATCCATGATCTTGGGTTGCCAGCCGATGGGCCACCAATTGCGCTGATCTATAATCGGCAACTGCAACCAGGCCAGCTCGGCAGTTTGTATCGCAGTGCCAATTGTTTTGTGCTACCAAGCCGCGGCGAAGGCTGGGGCATGCCAATACTCGAAGCCATGGCCTGTGGGCTGCCGGTGATTGCGACAAACTGGAGCGGCCAGACCGAGTTCTTGCATGCTGGGGTTGGCTACCCATTGCGAGTGCGCTCAATGGCCCCTGCCGATCCGCACTGCCCCTACTATATTGGCTTCCGTTGGGCCGAACCAGACAGCGATCATCTCGTGGAGCTGCTGCGGCATGTGTATCATAACCAGAGCGAGGCGCGTGCAATCGGCATGCATGCTGCACAGGAAGTTCCATTGCGTTGGACATGGGCGCATGCTGCACAGAGAATCCAACAGCGCTTGCAAAAGATGATATGAACACAACCACCGAAATGCTTGATACGATTAGCGTAGCCGATCACATTGAAGAGCGCACACTACCACGGCGTGATTTCAGTACTCCAATTGCAATCGTGCTGATCACCGCAATTGGATTGCTGTATATTGCTATCCTAGCGACCTATTTGCAGCCAATTAACGCATTCTGGTCAAGCGACCAGGGTGTCAAACTGTTTCAGGTCGAAAACATACTAATGAGTAAATTCCGCTCAACAGCAATTGCGTATCCCGGCAAAATCCTCGATCCAGAACAGCGCTATAGCCCATTGCGCGGGCAATTTCTGGATCATCGGGGCCAAACCTTTGCCATGTTCTCGGATGCGTTTGCGGCTGCAAGCAGTATTCCATTCTTCTTGTTTGGCTACGCTGGTTTGTATATCATGCCACTTGTGAGTAGCCTGGCGATCATGTGGATCGTTTTCGTTATGACTCGCAATCTCCTGAATGCTCCACTGGCATTATTGGCCATAGCAATATGTGGATTGACCACGCCGCTCTGGTTCTATAGCCAGATCTTCTGGGAACATACGCCAGCAGCGTTCTTGATCATCTTGGCTATCGAGCGTACGCTTGCAGCACAGCACTCTGGCAAAACGCATGGGTTCGTTCTGGCCGGAATCTTCATCAGCCTGGCGGCCTGGCTTCGTAATGAATCCGTGTTGGCGCTGCCTGCCCTTATGGCAGCATTGCTGCTTGCTCGTGGCCCATGGTTTACCCGCTGCCTGTGGGTGGGCCTTGGCGCGATCCTGGGTATACTGCCATTGTTGATCTATAACCAGATCATCTTTGGATCATTTCTTGGGCCGCATATACTGGTGCATCTGCTGGCTGCTGCTGCTGAACCAAGCACCGGTTCGTTCCAGATTAGCACGCTGATTGCCGAACGATTGACCTGGGCAAATATGCTCCTGCTGCCGCTCGACCAGCCATTGCTGCTCTGGCCAACGCTTGCGCTACTCATGCTGAGTGCCCTGGCATGGCTCGTGCGAACGCGCACTATTGATTGGATTGCCGGAGCGATGGCTGTTATGCTGATTATGTTGGGGATCGGATTACAGATCTATCGTGGTGGCCAATTTCAGACCTCGTTGATGATTGCATTCCCATTTGGTGTCATTGCCCTATTACCCAATCGCCGCAACGAACATGCATCCCAATTCGTTACCGCACAACAACGACCTATTGATCTATTACTTCAGTTTAGCCTGTTCTCTATCATACTCTGTTGGCTTGCCAAGCTTCCCGATGGTGGAGCGCAGTGGGGGCCACGAATGCTGCTGCCAATTATGCCATTGCTGGTGATTGTTGCACTTCAGCGTTTGTATAGCTGGTTTTCACATCCAAAAACAGGTATCATCACCGCTAGCTTCATTGGAGCCGCATTCTTATTTTTGAATATTGGCCTGTTCTCCGAGATAGCTGGGTTGCGCGAAATACGGGCCTTTAATACCAGTAACCATCGCATCCTGACAACCGTTGCACAGAGTGGCCAACGTGTGATTATCACCGATGTTGTGTATAGCGCTCCGCTTCTGGCCCAAATTTTTTATGAGAACCATCTGATCTATCGGATCAACACCGGTGCCGATCTTGATGCGCTGACGAATCGACTGATGGATAATGGTATCACCGAGTTCTACTATCTTGGGCGCTATAGCGAGCAAATTGGAGCCGAATCAACCATCTGGCGGCAACTTACGCCAATTGGGGCAAGCGAGCAACTACCACACCTGTTATATGGGCAGATCTATCGTCTTCCACGATAAAAGCTGCATAACGCTGCGAATTGAGTATCAATAGGGAACATCATGTCGAACCAACCATCGGGTCTGATCACTATCACACCACATGCGGATGAACCACTCGATCAGGCCATCGAACAGGCTTTTGCGCAACCTATTTCGCCATTGGCCGATCTGGCAACACTAACGAATGTGGCACTGGGCGACCCAGCGCTGGCCGAACAACTGGCGCTGCTACGCCACACATGGGAACTTCAACCCGAACCGGCCCATGGCATTATTGCTCGTATTCGGACGCGGATTGCCTGGTGGCTGCTTGGGCCAGAACTGCGCCAGGCCAGCCGTGTGCATGCGACGATGCTGCGGCTGATTGATAGTATGATCGTATTGGTTGATCAGGAGCGGGCCGCCCGCCGGCGAATGGAAGAGCAGATGAGCGATTCCGATACATGACGATCATACAAGCAGAACCAGTACAAGCACTCATATGGCATTCATCGTTTGCCAGCTTCACCGGGTACAGCGGATCATCGCTGGCCTTTGTGCTTGGGTTGGATGCCCGTGGAGTGGCGGTGCGGCCATTGTATCTGTATGGTGCCGATCACGATGAGCTGATCGCTGCTGGACGCATGCACCCAAAAATCCGCGAACTCCAGCAGCGCCCGCTGGTGCTTAACGCGCCCCAGGTGGTGTATGCGCCTGGTGATCGCTTCAGCAAGAATAGTGGCCGCTTCCGGATTGGCTTCAGCATGCACGAAGCGAATAAACTGCCATCAAGCTGGGTTGAACAGGCCAACCAGATGGATGAAATCTGGACGCCAAGCGTATGGGGGCAGCAGGTCTTTCAGAATAGCGGCATCACACGTCCAATCCATGTTGTACCGCTCGGATTCAACCCAGATCAATATCATCCTGGGCCAGCGCGCCAGCGGCTGCGCGAGCGAACGATCTTCCTTTCAGTGTTCGAATGGGGCATGCGCAAGGGCTGGGATGTGTTACTGAAGGCCTATTGTGCTGCCTTTGCCGCACACGACCCAGTACTATTGGTGTTGAAGATCGACAGCCGCGCACCAGGGAATCCATTGCGTGAACTGGCCGCGTTGCTGCCCGATCCAGCACCACCAATCGCCCTGATCTATAATCAATCATTCAGCGCCGAACGCATGGCCGAACTATACCGCACTGCAGATTGTTTTGTGTTGCCAAGCCGCGGTGAGGGCTGGGGCATGCCGATTCTGGAGGCCATGGCCTGTGGAACGCCCGTGATTGCAACTAACTGGAGCGCACCAACCACGTTTCTTACCCAAGAAAACGGCTACCCGTTGCCCTATCGGCTGGTTGCGGCAGATGCACACAATCGTTATACCCGTGGCGCGCAGTGGGCCGAACCAGAGCATGCAGTACTTGTCGATCAGCTGCGTTGGGTTGCTGCACATCCAGCAGAACGCGCCACAAAAGGGCAGATGGCCGCGGCACAGGCATTGACGTGGACATGGGATCATGCCGTTGAGATTGCACTCAAAAAGATGAGCGCTCGGTTTTCCTAAAGCGGTACCATTGCCGTTGTGGAGTGCGCAAGCCCTGAGCCGATTACCGAGCGCTGCCGATTAAAAATGGGATATACTATCAGTCAGGCGCAATCTATCAATGGGTTTCATAATGCCAGCACAAACACGATCTCAGCGCAGCTTCGGCACCCATGCTGCCTATGCCAACATCGCTGCGTACAAATTCATTCGCTTGGATAACACCACAGAACTATGCCCGGTGTATCAGGACATCTGCAAACAGCTCAATGTACGTGGCACGATTTTACTCGCGCCAGAAGGCATCAACGTATTTCTCTCTGGCACGCCGCGTGACATCACGTCATTCGTGGCGTGGTTGCAGAGCGACGCACGACTGAGCGATATCGAAGTCAAATGGAGCTACTCCGACAACGTGACCTTTAAACGCATGGTGGTCAAGGTAAAAAAAGAAATTATCACCATGCGGATGCCGTTAATCACGCCTGAACGAGGCCGTGCGCCATTGGTGGATGCACAAACCCTGAAACGCTGGCTCGACCAAGGCCATGATGACACGGGCACGCCGGTGGTTCTGCTGGACACACGCAATGCCTTTGAAGTGGACATTGGCACGTTTGCACACGCGCTCAATGACCAGATGAACAAATTCACCGACTTTCCTGAGGTTGCCGCCGCGCACAAAGATCAGCTTGCAAATACAACCGTGGTGACTTTTTGTACGGGCGGCATTCGCTGCGAAAAAGCGGCACTATACATGAAACACATTGGCTACGGCAAGGTATACCAGCTCGATGGCGGTATATTGAAATACTTTGCAGAAGTCGGCGGTGTGCATTATCGTGGCGATTGCTTCGTCTTTGATGACCGCATCGCACTCAATCCCCAACTTGAACCAGCCACCACCGTGTAATACAGGGACGTTGTCCCTAGCCAAAGTTGTTGAGGTGACGGGCCACCCGACCGCAGGTGCGGGGCGCATAGCCCCGCCAGAACACCCCCGGAGCGGTGATTACCTATTCCCTGCATTAGTAGAGTTAAAAAATTCCACCAACACAGGCGCAAGCGCCTCCGCAGCCACCTCGTGTGTTTGCCCTTCCAGGGTACGGTACTGTGCAGTGGGTATCGCGTTTGCCAGCGCCATTGCTGTGATATGCATAAATGGATATGGCGTTGCCCCACCATCCAGGATCAGTGTAGGCATGGCAATACCGGTTGCGCGCTCGGTGGGCACTGCGGCATCTTCCCCAAGGGCCGCAGCAGCATAGGCAATCGTCGGGGCGATGGCTTCCCACATCGGCCACATTGGATACTGGCGCATCTGCTCAAGATGCTCGGCTGGCATTCCCAATAACGCCATAAATAGCCCGACCGCATCACCGTTTCGGCCTTCGGCAAGCACCACTTGAAGCTGCCGCCTGAATTCCTTCCATGCCTGGCGGGCAGCGCCATCATCGTTATACGGTGCTTCGTAGAGCGCGAGTTTCTTCACATTGCTAGCGAGTGCGAGCGCCGCCTCGAAGGCCAGCGCTGCACCAGATGAGCTACCGAATACGAACGCTGTTCCACCTGCTGCATTGATCAGCGCCTCGATATCCTCAATTTCGCGCGCAACAGCAAACGGCAGCGTATCCGTGCTATCGCCGCGCCCGCGCCGATCATAATGAAACGCGGTGAAGTGCTGCTTCAGGAGCGGGAATGCAGCCAATTGCGCGGTCTCCGAATCCATCGCTCGTTGTTCGAATGCGCCCCCAACCAGGATGAGCGCTGGCCCTGTACCTGCATGATCGAATGCAATGGTTGTTCCGTCTTTTGATGTGACTGTTCGCATCTGGTTGGCCCTCCTGGTTGTATAACAATGAACATGCGCTAGACTCTCGTCAGGGTCGACTCATAGCCACCATTCGGGTAGACCCACGCACCCGCATTGGTGTTTCCATCTGCGCTCCAGATGCCCTTGTAATAGGCAGGCGAGCCTTTTTCGCCACCCCAGATCGTCAGGGTTTCGTCATCGGCTTCGTAGGTGTACTCAAATGTTTCGCCCCCGCTGCCAAACCAGTGCGATTTAATCTGTTCGCTCGGCTGTTCGGCCCCGAAGGGAAGTTCATAGCCAATGATTTCGATGCCCGCGATACGACGCCCAGTGTGGACAAAACCAACATGCTGGATCAGGAAGAATCCGCCTTCCATCCACTCGAAGATCACCTGGCCTTTGATATCCGGGCCAGAGACATTCCATGTGCCAACGAGTTTATTCAGGCTTTTGAGGCCCGCATATGGTTGGAGAGTCAGAGCTTGAGTAGTCTCTGTCATAGAAATCGCTCCTCACATGACGATACAAAACTTGAGGTGAGCGCTGTACGCTAGAGCAGTTTCAGCAACTCATCAAGACGCTCATATGACTCGCGTGACCCTTCGGCCATGCCTGAACTGAGCATCCCATCGCGATCCGCAACAGATTGAAAGACCGAAGAGGCGGTTAACAACGTCTTGCCATCTGCCTGTGCTTCCAGAGTCATCGTTTCCAGAATCACATGACCCGGCATTCCTTCGAATTCAAAGGTATTGATAACTCGTTCGGGCGCGATGACTGCGTGATACACACCATGGAAGGCAAACTCATTGCCCTGCTGATCGCGCTGGACAAAACGCCACATGCCACCCGCGTGAACATCCATTTTGTCGATGATGGTGGTGAGACTCCTTGGCCCCCACCACTTTGGTGTGAGCGCGGGATCGGTGAGCACCCTGAACACCAACTCGCGCGATGCGTTGAATTCGCGTGTGATGGTGATTTCCTGTTTCCCTGGTTCAGCGATCAGTGTTAGGTTGCCCATCGTTGTTCTCCTTTTCTTGTAGTTCGGATAGAATTTCATCCAGGCGTTCATAGCGCTCTGCTATCAGGTGCCGATAGGACGCTAGCCAACCATCGACCTCGGCTAATGGCTCAATTGATAATTCGTACCAGCGCCGCTGTGCATCCTGGCGCACCCGCACCAACCCCACCTCTCGCAATACACGCAGGTGTTTGGAGACACCAGGCTGGGTGATCTTCAGTGCATCAACCAACTCCCCGACTAAGCGAGGGCGCTCACGGAGTAGATCCAGAATACGTCTGCGTGTTGGATCGGCCAATGCCTCATAGGTTGATATCATAGAACAAATATACCACATTAGTTATATAACTGTCAAGGCATATAAGAACATAAATGCTAACTCCTATAGAATTCGTGGTGGCACGATTCCTGCTTCATCCAAGCATGGATAAATATAATCCTTGGAGGTAGATATGAAGAAGATTCTTAGTATTGGGTTTGCTCTCGCGCTGCTCGTCGGCTGTGGCGGTTCGACGAACACAACAGTTCCGACGGTTGGAACAGAAACCGGTGCAGCCACCACCGGGCCGATCAGCACTGATGTCACCATGCCTACGACAGCCACTGCGCCAACAAGCATGCCTAGCGCAGACGCGACTGTCCAGCCAACAACGGCAATGCCAAGCACACAGGCGACCGCATTGCCAACAGAACCAGGGACTGGAACCGCTCCAGTTGGAATTATCGATCCCGCAACGGTGACACAGGAGGCATCCATTCCCGAGCTTGGCATTGAGTTCAAAGTTCCGATGGGTTGGAAGCAGATCGCCAATGAGAATACCTGGGCACCAAACGGCACAGACATGCCACGTGTTGGGGTGACTTCGGCTCCACTCAGCGCAGATTGGCGGCCATCGCAGATGTTGCCACAGGGCGCAACCATCAAATCCAGCGAGATACAGACTCTGCCAAGTGGCCAGATCAACCTGTATACCATCGAAAATAGTGATGGAACGGCAGAGGCGCATGCGATCCGGCATAATGGAGAGAATGCCTACGATATCTTTGCCCATGCAGCATCGCTCCGGGATCTTATGTCGTTCCGGCCTGTACTGAACACAATCATCGATTCCGTACAACTGAATGGCGGGTAGGTTGTTCCCCTCGCCCTAACCCGCTCCCCCACCTTCTTTCAGGTGTAGAGTTTTCTCAGGCCGTTGCTCATTCCCCCGCTCCCCAACCCCTCCCCCACCGGTGGGGAGGGGCGCACAGAGTTTGCAAGAGGTCAATTAATTGCCGCAGCAGCAATATACGCCTCATTCTCGGCATGCCAGATGTGCCGGGCACGCCAGTTGGGATCGGGCGATGGCCCTACAGCGGCCCACATCTGGATGGCCCACCAGCCCAACACAATCGTTTGCAGGCGTTCGAGTGTTGCTCCAATTGGTGCGCTCAGGCCGAGCCGTGAGCGAATGGCTGCCTGCTTCACAATCAACCCACGACAACCCATGCGCGATGGCTGAGGAAGAATACCCGATTATGTAATTTCCAGAGTAATCAGCCTGCGGCGTGCTCAATTATTCCTTCGCTGGCCCGATGGTAAACGCCATTGATTGGATTACATTTAACGGGCAGATTCAGTGGATATAGCGTGCGGGAGGCGGCGCATGAAGCCGGAAGCTCAGCGATGGTTTAAACAGGCCACACATATGGTTCAGGAAGCACAGAACCAACCCCATGTGTTCGTACAATGGGTTGAACAGCTTGCGAGCCGCGACCCTAAGATTGCAGTTCCGGCAATCTGGGCGTTGCAACAAGCCGATGCTGCGGTTATTCCAACATTACTGAACGGGTTGCAGCATGCCCATACCCGCGTACGGCGCGGCTGTGTCGATTGTATCGATCATGGTGGCTATGGCGCAGATGCCCGTTGTGCGGAGGCGCTGTTACCACTGCTTTCTGATCCAGTGCCGCATATTCGCCGTGCAACCTGGCATACCCTGTTCTGCGAACGCTGCCAGGATTCCACAAAATGTGAGGCTCCAATGCCGGTTGAACTTGACCGAGTGGCGCTGCTGATTCAGGTTGGTATCCACGACCCAAACCCGAAACTGAGACAACAACTGATGAGCGATTTGGGAAGTTATCGATCCGATCCACGTGCGCAGCAGGCGTTGGAGCAGATACTGGAGGCATGATGGATATTCGTCGTCACAATCGTGCCGTGTGGGAGGCTCAGGATAGCCAGAATTGCCCTTGGGTTCGTCCCGTTACAGCGGCAGAGATCGCCGCAGCACGCCAAGGTGACTGGCAGATCTATCTGACTCCGACGACGCCCGTACCAAGAACCTGGCTTACCCCACTGTCGCACCAAACAGTACTCTGCCTCGCAAGTGGTGGCGGCCAACAAGGGCCGCTTTTAGCAGCAGCTGGTGCCAGCGTTACCGTACTCGATTTCTCCGAACAGCAGACGTGTGCGATCAAAGCGCCATTAGGCTTGTAAAATGAACCGCTAATGAACGGTCAAGACGCAGGATATGGTTGTATTGGCTGCTCCTGTCACAAGATCAGGCCAAGCCCAATCAGGCCAATCGCAAACAGGGTGCGGAAGAATAAAAACGGCGCGCTGATTGTCTCGCCACTGAACACTTGATAAACAGGCCACGCAGAACAATCGCTTGCCGCTCGCATTGGTTGGCAAGGTCTACTGCAATATCGATGCCCAATATGGTGCTATCGAGGTCGGCGATCTGTTGACGAGTTCATCAACACCGGGATGTGCAATCAAGGCGAGTGATGTATTCAAGGCCTTTGGTGCCGTGATTGGCAAGGCATTGTGTGGATTGGCCGATGGCTGCCGATTGATTCCGATCCTGGTGGCACTGCAATAGCTACATTCCTAGCGCGCCCTACAGAAATAATTATTGTTAGCGAGCGAATCAGTGTTAAGATAGTGTCGATCTCGGACATGGCCGAACGACTATTCCCTGATAGCGGTTCGCTATGTGGGTTAACACCCGCTAAGGAGATGACCATGCGCAAGATTATCGTATCCGAGTTTATCTCGCTGGATGGCGTTGTGCAGGCACCGGGTGGTGCAGAGGAAGACACCGAGGGCGGTTTCGCGCAGGGTGGCTGGACGTGGCCATACTGGCACGATGACATTGGCGCGCTGTTCTTTGAGGCCATGAGCCAGAGCGATGCGTTACTTTTGGGGCGCAAAACATGGCAGATCCATGGTGATGCCTTTGAACCAATGGTTGATGATTCATTTGGCGATGTGATGAATGCAGTACCAAAATATGTTGTCTCGACGACATTGGAGAATGCGGCAGCCTGGCGGAATTCAACCCTGATCAAAAGTAATGTCGTGGAAGAAGTGCGTGCGCTGAAAGCGCAGCCAGGCAAGAATATCCTTATGGATGGCAGCAGTGTGCTGGTGCAGACCCTCGCGCAGCACGATCTGGTGGACGAATATCATCTACTGGTCTACCCGGTTGTGTTGGGCAGCGGCAAGAAAATATTCCCCGATGGGCTGCGAGTCAACCTACGCTTGATCGAGGCCCGACCAATTCCTTCTGGCGTTGTGCTCATGCGCTACGTTCCAGATCGCCCTGCATAGGTACTGCGATATAGCAAAGGAGCTATCGATGTCACAACCAACAGAATGAGCTGCCGATTATGTTCGTGAATTTGTGCTGGCCGGGCATGGCAATCTAGGGCGGGTGCAGGAGATGCTTGCCGCTACACCGGCCTTATTGAATGCTGTATACGAATGGAAGGAGAACGATACTGAAACGGCGCTCCAGGGCGCAGCTCATGTCGGGAATATCGCTATTGCTGAGTATTTGTTGACCAATGGTGCGCCGCTCGAGATTTGCACAGCCGCTATGCTTGGTCAACAGGCTGCCGTTAAACAGTTTGTGGAGGATAACCCACAACAGATCGATGCCAGAGGCGCGCACGGAATCGCACTTCTGACGCATGCTGCCCACAGTGGGAACGTGGCGCTCGTGCAATGGTTGTTCGAACACGGCGCACACACAGGAGTATCACAGGCTCTGCATAACGCCGTCAATAAAGGCCATTCTGAACTTACAGGCTGGCTGTTAGACCATACCGATCCTGACCTAGCGTGGACAAACTTCCAGGGCAAAACAGCCCTAACCATCGCAACAGAACACGGACGGGAAGATCTCGTGAAACTCTTGCATGATCATGGCGCAACCACATAGGCGCAACAAGCGCATCATTCAGCACCTCACACATTCCCTGCACTAGTACCATTGCTGCCCATACGCGGCGTGAGTGCCAGCCCTCGGCGTGCCAGCGCATAGGCGATACCGGTCTGCAAGTTGCTGCGGGTAACCAAGTGACTCAAATCCAGCCCCAACTGCACCACCGTCTGCGCCACCTCAGGCGAGATGCCAACCAGCACGCACTGTGCCCCCAGCAAACCAACTGCCCTGATGGCCTGAATTAGGTGATTCGCAACCGCCGTATCGACAATCGGCACGCCAGTGATATCAATGATGATCAGTTCGGCTTGCTGCTGCTGCACACTTGTTAACAGCGCCTCCATTATCTGCCGGCTGCGTTCGCTATCAACATTGCCGATCAAGGGCAGTACCAGGATACCATCATGCACCGGCATCACCGGGGTTGAGAGTTCTCGGATAGTCGCAATCAGCTGTTGCTGTTGTTCGACGACCTCGCGCAATTGTGCTTCACTCTTCTGCAATGCCGCCTCCGCCCATTGGCCGATACGCGGCATTGGGTGGCCGTTACGCTCAAGCAGCACCTCCATCCAATCAAACCATCCGAGCTGGCTTTCTCCAAGGCTTGGCAGTACTTCGACAAGCTCCTCCATGTTGGTAATGTGCTTGCTGCGCAAAAATCCCTGAGTTATCAGGTGCGGCTCGATGAGCAAGTATTTATTGAGCTGCTCGCCCGCAATGAGTGCCGCCGCCGCCCGCACCGCCAACCGCCCAACAGTATAGGCATCGGTCGCCACTGTTGCCACCCATGGGCTGCCGTCTGCCGTCATCAGTTGGATGTCCTCGTCGGTGATATCTACCGAGTACACCCGAATCGTATCGGCCTTACTCACCTGTGTGATGGCACGTACCGCGCCTTTGGCATATTCATCCCACAGCGCCAGGACAACGTTTATCTCGGGATGCTGATCGAGGAGCGAACGCACATGCGCGTATGTATCGGCGGCAACATTGCTGGGCATGGGCGCACAATGCGCCAGCTGGTGCAGCCCACGGTAGCGCCACATAAAATCTTGCCAGGCGCGATCTCGTTTGACCAATGGTGCGAAAGTATCGGTATTGATATACAGCACCTCAGCGGTGCCATTGCATTCGGTCGCCAGGTGCTGGCACAGCAAGAAACCGATCAGCATATCATCCTGCTCGATCTCTGGGACGTTGGCATTATCGACAACCAGATCGAACGTGACGACCATGATCCCTGCTTCGAGTGCTCGGTTGATCGGTGCCAGGAGGATATCCGGCGGCCCGTGACTTAGCACAATCGCATCAACCTGCTGGCGGCAGGCAGTTTCGAGCAACTCCGCCATCGCGGCCAGGTTCGGCGCAGTTGACTCGCGCAATACAAATCCGAATTGATCGGCCATGGCCTGGGCACCAGTGAGGTAACGCTGCATAAACTCGCCTTCACCAAGCCCGCGAATCAGCGCTATCGTTGGTTTGCGCTGTGGATTGGTGAAGGCATCTGGGATCGCTGATAATGCCCTGATTGCAGTGGGATGGAGATGATTGCGCTCCATTGGACATGCTCCCTAGATAGCATCTCTTACCAGTTGGATGCAGCGTTGGGGCGCGATATATCGCGCCCGCACCCTAGCCTACACGCTAAGTATTCGTAATGATACTGCCATCACCCCTGTTCATACTGCCGGTATCAGAACGATATTACGGTACTCGATTGGGGTATGATCGCCCTGCAACATGAGCGGCCCCGGTGCGCCTTCATCGCTATCCAATGCGCCACCGGTGATGCCCGGAATCGCCTGTTGGCTGATCACAGTTGTGCCATTCACCACGATTGTGACCTGCCGCCCGACCAGTGTGATATCGTATGTGTTCCATTCGCCCGGCCCGTTGGTCACGATTTCGCTGGGTATCAGGAAGCCATAGACTCCACCCTGAAGATGAGAATCTGGTTCCTCGGTCGGGCCATCCAACACCTGCACCTCATAGCGCCCGCGCAGATACACACCGCTGTTGCCATGCGGCGCATAGCGAAACTCAAGGTGCAGTTGGAAATCCCCAAACTTCTGGTCGGTCACAATATTGCCACCTGGCTTAACATTGCGCAGGATTCCGTCCACGACTTCCCATTGGCTCGCGCCCTGGAGCACATGCCAGCCAGTTATGTCTATCCCATTGAAGAGCGTGATTGGCTCGCCCCAGGTCGGTGGCACTTTTCGCCGAAGCGATGGTGCCCGGCGGCTATTCCATGTGACACTCGTTCCATCTGGTGTGATGATCGTCCCGCTCAGTTGGTCGCCTTGCAGCTGGCCTTCCAGCGTGAGATCGCCCGTTCCGCGTTCAAACTGCGGCGGGATCGAGAAGCGCAGCCCACTACTATCTCCATCAACCCGAGAGATCGGCCGCACGCTGCCATGCCACCCAACAAACTGGCCGACCAGCGTCTGGATTCCCGATTGCGTGATTTCAAGCCAGGCTGGTTGATCAGCGCCAGGCGTCTGCACCATGAGATCCCAGCGCCCAATCACTGCCTTCTGCGCATCTGATAACGGCATCGTATTGCTCCTTCCATAGCAGCCACTCAAATCACTTCATAGAACCTGGGGTATGAACCATAGCAAATGCCTCCGCACTTTCCTAGAACAGCGCACGCCGGAGCGCTTCCGTCAGATCACGATTAAAAGCTTGGGAAACGCGTGCGGTGGACATCAAATTGAAGCCGTGGAAGGCGGCTGGATAGACATGCAGCTCGGTCGGGATGCCCGCGCGCATCAGCCGACGAGCATATTCGAGGTCTTCTTCCAAAAACAGATCAAGCGCACCGACGCAGATGAATGTCGCTGGCAACCCAGCCAGGCTCTCCGCGCGGGCTGGAGCAGCATATGGCGAGGCATGATCGCCACCTGGCGCATGTCCAAGCAGTGCGCTCCACCCAAATCGGTTCGACTCGACGGTCCAGATGAACTCACCAACGTGAGGGTGTGGCTCGCTGGTCGTTCCCGTACGGTCGTCCAGCATCGGGTAGATCAGCAGCTGGAATGCAAATGGAATTTCGCCTCTATCCCGAGTGAGCAGACCAAGCGCAGCTGCCATACCGCCACCCGCACTTGCCCCACCGATTGCGATCCGGTTTGAATCGACTCCATATTCAGCAGCGTTGGCATGCAACCAACGCAGCACGGCATAGCAATCCTCCACCGAACCAGGCGCAGCAGTCTCTGGGGCTAGCCGATATTCAACCGAGACGGCAACACAACCGACCTGATCGACCATTCCCTTGACCTGTAGATCATCCTGTTCCACGCTCCCAATCACATAGCCGCCACCATGGATCCACAGCAGCGCAGGCAGCGGGCGCTGCTCACTTTTGGGTACGTACATAATCACCGGAACGTCCGGCGCACCATCTGGGCCTGGCACAGCATGTTTCGTCACCGTGATGTTGGGGAACTCAGGTTGCCCTGCACTACCCTGTGCAAACATTGCCTCAATCCCAGCGCGAATCTCCGGCAGCGCCTCGCGGGTGAGCTGCAACTGCGGAAAGACCTGCAACATCGGAGCCAACTCAGGGTCGACGAGATGCATCGTATCCATCGGGTATCCTCCTTGATACACACACCGAACAATCTGCTCGGGGATCGCACGCTCGGGATAGGCCACATTGTAGCGTACAAACCCGATTTGTGCAGATCGCCACTGAGAGTTAGGCCGTATCCCCGCAGTATCCACAGATGACGCAGATGACGCACACGATACCGGCATCTCTGCTCAGTGGTTGATGCGCCTGAATCTGCCTCGCGCGTGTCTAAATGTTACCCGTGAGTAGTATAGATTGCCGCACGAATACGTGCCACGGCGGATTGGAATACCTGGGCAGTAGCAGCATCGGCAAACACGCTGGCCCCGCCATAGATCTGCAGGCCCCAGCTTGGCCGCGCCGCTGCGGCTGTTTCGACCAGACTGATCGGGCCATCATTGGCATCGAGGATGAGCTGCACCCTCCGATCAGGCGGGACAAAGGCCGACGCACCATCGAGAAACGTACGCCCCCATGTTGGCGGGCGACCACTCTTTACTCCATAAATGAGCGGCGTAAATACATCAATCGCAGGCGCGAGCTGTGCGTAATCCTGCGCGAAGATACGATGCAGCGCACCATCAAATTCCGCAGGAGTCCAGGGACACATATACGCACCAATGACGCAGTCCGGCAGCTCGGCTCGAATGATCTGGGCATACTGTGCGGCAAAGGATGCGATCTGTGTGCATTTGTGGCGGGTCCATGCATCACCATGATGTGCAAGGATCTCATCCGGCGTGGGCGCGTCGATCCCTGTTCGCTCACAGAACGTGGCAATGCAGCCAGCACAGAAGCAGCTCTCCTGCAGATCCGGGTCGGGCATTTCGAACCAGCCCGGATAGGTCAGGTAATCGAGCCAGATCCCAGTTGGTCGGTAG
>JBBQSD010000027.1:0-56165 GCA_038214135.1 Chloroflexales bacterium | reverse complement strand
GTACACAGGTTCTTGGTTCACTTGGGCGAACACGAGGTTCGCCCGTACATGTTCCTTGGTTCACTTGGGCGAACACGAGGTTCGCCCGTACACAGGTTCCTTGGTTCACTTGGGCGAGCACGAGGTTCGCCCGTACACAGGTTCTTGGTTCACTTGGGCGAGCACGAGGTTCGCCCGTACATGTTCCTTGGTTCACTTGGGCGAACACGAGGTTCGCCCGTACACAGGTTCTTGGTATTCTGACTCCTGACTCCTGACTTCTGGATACTGACAGCTCACGCTCACCGTCGTTCGTAGTTCGGCGCTTCCTTGGTAATCGCAATATCATGCGGATGGCTCTCGATCAGGCCAGCCATGGAAATCCGAATGAAGCGAGCATCACGGCGCAGTGCTTCGATATCGCGTGATCCCGTGTAGCCCATACCAGCCCGTAACCCGCCAACCATCTGATAGACCGTATCGCCAAGTGCGCCTTTGAAGGGTACCCGCCCCTCAATACCCTCGGCCACCAATTTGCTGGCCCCGCCCGCATTACTCTGGAAGTAGCGGTCGCCACCACCACGCTGCATCGCCCCAATCGAACCCATACCGCGATAGATCTTATAGGTGCGCCCCTCATACAGAATTGTCTCGCCTGGGCTTTCTTCGGTTCCAGCAAACAGTGAGCCGATCATCACTGTGTGTGCGCCAGCGCCAAGCGCTTTGACAATATCGCCCGAATAGCGGATGCCACCATCGGCGATCACCGGGACGCCAAAATGCTCGGCAACCCGTACACAATCCGTTATTGCGGTGATCTGTGGCATGCCCGTGCCCGTCACAACCCGTGTTGTGCAGATGCTGCCAGGCCCCTGGCCAACCTTGACCCCATCAACGCCTCGTTCGCATAATGCCGCTGTTGCCACGCCAGTCGAGACATTTCCTGCGACGAGTTGGACGTTCGGGGATGCTTCGCGTACCCGCATAACGGCATCAAGCACACCCTGCGAATGCCCATGCGCCGTATCCAGCACCAATACATCGACACCAACCTTGATCAGTGCTGCGGCCCGATCCAGAAAATCGCCGGTGGCCCCAATTGCCGCCCCAACCCGCAAACGGCCCTGCTCGTCCTTGACCGATTGCGGATACTCGATCTGCTTCATAATGTCTTTGACGGTGATCATGCCCGATAGCTTGCCGCGCCGATCAACAACCAGCACTTTTTCGATTCGATGGCGATGTAGGCTCTCCTTGGCCTGTTCGAGAGTCGTGCCCTCTGGAACCGTCACAAGATCACCTGATGTCATCAGTTCGCGGATCGGGCGCTTCGGGTCCGTTTCAAAGCGCAAATCACGGTTGGTGACAATTCCAACCAGTTCGCCATCGTGGCCAGTGATCGGGATTCCCGAAATACGATATTCGGCCATCAGATCGAGGGCATCGCCAACCGTTTTATCATCACCCATCGTGATTGGGTCGGTGATCATGCCGCTCTCGGAGCGTTTGACCTTGCGCACCATTTCGGACTGATCGGCGATTGGCATATTCTTATGAATAACGCCGATCCCGCCCTCGCGGGCCAGCGCAATCGCCAGCCGATGCTCTGTTACGGTATCCATTGCCGCGCCAACAATCGGAATATTGATCCGAATCTTGCGCGTCACCCATGTGCTAACATCCGTTTGGTTTGGAATAACATCGGAAGCGGCTGGTATCAACAACACATCATCGAATGTAAGCCCTTCACGTGCATACTTTTCGTCCCATTGGATTGCCATACAGAATTCCTCTCGCGATTATAGGTTTTCGGCCATTCGTAACAAACGCCTTACGGGTAACAAAAAACCCTCTACGCACAGCGGCGCAGAGGGCAGGGCAGCCTGCCAAATATTTAGATACGGTTAATTTGCGGAACACTCCTCGCATGAACGATGTCGTCCCCTCGTGTTCGGAATACTATACCTGCCGCCACAACCACTGTCAAGCGCTTTTCTCTATTTTCACAATCCTGCCTACATTCTCATCTGCACGCCGTGGGCTGAAGCCACGCGTCTATCGGTGCATCGTCCCCTTGCCGCAGGCTGAAGCCTGCGGATCTCACAGCCCTCCGTCGACGCGGTATAATGCTGCGCCAGAAGAAGAGAGGATGTGTGGCCGAACCTACAAGCAAATTGCTGATCGCGGATCGTCAGCGCCTAACACGAGCCGGATTAGTTGGTGTGCTGTTGCTGGCAGCATTCCTGCGCTTCTGGGGGGTGCGCTTTGGGTTGCCCTATTTCGAGCATCCCGATGAATGGGCTGTTGCCGATGAAGCGCTGCGCATGCTGCGAACCGGCAATATCAGCCCGCTCTCGTTTACCTACCCGACCCTGTATGTCTACATGCAGGTTGGCGTGGCCTGGCTCCACTACCTGTGGGGAGCCAGTATCGGCATCTATCACAGTGTTGCCGAGATCGATCCAGCACGGTTCTATGTCTGGGCACGGGCATTAACGGCATCGTTGGGAACTGCTGCGGTGGGGCTGACCTACCTGCTCGCACGGCGGCTGTATGGCCCGATAGCGGGATTATTGGCGGCCTGTTTTCTGGCAGTATTGCCCACCGCCGTTGGTGATGCCCATTATGTGACCGTCGATACGCCAGCGATGTTCTTTACCCTGCTGGCATTGCTGGCAATCACACGATTCATAAAACCCGTAGAGACGCAAGATATTGCGGGGGCGGTGGGAATCGCGGGGATTGCGGTTGGGTTGGCGGCCTCAACCAAATATAATGCCGGCGTGTTGGTTGTGCCGCTGCTGGTTGCGATTGGGTTGGCAATACGCGATAGAATGCGCGAACAACGAACCCTACCTGCCAAAACCCTTTTCCCATTGCGCCTGCTGATCACGCTGCTGGTTGCTGCTGGCCTTGGCGTTGCCATTGGTTTTACGCTCGGCACGCCACTGTGGTTCGCTGAACGTGGCCGCGTATTCGATGACCTCGCCAGCATTGCGCGGCATTATCGTGAGACCGGCCACCCCGGCGCTGAATCATCACGACCAGCCCTGTTCTATTATGGTGCGCTCTCGTTTGAGGCACCCGTACTCGCATGGGTTGCGCTGGCTGGTGCGCTGCTCGCAATCATCCGGCGGCGGCGTGCGGATATGTTGCTACTGGCCTTTGTGCTGCCCTATGTACTACAACTCAGCAGTGTTCGGGTGGTTTTTTTTCGTAATGCCGTACCATTACTACCCGCAGTGTGTGTACTGGCAGCGGCGGCAGTCGTGGCCCTGGTCAGGGAATTGAGTAAGCGGCAGAAACAAGCATCTCAATCATCTGCTATCAATCGACAAGCGCTAGTGTTGTTGATTGTAGCCCTGACCGTGATTACCGCCCAGCCACTGGCCAAGGCGTTGCGTGATGAATGGCTGCGTGCCCAACCAACAACCCGCATCCTGGCGACAGAATGGGTGTTACGCCATGCCAGCGCTGGCACCCGCATCTGGCTTGAGGACCAGACGCTCATCCTGCCGCAACGCCTGCGTGTGCAGGGCGGCCAGCCAGTAACCAGTCATCCGCTGGCCTGGTATACAGAACACGGCTTTCGCTATCTGGTGGTGAATGCCAGTATCGCCAAGAGCGACAAGGCCAGCCTAGCATTATTTGGCGAACCAGTGGCGCGTTTCGAGGCCACTGGCCAGCGCTATGGCCATACCTTCCTGATCTACGACACCGGCATTGGCGATATCGCCCAAGAACCACGCACGCCATCTGGAGCCACCCTTGGCGGCGGGGCAGTTGTGCTGGATGGCTATCGGCACCCGGATGCGAGTGCCGCAGGGAGTGTGTTACCGCTGGCGCTATATTGGCGGGTCGAGCGTGAGCCAGGCCACGATTACACCGTGTTTGTGCATCTGCTCGACGCCCAGGGCAATAAACTGGCCCAGCGCGATCTGCCGCCATTGGATGGCAGCCGACCAACAAGTGGCTGGAGGGTTGGCGAAATCATCCGCGATGACCAGGATCTCACGATTCCAGCAACCGTCCCGCCAGGACGCTACCAGATTGTCGTTGGCATGTACGATTCGCAGACATTTGTCGCAATTACCGATAACGGGCCAATTGCAGTGGGTGAGGTCGAAGTGAAATAGCTCTCAGCTCTCCGCCAGCAGCATTCAGTATTCAGGAGCGCCACAAGGGTAGAGCCAAGTTAAGGTGGGATTAGGCTTGGGTGTGCCCCTCGCCCCGTGTGGGAGAGGGGTTGGGGGAGAGGGGAAATGTGTACCAAACACCCCAACCTAGCAGCACACGGCGGCACAACAAGCGCATCTATGGCAGAAGGAGCTGGATATGCTCACACCAGCCACCGAGATGCTTTCAAAAAATAGAATCTCGGTTCTCGGTTCGGACTTCTGACTCCTGACTCCTGAATACTCGGTTCCTACGTTCGCGCCAGTTCCGTCGCCACCGGCAGGGTGAAGGCGAATGTGCTACCCTTGCCAACTGTGCTTGTCGCCCAGATCCGGCCACCATGCATATCGACAAGCGATTTCACGATTGAGAGGCCCAGGCCGGTGCCGCCGATCCGGCGTGTGTTCGAGTTATCGACGCGATAGAAGCGTTCCCAGATGCGCGGAATATCTTCCTCGGGGATGCCCATGCCCTGATCGGCAACCGAGATCATCAGCCAACGGCCTGGCGGATGATCATCTGGCAATGCGGTGGTTTCCTGTGCCGAAAGGATGATCTCGCCGCCCTTGGGCGAATATTTGACGGCATTGGTCAGCAGGTTGAACAAGATCTGTTTGGCTTTATCACGGTCAATATAAGCTGGCGGAAGTTGGGCTGGCAGGTCGATCACCAAACGATGACGGCTGGTCAGGTGCATGTTGATCTGCGCGATCACCTCATTGATCAATTGGCGCATCGAGACGACCCACTGATTGAGTTTGACCTTACCAGATTCGAGGCGGGTGACGCCCAGCAGATCCTCGACGATCTGTGAGAGATGGCTGGCCTCGTCATAGACAGTCTTGATAAATTCCTTCTGCTCCTTTGGCGCAAAATCGCGGGCCATGAGCAGTTCGGTATAGCCAAGAATTGAGGTCAGCGGCGTGCGCAATTCGTGTGAAACAACCGAAACGAACTCGCTCTTCAGCCGATCCGCCTCGCGTTCGCGGGTGACATCGCTGGCAACCCATAGGCGGCCAGTCAGTTGTCCAAGGCTATCGCGGGTGGGGATCGCCAGGAGGTGCAATTCCTGATGCGGATGGCGCAGTTGCACCGATGTCGAGAGCACTTCAGTCGGCTTGCGCTGCCCAGTTGCGGCAAAATCGGTCAGGGCCAGTGGTTCGGCCAGGCGTGGCAACAGCAGCGGGATCAGATCCCAGGGCACCTGGAAGGCCTCATTCAATTCGAGTGGGCCAAGGCCCCATACACTCAGCCAGGCCGGATTATAGCGCAGCACACAGCCCTGCCCATCCAGCAGCGCCAGGCCGGTTGGCAGGCTGGAAAAAACCTGCCCAAGTTGGGTGCTGGTTTCGAGCAGTTCCTGGGCACGCAGCGCTCGGCGTAGCGGCTGAACAACCGCAGCACACAGCGCACGGATAAAGGCCTGTTCACCCTCGCCAAACGCCGCCGAACGGGGACTATCGAGTTGCAGCACTGCCAGCGATTGGCCATCATGCACAATCGGGAAGGCTAATTCGGCGCGGATCTCGGGCACAACCGGTTGGTAATCGGGGTCCTGGGCGACATCGCGCAGCAACACGGCGCGGGCATCGCGGGCGACCTTACCCGACACACTCTGCGCCCATGGATGCCGCCGCTGTGGCTCACCAATCGTATCGTAACCAAATGGGGCCATGCCATAGCCCTCAAACACCTGCAGGATGACATCCTGGCTGGCGTGATCCACCAGGCTCACAGCACCAGCTTCCGCGCCGGTTGCATCGAGTGCCCAGCGCAACACCGCCGTCAGCAGATCGCCGAGTGAGTGCGGTTCCTCCATGTGGGCATTGATCTCGCTCAACAGACGGCTCTGGCTCTTGGTCAGTTCGCCGGGGCGGCGCTGTAGTGCGCTGGATGCTCCACTCACACTGAGTGCAGTACTGGCACCGAATTCGGCAACGATTGCGGCAGCCAATAGGGGCAGCAAACCGCTGATCAGCTCCTGGTCCGCAGGGCCAAGCGCCTCTGCTCCCGGTGTTCGTAGTTCGAGTACACCCCATAGGCGGCCAGCCCATTGAATTGGTGTACCGTAGTACCATAGTTCTGGCAATGGGTTGACCTGGCGGCGCAGGGCGATGCGCCGAGCAGCGACCATATTGGTCAGATCGGCATCCCATGGCTCACGCCAACCACCAAGATCAACATACTGCTCGGCCTGGCCATCCGGGCCATCACCACGCGGCCAGCACGTCAGTTGGCCATCGCGGAATGGCACCACACTGCGCAGTTGGGCGAGCAACTCCTGGACGCGCACCGCAAATGGGCGCTCACCAGAGAGCAGCCGTGCTGCATCGGTGATCAGGGCCAGTGAGGTGCTGGTTTGGTCGATTCGGGAGAGCATAGGCGCTCCATCTGACAACGTGTAGGTCATTCTAGCATACCTTGATCGGCTATGCAGTCAATGGCGGGTGCTGTGCGCTCTATCGATCTGTGTTGTGCTGTTCTGTATCTCGGCTATAGCAATGTCAGCACAATTGTGAGCGTCACAACGCTGGCCAGTGTGGAGAACAGCACCGTCGCAATCACGAATTCGGGCAGCAGATCGTTCTCGACGGCAATGATCGAGACGAGCACAGCGGCTGGCATGCTGGCCTGCAAGATCCCGACACTGCGTTCGATGCCTGCTAGCCCAAATGGTGCCGCCAGCCCGAATGCCAGCAATGGCCCGCCCAGCAACCGCACCGCACTGGCGATCAGCATATCCATATTTGGGCGTGGAATGCCAGCACCAGCCAACTGGCAGCCCAATGCCACAACCATCGTCGGGATCATGGCGGCGGCCAGTAGTTCGATTGGGCGGCTGATGATCGGCGGAAGGCTGACGCCATAGTCCAGATTGGCCCAGTTCATTAGCAGAGCCGGTGGCACCGCCAGCAGTGCCGGGGTTTTGAATACAGCCACAACCGCCCGGATACTGCCGCCGCGATGCCAGTTTGCCGCAGCCACGCAGATAATAAAGGCAATGATCATAATCGCCAGAAAGTAGATCGTTGCTGTTGCCAGGGCCGCTGCATCGCCAGGGAAGCGGAAGCGCACAATTGGCAGCCCAAAATTGCCAACATTGCCAAACACGGCAATGAGCACATAGGCCGCCACCATCTGGGGTGGGCGGCGCAGCAGGCGGGCGACGATCAGCCCAAGGGCAGCACACAGAACGTGGATGAGCATGATATAGCTTGTCATGCGGGCTGCCAGGCCGGGATCGACTCGTGCTTTGGACATAATGTCAAAGATAAAGGCGGGTGTCAGGATATAGTATGAGAAGCGTGAGAGCGTTCGTGAATCGAGGCTGAGCCATGGGCCGGCCAGGTAGCCTAACAGAACCAGCAGAAACACGGGTGCCAATACATTGGCAAAGGTCGTAATCAGTTCTTGCATGAAATTCCTTGGGTTGGTTGGGCCATTACAGTAATGTGTGCCATATGTATTGGTGGTAGCATAACTCATGCTATAATAAAACACCAAGCCATGAATCAGTCCATAACATGTGTCGGGAACAGAACCATTGGTACGGGGCAACCCGAACCTCAGCAGCGCCTCCCATGTGGGCACCAACATTATATGGAAGGAGCAGCCAGTGCGGGCGTTGCTACGTGTTTCCCGATTCATCGATAGCGTGATCGAATGGATTGGCAGCCAGATGACCTGGATGGTGACACTGCTAATTCTGATTGGGTTCCTGAATGTTGTGTTTCGCTATATTGGCCGCTTCTTTAACACCCAATTAACCTCAAACGCAATTATTGAATTGCAATGGTATTTGTTCTCCGTTCTGTTTTTCCTCGGCTTTGCCTATATTATGAAGCACAATCTAAATGTGCGTGTCGATTTTCTGTACACTAAGTTTAGCCCGAAACAGCGCGCCTGGATCGATCTGCTTGGCCATGTACTCTTTTTTGTGGCCTTCTGTATTCTTGGGATCTACATGACATTTGGCCCGGTGATGCGATCCTGGGGCCTATTGCGTGATGGCAGTTGGGGCGAATGGGAGATGTCGCCTGATCCGAATGGATTGCCGCGTGCGCCAATCAAATCGATGATTATTGTTTCGTTTGTGCTGCTGCTGTTTCAGGCATTTTCGGAGATTGTAAAGAATATTGCCGTGATAACCGATAGAATCGCGCCAGATATGATCGAACAGCATCCCGGCCACGAAATCCCAGCAGAATAGAGATAGGTGCAGAGAACACGGTACAGGCAGGAGGCAGGCGATGCTTACCGTCGGGTATGAATGGCTCTCTATTGCGATGTTCGGCGTGTTTTTCCTCATGCTGCTGACGGGCTATCCCGTTTCGCTTTCATTTGCTGCAACTGCCATTCTGTTCGTGGCGATTGGTGTGCCGCTTGGTGCCATGAAGTTTGCGGTACTTGGAACGCTGCCAAGCCGCTGGTTCGATACGATGTCGAACTTTACACTGCTTGCCATTCCGTTCTTCATTTATCTTGGCGCAATCCTTGAGAAATCGGGGTTGGCCGAGGAATTACTTGAAACGGTTGGTATTCTGCTTGGGCCGCTGAAAGGCGGTATGGCGCTCGCGGTTGTGATCGTTGGCACGATTCTGGCGGCGACAACAGGCGTGGTTGCGGCGACGATTATCGCCATGGGCATGATCACGCTGCCGGTGATGCTCAAACTTGGCTACAACAAGAAGTTGGCCACTGGTGTGATCAGCGCATCTGGCACGCTTGCTCAGATGATTCCGCCCAGTTTGGTGTTGGTATTGCTCAGCGATCAGCTTGGTGTTTCGGTTGGCGATCTGTTTGCTGGTGCATTGATTCCGGGCCTTATGCTTTCTGGAAGCTATGCCGCCTATTGTGTCGGGATTGCCTATCTACGCCCTGGCATTGCTCCGGCAATGCCGCTCGAAATGCGCCAGATCACAGGGCGGGCCTTAGCGCGCAAGGTTGCCAAAGCCATTGTTCCGCCAATTGTGCTGATCTTCTCGGTGCTTGGCAGTATTTTCTTTGGGATTGCAACTCCAACAGAAGCTGGCGCTGTTGGTGCGGCTGGTGCCGTACTGCTGGCTGGGCTGAACAAACGCCTGAACCGCAAATTACTATCCGAGGCTGCATCAAGTACGGCGCGCTCAACGGCGCTGGTGATCATGATCCTGTTTTGCTCAACCTTCTTCTCGCTGGTGTTCGATCAGCTTGGTGGGCGGAAGTTCATGACCGAGATCCTGACCAATCTGCCTGGCGGCTTGATTGGCTTCCTGATTGTCGCCAACCTGGTTGTGTTTGTGCTTGGTATTCCATTAGAATTTACCGAGATCAACTTTTTGGTGATGCCACTGCTCGTCCCAGCCGCCCGAGCATTGGGCCTGGAAGGCGAGATGATGGTCTGGTTCGGGATCGTGATGGCAGTCAATCTGCAGACGGCGTTTATCTCGCCACCGGTTGGCTTCTCGTTATTCTATCTACAGAGTGCCGCGCCAAAAGAGGTCTCTACCGCAGATATTCACCTTGGCGCGATTCCATTTGTTGTGATTCAGGTGATCGTTCTGCTGCTGGTGATTATTTTCCCCGATACGGTGACATGGCTGGTGCGGGTTGCGGCTAAGTGATTGTGAGCCATCAGCTTTCAGCTTTCAGCGGTTGCTAGAGGATGTGTAACCCGTAACCGGTAGTGAGGCACGCCCGTAGCAGCACACGGCAGCGCTGCACGAGCGATCTGATTGGATGGACGCAAGGGGTGATCAAGGCCACCAACATTCTTTCTAACCATCGAGGTCAGAAGTCAGAAAAGGCGCTACGAACCTTCCATACAGCCTATTCTGACTTCTGACTGCTGACTCCTAGCTTACCTTGGCGAAGACGAAGTTGGTAAAGCCGGCCTCATTGATCTTATGCCAGCCATAGATGCCGGTACGGAATTCCTTCCAGGATTCATAGATCCTCTTGAAATCGGCGTCCTTGGCCGCTGATTCATCGTAGAGTTGGAAGGCGGCCTTTTCTGCGGCCTCCATGATCGCCGGGCTATAGGGCTTGAGTTGCGTGCCGCTATCGACGAGTTTCTTCAGCGATGCGACGTTCTTGGCATCATAGCGCGCCAACATGGTTATATTCGCCTCGAACGCAGCAGCCTTGATGATCTCCTGATACTCCTTGGGTAGTTCATTCCATTTATCCATGTTGATCTCGATCTCCAGCGTTGGGCCCGGCTCCCACCAGCCTGGGTAGTAGTAGAACTGGGCCACCTTGTTGAAGCCGAGCTTCTCGTCGTCATAGGGGCCGACCCATTCTGCCGCATCGACTGCGCCGGTTTGCAGGGCTTGGAAGATTTCGCCGCCAGGAATCACCTGCACCGTCACACCCAGTTTGGCCATTACCTTGCCGCCCAGGCCAGGAATACGCATCTTGAGGCCTTTGAGATCATCGGTGGTGTTGATCTCTTTGCGAAACCAGCCGCCCATCTGAACACCTGTGTTGCCTGCTGGGAACTGGATGATATTGAACTTCTTGGCATTGAATTCTTGCAATGCGCTGAGGCCGCCGCCCTCATACAACCAGGCGTTCTGTTGTTGGGCATTCAGGCCGAAGGGCAGCGCTGTGCCAAAAGCGCATACATCGCTCTTACCAATATAATAGTACGATGCGGTATGGCCCATCTCGACAGCGCCGGACGATACGACATCCAACACTTCAGTGGCTTTGGCGAGTTCGCCGGCTGCGCGTGGCGTGATCTTGAACTTGCCACCACTGAGTGACGAAACGCGATCAGCGACCGTCTGAGCGCCACCAAAGATGGTGTCGAGCGACACCGGCCAACTGGTCGCCATCTGCCATTCGAGTGCTGGCAGTGCCGTACCCTGGGCTGGTGGCTGTGCAGCGGGTGCTGTCGTCGGCTCCCCACCAGTAGCTGGTGCGGTGGTTGGTGCGTTGGCAGCTGGCACGGCAGTTGGTGCGTTGGGAACGGCTGTTGCACAGGCACCTAATGACAGGGCGACACCGCCCAATAGGCCGGCTCCTGCGCCGCGTAGAAACTCCCGTCGTTTCATCGGGGGCTCCCTTCATCTAGAGAATCGGATAGGTGTGCATCGAGTATACCTGAGAACGGTTAGAGAATCAACCGGGGATCACAACGCCGGGTGCGACGGATTCTTCTGCAATGAACCACCATGCCCAACCATCGCGTAGGGGCGAACCGCGTGTGCGCCCACCGCCGACCATGCCCAACCATCGCGTAGGGGCGAACCGCGTGTGCGCCCACCGCCGACCCTGTGCGCCATTGCCGGTCATGGAGGGCGGTTCACGAACCGCCGACCATGGGCGCCATTGCCGGTCATGGAGGGCGGTTCACGAACCGCCGACCATGGGTGCCATTGCCGGTCATGGAGGGCGGTTCACGAACCGCCCCTACGGCCATGATTGGTCGTTGCACCATCGCATGCAGAACGTTCCGTCACACCCTCACAACGCCATCAGCGTGGCACTTCGACCTTAGCGAGCATCCGTTGAATGGCGGTGTCGGGGGTCAGGCCCTCGATCTCGGCCTCGGGTTTGAGGATGATGCGATGGCGATAGACGGGCCGCACCAGGAATTTAACATCATCCGGCACGACGAAGCTGCGGCCCTGCATTGCTGCCCAGGTTTTGGCGGCCAATAATAGCCCGATTGATGCGCGTGGGCTGCCGCCCAATACAAGATCGAGGCTTTTGCGGCTGATTTGTGCGATATCGGTGATGTATTTGAGGATGCCATCCTCAACCTGTACCGCCCCGATTTCACTACGGCATTGCGCCAGCAGATCGGGGTTCATCTGTGGTTGCAGTTGCATGCGCTCCAGATGGCGGGCATCGAAGCCATGATGGTAGCGCTTTAATACCTCGATCTCGACATCCTGGGGCGCATATTCGACAAGCACTTTGAACAGAAATCGATCAAGCTGCGCTTCTGGCAGCGGGTAGGTTCCTTCATATTCAACAGGATTCTGGGTGGCAATCACAAAGAATGGGTCGGGAAGCAGCAGACGCTGGCCCTCAATCGTTACCTGGCGCTCTTCCATGGCCTCCAGCAGCGCGCTCTGGGTTTTGGCTGGCGCACGGTTGATCTCATCGCCAAGCAATATATTGGTGAAGATTGGCCCTTTGCGCAACCGGAACTCACTGGTGCCGATTTCGAACACCTGCGTGCCAACAACATCAGATGGCATGAGATCGGGGGTAAACTGCACCCGCTTGAACTCGGTCTGCGTGAGTGCCGCAATTGTCTTGGCCATCAGCGTTTTAGCGGTGCCTGGCACACCTTCGAGCAGCACATGCCCGCCACTAAACAGGGCAATCAGTATCTGGGTGAATGGATCGGCCTGCCCAACAAGCACGCGGCCTGCCTCGGTGCGAATATGATTTGCGGTTTCTTGTGTCAGCATATGCTTCCTATATGAAGGATGAATGGCAATAGATACCCTTACCCCTGCTGCGCTATCCCCTCGCTCGGTACTACACCCTGCTCCCAGGCATCAATTCTGGCAACTAAATCGGCCCCACTGCGGGCCAGCATATTGCGGCGGTACAGCAGCGCCATCCAGATCGGCAGTGGCGGAAGAACAAACACAAGCGCAGCCAGCCATGCGGCAACTGTGACGGCCTGGGCGATCAATGAGCTTTCACCAAGCAGCCAGATCGTCGGGAGTGGGATGAGCAGCCCAATCACAATCGCGACACTCAACCCGGCGGCGGCCAGGAGTATGGCTGCTAAACCCCATACGATGCTATTGCTGCGGAAGCGATAGCCAACCAGATCGAGGCTGCGCTGGATCGCTTCACCAAAACGCAGCCGTTCGAGCGCCCATGGTTGCAGTGCATACACCAGGCTGCTATACCCAGCTCCGCCAACCACCAATACCAGCAGGTAGGCTCCGCCAAAAAAGATACCGATTGCAGCAAAGCCGAGCGCCATACTCCCGGAACTCGAACTGCTGACACTTGAGAGCAGCCCAATGCCAAATAACCCGACTACATAGATTGGGCAGACGCACACCATCACCAATACACCAGTGATAATCTGGGTCAGGATTGAGAAAATCACCGTGAACACACTCATGCCAATCGCCCGCAATGGATGCAGCGCCAGTGCTGCCCGCAGATTGATTGGCCGCTCTGCAATGGCATCATCGGCAACCCGTGAAAGCCCAACAATCAGATAGATGGTGAGTGGCAATGCCAACAGGCTGATCGCCAGGACGATTGCTAGTTCGACCATGCTGTTCAGCCAGGAAGATGCCGCCGTTACCAGCCCAACCATGATTGCTGTCGGAACAAACCAGCCGAAGGCAATCAGCAGGAATGCCCCGATGTTATGGCGGTAGATGGCGAAGCCTTGATCGAGAAGTGCGATGGCTTGTTGGAACGATTGGCGCATAGGTTATTCCAGTTGTAAAGAAATACCAAACAACCCTTGCCGATGCGATGTGCCGTTGCACCTCGAATAGACGTGACATTCTATGATACGCCGATGTGTAGGGGCAGACCGGCGTGTCTGCCCACCGTGACCATACGATGATACCCACTGAGAGCGTGAGGGCGCACACATTGGCGCGTCCTATCCACATGGCCGATGGTGCCAGAACATACATCATACCATTGCCATGTCATCCTGAGTGGATCTCCGATGATGGCATACCCATGATGACATAACAGCTTGCTACTTTGTATTCCTCGCCAGCATTGCCTCTGCCTCGGCAATTGCCGCCAACATACCCTGTTCGTTGGTCTGCTGGTTACGCAAACGGGCGAGCAGGCCAAGCAACGCTGGCTGATCAATATCGCGAATACGCGCTAATTCACGAACGAAATCAACATCTTCTGTTGCAGGGTTGATTCCTGAGCTACGGGCGAGGCGGCGTTTGATGCTCTGATGATAGTGCTGCATGACATAGGCCCGTTTGCCGCCGCGCTGGAGCAGATCGGCGATACTCTCGATATACTCGGCACTACTACGGCGTTGGGTTTCTTCTGCCAGTGGAATTGGCCGACCAAACCTTCGCCCGCTCAGAACAAGATAGGCCGCAATTGCCAGAATGGCATAGGTTCCAGCCCAGCCCCATGGCGTGCCAAGCACCGTTGTCGTCGTTGATGGTGGCTGGATATAGCCATGATGGATTTCATCGAACAGGATGCGCCCGCCAGGCGGAACGCGCCGCAGCATATTCAGAACCAAGCGCGCATTCTGCTCGTCGCGCAGGCCGCCATTGGTAAACGGGTAGGATGTCGCGCTCATGTAGACATACCCGGCACCATAGTGAATGCCCGCCACCAGCAGCTCATTGGGCGTTCCCAGTAATGGGGCATAATCATTGCGCTGTGGGGCTAGAACCCGCCCGGCTTGCACATTCGCGCTACTTACAAGTGGCTGATCCAGGGCCGGTTGCAGTGGTGCGGCTTGTTCGATCACAACCGTGCCAGTATACACCTGGATATTGACCTTGAGCTCGGCTAGTAGGGCATTATTATCGCCAAGCAGCGCCGATGTATCATCGGCCAGAATGAGTGTGCCACCCTGTTCGACCCAATCCAGGGTTGTTCGGGCTTGTTCGGGCGTAACGGCCTGTGGCGGGCTGAGGATGATCAGCGCACTATCGCTCTGTTCTAAACTAAACTCGCGGTATTCAAGCCGCTCGGGTTCATAGCCCATCCGCCCGACCCATTCATAAAGAGCTTGGGCACCTTCTTCAGATGTCGAGTGGGTGGTTGGTGCACTGGCAGGCGCTGGTGGCTGGCGGCCCGGCCCATATGCAATGAACAGAACCAGTGCCAGAAACAGCCCAATCAGGATCAGAATATCGCGTCGAGCGCTCATGCATCCCTCCCCAGCCGCTCAACGCTGGCACGATAGGCCTCAAAGGCGATTGGATCGAGCGGTGTGGAGCCATACCAGACGCTATCGAAGGTTTCGACAATCGGCTGGAGCGCGGCCTGGAGTTTCGGGTTATCGCCAATTCGCTCAAGATACTCACGATTGGTCAATGCTCGGTCGTAGCGCAGCAGGCCGCGCTCATCGAGCCTAAGCAAAGCTGCCAGATACAGGAAGCGCACCGCAGTACGGTAATCGCCATCGCGGGCCAGAATGCTGGCCTGATCCAACGCCTCACGGGCTGTCAGATTGGCCTCTGGATCATCGGTGGGCGGGCGGGCTTCGGCAATCACGCCGCGCCGCAATCCGGCCAGCAGATAGACAATCACGGCGATCAAGGCAGCCAGGCCGATCAGGCCAATCGCCCATGCAACGACATTGGCGGTGCCTGGTGCGACGGCTCCAAGCGGGCGGAGGATGGCTTCAATAATCCGGCCAAGCCAGTTGAGGAATGCAGTCAGCCAGGCTGGCGGCGGAGCTGGTTGCGGGCGGCTATATGGTGGTGCGGCGAGAATGGCCTGCAAGCGCTTCAGGGCATCCGCTGGGGCTGCGTTTGGTGGTTGGGCGAGGGCATCGGCCAGGGCACCAAGTCGTTCGGCAATCAGTTTGGTATCGGGATTCGGGCGGGCTAGTTCATCACGAAGCCAGGAATTATCGACCGAGATGCCGCCACCATTGGGGAGCTGCACTCGCGTGGTACTGATCAGCCGCTTGCCAGTTTCTTCAAGGCCGATTCGGTCGCCACGCCGCGCAGCAGCCAACGACTCACGAACCCAGGATGCATAGGTTTGTGGATCTGGATCGAGGGATTGCGCGCCAACACGCCCAGCGCTTGACAGAAGGAGGGTTGCCAGCAACACAGCCATAACCGCCAGTATCAGATGGTTACTGCGAAGGCCGGTTTGTTGCTTCAAACCCATGCGCTGATGCTCCTGCTAGGTTGCCAGCAACAGTATAGCAGCCTACAAGGGCGGGCGGCAAGCAGCAGATGAGTTACGGAGTGTAGCATAATGGTTTGCAATGGGCAGCGATGATGCCACCATGGGGTAGTGGGCGGTTCGTGAACCACCCACGATGACAAGCCAGGTGGCTGACGAAGATTGCATATTTCATCGGGTATGAATCGCTTGCACACTGCGGGCTGAAGCCGCACGGCTAGGGATGGATCGGCCCCTTGCCGCAGGCTGCTCAGAATGCCAGATCATCACACCCAAATGCCGTAGGGCGGTTCGTAAACAATATACACGGGTGTAATCCGTGAGACAACGTAGCCATCGTTGATCATCCGTAGGGCGCAGCAGCAGCTCTGCTATAGAAACGACTTGGCATGTGGAAGCTGCTGCGCCTCTACCACATCGTTGTCATTGTTGTTCCGGCAATATCCCCAATCGTGGGCGGTTTACGAACCACCCGACCCAGGATGCTACCAGCGTAGAACCCTGAGCCATAGGTTCACCTACTATCACGCCGAGGGATTTCTCGTGTGCTACAATACGCTTGTTCATTGTGCCGGTGCCTGAACGAAGGAGGGTCAGATGCACGATTGGGAATTGCTTCCTGCCATTGAGCGCGATTCGCAGAAGGTGAGTGGTACATGGGTGTTTCGTGGTACCCGCGTCCCAGTGACGGCGCTCTTTGAGAATCTTCGTGATGGGGCAACTCTTGATCAATTTCTGGAATGGTTTCCAGGGGTCACACGAGCACAAGTTCAGGAGCTTCTGACCTACGAGATGCAGGTTTTTACCAGGGCAGTGGCTTGATGAATATTCTCTTTGATCAAGGGGTTCCCGTTCCGCTTCGTCGCGCTCTAACCAATCATGGTGTTGTTACAGTATACGAACAAGGTTGGTCAACCCTCGTCAATGGTCAGCTTCTCGAAGTTGCTGAACAGCAGGGATTTGATGTGTTTATCACGACCGATCAGAACCTTAAATACCAGCAACAATGAACAGGTCGCCGATTGAGTATCTTCGTATTGAGCACTACCTCATGGCCACGCATACAACCGCATAGTACTGCTATTCGGGATGCCATTGAGTAACTCCTGCCAGGTGCCTATCACGAGTTCCTCATTCCATAAACATGTACTGATGTTAGCTCGATGCTCATCCCAAAATCCCCCTTCCCCAGAACCGCCAAATTCAAATCTTGCGTGCTATAATAAGAATATGATTTCCCACCCGAGGTAGCCGATGCGCCTGGCCTATGCCGCTGATCTGCACGGCAATGTTGCCCTCTATCGTGCCCTGCTCGATCTGGCTGCTGAGAGTGGTGCACAGGCAGTGGTTGTCGGTGGCGATCTGCTTCCGCACGAACCACGCGCAGATCGGGCTGTCCACAGCCAACGCAGCTTCATTGAGCGTGAGATTCGCCCGTTGCTTGAGCGCTTCCACAGCACCCATCCCGCTGTTGATGTGTTTCTATTGGCTGGTAATGATGATTGGGCGGCTGCAATCGCTGGGCTTGCCGATCTCGAAACGGATCGGCTGGCCTATGCACTGCACGGGCGCACCTTTAGCCTGAATCAATCGGGATTATGGATTGCTGGGTATGCGTGTGTTCCGCCGACTCCATTTAGCATGAAGGATTATGAGCGCCCTGATGCGGGATCGCGGCGGGCGGCGAGTTTTGGGAGGGCCTACATCAGCAATGCAACCGGGCTTGTTCCACTTGAGCAATGGCAGTTCGATGAACGCCAGCAGATCGCAACCGAACTGGCGGAACTGGCAATGCTCAGCGAACCAACACACACAATCTATGTCTGCCATACGCCACCAGCCGATACACCGCTCGATCTGATGGCTGGCCAGCGGCATGTTGGTAGCCATGGGCTAAGAGCCTTTATCGAGCAGCATCAGCCACCGCTCACACTGCATGGCCATATTCACGAAGCGCCGGCACTCAGCGGGCAATATGCCTGCCAGATTGGCGCAACATGGTGCATCAATCCAGGGCGCGATCCGCAACGCCTGCAGGCTGTGACATTCGATAGCGATGATCTTGCGGGAACACTAAAGCATACAATCTATGGGCCGCCGTAGAGACGCAAGATTTTGCGTCTCTACGGCCCAATAACCGAGCATTTACGCGTTCTGCGTCGGAGGGCGATATGCGCTTCTTCTTCAATAGAAAGGGCAATTCCATGCACAACGATATCACAGCAGTGCGCGAAAGTCTCGGCTCGCAACAATATATTGCCTCCGATGAGATCGCAACAGTGATATTCCTTTCCGAGCGGCTGGGCAAGCCAATTCTGGCAGAAGGCCCGGCTGGTGTTGGCAAAACAGAACTGGCCAAGGTCTGGGCGGCTGCGACGGGCCGTGAGTTGATACGTTTGCAGTGCTATGAGGGTCTCGACGAAACCAAGGCGCTGTATGAATGGGAATATGCCAAGCAGTTGCTGTATACCCAGCTGCTGCGCGATAAACTCAGCGATGTGCTATCCGGCGCTGCCAGCCTTGGCGAAGCAGCCGACCGATTGGCAAAAGAAGAGGATGTATTCTTCTCGACGCGCTTCTTGTTGCCGCGCCCGCTGCTCAAGGCAATCACCAGCGATAAACCGGTGACGCTATTGATCGATGAGATTGATCGGGCCGATGCTGAGTTTGAGGCCTTTCTGCTGGAAATCCTCAGCGATTTTCAGGTCAGCGTGCCAGAACTTGGCACAATCAAGGCCAAGCATCAGCCGAATGTGTTGCTGACAAGCAATAACACGCGGGAGCTTTCCGAAGCACTCAAACGGCGCTGCCTGTATATTCATGTCGATTACCCGACAGCCGAGGTTGAGCGGCAGATCATCAGCCTGAAAGTGCCAGGGCTTTCACCAAAACTGGCGCAGCAGGCCGTCGAACTCGTTCAGCGTCTGCGCAGCATGGATCTGAAGAAGCACCCAAGCGTTTCCGAGACAATCGATTGGGCCAAGGCACTCATGGTAATGAATGTCAAGAGCCTGGATCGACAGACCCTCGAAACCACACTGAATGTGTTGCTGAAATACGAAACCGATCTGCAAAAGGCCAAGCGGGCCATCGCCCGCGATGAGGAGAGCGGACGTGGTGGCGATGCGGGTGAGAGCCGCCGCGAGAAACGCCGCCCACGCGATACCCGTGATCCCGATGAGTGGCGGAATTAGCCCTCATCCCCCGGCCCCTTCTCCCATTGCCAGGGAGAAGGGCAGCAATGGCTCAAAGAAGAGTCATGGCCCTTTGTCGTTGTCATCCCCCGGCCCCTTCTCCCATTGCCAGGGAGAAGGGCAGCAATGGCTCAAAGAAGAGTCATGGCCCCTCTTCCCAACGTGGGAGAGGGGTTGGGGTGAGGGGTGTAGGATGAAGCAAATCTCAGATCGAGGTAAACCATGGATCAGCGTGTCATCGATTTTATTACAGCCCTGCGTGCGGCGGGAGTACGGGTCTCGATTGCCGAAACCGCCGATGCGATGCGGGCGATTGAGGCTGCTGGAATCGGCACAAAGGATTGGTTCCGCTCGGCATTACGCGCAACGCTGGTCAAGGAACCCCGCGATTTGCCGACCTTCGATAAGCTATTTCACGATTATTTCAGCGAGGGTGATCCGCCGCCGCTTCAACAAACGGGTGGCGGGATGAGCGATGAGCAGCGTGAGCAGATGATGCAACAGCTCATGGAGATGCTCGAAAACATGACGCCCGAACAATTGCGTGAGTTGTTTGAGGCCATGATGACCGGCCAGAACCTGACCCGTGAGCAACTCCAGCAATTGCTTGAACAAACCAGCCCGATGCAGAACCCGATGCCGGGCATGCCAATGCGCGGTATGCCATTCAGCCAATGGGCGCTTCAGCGGGCGATGCGCCAGGCCATGCGCGAGCTAGAATTCGATAAACTCGATGAGATGTTGCGCGAACTGATGGACAAACTGCGCGAGGCGGGAATTAGCGAGGAGCAACTCCAACAGCTCGAACAGGAGGCTCGCGCCAATCAGAGCGCACTGGCCCAACAGATCGCCCGTGAACTTGGTCAGCAAATGACCCGCCAAACCGCGGAGCAGCGCCGTCAGCCGCCCGAGGATCTGATGGATACGCCATTCGAGCACATGAGCCGTGAACAGAGCGAGGATCTGCGGGCGATTGTGTCGCGGCTGGCAGCCCAGTTGCGTTCACGGGCTGCATTGCGCCAGAAGCGAGCGCGCAAGGGTTCGCTGGATGCCAAGGGCACCATCCGCGCCAATCTACGCTTCCAGGGTGTGCCGATTGATATTCGCCATCGGCGCAAGCACCTCAAGCCGCGCCTGGTTGTGATCTGTGATCGCAGCAAATCGACCGAAGAAGTCGTGCGATTCTTGCTGCTGATGGTCTACACATTGCAGGATCAGGTCAGCAACACCCGTTCATTTGCCTTTATCGAGACGATCTATGATATCAGTACGTATTTTAACGAGCACCGCCCTGAACAGGCAATCGATCAGGTGATGGAGAATGTCTACTCAAAGCGCAGCTACAGCACTGATCTTGGCAACAGCCTGAAAGAGTTCATGAACGAACATGCCGGTGCGGTTGATCATCGCACCACAGTGATCATCCTGGGCGATGGGCGCAATAACGACAATGATCCAGGCCTCGAACACATGCATCGGCTCAAACAACGCGCCCGCCGCGTCGTCTGGTTCAATCCCGAACATCCATCACTGTGGGGCCGCTATGATCCAGGCAGCCTGAGCAGCGATATGCTCAAGTACCAGCCATTGTGTGATGCCGTCCATCACGTCAGCAACTTGCGCCAGCTTGTTGCTGCTGTTGATTCGTTATTTACATAGGAATGTCTGTGGGGTGCAGCAAAGCTGCACCCCACAGACATTCAAGATTTTCGGGGCATAGCCCCAAACCCCTATTTCGATTGGTGACAATACTCCCGATTCTGTAGTTTGCCGCCATCTCTCTCTGTACATCGTACAGGCCGCTCATGGTCTGATGGGTGTTACCCACCATCGCCCTTGCGGCGGCGATGCGAGCGAGCGGGGTGGTACAAACGAAACGGCGGATCCGCCATCCCTCCCACCGATGAGCCCACCCCACGCACCTTGCTCCCCTGGCCGGCGCAGTCGCCTAGCCGCCGACATCGCTGCCGACGCTGGTACACTCTTACTGTACCCTTTCACCCCTTACCTGAGCCCGAAGGCCATCGGCGGGTCTGCTCTCTGTTGCCGTCTTGCGTCATACTGGCATTACGACCAGTGTGCCCCCGCTTACGGTTTCGCGGGGCGGCGTTCCATATGGATACCCATATGGGCAAGGAGTCGGGAAGTTCCTCTAGGAATGACCCCAGCGGCGGCCTATCACCAATCGATGCAGGGCATTATACCGCGCTATTGGTCGTGCTACAATGGCGGGGATTTTATCCTGCGAGTATTCAGGAGTCAGCATTCAGAAGCCAGAATACGGCTTGATGGCACCGATTTATGCCCTCTCTCCTTTTAGACACAGTTCACCGTTTGGGTAGATACGACGTGTAGGGACGCGCTATAGCGCGTCCGTACGCCTGCAATCCGTGCGAGATTGTCCTAATGGACGCACCCTTCAGAAAGCTTGTCTTACCATCCTGTATCTCAACTGCGAAATTCTGACTCCTGAATTCTGACAGCTACAAAGAATGGAGCCTCCCCAATGCCAATAACCTATACCGCCGATCGGCTGTACACCGCGCTTGAGGATCGGATCATTGCGCATGGTGCTGTCACTGTTGATGGAGAGACGATCACCTATGCCGGATCCTCTGCCGATGCCCCAACCGACGGCGAACGTGTGGCACTTGGTGATCGGACGCTGATGCCGGGCCTGATCGACATGCATGTGCATCTGACCTTTTCTGCTTCCGAGGATGTGTTAACCGATTATCTGAACGATAGCGATTCCATGCGACTGGTTCGCGGAGTTGAGAATGCCCGCCGTGCGCTGATGTCTGGTGTCACCACTGTGCGCGAGTGCGGCGGGCGTAATGAGCATGTGTTTGTGCTGCGTGAAGCCAGTGCGCGGGGCATCATTCCGGCACCACGTATTATTGCGGCGGGCGGTTCGATCACAACAACCGGTGGCCACTGCTGGTTCTTCGGGCTAGAAGCCGATAGTGAGGAGGAGTTGCGCAAAACCGTGCGCGGGCAGGTCAAGGCTGGTGCCGATTATATCAAAGTGATGGCAACCGGCGGGGCACTGACGCCACGCACCAACCCGAGCGCGCCACAGTATAGCGAGCAGCAACTACGCGCGATTGTTGAAGAAGCGACACGCATGGGTGGGCTACGGGTTTCTGCCCATTGCCATGGCACCGCTGGGGTGCTGAATGCGGCTCGTGCTGGCGTCACAACCATCGAACACTGTTCGTTCCAAACCCCAACTGGCATCGTCTATGATGAAGCGGCCGCACAGGCAGTGCATAGCGCTGGGTGTTATGTCTGCCCAACCCTGGCGATTGCCGAACGCGCCCGTGGCACAGTGCCGGATGACCACCCACTGGCCCACTACCGGCGAACGATGTTTCCCCTGCGGGTTGCCAATCTGCGCCGCTTGCACGCCATGGGTGTGCCATTCGTCTCCGGCAGCGATGCTGGTGTCACCCTGACGCCATTTGAGGATTTTGTGTATAACATCACACTGCTGGTTGAGGAAGTCGGCCTCTCCAACCATCAGGCCATCCAAACCGCAACAACCACTGCCGCGCAGGCGTTGGGGCGCACAGATCTGGGTTCGTTACAAGCCGGGCGCGCCGCCGACCTGATCGCCGTGCGTGGCAACCCACTCGATCACATTCAGGCATTGTGGGATGTTGAGGCAATTATTGCACGCGGGCAGCGGGTACGGTAGATTCAGGAGTCAGGAGTCAGGAGTCAGAATGACCATCGAACGTTGGTCATGCCTCGGCTGCGAATAAGCCAACACCACGCACATTGCCACGATACCACCGCCACCAATGATCGTAGGGGCGGTTCGTGAACCGCCCACAACGATGGGCCATTGAAGGGTGTCAATTATTCGTGCGATCCATCTGTCGCATATGGGCCAAGAAACCGATCCCCATTAAAATGGATCAGGTGATCGGGTGCATCTGCGATCCATACCTCGGTCGACCATGAAATGATTGGCAAATACTCTCTCATCATTTGGCGTGTTAAAAAAGCTGTTACATATACCAACCCAACATTCGTGGAGCGGAATAGATATGCCAATTCTCCCCGTCGCTTTGGATCAATTGGGCCATGTGATGTCACTGCTTCAATCAGTACGAGCCATTGACGCTCGGTATAGTAAATGACAACATCTGGCATTTTTCCATGGGAGTCGATTGTTACGCCAAGCTCACGCAGTTGTGATTCTGCAAAGAACGCAAACTTCTCATCGGCATCACCAACATAGATTATTTCGCCTCCTGGTGTGAAACGAGCTGCGAATTCCTCAACGATTTGTTTCACCAACACATTCTGACCATCAGGTGAAAGCTTGATTGTTGAGCCAGATGGCAGAACCACTGGAAGGCACTGCATGTCGCGATCCTGGGCATAGCGCTGTTTAAGAGACTTGATAACATCCCTATGGGCTGCAAGATTGCTCTTCCACGCATCCGAGCCATAACTTTGCAAAAGGCTCAGGGTTAATTGCTCAATCTGATAGACGGCTTTGGGGCTATTGATTGGCCGTGTGGGATGATCGGGATTAGCAACAATCAAACCTGCATCAAGGAATTGGTGAACTGTTTGACGCCTGACGGTTTCGCGGGTGTTTGGTTTGTAGTGCTTCCCATAGTGCTTCGCGAAGAACTCCATCAGCGGCGTGATTCCACGCAATGGGTTGCTGGCCGCTGCCCAGGGTTGTTCTGGTGTAAGGTTGAGTAATGCTAATAACGTGAGTGCAGAACGCTCATTCTGTTGCGCTCGCGGTACTCCAAGCTCCTGCAAGATATCAAGCGCTTCAGTGATGCGTGCCTGAATATGGACGGGATCGATCATTCCTGGTTCATTCATATTGGTCAATTCCTGAGCAATAATGGCATCCAATTCCTGCTGTGACCATTCGTGATCGGCGATTCGCGATCCGATTCGCAGTAACTCCTCGCGAGTGGGATAGTGAATCATGCGCAGATCGGTCGCATTCACCTGTGTATGGCCATTGAACTGCCGGAAATACGTATCGACAAGTGTTGAATTGAGAAAGGCAGCGAGCCCGTGCGCTAGCTCGGCTTCAATACCATGACCATCATTGTGGAAGTAGTTGAGATGATTCTCGAAGCCAACAACACTCGTCGCCATAAACGTTGGATCATAGACAACAGCCGATACACGCCGCCGTTCCTCTTTTGATGAGAAACGCTTGACGAGAACATAGTAGCCGTTTGGCACGAATAAATCATCAGTTTCTTTGCACTGCACCAGAGCATTCGGCTTTTTGCTCGGAATCCTTGGCCACACAATCCGATTACCAACGATATGCATCGGGTAGATAAGCGGAGCGGTATGTGCCTCGGGCTCCGCACGTAGGAATGGCGCTGCTCGAAAATCCACAACTCGGCCTGTGGATACCGAAAGGCCAAGCGCAGCGAGTGTTGTGGATAAGGTCGCGATCCTGGCTGCAAACTGTTCGCCGAGATGATCAGAAACAAGATGAATGAAACGATGCGGATCATTTGGATATACCACCTGCCCGTATGGTACCTCACGAATGCTGATCAGCTCATCATCAGGGCCGGTATTGCTCGTGATCGTGACTGTCGATGGCGCGATGTCCGATTTTATGGCCGAAAAGATGATGTTTTCCTGTAGAACAGCATCATCCTGGAATGCTTGCTCTCGTGAATCAAACATGTGAAATTGGCGTATCGACATGCTATCTAATACCATGTTGCGGAACGACTGAAAGTATGGGCCATTACAGAAACTACGCGGTGTGATAGCGACCAGATGACCATCGACTGCAAGCAATTTGATGGCGAGTGCCACAAAACCAGCATAGAGGTTTGAAACTTCGATACCAACCCGCTGCAATAGCCTGCGGTGTAATGACGCGCTTTGTATTTTCCGATATGGCGGATTGAGGATAGCACATGTATACGCTGGCAGATCATCATGAAACAACGGCTGAATGAGTTCATCAACAACATGGCTAATAAAATCTGCCTCGATAATCGTACTAGAAAAGCTCACCCCAACATCCGCACACCAGGATGAACAGAGGGTAAGTGTATTCTGCAACTCGGGAATCAGCGTTCGGTCAACCTCATAAGCAGTGACGTGTATGCTGTCAGGCGGCCTTGGGTGAGCACAGAGTACTTCAACTGCTGCGCTCAATAATGAGCCAACCCCTGCACCAGCATCAAGGATAGAAACATTGGGAACATCGCAGATCAGCATGGCAGCCATGAGCCGTGCGACAGGCGCTGGTGTGAGAAACTGCCCCAACTCGCTGCGCCGTTGTCCAATAATCTTGTGGTTCGCATCAAGCCGAATACGATCTATCCGATCAGTGAGACTCATCGGGACAATCTGCTCATGGGTTAGTGCAACATGGCTCATCGACATTCCTGAATGGTATTATTTACACGGTGTAGTGTAATACCAGATTGGTTTTTTGTCAAGCATTGGCGTATTAGCCGCGTTTTTGCTGGAACCGTTCCATGTTCTTGATCATGCCGCTGTGTGCGGCAGGCAGCCAGAAACCGTTCCCGCCCAGAGGGCACCCGGTCTCCGGTACCTTCCCTCGGCCAGGCGCGACGGCACCCAGAGGGTACCCGACCCGTAATGAATGATAGTGGCCCACCGCTGCCCGTTGGTCATGCCTCGGCTGCGATCGATGCGCGTTGGTGACTGGTTGTTTGTCCAGACGCAATATCTTGCGTCGCTACCCGATTCCTACTAACGATTGCGGGGGTTGTTCCCTGTTTTAATGGATGTCGGTGGCCTCCCAACATCCGTTGATCATGCCACGGCTGCGGTCAATACTTGATCGTGGCTGTTTTCAGGTTCGCGTTCCGGTATTCTGACTCCTGACTCCTGAATACTCGGTTCTTGGTTCTCCTATACCCCACAGAACCGCAGCACCGTCAGTGCCAGGCTGCGTGTGACTGCTATGAGATCGGGGAGTGGCACGAACTCATCTGGCCGATGGGCATTGCGAACATCGCCAGGGCCAAACATCACCGTTGGCACATGGCCATCGTTGACCAGCAGGCGCATGTCGGCCCCGTAGGTCATGCCCTCCAACAGGGCTGGCGTGCCATTCACATCGCTGAATGCCTGTGCAACCAACCCAACCAATGGGTGATCGGTTGGTGTACGGGCTGGCGCAAATTGGCCACCCCACCAGGTAACAATCGGCGGGTGATCGCGCAGCCAGGGATCGGCATGTGCGGCCTGGGCGACACAATCCACAAATGCGCGCCGCGCCGCGCCTAGATCTTCGCCAACCGCCACGCCATAGCGCCCTTCGCAATTGAGTGTTTCTGCAACTGTTGAGGCCCAGTTGCCAGCCTCGACCCGCCCGATGCAGATCCCATATGGCAAACGGTAGCGCGCAAACAGGGGATCAGATGACATACTGTTACGTTCACGTTCGAAATCGATCAATGCTTGGTAGATCGGAAAGAACTTTTCGATCGCGCTGACGCCTTCTTCACGAACACATCCATGCGCCGATGCTCCAGGGATGGTAAGACGAAAGTTGAGCGCACCGGCCTGGGCTGGCGCAATGCGTAGCTCTGTCGGTTCCATGATGATGGCGGCATCGGCGGTGTGCCCGCGCATAATGCTGGCCAGTGTGCCACAGCCACCATCCTCCTCGCCAATCACGCTCTGCAGCAGCACTCGCCCGCGTAGCTGCACGCCAGCATCGCGGAGTGCCTTGATCGCATAGATGCCACAGGCCAGGCCGCCCTTCATGTCCAGCGCACCACGCCCATACACATTGCCGTTCGCAACCGTTGCCCGCCATGGATCGTACTGCCAGCGCGCAAGATCGCCAGCCGGAACCACATCAGTATGGCCATTGAGAATTAGGCTTGGGCCAGATCCCGTTCCCCATGTGCCAACCACACCCAAGCCCTGTGTACGCTCAACTTCCCAGCAGAAGGCGGGGTGCTGCTGCAACTCGGCAAAATCAATCGGCCACTGATCAACATCCATGCCGATTGCGCGCAGCTCGGCGGCAACTCGTTCCTGTACCGCGAACTCCTCGGGGCTGCCATCCAAACTGGGAATCGCAACGATCTGATCGAGAAATTCCAACATAGCAGGTATGCTGATCGCATCAAGCACTCGGCGCTCTAGTGTGTTCATGGTTAGCCATCCTAGCGAATTTGTAATAAAACTGATTGCTCATATAGTTTGGCAGGGTTTACTCATGATATAGCAATCCTACCGGATTTGTAAAAAAGAAGGGGGGTTTCTCTGGGGCTGCACCCCAAACCCCGCTTTGCGCTATGCGCTTTTACAATTCAAAAACGATTGCTATAGTATGCCATACAATGGCTTGGCAATTGCAGTCAGGAAACTGCATATATCTTAAACCGGGATTCTACCGTAACGCTGCGGATGACGTACGGGTGCCTGGCCTGATGCACGTAAACCTTGGTGGGTATCATATCCGTGATATTGAATTCTCAGCGGCTATCGATGTTGCTGAGGGCAAGGTTGGCCGTGATCTATCCGAGGCTATTTTTGCCGAACCAAATAATACATTCAAATTTTCTGGTGTACCACACCTGAATGTTCCTGTTCAGCGCGGCATGACGCACGATGGCCTTGGGCAATATGTCAGCACCAAGGTCACGGAAGCGAATGGATCGAGCGTAGATATCGTCAAGCTTCTGCGCGAAACCGACACTGATGTGGTTGTGAGCTACCTACCGGTTGGCTCCGAAATCGCCACCAGATGGTATGTCGAACAGATTCTCGAAGCTGGTTGTGCCTTCGTGAACTGTATTCCGGTGTTTATTGCATCGCAGTCGGAATGGGCCACCCGTTTTGCTGAGCGCGGGCTACCAATCATTGGCGATGATATCAAGAGCCAGGTTGGCGCAACCATTACGCATCGCATGCTGGCCAATCTGTTCCGCGAACGCGGCGTGCAGCTGGATCGCACCTATCAGCTCAACTTTGGCGGCAACATGGATTTCTATAACATGTTGGAGCGCGAACGGCTCGAATCGAAGAAAATCTCGAAGACCAATGCCGTCACCAGCCAGATCGACTACGATCTGCCAGCCGATAGTGTCCATGTTGGCCCAAGCGATTATGTGCCCTGGCTGACAGACCGGAAGTGGGCCTATATTCGCATGGAAGGCACCACATTCGGCAACGTGCCGCTGAATATCGAGGTGAAACTGGAAGTCTGGGATAGCCCGAATAGTGCTGGTGTGGTGATCGACGCGGTGCGCTGCGCCAAACTCGCCCTGGATCGTGGGATCGGTGGCCCGCTTGGTGGCCCATCGGCCTATCTGATGAAAACTCCACCGAAACAGTATACCGACGATCAGGCGCGCCAGTTGACCGAGGAGTTCATTCAGAGCGAGCCTGTATTGGAACCCGTAGACCTGGCGCAGTAAGCGGTTATTATTTTTTGTTGCGCTGGTTTTGTGCAGGAACCGTGCTTCGTTCTATCGGATGCCGCTGTGCGCGGCAGGCTCCAGGGAACTGTTCCCGCCCAGAGGGCACCCGCCTGGAGCCTCCGAGCGGCCAGGCGCGACGGCACCGGGGTACCCTTTGGGTCTGGTACCCGACCCATAATGGATGTCGGTGGCCTCCCAACGCCCGTTGGTCATGCTCGGCTGCGAACGATCAGTGATCGTGGCTGGTTCGCTTGTTCAGCCGCAAGATAGTGCGTCTCTACGCTGTGATCTAACTCCTGATGGTTGAAAGCTGAAAGCTGATGGCCGTATTCTGACTCCTGACTCCTGACTTCTGAATACTCATCTCTACGCCCGCACATATTCCATCGGGCCTGCCTGACGAATAAAGCCCTTCAATTCAAGCAGTGCAAGTGTGGAGGAAACCTGATCGATCGGCAGGTTCATGGCGTGGCGCAGGGCATCGATATGCTGTGGTTCGTGTGAGAGCAACCCAAGCATAGCTCGCTCAATCGGCTCATCCGGCAGAATCTCACGGGCCTCGCGCTGCGCCGCCAGATCGCCCATACCGATGCCTTCAAGAATATCGGCAGCGCAGGTTGCCAACCCAGCCCCATTCCGAAGCAACCGGTGTGGGCCAATGCTGGCCTGGCTGTAGATAGGCCCTGGTACTGCAAATACATCGCGGCCCTGTTCGAGTGCATAATCGACGGTGATCAATGCGCCGCTGCCTGGCCGCGCCTCAACGACAACAACGGCTCGGGCCAGGCCGCTGATCAACCGATTACGAACCGGGAAAAGCTGTGGCAGTGGCCTCGTTCCAATCGGGAATTCCGAAACCAACGCACCCGACTCGCAGATCTGTTCAGCAAGGCGTGTATTGCGCTCCGGGTAGATCAGATCGGCACCACAGGCCAGTACGGCAACCGTTCGGCCACCAGCCTCCAGCGCAGCCTGATGCACAACGCTATCCACACCCATGGCCAGCCCACTGATAACCGTAACGCCGGCGCTGGCCAGTTCGTGGGCCAGCCGATGGCCTGCCTCACGCCCATAGTGGGTTGGTGAGCGCGTGCCAACCATTGCCACACCCCAGCCATCACCAGGTTCGAGCCGTCCACGCACATAGATCAATGGCGGCGGGCTGGGAATATGCAACAGTGCCGCCGGATACTCGCGCTGCTCGCGACAGATCAGTTGGATCTTCTGGCGTGCGGCCCGCTCTTGTTCCGCATCCAGATCGATTGTCGCGCGGGTATGGATGAGCAACTCGGCCAGCTTGCGTTCTAACCCAGCTCGCGCCATGTCGATCTGGGTGGCATGCCAGGCAGCTTCAACCGAGCCGCAGACGCTAATCAGCCGATCAAGCCGGGCAGGCCCGATCCCATTGACCATGCTGAACCCAAGGTAGTAGCGTATTGGGTCGTTCATTTCGGAAACCCTAGCCCGCGCTCACGCATACTGACATAGCGCCCCTGGCCGATCACCAGATGATCGAGGACTTCGATATCTAAGAGTTTGCCTGCTTCAACAATCTGGCGGGTCACAAGCACATCTTCCGGCGATGGCGTTGGATCGCCGCTTGGGTGGTTATGGACGACAATCACTGCCGCGCTGTTAAGGCGGATGGCTTCCTTGAAAACCTCCCCGATGCGTACAAGCGAACTGTTCAGGCTACCAACATAGATCGTATGAACCTTCTGAACCCGGTTTTTGGTATCGAGGCAGATCGCCCGCAGATGTTCCTGATCCAGGTGGCCCATCTCGATCAGCATAAGTTGCGCTGCATCGGCAGGCGAACGAATCTGAAGCCGCTCCTCTTGGTTGGTGAGCAGAAGACGCCGCCCAATTTCGAGGGCTGCTTTCAGTTGGGCCGTTTTTGCTTCGCCCATGCCGCGCCGACTGGCCAGCTCCTCGAAGCTAGCCCGCTGAAGCCCAGCCCACCCACGCTGTTCGACAAGCAATTGTTGGGCGAGCTGAATAACATTGATTCCTTCGATCCCAACCCGTAGCAGAATTGCCAGTAGTTCGGCATCGGAGAGCGCAGCAGCACCCAGGTTGCGCAGGCGCTCGCGTGGTTTATCGTTTTCGGGCATCTCGCGGATGCGTAGATGATATTCGGCAACAGTCATGAATGGGCCTCCGGCATCATATGCGTATACGCCTATGTAACGCCATGTAGCAGGCCCGGTTATGCGACAGATTTTGGATTGGGGATGTACTTTAGTTCGGGGCAGTCATAAGGTCTGGTATTTGGTGTGAAATAGTGTCGAGCAGTTCATCAATTGTAAAGGGCTTTACAATTGGCCCAATAGCGCCAGCCTTCAGCATATGCTCAACCGGCGGCGCATTCGTCTGGCCCGTCATCATCAACATGTGAACCTGTGGATCAATCGCCTGGAGTTGCAGCAGCAGGGCAATTCCATCCATACCTGGCATAACAACATCGCTCAACACAAGATCAACATGGCCATCCTTATAGATCTGCAGAGCTCGTGCGCCACTCTCCGCAATTCGCACCTGATGCCCGTGCTGCGTCAGGAGTTGGCTGATGGCGTGCAGTACCTGGGGATCATCATCGACAACCAGAACACGGAGTTCGTGAGGTGTGCCAGAGGAAGAGAGATCGGCAGCGTTCATTTCTGGATCGTCAACAATTGGCAATTGCACAATCACCGTTGTTCCCAAACCAACCTGGCTTTCAATGGCGATGGTTCCGTCATGGCTCTCGATAATCCCATAGCTGATTGCTAAACCAAGCCCTGTTCCAGGCGTTGTACTGCCACCAAGCGCCCCTTTGGTCGTCATGAATGGCTGAAAGACCTGTTCAAGTAACTCTGCCGGAATACCACTGCCCGTATCGCGGACACGCAACTCAATCATATTGTTGTGCTGTTCCACTGAGATAGTGATCGTCCCGCTGCCCTGGGCAATCATCGCATCGCGTGCATTTGTCAACAGATTCAGAACAACCTGCGCGAGTTGATCATTATCGCAGATCGTTGGTGGAATCGGCCCATAGTGGCGTTCAACAAGAATATTGGCTTTGACCAACTCTCGTTCAATCAACACCAGCGCTGCTTCTATCGCCTCCTGTACCAGGTTCAGCCGCCGCTGAGGTGGGCTACGGCGAGCAAACGCCAGCAGGCCGGAGGTGATGTTCCGCGCACGCACACACGATTGTTCGATAACCAGTAGCGACTCGCGCTGATTCTCGCGATCATCGCTCATCATGCCGAGTTGTGCATAGCCAAGAATTCCAGCCAGAATATTATTAAACTCATGGGCAATTCCAGCCGAAAATGTGCCAAGTGCAGCCAGTTTGGATGAACGGATGAGCTCGTTCTGATTATGGCGTAGCGCATCAAACAGGTTCGCATGCTCCATCACCAGCGCAGCCTGGGCTGCAAATGCCTGAAGCACCCGCCGCTGGCTTTCACTCAGCTCAATCGGTTCCACAAATGCCAGGCATATATACCCCAGGACACGCTGTTCTAGTGCCATTGGGATGGCCACAAGTGCCTGTGTTCCAATATCAATCACATTCTGCCCATCCTGTAGTGGTATTGGCAGTTGCGCCGAACTGAGTTCAACCATCGAATGCGGCCGCTGGCGGATCAGATCCGATGTCATCAGCGTGACCCACACCGGCAATGGGCCATGAATAGCCGCGACTTGGGAGCCAGGCATATCGGGGAGAACCACCCAACTCGATGTGGCTTGCAGAAGTTGGGCCAACCGTACGCTCATTGTCTCCAGCACAATACTTGGGTTCAACGATGTTACCATTGTGGTGGTGATATCCTGAAGCTGCTCGACCTGGCGTGCCAGAATGGTATTACGGCGGCTTTCCAGTTGCCAGGAAGCCAATGCCTGAAAGGAGCGCTGCGCCACAATCAGGGGCACAACACCAGCCAGAACGATCCAGCGATCAACAAACCACAGCGCGGCCAGAATTGCGCCAAGTGGCAGTGTGAGGAAATGAACCCAATGAACTTTGGAGTACGCCTCACGGATGACGCGCGGAATCGGCTGGCCTACCGTGAGCGCAATCACTGTTCCAATAATCAGCGTGTTTAGGAAATAATAGGTTAATGCCGTGGCTAGTAGTGCCAGAAGGCCAAACGGGCCAGTATAGGGCAGACCACCCACTGGAGCGATGGCATGATAGACAACCCACATGGCTGTATAGGTGATAACCCGTTCTGATGCATTAAAGAGTGATCGATACCATTCGCGGTGGTGTAGCGAATCGGTGATCAGCGAACCGATCAAAATTGCGGGCAGCGCATAAATACCACTAACAGCCACGAGGAAGATGATCGCCGCCTCATAGACACTCATGCGCAGACGTTTTTCATCCTCAAAGGTGAAATCAACCTCAAAATAATCGGTGATGATATAAACGACCACCCATAAGGGCAATAACAGAAGGTGATCGGGCGGTGGAAAAGCGATCACCAGCATGCTGATGACTAGCGTTGCCATGATCAACCAACTGCACACAATATAGATTTGCGCTATTCGGGGGAATTTCCGCATCAGTACCCTCGCGGCTACTACGTAATAGGTGGTGTTCGTCGATGCTGCACCAATTTTTGCCGTCCCTAACTATATAATCGAATGCCTACATAACGCAAGAACAATTAGATTGCAAATAACAAACAGGAAGGATTGCTCCTTCCTGTTGCTGATCAATGCCGCCTGGATTACCTATGCTATTACCACTTGCTTCCGGCACCAGCCGCCATGAGAAATGATGCAAGTGAGCCAAGGGCGAACGCGATTTTCCAGCTTTTGTTCGAAATGTTCCACTTCATTGGGAGACCTCCTGCTTCGCTAATTATTCGGCAGTCGTTCTAGTCCCCCTTCGCTCCGCTTTGGGCACTTGCCCTATGAACAATTGCGTATGTGCGGCATCGACCTGATATGATCTTAACTGAATTTTGCCTTTTTGGCAATTTTTTTGGGATACTTTTCACAAACACTCATTCTGAGCATCAGGAAGCCAAAAGGTATCTATTAAAAGATTGTTATCTAGATTACAAAATATTACAAAATAGTTAAAATTATTCAGGAGTCAGGAGTCAGGAGTCAGGAGTCAGAATGCGAGGACAAATCTTTTGCAGGCACAGGGCAATGATGATTGATCAATAATCAGGGAACGATAGATGCTCGTCCATCCGCAGGATGATGGGCTTTTCCATGTTCATCGGATATGGTTCGGCTGCGTATATGGAGTGCGGCAGCCATGCTGCCGCAGCGCAAGCATGGCTTGCGCAATCCCGATCAGCACCGCCCGCATCACCTGCGCTCTCCCCAATTCAGCAGCTGACAACTTAGGCTCTTCCAAGAAGGTAGGGCAAACGCCGATTCACAGCATCGAGCACTGCCCGTGCTATTGCGGTTGGTAGTTCCTTCCGAACGATACTGACGCCCAGCATACTTTCGGCAAGATCATCCTCGGTGCGGGTGATCAGCGCGAGGCAGATTTCGTTCTGGCCAAGCTGCTGATGTTGAATATGTTCTAGTTCGAGCCGGTTCGATGGCATAATCATCTGGTGCAGAGCATTGATCGTTGCGTGTGCAACACTCTGATTGGGTGTTATACCCGGCGCTAGAGCATTGTATTGGCCCTGCACCTGCCGATCCCCGATTGCGAGTGTCACCGTGCAGATCGGCTCTGGCCCTTCCGATTGGATAATATCGATCAGTCGCACGCGCTCGACGGTTGGGCGGATCGTGTTTTCCAGCAACTGGACGAGGCTAATTTTTTTGTGGTTCACCCGAATCCGCCCTTGTACAAACAGTGCCGACTCAATATCGCGAACGGTTTGCTTGGCGCTCCGTTCTGGCGAACCAACCACATGGATCTCATCAATCTGATCCTGGGCATCCAGAACGACACGGGCAGCGATCACACCCCTTATCTGCATGATTAGTGCTTCAAGGGCGGCCACATCAGGAACAGCGATCCCGTTTGTCATACTGCTTGATTCCTTCTCATGAGTTCTCTTGTTGCACTATTGGTTGGATTGGAGATTGCACCTGGGGCGTTGGCGTATCGGTTCGTACGACACGATAGAGAAACAGGCCAGCACCAAGTGCAAGCAGCACATCGCCAATACTAAAGACATTCGCAAATGGGATGCTGGCAGGAACAGGCAAGATGTCTGTCAGAATCCATAGCCGAATATCACCGCTCATCGCCCTGGAATTATTGATAATCGCGCTACCATCGGTCGCAACTGCACGAAAATGCCCAGAAATCCGAGCGATGTCTGGATCAACTGGCATATAGCCACCATTTGCCGCAATCGCCGCCATGTTCATCAGCAGCCCAGCTGCCATTAACAGAATGCCCGGTATCTGCCAATTGGCGAAGACCCACACGGCCAGAATTGCCATTGAGAGCACATACAGATGTGGAATAGCGCTGGTGATCAATGGTTCGTTGCGAAATGGTGTGAAAATAAATAATTGCAGAACCAAGCCTGCAACTGCCAACGGCTTCCAGTGTAGCGAAACATCGGCCAGATGATCCAGCGAACCGCCACGTACCAGCCCAACAACAAGAAAGGCGATCATGACGAGCAGCATCAGCATAGAAGCAACCCCCAAGAGCTATACATCGTTTACATTAGTTAAAGAAAAGTATAACATGGCTTGGGGGCCTGCGCGTTGTTTCTTCTTAACCGGATCGTTACATTATTTGCCCACCTGATAGATCGTGATATCGCCCTGTTGGAAGACGGGCGTGCCGATCTGATCAAACTTGGCCAGCCCATCTGCGGGGTAGCTGGCTCGCTCGGTGCCGCCGACATAGATATAGCGAACACCATATTTCTGGAGCAGCAGGCGGGCTTGGTTTGGATCGGGGGTTGTGTAGATTTGCTCAACATCGGCGCGCCGTGGCTCGATCTGTGCGAAGGTTGCCGCATCGCCACCGCGCCACTGCTGCTGATGGCCCGTCCAACCCATCACAGTTGCCAGGCCGGTGCTTGCGGAAACACCACTTGTGCCAAGCCCGGCGGTATCGTAGCCATAGACAGGACCTTTCTCGACCGACTCGATGATCACGGCATCGCCAGCGGCGTGTTCGCGCAACCATTTGATCGCAGCAGCCCCATCGGGGGTACGGTCGCGTGGAGTGGTACCATCCAGCCCAACCTGCCTGCCAGCGCTATACAGCTTACTGAGCGTTAATGCGGGGTACAGCAGCGCTCCAGCCAGTAATGGCACAAATAATGCGCCAGTGATGATCCGGCCAATCAGTGGCGTGCGTTGTGCGGCGGTATACAGCGACCAGAGCATATAGCCGGATAGCACGCCCAATATCAGCCAGATCTGATAATAGAATTTGAAGATCGTGTTCATCCGGTTTTCGAACACATCCCGAATGTAGATTATTTCTGTGCCAAAGCCAATCAGGCAGGTCAATCCAAAGGCAACCAGTGCAAACGATACCGCAACCTCACCAATGCGTGAATGTGCGAGCGCGGCCCGCAGTGTGTAGAAGGCCAATGGCAGCAGCGCGATCAATGGGAAGCCAATTGCGAGGCCAACTGCAAGTATGGCGCTGGTGATCAGCCAGGGTGCATTCCAGCTGCGCCCACGCAGGGCAATCGAACCAACCCATAGCAGAATCGGGCTGAGGAACAGGCCAAAGATGATCAGAAATGTGTGCAGTGGCGTTTTAGGCCAGCCAACCACGCCAATCGTTTTGGTGATCGTCGCCAGGATCGGAATATCGATCAGTGGTGCCTTGGCCCCAACTAACGATCTGAAGGTCAGATGAAAGGGCAGAAACAAGGCCAGCGCCGCAAACACAATCATCAGCGCCTGCACGCCATAGGCCCGCCAACCGATACCAAGCGCGCCTGGGCGGCTATCGTGAGTATCGTTGGTACTGCGGGCGTGACGCAACAGCAGTGCCGCCAGAAACAGCAGCAGGTAGGTGGGGAAATCCCAACTATTGATCACATACAGCGCACCCAGCACCACGCCAGTTGCGATCAGCTCGATCCAGCCCTGGCGGCTGCGCCCATAGGCTGGCATGTCGGGCCGCGCCACCATCTGGAGTGCGAAGGCCATGGCCAGCAGGCTGAATGGCAGCGCCATCAGATGCGGGTGCATATCGCCAAGCCAGAATGAGAAGAACGGGAATTCGGTGATCGCATAGATCTGGCCTGGAGGAGTGCCAGGAACCCAATCCCAGAGTGCCCGCGATGGCCACCACCAATCGAAATCCTTGAGCCGATCGGTTGGTGTAATGACAGTGCCATCCTGAATGAGTTCATTCGGGTAGGACTGCGAAAGAGTGACGGGTGTGCGTGGGCCAATACCATTCGCCACAACCCGCCCCAGATCGCTGGCATTCAGGGTCGAGACGGCATTGCTTCCGGCGAGTACTTGTAGCGCACCAGCCTGATTCCCAGCAAACAGGATCGTCACAACCGCTAGCGCAACAACCAGCCAGGCGGCAATTCCAGTGCGCTGTGGTGTAGCAGGCAGTTCGCCACTATCAGAAGCGGCAGAAGCGCTGTTCCGGCGCGTCAGGGCCACGAGCGCAACAACCAGCCCTGCAATCCCTTGTGCGGTGAGCGCAAAGATCAGCGCCAGCGAGAGGTTATAGGTGACACCAGGCAGCAATCCACTGATCAACGCAACCGAGGCCATCAGCAGGTAGCCAAAATAGTAATAGTTGATGCTATAGCCGGCCATCCATGGATCGTGGGGCGGGAAGGCTGCGCTACGCTGGATGGCATTAAAAAACGCAAAATCCATTGGCCGCTCGGTGCCCCAGGGCTGCGGGCCAACGAAGCCCCATTCATAGCTGCGCTGTGTCGCCAGATAGACCAATGCCAGTACGAAGACAAGCTCGTAGCACAGGATGGTGCGCCAGCGCTCGCGCAACCAGGCCAGGATGGCTATCGGATGGCCTGCGGGATGGGCAAGCATGCCAAGCACGGCAATAACCAACACCATTACAACAACGAGGGGTGCGCCATATGGTGCAAACCCAAGCATGGCCAGAAGCCAGGCCAAATAGCCACTCAGCAATAGGCCCAACGCTTTACTGAAGGGATAGCCACGCTCTGGGAGGCTGCCAAGCACAAGGCGCGCCAATGGCAGGCCAGCCAGGCCAAGGAGTTGGGCGATCAACCAGTAGATTAGGATCTGTTGGAACACGAGTACTCCAATTTATTTTCCAGGCTCCGCAGGCTAAAGCCTGCGGCTAGGGGGGATTTCATCTTACCCTACGCACCGCAGGCTGAAGCCTGCGGCTAGGGGTTATCCCTCACCTCTCCTCTCCCGCGGGCTGAAGCCTGCGGCTAGGGGCTATCTCTCCCGCTCGTACAAAGATAAGAGATTGGCTCTGCTAAGGCACGGTGCACAAAGCGATAGCCAAAGTATCCGAATCAACTTCGGAAACGTCAGGGAATATCGCCGATCTGATAGATCTCCGGTTGCTCGCGGAGTTGCGGGCCAGCTAGCGGATCATCGTCATCGGGGCTATGTTCGAGCCAGTTATTCAATGATTGAGCACTGTGGTGCTGCTTTTGGTTACGCACATAGCTCTCGACAATTGGCCGCTGACGTTCGCCGATGCTCAGTACGCCATATCCACGCTGCCATTGAAACGACGGATCGCTTGGCATGGTTGCATTGATCGCATGCGCGCTGCCACCTTTGAATTGCCGTATAACATCGGCAACGGCCAGCTTTGGCGGAATCGAGACAACCATGTGGACATGATCAACATATCCATCGCTGGCATACACGAGCACATCCATTGTGCTGGCTCGCCGCTGTAGTTCAGGGTAGAGTAGCGCCTCAACTGTGGCGCTAATCGATGGTTGCCGATATTTGGTGGCCCAGATTAGGTGATAATAGACCCGCCAAAATGGCATGATGTAGCTCCTTTGCATTGTCCCTCTCCGACCTCCGCAGGCTAAAGCCTGCGGCTAGGGGTTATCCCTCCCCACGCTCCGCAGGCTAAAGCCTGCGGCTAGGGGGGATTTCATCTTACCCTACGCACCGCAGGCTGAAGCCTGCGGCTAGGGGTTATCCCTCACCTCTCCTCTCCCGCAGGCTTCAGCCTGCGGATTCAGGGTATGCCCAACCGCCGCAATGCCGCCTCGGCATCCTCATATAGCGCATCGGTGGGGCTGGATAGTTCAATACAACGGCGATAGTAGAGAACCGCCCGCTCATTCTGGCCGCGCTCCTCGGCGATCTGCCCCAGATAAAACTGCGGATCGGCCAGCGTCGGGTCGCTACTGATCGCCTGGGCCAGCGCTTCTTCGGCGGCATCCAGGCGGCCCCACACAACCAGTTCCGAGCCGAGTTTGGTATAGTTCGCTGCCGATGGTTCTGCCAGAACGGCCTGACGATAGGCGGCCTCGGCGGCATCGATCTGCCCAGCCCGATTAAGCATATCGCCATAGAACTGTTGCACGCCAACATCCATGGGCCGCTGCTGGGCCTGTGGCTTGATTGCGTTTGCTGCATCGCTATAGCGCCCACGTTCAGCATAGCGCAGCGCCAACTGCCACGCAAGATCGAGATTGCCTGGTTCGGCAGCCACCCGCTGCTCAAGCGCCCGTAATCCCTGCTCATCGCCAACCTGTACTGGCGCTGTGGCTGGTTCGATGGCATGTGCGATCTGGTAGGCGCTCGGCTGAACCTGATAGATAACTACCTGCTGGTTGCGATACGCCACCCTGAGCAGCGGCGCTGGTGAACGGGCCATGGCTGCCAATGTTGCCGCGCCTGTCTCACCATAGATCAGCCGTTCGACCGGGCCAATATACACATAGCCAATATGATAGCGGGCCAGAATATTCACGATTTCATTCTGATCGGCACTGCGATAGAAGCGTTGCACATCGCTATCGCGCGCATACACCTGTGTTGGATCGCGCTGTTCGGCCTCGTGCAGCGGGCTCACAACGGTTGGAAGACCGGTGTTTGCGGCGATTCGTACGCCATATAATCGATAGAACTCGGCACTTGATTGCAGCACAACTGGTGTGCCAGTGATATGCCCATTCAGCCAGCGAATCGCATCGGCATCATAGCGTAGTTCGATTGGCGTTGGTGCGAAACTGCCATCTGGCAGACCAAGATACGCTGGGAAGATCGTGTAGCTGGCCGAATCCAAAAACGCCAGCCCATCGAGCGTCGGCACCGGCGATGTGGCAAAGCGATAGGCAGTTCGGCTGGCAACACCAGCAAACGGGAAGACCAGCGCCATCAATACCAGCATCAGAATGCTCGGCCAGGCCAGTGCCTCGGCCAGTAACCCGGCTCGCCTCAGTGCCCGTGCAATCGTTGGCAATGCCAATGCAGCGGCTAGCCCAAGCAACACCCAGGCTTGTAGGCCAAATTTGAACACCGTATTCATGCGATACCAATCGCCACCAGCCAGATGATCACGAATATAGATCAGTTCAAACCCAAACGAAACGGCCAACCCGACAGATGCCACCCAGGCACCAAACCATGTGCGCGCCCCGATCCGCCGATCCAGCAGCACAATCATTGCGATCAGCAGTAGTGCCGCCAGCCAGACCCGTGTGCCAAGTAGTGCGGGCGGGCTTGTCAGCCAGGCTGGCGGTTCAAAGCGCAACACACTACCAAGTGTCAGCAGCAACGGCCCAGCAATCGCAGCAGCAACCGCAGCAGCAACAACAACGGCCAGCAACAAGACAAGCGCCCGTGGCATCAGTTCTGGCCCGAATGGCCGCGCAACCAGGCGTAGTGCAACAGGCGATGCAGCTGTGGAGATGGAACGGCGGACGGCCAACAGACGCCAGGCCGCGCCCAAGAGTGCCGGAACAACTAGCGCAAGCGGTAATCCATACACGAGCAGGTAATCACGCAATAGTGTTGGGGTGGTGACAAGCCCAATCCCACCAACTGGTGCCTTGAAGTTCTGGAAGAATGGGCTATACAGCAGCGCACCAAACCCGGCTATCAGCCCTGCGATGAGTAGTCCGCCCAATACGCCAGCCAGCCGCTGAGCAATTGAACGATGGCTGCGCCAGGCACGCGCCGCCAGGGCACCGCCAAATAGCAGGGTATAGGTTGGAACATCCCACGAATTGGTGATCGCCAATGCACCAAGCGTTAGCGCCGCAAGCCCATAGCTGCCATATTGGGAAATCTGCGCAATCTGCGGATAACTCCTGGATTCGGTTCGATGCTGAACATCAAACAGCCGATAGGCTAATCCAATCATCAAGAGTGTGAGTGGCAGCGCAATCAGATGCGGGTGCAGATCGGCGAACAGGAAGCCCCATAACGGAAATTCATTGATTGTGTTTGGAATGACCCGGCTTGGCCCAACGAACCAGGAATCGAGCCGCTGGCCAAAGCCGCCAATTCCGCCAGCCAATGCCCGCAACACTGGCCCAAGACCAGATGACCAGCCAACCTGGAAGGCAGATGCCAGATTGCCAAGCAACGCAACCAGGCCAACTGCCGCAAGCCCGATCCGCGCCTGGCCGGAAATCCGCGCAGCAAGCGCAAACACCCCCGAAACAAACAGGCCAAACAGTGTTGGCACAATCAGGTTGAATGCGACCGATGGCGCAATGCCGGTGGCCTTAACCGCCATTGAAACCAGGAAGAAACCATAGTAGTAGTAGTTGACCGTGCCATCGCTAAAGAACGGGCTATAGGGTGGCATGCTTGGGCTGCGCAACACTGCATTCAGCAACCCAAACTCAAATGGCTTCTCGCCACCCCAATAGGGATGCCACAGATCTGGGTTGTAGGCCCGTAACCCCAGCAACACCAGAAACGCAATCAATGCCAATGCTTCTGTTTGCAGGATCTGCCTGCGATACTGCCAGAAATGCCTGAACAGAACCTGGACGCCACCCCTCATCTGAACAAGCACTAGCAGATTCATCCCAATAAGCAGCCCAAATCCTGCCAGAAGCCCGGCGCGATCATAGCGCCAGAATCCAGCACTCACCGGTAGCCAGGTGGCATACCCAAGCATAATCAGGCCGATGATGCGCGCCCAGGTATACCCGCCGTCCGTCCATCCAGGCCGACCCTGTTTACCATGCTGTTTATTCGTTCCAAGCTGCCCAAAGATGATCGCAGCCAATGGCATGCCAAGCAACTGAATAACAACCCATGCACCAAGCCAGAGTCCGATTGCCAGGAACTGCTCGCCCATCCCACCACGGCCAAGCTGCGGGTATGGGTCACTTTCTGGCAGGCTGCCAACCCGCGCATCGCTCAGGCTTGCATCTGTTGGAGAAGGCCCATTTGCCGGAATCGTTGGCAGTGAGGTTGTGAGCACCCCTGGTGGCTGGCCATTGGTTGGCACCTGATAGATGCGCGTCTGGCCTTGCTGGTAGATGGTTTTGAGCGTGCCATTGCGGGCCAGCGCCATAAGCGCAGGCATGTCGCTTCCATAGCGCGCCCGTTCAAGCAGGCCAACATAGACATATTCGATGCCATAGTTCTGAAGCAATTGCAATGTCTCGGTTGGAGCATTGCCAGCATAGATCTGCTGAATGGCGAGTTGGCGGTTCTGGAGCACAGGCTCGACGGAAGCCACGCTGCGTTGCTGGGTGACATGCCACGTCCAGCCAAGCAGGGTCGGTAGGCCAGTATATGTGGAGATACGCCCAGCCCAGCCATACTGATCGCTCTGGCCTTCCAGAATGATTGGCGTGCCCTGAATATTGGCCCGCATCCAGGTGATCGCGGCGGCATCTTCGGCGAAACTGAAGCGCTGTTTGTTCTCGGCCCAACTGCCGGATGGCATATAGGCCATGCCATCGAGTGTCGTGCCAATGGCCGGGTTAATCCGATCAGCGACGCGTGCTGGTGTTGCCATGATCGGGTAGACCAACATGGCGGTTCCAAGCAGAACCGCAGCCCCACGCCAGATCCACGTCCATACACCACGAATAAAGTGCTGCCATGTCCACGAAAGGGCAACCGCCGAAAGAATGGCCAGTAGCGTCCAGCTCTGCAGCCCGAGCTTGAAGACAGTGTTCATGCGGCCAATATCGCCCTTGGCAACCAGCACCTCGGGAATGAGCGTCAGCCCTAGCGCGCACAGGCCCCATAACGCCAGTAGCAGCGAGATCGGCCCGACTTCGAGCGGTGCAGTATCTTCATAGAAGTGTTGCCGCATGGCCAGATCGAACAGCAACACCAGCGCACCACACAGCAATAACCCAATCGCCAGCAGCGCCGACATCCCCAACACTGCGGTGAGGATAATCAACCCGCTGGCTGCCAGTACAATCGCCAGCAATGGAATGCGACCCATGCGCCCTGATCGCCGGTAGAGTAGCGTGCCGCCACTGATCAACGCAAACAACCAGACCCCGTTGATCTTGAGGTATTCCGCAGTTGGTGTTCGGGTACCAAACCAGATCGAAAAGCCAGCATAATCGGTTGCGAAGCTCTTCAGGAAGGGCTGAAACAGCAGCGTCCCAAGCCCAAGCAGCAGCCCTGCCCGAACAGCAAGGCCGATCAGTTCAATCGGCCAATCATCCGAGCGGCGCACCTGCGACCAGCCGATCAGCACAAACGTCAGCAAACTGATGCCAATAGAGCCAGGGTAATCCCAGGTATTTGTCGCCCGCAATGTACCAGTCATCAGCGCCAACAACACAAGCGGGCCAAGATCGGGCCGCAATGCTGCCCATACACGCCGAAAGCCAGGCATTTGCGGAACTGTATGTAATCGACTTCCAGGGCTGCGGACAAGGCTCACCAGCAACCCAAGAACAGCGATCCCAATTGGTAGCGCGATCATATGGGCGTGCAGATCACCATACAGGAATGTGAAGAAGGGAAATTCGTTGATCAGTTGATCGCCAAGCGCATAGCCAACGGTACGTGTCGCATCCCAGTAGGCCCATTCAGGCCGGTTGAGGGTCGATTGCTGCGTGGCATAGCTGAGGAACAGTCGTGGAATATTGGCCAGCATTGGTTGCGCAGGATTGGCGGTTCCTGGCAATAGCCAGTAGGCCTGCGCCAGATTGCCCGCAACAGCGACAAACAGGGCCGCCAGGACACCGGTGATGCTTGCGCGGCGTTCGAGACGGCGGCGGGTAGTACTGCGCTTCCCCGCGCCCCCTAACCCCCTCGCCCACGCTGGGGCGAGGGGGGACTGCTCCGTAAAGACCCCTGTGCGCTCCTCCTCATCTGTGGGGGAGAGGTTGGGGAGGGGGGGAAGAGTTTTCGGCGCAACCAGATTGTAGGCCACACCCCAGGCTCCCAGCGCCGTCAATCCGAATAATGTCGGGATGGCTAGGTTATAACCAATCTCTGGGACAATGCCGGTCAGGTGGATGAGTGTGCCAACCAGCACAAATCCAAAATAGTAATAGTTGATATAACCACCAGCAAACCATGGATCATAGGGCGGGAACGCGGCACTTTTCAGCACAGCCGTCAGGAATGCCAGATCCATTGGCTTTTCGCCACCACGCGCCGGGTGCCAGAGATCGGGATTGAGCGTGCGAATCAGCAGGAACCCGAAGAAGGCCAGCAGAAACAGCCCCTCAGCCGTGAGCAATGCCAGGCGGCGCTGCCGTGCAAAGGCTGCCAATTCCTGGCGCTGAACCCAGGCTGCCACAATACCAAACACTAGAAACGGCAGCGCACACAGCCAGACGGTTGTTGGCGTGAAGGCAGCCAGATGGAAACTACCGAGCAGCCATGCACCATACGCAACCAGCAACAGACCAAGCGTTTTTGCCAGCGCATAGCCGCGATCTGGCAGGCGGGCCAATGGGCGAAACAGCAATGCGAAGGCAGCCAGGCCAAGCAATTCGAGGATTAGCAGCCAGAACAGCCAGGGCGCCCTGCTCGTAATATTCTGGGGATTGAACAACTGCACCCAGGTTCCCGCCACCCGATACGCAGGCCATTGGGTATCAGTCAGGCGCAGGGCCGTTGGCACCTGGCGAATCTTGACTGTCGGCAGCTTATAGATTTCACCCCAGGCGATTCCATCGGTGATCAGCTGTTCGGCATGCTGGCGGGTATAGGCAGAAGTCTTCTTGAAGATCAGCACCCGTGGATGATCATAGACACTGAAGGCTTCTTCGGCACTCTGATCGGGAATCTGTAAGCCAAACAGCGTCGGGTAGGAATGAATATCGGCAACCTGTTGGAAGCCCAGTTCGCCATTGAACAGATAGTGGTAGTAGCGTGTGATGGCCGGGTAGCGCATTGGTAGGCGCGTCGCCGAGCCATACACCCGATTACTACTCAGGATGATATAATCGGCCTGATCGAGTTGCTCGAACAGGCCAGGCACCTGCTTGCCATCGGCGGCAATATAGCCGGTATACTTAATCTCATCGTCCTCTTGATATGGTGATGTCTGAATAATTGTGTATATATATGGATCGTGCCCATTCACCGCAAGCGGCAGTGCATCGTCCCACACCTCGGATGTGATTGTCGATCCATCAGGAATATTGGCATAGATCCAGTTCGAGGCTTCGATCCGCGAATGCGGCCTGGTATAGATCGCACTAAAAGCAATCGCCCACAGAAACGTTCCAACCACCACAAGAATTGTCGGCAATGGCGCGAGCATACGGGAAATGCTTGCCATACGCTGGAGTATGCCTGAATGAGCCTGTGCTGTGTCATTCTGTTGTTGTGCTGCCGTATTGCGCTGCCAATCCCATAACGCCACCAAGCCCCAAGCGGCCAGGAGCGCGAACAGGCCATACAGCGAAACATAGTAGCGCATGGTCATGCCGAATTGGCCGCCCTGCCAGGCAAAATAGAAGCCGATCCAGAATACTGGCAGAAGGTGTTTGAGGATGCGCCGCCGAACAATCTGCCACAGCGCAACAGCCCATGCCAGCCAGGCAGCAATGCCAAGTGGGATGCCCAAGCCCCAGATGATCATATTACCAATCGGGAACAGAAATGGCGTTCGATCCGCCCACTGCTGGCTGAATGGCGCATCGATCTTGCCACTCACATAGCCGCTGACACTGGTGATGCTCTCGATGAAGCGTGGTTCGGGGCGAATATCAAAGAATGATGTGCCGATAAACAGATCCGGCCCAAGAATCCGGGCGCTCAGGAATGTCATTAGCCCGGTCACTATCAGCAGCAGCGCCCCACGGATGAACGTTATGCGATTGGATACATATTCAGCATCGGTGCGTCGTTCTAGCCTGTGGCCCCACACCCGCTGTGCAACCGCAATCATCGCCAGCAGGCCGAGCGTCGCCATCGTGATCCGGCAGGCCATGGCGGCACCAATACTCAGCCCGAGCATGATGAATGTGCCGATGCCGCCGCGTTGGGAGGCCCGTACCGACCAATAGACCGAAAAGAGCAGGAAGAATCCAGTTGCCGCATCAACCGTGAAAAAGTGAGCAAGTTGAATGGGTAGGACGGCCAGGCCATAGAAACCAGCCGCCAGCAATCCAGTGCGCTCGCCATACAATCGCCGCCCGATCAGAAAGACAACCAGCACACTCCACAGATCGAAGAATGCCGAAAGGCTCCTACCAGCATCACGGATCGCTATTGGCGAGATCATCTCCTGGCTACCAGGGTTCTGCCAGTTATTGCGTAGTTCAGCGACCAGGCGGGTGAGCGATGTCGGCAGGGTGCCATAGGCGAAGAAATGTGCCCATCCATAGTTGCGGGGGTTCAGCGTATTGCAGCCACTCGTTAGGCTTGGTTCATACTGATCGGGCGGCAGCGGGCGACCAGCCAGATCCACCTTGCGTGATGGATCCGCAACCTGCCCATTTACCGCGCATCCACTGCGGAAATAATCCGCAATACTATGCGGAACCTGCAGCACATACACGGTATACACAATGAAGCGCTCATCGGGATGAAGATTCGAACTTCCATCCCATGAGTACAAACTGAGGGTACGAAATTGGGCTGCAATCAGCAGAATACCAACAAGCGCAAGCCAGGTTTGCCAGAGCGGCATACGCGCACGTTGCACAGGCGCGGCCCTGGCGCTCGTGACTTCGCGATGTGTGATCATGAAGTACCTAGATAGCTATCTTATGTCGACAGAATAGTAGCTCTTGGAGGATCTTTTTTTGCAGGAACTGTTCCGGTTCCCGCACCCTCCGAACGGCCAGGCGCTACGCCCTGGACCCGCGAAACTAGACGCTCCAGCAGAGCGGCTCTACCCGTTGCTCCGGAAGGCTGAAAGCTGAAAGCTGAGGGCTCGCTTCTCACAAACTCGGGCGTACCCGGTAGATCTGCACATCCGGGTTCTCATAGACTTTATCCCAGAACTGACCATTAAGTTGCTCGAATTTGTTGATCCCATCACCAGCATAATAGATGCGCTCATTCTTGCCAACATAGATATATTCGACATTATAGCGCCGTAACAATCGGCGGGCGACATCCGGGTTCGGGTCGCTATAGATCGCTTTGACATCCTCGATCCGCCGATCAATATATTCGCCCGGTAATACGGATCGCTGCTGCTTCTGGTGCCAATCCCAGCCAATAACGGTTGGCAACCCGGTATAGATCGCCACCCGTGAACCCCAGCGATAGAGCGGCGTATTGGCTTCCACAATTGTCGGCAACCCGGAAATATTGGCGTGTATCCAGTTGATCGCTTCGCGATCATATTCGAGCACAATCGGCTGGTTCTGATCGGTGTAGGATGCCGTTCGCATATAGGCCGTTCCATCCAGCGTCACAGCCGTCACTCCATCAAAACGATCCTTGATCCGATTGGGAATGGCAGTGATTGGATACAGCAGACAGCCAGCCAATAATAGCGCAAAGACGCGCCACCAACGCCCTGCAAGCAGCGCAATTGGCCGTTTCATAACTACCGAAGCCGCGGGTTTGCCCAAACGTTCGGCCAGCGCTGGCATGGCCGCAGCAGCGGCAACACTCCACATCACCCACACCTGCAGATAGAACTTGAACACCGTATTCATCCGGCTGATATCGCCCTTCAGCACCACCACCTCGACAATCGCCGTCAATAATGCACCAACTGCAATCAAGCCACTGATAAACTGGCGCTGTGGGTGTGGCTGCGGGCTACAGAAGACCAGCAGGGCTAGTGCGGTCAGCAGCAGGGCAACAGCTTCCGGGAAATGCCCAATCGCAATCAGGAATAGCAAGCCGAACGAGAATGCTGGAGCCAATACAACAAACAGTTCGTGCAATGGTTGCGCATGCACCAAGCGCCCATACAGGCGTTGTAGCCGTTGTGGGCGGCGGTGGCGTAGGGCAATGCCAAGCAGACGGGCAGGGCTGCCCAGGCCACGCCTGCGGGTGAGTTCGTGGATCAGGTAGCTACTCAGCACAAACAGGAAGAACCCATGCACAATCAGATAGGCCCATAGTGGCGTTCGCGAGCCTTTCCACTGTTCCGCTCCGAAATAGGCGCTCGCACTATGATCATGGAATGGTTTGAAGAATAGGAAGCCCAGAACCAGGATCAAGCCCCAACGCCAACTAGCAGCCAGCAGTGTGTCCGCATCGATCCGGCCATTGTTACGGGTATAGGCCGCTAATGCCAGCGCCAGGCCAACCAGCAGCACATAGGTCGGGAAATCCCAGGTATTGGTTGGCCACAACGCCCCGATTGTCAATGCCGTCAGGCCAAGCGTCAGAAATTCGGGCCAGCGCTGCAGCCAGTCTTTGAGAGATGCAAGAAGTGTAACCCCCCATCCTGCGGGCACCACGTTCCGCACCGGAGAGGAGCCGGGGGTAAAGTCAAGCGTTGCCGCGCTTGATGGCGCGATGATTTCTGTAGAAAGCAGCAGCTGTTCTGACTCCTGACTCCTGACTCCTGACTCCGGTTGCTCACTTGACGGAGCAATGATACCCCCCCTCCCCAACCCCTCCCCCACAGGTGCGGAGGGGCGTGCATCATGCTCAATAGGATCATCCCCCCTCGCCCGTTCTGGGAGAAGGGGTAAGGGGGTGAGGGTAGGCCGCCGCGCACTCGTACTGAGCAGCAGTTGCACACACAACCCGAGTGCCAACAGACTCAGCGGCAAGGACATCATATGGGCGTGCAGGTCGGCGAACAGGAAGGTGAACAGCGGGAACTCGGTAATGGCTCCGGCCTCGTCCTTGGCAGCTGGGTAGACGCGCGTTGCGTTCCAGTACCACCATTCCTGCCGGAAGTTGAATTTCTTATCATAGAACAATAGCTGGATGAGCCCATCGGCGGCGCGTGGCAGTGGCATAAATACCTCACGCGCCCGATTGCCAACATCCTGCGTTTGGGGTGGAACCTGTGCTGGATCAGATGGAACATCGCCCTTGATCGTGCTCATCTCCTGCAGGCCATCCCACAGCAGTTGCACCTGGCCAAGATTGCCCATTCCAACAACAAATAGTGCGCCAAGCAAGCCCGCCGCCAACCAGCCCCGTGGGCCACTGAGCGCCCGCGTCAGCCAGTTGCGCGGTGCAATGCTGGTTAACATATGGGCAAGGTTGGCTGCAACACTACACGCGCCAGTGGCCGTCAGCGCGAATAAGGTTGGCACTGCCAAATTATAGGCGGTTGTGACATCGACACCACTCAGGTGAATGCTGGTTGCCACCAGAACAAACCCGAAATAGTAATAGTTGATATAGCCGCCAGCATACCAGGGATCATAGGATGGGAAGAATGGCGTATTTGCCACCGCATTCAGGTAGGCCGTGTCCATTGGCTTCTCACCACCCAATCCGGGATGCCAGAGATCCGGGTTGAGCGCACGAACAAGCACAAAGGCGAAAAAGCAACCCCAGAACAGCATTTCCTGGGTCATAATCGTTCTGCGCTGCTCGCGCCAGAATAGCAGAAGTTCCGCACGCCGAGCATAACCAATCGCCCAGGAGACGATAGCAACACCGATCAACACAAGCAGCGCCAACCACCATGTGAATGGGGCGATTTTGGCACTACTCACCAACCAACTCAACCAGGCTGTGAGCAGCAACCCGATTGTGCGGGCAAAGGGATACCCGCGATCACGTAGTTGCCCAAACGCTACCAGGCTCAATGGCAGGGCCGCCATCCAGATCAGCAGAAGTGAGAGCGCCCAGAACACTAGTGGAAAGGCATTTGCGAAGCCAGCCCATGGTGCCGGGCCAAGGTGTGCAGCGGTATCGCTATAGCGCAATCGTTCGACATTCGTAAACTGGAATAGATCTGGTGCTTTGGTGGCCTGCTTTGGCAACAGCCGCGCCACCGAATCCCAATCTACGCCATTACTCAGCAATGTACGTACCTGCTGCGGGTTGAACTCGGATTGTTTTTGGAAGATCTGGACGCGTGGATGATCATAGACCGTGAAGGCCTCCTCCGAACTCTGATCGGGGAAGTTCAATCCAAGGATCTGTGGGTATGAGCTAAATTCGGCAACTTTTTTGAAGCCCAGTTGGCCCTCAAACAACAATTCGTAATACCGAACCGTCATCGGGTAGCGCATTGGCAGGCGCGGGATCGAATCATACAGCCGATTGCTCGATAACACCAGATAATCGGCTTTGGTGAGGATACCAACGATCCGATCAAGCTTTTCTGGGTTATCATCATCAAAATTGGGAATCTCGACACCAGTAATCGTCTTCTGTGCATACATATCGGTGCCACCAATCGCCAGTGGTAGCCAATCGTCCCAGTGTTCGTTTGCCACCACCGATCCAGGTTTCAGGTGATCGTACATCCAGAAGGATGCGGCGACACGCGAATGGGGCCGTGTGTAGATCGATGTGAATGCAACCGCCCACAGAAATGTCCCCAATACCACAATTGCCGCAGGTGCAAGTGCCACCAGCCGAGCGCGGGAACGTTGAGCGGCTGAACGATCCTCATTCTGGGAGCGTAATCGGGCAGTGATCCAGCGATACCAGCGGATCAGCAGGTAGGCTGCGAACAGCGCCAGGAACGGGTAGATCGGTAGGAAGTAGCGCATGAACTTAACAAACAGCGTCCCATGATACAGGAATGTGACACCAACATAGGCCAATGGCAGCAGGTGCAACCAGCGCTGTTTGCGCACAAGTTCATAGGCAGCCAGTGCCCATCCCGCCCAGGCAACCAGGCCCAATGGCAGGCCCATACCCCACAGCAGCATATTTTCGAGTGGAAAGATCAGCGCCGGGCGATTGGTCCATTGAACCCAGGGTGGAGCATCCGCATCGCCACTGAGGATCTTGCTCTGCTCATCAATATTATCCAGCCAGGATTTATTCAGGCTAAAATTCCAGAATTCAGGGCCTTGGAATGCAATTGGTTGCAGAATCCGAAAGGTGAGTAGTGTCAGCACTGCAAACAGCAGCATACGCACCAGGCTGCGCTCAAGCAGGCTCGCAACCGGGCGTTCGCGTGTACGCAACTGTCGAACGAAATCCCAGCCAGCCGCCAGCAGGATCGGCACAATCAGGGTGGCAACACTGAGTTTTGTCGCCATGCCAGCGCCAAGCGTCAGCCCAATCAGCGCATAATCGGTCCAGCGCCCGCGCTCACAGATCCGTAGCGCGAGCAGCATCACCAGCACAACAAACAGATTGGCATAGGTATCGACAGTGAAAAAGTGCGATTGCTGAATGTTCAGCACACTCAGGCTCAGCAGTGTTGCACCGAGCAGTGCCACGACCCGGCCATACAGCCGCCGCCCAATCAGGTATAGCACGCCAATTGAGGCAATATCGAACAAGGCCGATATGATCCGCCCAACGATGGCGATTTCGTCATAGGTATTGGCATTCAGAAGAATGGCAACGCCCTTGACGAGCCACAGCGGCAGGGTTCCATAGACATACAACCCCATGTTGGGGAGCGAGTAGGGGCTCAGCGATGAGGCTTTCGGATCGAAATAGGTATCGAGGTTGGTTGGCCATTTAATATCGTTGGCAACCGAAGTCAGAAATCGCTCATCGGGATGCAGATGCTTATTCGAATCCCAGTTCACGCCCGTCAGGCGGAAGGTTGCGGCCAGAACCAGGATCGCCACCAGAAGCACCGGTGCAAGGCTGCGGGTAAGGATCTGTATGCGCTCGGGCCAGGGACGTGTAGCCCAGATTTTGATGATTGCTGGTAGAGTTTCTGTGGCTCGGCTCATGCGCTCACTCCAGATGGAGATGATAAGTACAATTTTGGCAAATGGGCGATTTTAGCCTACATATGGATTGTAGCGTTGTGGCGCTGCTTTGGCAAGCAAGAGTCTGATGAATCCATTACTTACCGCAAAGTCCCTTTGCAGTGGGCTTGAGGCTTATCTGCATCAGGTTACGGATTTCTTCAGACTCGTGCCGCAGATCCCCCTCACCCCAACCCCTCTCCCACAAGTGGAGAGGGGCGCGAACGGCGCTCAATAGGTGCGTTGCTCCCCTTCTCCCTGGCCATGGGAGAAGGGGCTGGGGGATGCGGGTGGTTGAGCGTGGTAAACCAGATGCATATGGGCTTGAGGCTCATCCCCCAAAGACTTTGCATAAGCTGAGTATTAGTGGTTATCATAGTTGACGGGTTCGCAGCACAATGGTATGATGTTCGCTTAGTTGACTAGATTACTTAGCAATTGGAATGGCCGATGCGGATCTCAAGTAAGGGCGAGTACGGGCTACGAGCGTTGTTTGATCTGGCGCAGCGCTATGGTGAAGGCCCGATTCAGAGCCACGAAATCCATGTTCGTCAGGGGATCGATGAAAACTACCTCAATCAGATCCTGATCCTCTTGCGTCGGGCAGGCCTGATCGAGAGCATCCGTGGTCCACAGGGCGGCCATCGGCTGGCCCGCCAGCCAGCACAGATCAATATTCTTGATGCAATCATTGCACTCGAAGGTCCACTGCTGCCATTCGATTCAGGCCGCGATGCGCTGACGCCCGTTGATCCCGTTGACCGCGAGATTGTGCGCGAGATCTGGCTTGGTACCCGCGCCGCGATTGAGACGTATCTGGCTGGTGTCACCCTGGACGACATGCTGCAACGCAAACGTCGCCATACGGGCGAGGTGATGTACTATATCTGAGTATTCAGGAGTCAGTATTCAGGAGTCAGAATAGTAAATCGAGTACGCCTGTGGCTGATCGGTATGCACTAGGGCAGCTCAAGCACCTTCTGGCTTCTGACTCCTAGCGTGTCTCCCCCATCCATTGTTGCGCCAATGCCCGTATGGCATCCGGATTCGCGCACTCGGCCCAATAATCGTCTGCACTCGAACAGCCGCCGCCCTCACCATTAAAACTGATCATGTTTTCGCCTAATTGATAGCGCTCAACCATATTGGGGGCCATATCGCGCAGTGCCCAGGCCAGGCCAACCATGCGATCTTCGGGGAGATCGGTCTGGATGTAGCCGCGTAGTGAGGCTGTTGCCGCTGCGAGTGTATCAAGCAGTTCCACAGGATTCTGATCACGTAGCCGCCGTGCAGCGGCAAGGAGGATCTCCTGCTGCCGCCGTGATCGTTCAAAATCGCTGTCCATATGCCGGATGCGCGCATATTGTAGCGCCCGCTCACCATCCATATGCTGCAACCCAGTATCGAATGAAACCGCCATATACCCATAATCCATCGTTGGATATTCGCCATCATAGAGTGCCGTCGGTACATCGAGATCGATCCCGCCGATTGCATCGATCAGCCCGATAAACCCGTTAAAATCAACCAGCACGGCATAGTTGATTGGCACACCCAGGAGCTTACTGACGGTTGCCCGCACCAATGCCATGCCGCCGCCCAGTTCGGGTGAGAGATCGCCATAGACGTGTGCCGCGTTAATGCGCCCGTAGCCATACCCTGGGATCTCAACAATCAGATCGCGAGGGATCGAGAGCATGGCAACACGCCGTAATCCGGGATCGATGCGTAATACAATCACACTATCGGTGCGGGTCGGCCCTTCCTCGCCTGGTCGCCCATCACTGCCAAGCAGTAGGATGGTCACTGGTGTGCCAGCCAATGGAATGCGTGGCGTTGCTGTGACAACCGCTAGTGTTGGAATGATCGCAATCGGCGCTGATCCAACGGACGTCGGCACAATTGGGATGAGTGTTGGGATTCCTGGTTGTGTATTGAGCAGTTGTGCTGGTTCAGGAGCTGCGGTTTGTGGTTCGGAATTCGTAGTATTGGCAGATCTATCAGGTAATGTATCTTCTGGCAGCAATGCGCGAGCCGCAGTTGGTTGCTGATTGGCCTGTGATTGAACTGGCCGTTCACTATTCGCTGTTGGAATAATATAGGATTGTACATTCTGGCGGATCGAAAGTGCAGCAGAGGCGACCCGTACAACCAGCAGGAGCAGGATGATTCCGGCAATTGCACCAGCAATGCGGCCAATCGGTTGGCGTGTGCGCTGCTGTGGATGTGCCCGTGGCGCTGGTTCGGCAACAGATGTATCGATGAACAACAGATCGGCCAGGACTGTTTGCTGCAGGCGTTTTTGGTAGGCACGGCACTCAACACATCCAGCCAAGTGAAAGCCGAGTTGGGCACGAATCGGGTTCCGCGATCCCGGCCCGACACCCTGGTCGAGCAATCGGCGGGCTTCGCTACATTCCATGCCGGAATCTCACTTTCTCTTGCGAACGATCTGTTGCGTTGTCACAAAAACGATGATTACGGGGATTATAGCATGCAGATACTCTGCGAATATTCTGTTATATAGCGGTACAATCTGATAAAGAACATACAAATCGCCACGCGAGCCGTATGAGTATATAGGAAGGCGACATCCGTCGAAGGATTGGAAATATGCAGGTTCAAAAAGGGTGGCGCCGTCTACTGCGGCCACGGATTCTGATTGGAATTGTAGCGCTGCTGGTGGTTGCCGGCATCGCTGCTACATTCGTGCTGCGTGGCGGCCAGGTTGCCCCACAGCGCAACTATAGCCTGGTGACACCGCGCACCGATACGCTGGTTGCTTCGGTGAGCGCCGCTGGCCAGATCGAACCGGACCAGACTGTCAACCTGAATCTGGCTGCAACCAGCCGGATCGATGAGGTCTTTATTGCGGTTGGCGATCATGTCAAAGAGGGCCAGATCCTGGCACGCGCCGATGAGCGCGAGTTGCGGCTGCGGGTTGCTCAGGTCGATGCGGCACTCGCCCAATCACGGGCCAACTATCAGAAACTCAACAATGGTGCCAGCGAACGTGATGTACTGGCCGCCCAGGCCCAGCTCGATCAGGCCAATGCCCAATTGCTCCAGATTAATGGCGGCGTCACCAATGCCGATCTTGCCGCAGCCCAGGCCCAACTCCAACAGGCGCAGGCGGCGCTCACCAGCCTGACGAACGGGCCGAAACAGAGCGATCTGGATGTAGCGTTGGCGCGGGTTCGCGATGCCGAATTAGCGCTCCAGGCGCAGCGCGATCAACTCTCGCAGGCCAAGACAAATGCACGCATCCAGTTGGATCAGACGACCAATGCGCTGACCCAGGCGCAATCGCGCTACTCAACGGCCACCCAGAACTGGGAGTATGTCCAATCCACCGGTGCCGATCCAATTGTGCGCCGCGTATCGGATAGTAGCAACCCTGGCCAGACGAAGGCAAACATGCTGAACGACTCGCAGCGCCAGCAATACTATGATGCGTTCGTCCAGGCCGAGGCAGCCCTGCGCACCGCCGAGAATAGTGTCGCGCAGGCACGTGTGGCCTACGAAAATGCTTTGAGCGCCGAGAAACTGGGTATCGAGCGCGCCGAGGGCCAGTTGGCAATTGCCCAGGCGCAGCGCGATCAGGTTGGCGCTGGAGCCACCTCCGACCAACTAGCGGCGGCACGGGCGCAGGTTGCAGCAGCCCGCGCTAATCTGGCCAAACTGGGTGGCGATCAGCGCGCTGGCGCACTCCAAGCCGCACAAGCAGCTGTCGCCCTGGCCGAAAATCGGCTGGCCCAACTGCGTGATGGCCCGCAAACAGTTGAACTGGCCGCCGCGCAGGCGCAGGTCGATAATGCCCAGGCACAGCTCGATCTGGCGAAACTGGCCCTTGGGGAGGCAACCCTTGTGGCACCATTCGATGGTGAGATTGCCGAGGTGAATCTGAAAGCTGGCGAGAACCCCAGCCCGACCAAGCCTGCAATCACACTGGCCAACCTCACACGATTGCATGTCACCGTCACCGTTGATGAGGTCGATATCCCGCGTATTGCGAATGGCCAATTGGTGACACTCACGCTCGATGCGTTGCCCGGTGCAATTCTGGCCGGCAAGGTCGAGTCAATCGCCCCACTGGCCGTCAGCCAATCGACCGTGACATCCTATAAAGTGCGGATCGGCATTGTTGGTGGGGATGCACAGGTGCGCCCTGGGATGTCGACCAACGCTGATATTGTGGTGGCCCGCCGCGATAGCATCCTGATCCTGCCACGGCGGGCTGTTCGCAATGATCGCGGCAAGCTGGTGATCGATATTGTCCGCGACCCTGGGTTATGTGCGCTGCCACGCGATAAGCTGCCCGAGCGCCCGCCAACCGATCCACACGATGTGCAGGTTGGCCTCAGTAATGAGCAAGCAATTGAGATTATTGGTGGTGTGACGGCACAGGATTGCGTTTTTGTGGAGGGCATTGATGC
>JBBQSD010000026.1:0-56289 GCA_038214135.1 Chloroflexales bacterium | reverse complement strand
AGATCGCTACTGTTTCTGATACCAGCGCTCAATATTCCAGAAGATCATTGGCGTATTGAGGTTCACCGGCCCATCGAGTGTGGCTATGCTATCGCTCAACACCACAGGGAAACGATCCGCCCACAAGAACAGGTATGGTTTCTGTTCTGCGATACGCTGCTGAGAAAGCATGAGCGCCTTGCTGCGGTCGGCTGGTTCATAGAGTTGGCGTGCTGCTGCTGCCTGATTATCATAGGCTGTGTCGGTAAATCCAGTGATATTCAGGACGGCACGGGTATCGGTGGTGCCCTGATTGATCTGGCTGGAATGAAACAATGCAAAATCGTCTGGGTCGTAGTAGGCATAATCGGCGAAACTTGGATCGCCAGCACCATTGCTCCAACTACCAAGCAGCAGATCGAAATCATATGGCGGCGCATATTTCGAACGAATGACCGTCGCAAAATCGGCCTTATCGACGACAATCACAATGCCGGCTTTGGCTGCATCAAGCGCGAGCAATTCGGCTGCCTGCACACGCCGTGGGTCATCCCCACGCACAAACAACTGTAGGGTCAGCGTCACCCCATTCTGTTGGCGCAGTGTACTGCCGCTCAGCACCTTCCAGCCGGCTTCATCAAGCAAGCGACCGGCGCGCTGCAGATCGACGGTTGCTGTCGGCACGGCAGTAAAATCAGCCCACGAACCGGGAGCGGCACTCGATGCAATCGGAATTCCCTGGCCATTGGTAGCAATCTGCACCAATTTTGGCAGATCAACGGTTGCAGCCAGCGCCTGACGAACGCGCACATCGGCGAGTGGCCGACCCTGGCGCGAATTCATGGCCAGAAAATAGTAGCCATTTTCGGGGTAACTGCCCATCTGCAAACCGGCCGTACCAGAAATTTCCTGGCCAACAGACCAGGGCAATTCTGCCAGGAGCAGGCGTTTATCGCGCAGCGCGGTAGCGGCGATCTGGGGATCGGGGGCGACCGCAAACGCGACTCTGTCGAGCAGTGGCGCACCACGATAGAAGCGTTGGTTGGCTTTGAGCGTTATATTCTCGCCACTGCGCCGATCCTCATACTGGAACGGGCCACTGCCAATCGGGGCATCCCAGAAATTAAAGCTGGCGATATCCTTGCCGATCAGCACATGCTTGGGCAGAATCGGGGCACTCAACATGCTAAAGATCGGCGCATAGCGCTCCGTCAGCGAAATCACAACCGTCGTTGAGGTTGGCGTGGAAACGGCTGCCACATGCTGGAAATCGCTCAGCAGTGCCGTTGTTGGTGAGATCGCACGCAGCGCGGTGAGCGTGTAGTCCACATCATCCGAGGTGAGCGCCTGACCATCGTGCCACATGAGGCCAGAGCGCAACGTAAAGGTAATCAAGCGCCCATCTGGTGAGGCATCCCAAGCGCTAGCCAGATCGGGTTGTGGTTGCAGCCGGGCGTCGAGGCGCGTCAGGCCACTATACAACAAACTGGTGATCTGTTCCTCACCACGCGAACGTGGTTGCCAGGGGCGCAGGTTGGGCACATCAGCATCGAGGCGCACCGTCAAATTACCACCGCGTGGGAGCGGCGTAGCAGTTGGCGGCGGGGCAGTCGGAACGGCAGTTGGCTGCGGAACACCCGGCAGGGGTGGCATATTCGTACAGCTAACCAGCAAGGCCAGCGTCAGGAGCGTCATCGCAATGCTGGCGATCAGGAGTGTTCGGTTCGGCAGATAGCTCATAAAGCGATTATACCGCAGAATAGTATCACTGACCCAACCGTGCAAGTTCGCTTTCCAGATCAAGCCCTTCGATCTGCCCAGTAGCGGGTGGGGTCGTCAGATTATAATTTAATATCATGCGGCGCAGGTCTTCAAGTTTGCGTTTATACTCGACCTTGACGGCGGTACGTGTGGCTGGATGCATTGTGGCCCAGGTTCTATTCGTTCGCAGCAGCCAAGCCTCAAGTTTGGTTCGCTCGTGTTCAATATCGCGCCGCGCTTCCATCCAGGGTGGCGCAAACCCATGGCTTTTGAGCATACGGAAAGCCAATCGATCCTCCGGCGGAACCAACTCATCGTCACTCGTGTTGAGCGCTTGCCCCGTGCCGCTCAGATTGTCGAACTGGCCCTGCTTGCGAGCCTTGCCGATCAGCTGATCGATCAGATCATCGAACTTCTTGAACGTGCGCTGACGTGCCGGCGATGTTTCATTCTCATGCTGATCACTCACGCTGCGCCTCCAGCACTCATATTGTATATTGTTCAATTTATCACAAAGGGCGGCGGATGTCTAGTAGAGAAGCCAGGAGTCAGAATACAAGAACAAGCGAACAAGAACAAAGCATTCAGGAGAGGCATCCACACATAGGCAGAATTACGCTATGATACTATATTGCATATCTCTCGCGAGCCGCTCCTGTATAGGCGGGATGATGGAGATTGGCAAAATAATGGATGCTCTTCCATCCGCAGGCTGAAGCCTGCGGTAACGGGACGATCTACCCATAGCCGCGCGGCTTCAGCCCGCGATGTATAAGCGATTCATACCCAATTTAATGATCAAAGTTCATCAGCCTGCGGCGTAATGCGAACAACTCCGCCACATAAGATAAGCGAGCGCCATGAGCCAACTGACATTGATCGATACCGATATTGGCGATGATGTTGATGATGCATTTGGGCTCGCATTGGCAACCCGATTGCCAGAACTCCAGATCTGTGGTGTCACTACAGTCAGTGGCCCAGTTGAGCGCCGGGCTGAACTCACCCGTGTGCTGCTTGATGCAGCTGGCTGCCAGTCGGTGCCGGTTGCAGCAGGGAGCAGCCGCATGAGTGATGGGCAGCCTGGTTCGGCGAAATTCAGCCATGAGTCGGTTATTGCTGGCATACCATTGACTAGCAAAGAAGCCAGGAGTCAGGAGTCAGGAGTCAGAAGAAATCGCAGATTAAGCAAGGCAGAACCTCAGCCGTATACGATGGGCACGACTCCAGCAGTCGATCTCATACTGGAATGTTCACACTTGGCTGAGCCATTGACGATTATCACGCTTGGGCCGCTGACCAATATTGCGGCGGCGCTTCGTGCTGACCCCAGATTGGCAGAACGCGCACGATTGGTTGCGATGGCTGGCAAACTTGGCCTGCCCTACCCGGATTGGAATTTGCGCTGCGATCCAGCCGCTGCCCGGTTCGTGCTGGAATCTGGCTTGCCAGTGACAATGGTTGGCATGCATGTGACCATGCGCTGCCAGTTACATGCAGCACAGGTGAGCCGATTATTTGCTTCCGCCAACCCATTGGCACAATTGCTTGCTCGTTGCGTGTTGGCCTGGCGTACATGGCAGCGGCGCATGCCAATTTTGCACGATGCACTGGCAGTTGCTGTCGCTGCCGACCCATCGCTGGTACGGTTGGAACCACGCTATGTGCGTGTTGGTTGGGCTGGTTTTTCATCGGCCAATCGGCGCGACCCGCTCAATGCATTGGTGTGTACGGCGCTGGATGTCCGTCGGTTTCAGGCGTTGATCAACACACGATTGCTTGGCTGAACCAAGAAGTCAGGAGTCAGGAGTCAGAATACGGAACCGAGAACGAATAACCAAGAATCAAGAGCCAAGAGCCAGGAATCAAACGATCAAGCAAAGAAGGATATTGTTGTTCCATTGCTCCATTACTTGCAATTCTGACTCCTGACTCCTGACTCCTGAATACTGCTACAAAGGCCATTATGCTCAGTATTATTATCCCAACACTAAATGAGGCCACACAAATCGAGCAAGCACTTGCTGCTGTTCGGGCGATTGCGCCAGATGCTGAACTTATTATTGCGGATGGGGGCAGCAGTGATGAGACTGCTAATCTGGCATCTGGCCTGGCACAGATCGTGCCATCGCGCCGTGGGCGGGCGCGGCAGATGAATGCTGGCGCTGCAATTGCAACCGGTGATGTTCTATTATTCTTACATGCCGATACACGCCTGCCAGATGATGCCCAAGCAGCGATTACAGAGGCTCTGGCCGATCCACGGGTTGTTGCTGGCGGCTTTGGGCTACAGTTTGATCAGCCAGGATGGTTCTATTCTATCATGGCATGGAGTACGACACTTCGTTCGCATGTGTGCCAAAGTTTCACCGGCGATCAGGCGATCTTTGTTCGGAGCAAGGCCTTTCGTGCCTTGGATGGCTATGCGGACATCCCGTTGATGGAGGATGTTGAGGTGTGCCGCCGATTACGCAAGGTTGGTAGATTGCGAGCGCTGACACCACCAGTACTGGTTTCAGCGCGTCGCCATCGCAGATATGGGCCAGTACGAGTGTTGCTAACCGGCTGGCTGTACCAGATACTCTACGCGCTGGGGATGCCGCCCTTTGGTTTGCATCGGCTGTATTATGGCCACCCACCAAAGCCATGATCCATCGTTCCCTTCACACGCCGCGGGCTACAGCCACGCGGCGAGGGTGCATCGTTCTCCTGGCCACAGGCTTCAGCCTGCGGATGTCGAGGGTGGTATGTCATCCTGAAGTGAGCCATGCATTGAGTATTGGCAACGCCTCATGAATTACGGCATAGTGCCCACCAAGCGGCTGGATGAGTGTTGCGTTTGGTAATAGCGCCTGGAGTCGGTGGCCATGGCTGAGAGGCACAGTCTCATCAGTTGTACCATAGATCAGCAGGATTGGGATGCTTTGCAGTGCTGGAAGCAGCGGCTCGATATCGGTGCGGAGAAGCACTTCATTGACCGTACCATAATAACTGTCGGCGCTGTATTCCATGAAGCCAGCCAGCCCACCATGCAAGTAATCCGGAATGCGTCGCACCGCAATCCGGCGCAGCACAGGCCAGAGAGTCCGCCAGATAGCATCATCGAAACGGGCAATCCGCGGTTTGTCGAGCAATGTGTTAAAAAATGCACGAGTGACGAGTTCCTGGCGAACGGGATAGCGTGGCGATGAGAAGGGAGCGGCAGCCAGCACAACTTGTGTGGTTTGCACCTGCCCACTAGCTAGCAGTGCCACGGCAATTACACAACCAGCCGAATGGCCGATCAGGGTGTGCAACGATGTTGCCTGCGCGGCACGCAGCACTGCCAGGATGGCACCCATATGCCGAGCAAGCGAATAGATCAGACGCGGTTTATCCGAAAAGCCAAACCCCAGCAGATCAGGAATAATCAGGCGAAAATTGGGTTGCAGCAGTTCGGCTACTGGCTGCCAGAAATCGGCTGTGCCGCCCAAGCCATGCAGTAACAGCAGCGTCGGCCCATTCCCAATATCAACATAGGCCACCCGATGGCCTTCAAAGGTTGCATATTAACGCGGCAATCGGGCGAATGATTTCATGTTGGCATGCCTCGATTATGGCTTGCGTAACACAATCAGGCGATACTCCAACTCACCAGATTGGAAGCGCCGATAGATCGGCGAGCCGCGTAATCCAGCAAATGCAGCAAATCGTCGCTCAATCAGTTTTGGCGCATGGGCACGAATGAGTTCAAGTTTACGCTGGTGATCGAGATCCAAGGCGCGCAGGACATTCGCCGTAATCGATGTATCCTCGATGATCTGCAGGCCAGTCTTGGTAATCTGTGCCCGCCATTGCTCAAGCTGAGTTGCTGGCCGCCAATCGGTATACAGCAGCAATCCGCCTGGCCGCAATACCCGAGTTACTTCTGCTATGAAACACTCGAAGGCCGGGTAGCAGTGTGACGACTCAACATTGATGATTCTATCGAATTGTGCATCACCAAACGGCAGCGCCTCGGCATCACCAGGGACGAAACGCAAATGAGCTGCCTGGTGCCGAGCCTGGCAGAACGCAATTGCGCGCTGCGAGAAATCCATGCCAGTATATGTCGCAGGCTTGAGTGTACGTGCTAGGTGTGCTGCTCCGCCGCCACGACCGCAGCCAATTTCGAGTACGCTGCGCCCAGGCAGATCGGCTGCTCCAGCAACACGGCGGTAGAGCTGCAGGCCATAGCGATGCGGCTCTTCTTCCGCTGGTAATGGTATTATCGGCGAGTGTGGATCGAGCGCAGCATAGCCATAGTTCATCAGTGGCATCAATGCCTGTGTGTCCAAGCGGCTCAACAGCTGATACCAGAACCGAATAGTGGCTTTACGCCGCACCGATGAGCCATTCAGCGTAACCTGTTCGAGTGCGTTCAGCACGATGATTGCCATTCTATCAAATGTTGACGTTAGCGAAATGCGAGGACAGGCCGGATGATTTTACGCGCATTCTTGAGTGATTCAGATTCCAGATAGGCTTCGAAAGCGGCCTGCTGCAACCCAGTGGTATAGGTTGGGTAGGCGTGAATGGTTGAGAAGATTGCATTCAGGCCAAGTTTGTGTTTCATGGCCAGTGCTAGTTCGGCCAGCAGTTCGCCACAATGGGCACCAACCAGATGCGCGCCAAGGATGTCGTCGTTCTTTGCGCCAAGCACCAGTTTGATGAAGCCATGTGGCTCACCCTCGGCCTGTGCCCGATCGATCTCGCTCCATGGAAAGCGAATAACCCGCACTGGCCCACGTTTCATGGCCTCTTCTTCGGTCAGCCCGATCCGTGCTGCCTCTGGATCGGTGAATGTGACCCACGGCAGGGCATCGTAGCCAACCTTGCTGCGGCCAACCGGCACCAGCACATTGCGAACAGCAACTCCTGCATGGTAGGCAGCGACATGGCTGAACAAATAGCCACCAAGCACATCACCAATGGCATAGATTCCATTCTGGCTGGTCTGCAGGTACTCGTCAACAACGATGCCCTTCTTCTCGAACTTGACCCCAGCTGCCTCCAGGTTCAAGCCCTCGGTGTTTGGTGAACGGCCAAGCGCAATCAGAATTTCACTGCCACGCACCTCGATCTCCTGATCGCCCTGTTTGGCAACCACAACCTTCTCCTGACCATCGCGATAGGCGCGTTGCATGCGAGCGTTCAGGATGATATTAATTCCCTCGCGTGCGAATGCCTCAGCAATTGCCTGGGCTACCTCTGGTTCCTCGCGTGGCAGCAGCTGATCGGCACTCTGCACGATTGTGACACTGGTTCCCAGACGTGCAAAGGCCTGGGCCAGTTCACAGCCAATCGGCCCACCACCAACCACCGTCAGTGTTGGCGGGAGATGCAGCAGATCGAAGGCCTGTTCATTACTGAGAAAGCCCGTCTCGGCCAGCCCATCGATCTTCGGCACAACAGGCCGTGAGCCGGTGGCGATGATGAATGAACCACTGGAGAGCGGTGTGCCATTGATCGTGAATTCGTTCTTGCCGGTAAACTTGAATGCGCCAAGCCGCACATCCACGCCCTCGGTATAGGTTTTCTCGGCAATTGATGCGCGCTCAATCACGCCCTGCACATAGGCCGTTACTTTGGCCATATCGGGATGCAGTTCGGCAGGAGCCAGGCCCAATTCGGCAGCATGGCGGGCCTGCTGTGCAACCTTGGCCACATGAATCAGCGATTTGCTGGGGACACAACCATAGTGCAGGCAATCGCCGCCCAGCCGCTCCTTATCGATCAGCGCCACCCGCGCCCCAAGCGCATGCGCCAGGCGTGCAGCAGTCAACCCGCCCGAACCACCACCAATAATCGTGACATCATAGGTATAGCGTGCCATCGTATGCTCCTAGCGTGCCTTGCCCTCAAATGCCGTTTCTGCGACTGGCGTTTCGCGGCCAATGATATTCATGGCGCAGAAGCTCATGATCCCGCGTGGTGATGCGTTATGGTAGCAGCAGCGCTCAACCCGATCCAGGTCGATATCGCTCTCGTCCATAAATGGCTTGATATAGATCGTCGTCTGCTTTTCGCGTTTGCCGCGCAGCCATGCCAATGGATCATCGCCAACCAGCGGGGCCAGTTTTCGGACAAGGCTCGGCTTCTTCATCACGGTCTTGATCATATAGGGCAAACACTCACTCAGCCCAACCGTCAGCCCGCGCACGAACGTCACTGGATCTTCGCCCTGAAGATCAAGGAAATCCTCAACGCTGAAATCCTTGAGCGCATGTTCCCAGCGCCCATTGCGGAAGGCCACCCGGCCATAGGCGTTGCACAGCGGCGATCCACTGCCAACCGGCCAGAAGCCCTCTGGTTCTAGCCCGGCCTGCTTGTGCATAATATCGAGCATGTCGGGCAGACGCAGCTTGCGTGGTGCTGCGATATCGAAGCGGCCACCAAATGGTGTCGCACACTGGAAGTTCACTGCCACAATATTGGCGCGGCTGCGGGCAATCACATCCAGGGTTGGTGGAACCTGATCGTCGTTCAGGCCAGGCAGAATCGCAACCGCCAGCACAACCGGCAGTTCGGCATCGGCCAGGTGTTCGAGTGCTTTTTCGCGCACCCACCACAGCCGTTCGCCACGCAACTGTTCGATATGATCATCATTGGTGCTATCAAATTGTAGGTACAGCGAGGTCACGCCCCAGGATTTGAGTTCCTTGGCATACTTGGGATCTTTGGCGATCCGAATACCATTGCTGATCACCTCAACATGGCCACATCCAGCGTCATAGCACATCTTGATGATTTTATCGAGATCTTTGCGAACCGTCGGCTCGCCGCCACTAATCTGGAACGAAACCCCCTTGCCCTCGACCTCAATCACCTCATTGATTCGGTTGTGTAGTTCCACCAGGGTGTAATGGCGGCCAGCCGGGCTACTGCCAGCAAAACACATCGGGCAGGTCAGGTTGCACTTCTCGGTGACTTCAAGCATCACCAGATTAGCCCGATCACGCATGGTGAATGGCGAGCCGGGATGCTGAATCGGCGGCTGGGTCAGCTTGTTCGGCCAGCGGCGTTTGATCTCCTCATCGAGAAGAAAGATGCGCTGATAGAAATCGGCATATGGGCCAAGGTATGTCTCGTGGGCACCATGAGTTGGACATGTTCGGCTAAAGTAGGCAGCTCCATCATCAGTGCCAACATAGGCGGCTGGCACACGGCTGTTACAGATCGTACAGATACTCTCAGTGGCCTTCAGCGTTCGTCCGGCGATCGATTTGAATGATGATGTGGACGGGTCAAACAGCGCAATCTCGGCCAAGGCGGTACTCCCTTCGGTATCTTTGTTCTCTATGACTACAACGTTATATGTCAATCATACCACTGCGTGGTGGGCGATATTGCCACTGCGTGGCGGGCTGATTATGCCACTGCATGGCGGGCTGATTATGCCACTGCGTGGCGGGCGATATTGCCACTGCGCGTGGCGGGCGATATTGCCGCTCCGCGCGACATGCGAAACCGTTCCCGCCCAGAGGGCACCCGGTTTTGGGTGCCCTCTGGGCAACCTTCCCTCGGGCAGGCGCTACGGCACCGGGGTACCCTTTGGGTCTGGTACCCGACCAGTAATGCATGCTGGTGGCATCCCAATGCCTGTTGGTCATGACTCGGCTGCGATCAATCGATGCTTGTGGCTACTTCCCTCCCTCTGCTGCGCCTCCCCTCGCCTGCCGCAGCGGGAGAGGGGCCGGGGGTGAGGGCATCTTGATTCTTGGTTCTCGGCTATCGGCTATCAGGCAGCGCCCATAGATGTTCTGCTGGAAGAACGACTCGCACCTGATCGCCGATTCCATAGCGTGCTGTGGTCGTCAGGGCGCTCAGTTCTGTCGAGCCAATTGTCATACAATAACGGTGTGATCCGCCAAGGAACTGCCGCCCGCGTATACATCCAATCAGGCCATCACCTGGTGCGTTGACCGGTTCCATGCGAACATGTTCTGGCCGAATAATAAGTGTTACTGGGCCAGGGTTCACACCAGTATGGCAGATTGAGAGTAGCCCAATCGCCGTCGTAACTGTATGCTGATCCTGGCCGAGCGTACCAGGCAGGAAGTTCTGTGCGCCAAAAAAGCGTGCCACCGCCAGATTCGCCGGGCTGGTGTAGAACGACTCTGGTGGACCAACCTGCTGCAGATGCCCATTGATCAGCAATGCGATCCGATCAGCCATCATGGATGCCTCCTGCTGATCATGCGTGACCAGTATCGTTGTCACGCCCTGCTCGCGTTGCAATCGGCGCACCAACAGGCGCATGTCATCGCGCAGTTCTGGATCCAGTGCCGCAAACGGCTCATCAAGCAATAACAAACGCGGGCGCGTCACCAGTGCGCGAGCGAGTACACCCGCTGGCGTTGCCCACCGCTGATCTGGTATGGACGACGCTGGCCATCGAGATCAATGTCGCTGCAGCCCGTATTCGGCAGAAACCCAGCAATCGCCCGCAGTGTCGTGCTTTTGCCACTCCCCGATGGCCCAAGCAGCGCCAATAATTCACCTGGCTTTGCCGCGGAACTGCCTGCGGCCCAATGCCAATGCCGCCGGAATGCCAGCAGCCAATGCCAGCAGCGTCACAATCAGCACCAGGATCAAACTGGTCGAAAGCGCCGCCAGTGCCTGTGCCCCTGGTGAAATGATGTAGCTCCAGGCGCGCAGGCTCCATTCCTGCGGCAACAGATCCGGCCAGCGCCAACTGGCACTGAACGACCAGAATGGCAGCGAGATCAGCGGAGCTAACGTCCAGATCGCCATTGATGCGACGAGTATGCAGCGCAACAGCCACCCGCGCCGCATAAGCAGGCGTACCCTATTCGCAGGCTGTTCAATATATGTCGTTAGAGCCATTCGCCAAACAGTTCCTTCAGTTCTTGTGGCTGGAGATACTCCTCGATCTTGAGCAGTGTGTCGTTGTTGTTGATCGCACGCCCTGGCCCAGTATAATCGACCCACGCCCCTGCACACCAGCCGAGTGCCCGCATCAGAATGAATGGCCTGCGTATGCGTTGGCGCTCACGCACATCAGCGGCATCGAGATCCAGTCGTGCAGCGCAATACGCTTCCAGAAAGTGCTGTTGTTCAGCTTGCGTAAACGTATAGCCACACTTCCAACGGGTGGTGGTTGGCAGCAGAAAATGAACCAGGTCATAGGTCGGATCATCAATCAGCGGACGCTCCCAATCCACAAGCGAAACACGCAGTGCATTCGCCTGGGTATCGACAATAAAGTTATGCGCCTGGACATCGGTATGCACGAGTGCGAATGGTTCAGGAAAACGCGCTGTGTCTCGTTCGGCGGCGATCTGGGCTTGTTCAAGCAGATGTTCAAAGATTTCCCGAACTGCCAGTGGTGCTCGTTCGCAGGCCAGATAGGGGGCAAGCCAGCTTTGCGCTTCGGCAAGATCATCGATCAGCGGGCGGCGATGGATGAACGGGCTATTGGCTGGAGCTGCAATCGTGTGCAAGCGGGCCAGTGTCGCAGCCGCCGCCGCGATCTGCACTGAATTGCCATAATCAAGCGGCACACCCGGCAGATATTCCATGATCAGCAGCCCGTATGGTATCCGCTCCAGGCTTGGATCAACATGGTACAGGTGTGGCCCAACATGGGCGTCCTCAATCAGGCGTAGTGCCGCTGCCTCATAGGCGATCTGCTCGCCACCAGGCTTGCCGATCTGCGTGCCAACATTGACGCGCACAACGCGGCGGCCATATGGCGTTGTGAGCAGATAGTTGATATTGTACTCGCCCTGGGCCAGAAACGAGAGCTCAACCTCCTGGGTATCCAAGCCAATTGATGCAGCGATCACTGGATCAGCAAGATATGCATGAAGCTGCGGTATCAGATTGGTTGCAAGCATTGGGGACTCACTCAATTAAGCGCTCAGCCATCAGCTCTTTCGGAGCAGATTGAAGCTCTTACTGGCACGACTACGGCTATTGTTTGTACAGACTTCCATCGTTAGAGTCCTGAAAGCTGAAAGCTGAAAGCTCATAATCATCGCCCATCAACCAATCCAAGTGCCGATTGGTGCAGGATTTCGGTTGCGCGCTGCGCTGCATACCCAGGTATTCCAACCTGCACAATCACCGATTACGCGCTATTGTTGGTAAGAATCACTAGGCGCTGGTTTCCAGCCAGCATCAAATGGGCCTCGATAAACGCTGGCTTATCGGCGATTTCAATTGGCCGCCGTAACCCAGCCTGTTCCGCCAAGCCCAACAAGAGTGCAGCAGCAGCATCCTGATCGACAGCAGCGGCATCCATATGCGTACCGATCAGAAATGCCTGCCCAAGGCCAGTGCGCTGGTGGACGATAGCCGCGCTCTGATCCGCACAGAACTGACCATTCGATTGTCGCTAGTAGTTCTTACGGTGACCTTACGCAGAGCTAACAAGAGAACAATGGCTGGGTGAACAGAGATACTCGCACAGGAGTGCTTTCTTTCCGCTTAGCGGCACGCACGTGGTGTATGCTTCTTCATATGAGAGCTGCTCCTTCTGGCTTCTGCACGGCTCAGTTCCTACCTCGCAGATTGCCACAACCCAAAGGAGAACAATGACAGAACCGACCAAGCCTCCAGATGCAGCCCGGTTGCTGCATGAATTGCAACATAGTGAGGAACTGAAACAACGGCCAATTGCTGGTGCCGCGCTCGATCAGCACATGGCACTCCTGCGTGCCTGGCAATCTCAGCGACTGGCCCAAACCTATGCCGATCTGTTGGCCGAACTGCAATATGCACCAGCATGTCGCTTTTTCCTGAGCGATATCTATGGGCCACGCGATTTCAGCCAGCGCGATTATGATATTGCCCGGATCCATACATTCCTGGCGCGCTTCCTGCCAGCACAAACCGTGCAGTTGCTTGCCGATACTGTTGAACTGAATCGCCTGACAAATGTGCTGGATCATGATCTGTGCGAGATGCTATTTGCCCAACTCGGTGTGATTGATACCATCACAGCACAACAGTATACCGATGGCTACCGACGCTGCAATAACAACACAACACGAGTACAGCAGATTGAGCTTACCACCCATGTCCTTCAGGCAGTCGGCGCTGGAGCGCGATTGATGGTTGTTGGCGTAGCAATGAAGCTTGTTCGTGTTCCCGCACAACGTGCAGGTTGGACCGAACTGTACGACTTTCTGGAGCGCGGCTATGCGGCATTCAGGAAAGTACACAATATACAAGCATTCGTCGATACCATCGCAAAGCGCGAACAGCGCATTCTGGAACAGATCATGGCCAATGATCCAAACCCATTTCGAATTGAAGAAGATTAACAAAATAATCGGGAAATACCGGATGCCCTTCCATCCGCAGGCTGAAGCCTGCGGCAACGAGCAACGAACCCATAGCCGCGTGGCTTCAGCCCGCGGTGGAGGAGGGTGACAATACCCCATGGAATCTATGGTGTATTTGGCAGCTCGTCCAGATCCTCTAACCCAACGGCCATGAGATACCCACGGGCGCGTTCCGTTCGTGGGTACTGGTTGACCAATCGCCAGAAGCGTGGGCCGTGATTGGCCTCGATCAGATGCGCCAGTTCGTGCATAACAACATATTCCTGGACGAAACGTGGCATTGTTGCGATACGCTGCGAGATGCGGATGGTTTTGAGAGCTGGTGTGCAACTACCATAGCGCTTCTCCTGGTTATTCGACCACGAAAGCGCCGTCCATTGCAGTTTATTGTTGAAATAGGTTTTGTTTAATCGTTTCGCCATATCGGCAAGATCAGTATCATCAACTGGCTTTTGCTGCTGTTTCTTCTCGATTCGCTGCTGTAGACGAGAAATAATATGTGTAAGTTCTTCATCGCTAATATGAGCTGGCGCTAATACTTCAAGCACACCATTGACCACACGAGCACTGACTGTCTTTGCTCGCCTATGGCTACGAATAATCGTGATCTGCATGAATCAATACCCTTTTGCGATTGCGTGTTCTACTATGGCTGATTATAGCACGATGGGCTATGCCGGAACAATAAACAGCAACAGCACAACAAAGAACATGATATTGCCAAGCAGCACCGCAACATGCCAGATCTCGTGGTTGCCAAAATAGGGTGGCCATGGATTTGGTACGCCACGCGCAAAGATAATGGCCCCTACTGTATAGAACAGCCCACCAATCGTCATCAACGCAATAGCACTCAGCCCGAGACGGGTGTAGATCGGGAAGAGAAAAAAGACCACCAGCCAACCCATCAACAGGTAACTGCCATTCGAGAGCAGCATCGAGAGCTTGGTAAAGAAGACGGCCTTGATCACAATAAAAAAGATCGCCAGGCTCCAGATCAGGCCAAATAACACCCATCCCATCACCCCATCGAAGATCGTCAGACAGAATGGTGTGTATGTTCCGGCAATCAGCAGATAGATCGCACAATGATCAAGAATACCAAACACTCGCTTATAGATGCCAAACAGCAGGAAGAAATGTAAAAGGCAACTGGCAATGAACGAAAGCAGCATGCTGATCCCATAGATCGAAAAGCTGATCACATTCGTCCAGTTTTGGTGTTGTACTGCCAGCGTTACCAGGATTACCAGTGCCGAGATCGATAGAATCGCGCCAATCAGATGGCTGATCGCATTGACATACTCATTGCTATCGATAGACGAGATCATGGGATCCATGCGTGGTTTCTGCATTATCACCGCCACCTCTACCGATACCGATAAGCAATCGTCACTGCAACCAGAACTATTCCAAGGCCAATCAGGCACCACAGCAGCGCCCAGATCACTGCTGGTATACCAGTAATCTTTTGTAATTGTTGGGCATCATTGAGTCCATCAGGCCGGGCCGGATGAAGCGAGAGGCGCACAAGAATCAATAGGCTACGCATAGCCATCAGCGGCATTTGAACGGCGAAAACGCCAAGCAGCAGCCGTGCAGCATGATCATCAAGTACACGCCCAGCACCAACCAGCGCAACTGCAAGCACAATCCCAGAGATCAGGCCAAACAGATTACGAACAAAGGTGGCACTCATCACAAACAGGGTGATACCAATCCAGATCAGCACAAGTGGCGCGGGCGTCCGTGTGGTGGGCAATTGGATGAATAACCCGCTCACAAGCACTGCGCCAAGGTAGCCAGCCGTTGCCACAATACCAGTCTTGCTTCGCCGTATATAGGCAACACCCTCGGTATTGCGGTGAATAAGCATATATTGGAAGCCACCGCCCGTCAGCAGCGCAATGAATCCATGGCTCAATTCGTGGATAAAGGTATTGAGCAACTGGAATGGATAGAAAAGTAACTTTAGGCCTGGAACGCGCCAGAACAGCATTGAGAGTATGCCCAAGCCCACGGGCATCAGAATATCCCAACGACTCCATGTAGCCATGATGTCAGTAAGCATACTCACCCTTCTGGCACTTCAATCATCGGGTACGCTCTGCGCTATCGTGTAGTATAGCCGAAATTAATCGAACCCTATACGGCAGGAGATGCTATGACGTATAGGTTCAGAGAGAACCGCCACGGCAAACCCCACCGGGTAGGGCAGACACACGGGTCTGCCCACGATGATCGGCTTGGATATCGTTGCATAACGGTATACCGCACCCGATCTGCACTCATCTCTTTAAAAACCGGATAGTCCATGCTACAATAGCATCCTATGAAAGCACACGAGATCATTGCGCCCTGGAAGGGCGATAAACGCTTCACTGCGATTGCAAAGCGCGCTGCGGCGTTAAAAAAGGATGGCAGCGCTGTCGATGCGATTATTGCGGCGATTACGGCGGAATTTGGCCCGCCATTCACGCCGCAGCCACTGCGTGATGCGCCGCAACCATTCCAGGTGTATGGCGAGATTGGCAGCGATATTGATCAGGCCGCGCTTGATCAACTGACTCTGGCCTTACGCCTGCCAATTGCTGTTTCTGGTGCGCTGATGCCAGATGCCCACCCTGGCTATGCACTGCCAATTGGCGGCGTGTTTGCCGCCCATCGTGCGATTGCACCAGCCATGGTCGGAGTCGATATTGGCTGCCGTATGCATCTGACGATCTTCGATGAAGATCCCGATACACTGCTTCTGCGCCGAAAAGAATTGCTGGCCGATCTCCAGGCAGTGACCGTCTTTGGAATTGGTGGAGTACGCCCGCGTCAAGCCGATCATGAAGTGCTTGAGGATTCGCGTTGGGGATTAACATCGCAACTGCGTGGGCTTCAGTCTAAGGCAACAGCCCAGCTTGGCACCAGCGGCAGTGGCAATCATTTTGCAGAACTGGTGATTGGCGAACGGATTGCGGCATCCGATGAGGACTCGCAACCACTGGCACTCCCAACCCGCTTCTGTGGGTTGCTGACCCATAGTGGATCGCGGGGTGTGGGCTTTGCCATTGCCAATGCCTATATGCGCCTGGCCGCTCAGGAAACGGCCCGCCATTCCCAAACACCAAGGATGTATGAATGGCTTGATCTTGATCGCGAGGCAGGCCAGGAATACTGGCAGGCCATGGAACTGGCTGGCGCGTTTGCACGAGCCAATCACGAGGTTATTCACGCAGCCTTTGCCCGCCGTACACGCCTGAAAGCACTCACCGTTGTGCAGAACCATCATAACTTCGCCTGGCGTTCTGGCGATCTGATCATCCATCGCAAGGGCGCGACACCGGCAGGGGTTGGTGAACTTGGCGTGATCCCCGGCAGCATGGGCAGCGATTCATTTATTGTTATGGGCCAGGGTGTTGCAGCATCCCTGAATAGCGCATCACACGGCGCTGGGCGGCGCAGTAGCCGCACCCAGGCCCGCGCCAGCATCAGCCCGCGGGCCGTTTCGGATCTGCTGAAAGCGCGCGATGTCCTGGTGGCCGGGCTGAGTATCGATGAAGCGCCACAGGCCTACAAAGATATTGAGCGGGTTATGCAGATCCAGGTTGATGCTGGCTTGGTGCAGCCATTGGCGCGCATGCGGCCAGTTGCGGTGATCATGGCAGGCGAAGCAGGCGATGATTAGGTGATATATGCGAAAAAGACAACGTACAAAACGGCCTGAGATCCAACCAGTGTCGCAGTTCTCGCAAACAGCGAGCCCTGAACGGACGGCGAGTGTCGAGCAATCGGCAAGCCTCCAGTATGGTGCGGGTTCGATCAATATTGCACAGCGGGCCATGCACGCGCCCCATGCGCTATCGCATAACGAAATAACCATGCTGCAACGCACGGTTGGTAATCGCTCTGTGACGCAACGCCTGCAACAATCTGCTATAGCTCCAATAGCGCCCACCAAGCGTCGTGTACCCGTTACCGCAGGCAATGCAATTTCCAAAGAAATGCAGCAACAGCCTGCCCATGCGCCATCCGCTCCAACTCTTGGCGAGAGCCAACGTGTTCAGCGTGGGTTCTTTGGCGATGTATGGGGCGGCATTAAGAAGGGCGCGAGTGCCGTTGGCAACGCAGTTGGAAGCGCTGCGAGTGCGGTTGGCAGCGGCATCAAGCAGGGGGTAAGCGCAATCGGCAGTGCTGCGAGTGCGGTTGGCAGCGGCATCAAACAAGGGGTGAATGCGGTTGGCAATGCTGTGAGTAGCGTTGGCAGCGCAATCGCTGATGGTGTCAAGCAATTTGGTAAGGGATTTGTGAATCTGGCGCAACGATTTGGCCAGGGCTTTGTCAACATGGCAACCCAGTTTGGCCAGGGCTTTGTCAACCTAGCGGCGAAGTTCGGCAAGGGCTTTGTTGATCTGGCGAGCAGATTTGGCCGAGAATTTGTTGATCTGGCAGGCAAATTGGGCCAGGGCTTCGTTCGGATGGTCAGCAAGTTTGGCAGCATCGCCCTGAACCTGGCCAAGAAATTTGGCAATATTGTTGTCGATCTCGTGAATCGCTTTGGGAAATTCTGCATCGATCTGATCGAAAAATATGGCAGCATCATTATTAACCTAATCAAGAAGTTTGGCAATACGCTGATCAATCTGATCAAGGATTTTGGCAAGATCATCATCGATCTTGTGCGTAAATATGGCAAAGCCTTTATCGATCTGGTACTCACGATCGGCAAGCGCTTTATTGATCTTGTTCTAAAATATGGCAAGATCGTGCTCAAATTTGTGGCATATCTTGGCATTCAGTTATGGGATAAAGTCTGGGGTATTTTCCACCGAGTTGTATACTGGTTCAAGAAGCTGCCAGGCCGCCTTGGGCGGCTCATGCACACACTCTGGTCTGGGGTGCTGAGCCTGAAGCCCTGGTCGTTGAGTTGGTGGGAATCGCTTAGCAAAGCGGGAACCTGGGTCAATTTCCTGGAATGGCTTGGCACAGCGGTTATTGATCTGTTGGAAGTTGCCGGAGTTGGCGAAATGTATGAAACGCTTATGGATTTTGCGAAGTTCAACACGCGCTCGCTCAGCGGCCCAGAGATCCGCAAGGCCACCAGTGTGTTTGGTGGCTCAATCGAATATAACCTCGTGCGGGTGGACGAACACGCGCTGATTGGCCCATCCTGGACGGATCGGGAGTATACAAGTTTCCATATTATCAATGGTTGGGGAACGATGGATGATCACACGCTGATCCATGAGCTAGCGCATGTCTGGCAGTATGATCATGCTGGCGCGATCTATATGCCACAGGCAATTCATGCCCAGAACACTCGCGAGGGGTATGATTATGGTGGCGCTGCGGAATTGCAGAAACGCAAGGATGTTGGCCAGGGGTTCTTAAGCTTCAACCGCGAACAACAGGCACAAATCATTGCCGATTTGTACTACCTCAAGAACGGCCTGCCACCATCGAGTCAGTCGCACGGAGCCACAGCCGCCGATCTGCCATTGTATGAGCATTTTGGATCAGCCGTTCACTGATAATCTTATAGAGGGAATCCGTAAGCATCAGGCTCTTGTTCATTTGTTCCGTTGTGCATGAACAAGCGAACAAGCAGCACACTGTTCAATGTTCATTTGTTCTTTCGATTCAGTTCAACACTCAACCTGAAAAATCTGGCAATTCGTGTGCTGCAACAAGCCCATAGCGAACTGCAAGAAGTGCTGCCTGGGTTCGATCAGTGACATGCAGTTTACTAAAGAGATCGCTGACATAGCCCTTCACGGTTGTTTCGGTCAGTACGAGTGCTGCTGCAATCTCGCGATTATTGTGCCCACTGCCAAGCAGCCGCAGAACCTCGCGCTCGCGGGTAGTGAGTATGGATAGTGGATCGGGTGGTAGCGGAACCGTTGCCATGAGCCTGCGTGCCACATGTGGGTGCAGTTGGGGATCACCATTGGCAACACCCCGAATCGCCGCCAATAGTGAATCACCACTCACGTCCTTGAGCAAATAGCCGCTTGCACCAGCCCGTAGTGCCGCATGGATCTGCGTATCGCTGCCGAAGCTGGTGAGGATCAGGATTGCGATTTCTGGATGTGTTGATCGAATCGCAACCGTCGCCGCGACACCGTCCATGTCCGGCATCTGGATGTCCAGCAATAGAACATCCGGCAGCAGCGCCAATACCAATGCAACCGTCTCACGGCCAGTCTGCGCCTCGCCAACAAGCTGCATATCGCTCTCGCCAGCAATCGTCATGCGCAGGCCGCGCCGTACAAGTTCGTGGTCGTCTGCAATCAGAATCGTAATCATTTTGCTACCAGGAGTCAGAAGTCAGGAGTCAGGAGTCAGAATATTGCCCTCGTACAAAGTTTCAGAAATATGCAGCGGATTGTATGTCATGCTGAGCGAGGGGTGCCCTTTGGGCCAAGGGTCTCGTCTTGCCATCAGAATGCGAGATGCTTCGCTCAGCATGACATGCCATTGTTGAAGTTCCACCGTTGTGCCACTGGCCTGGCTCAAGCACCATTCTGAATTCCGACTCCTGTCTCCTGGATACTCGCTTGCACAATCGTTCCCTGCCCTGTTGATGATAACACTTCTAGCACAGCGCCACATGCATCTGCCCGCTCACGCATACCGCGTATTCCATAGTGCTCACCAGCAACACGTGCAATCTCGAAGCCGCGCCCATCATCGGCAATACTCAGCATCGTTGCTATTGGCGTACTTGTGAGTATGACGCGAGCACAACGGGTTCCACTGTGCTTCAGAATATTATTGAGCGCCTCACGAGCGATCTGGGCAAGCCCAACAGTATGTGCGCTCGGCAATAATGCCGTTTGCGGGGCATCAAGGGTAATATCGAGTTCGCCACGCCGCTGAAGTTCTGCACATTGGAGACGCAATTCGGCTGCCAAATCGATCATTTCACTTGTATCACCAGATTGGTTCGTTGGCGTACGTAGTTGGGTCAGTAACTCGCGCATCTCGGCCAACGCCTGGCGTGCCGCCTGTTCTTGTTCGATCAAGGCGTGCTGTGCAGCACTTGATTCACGCGGTACCATGCCACGGATCGCTCGTGTACTCAGATGCAGGCTGAACAGCGTCTGCGTCACTGAGTCGTGCAGATCGCGGGCCAGGCGTCGCCGCTCATCCGCCACAAGCAGATCACGCTGCTGCACGAATATCTGTTGCACCTGCCCGGCTACTCGTTGTGCTAAATCGCGGTTGAGGGCTTGCAGTTGCTCAAGGGTATCGGTATAGGCCAATGCTAATGCTGCCTGCCGAATGAGATCGGTCAGGGCTGCCTGCTCCGCTTGATCATAGGGCAGGCCAGAGCGGCGCGAACCAAGCCAGTAGTACCCAAGCATGGTTTCACCAGCCTGAAGTCGCATCGACCAACCGGCGGGCAGAGTAGTATTAGATGCTTCTATGGCATCTGTTAGCGTCAATTCGGCCCGTGTGGCACCCAGGCGTGCCGGAAGCTCGGATTCGAGCAGTGCCAATACCTGATCGCGCTGCACAACCTGGGCTAGTTGGCTATGGGCCTGGCTCAGTGCCATACGAAACACACTTCGTTCTGGGTAGAACGCCTGGTCGATCAGCGCTTGTGTACGGCCACGCACTGGTGCGAAGGCAGCAGCGGCGGAGAATAGCCCAATAACCACTGCCAGACCACGAGCCTGTGGAAGAATCACCGCTAACAGCAGCGTTAGTACCGCTGTTATGCTGAAGTAGAGGACGAGTACCACAACTGAGAGCAGCGTATAGGCCAGCGCCCGCCGCAGCAGTGCATCGATCCCAAACAGATCATGGCGCAGGATTGAATAACCAATACCAATCGGCAGGAACAGTTGCGTCACTAATATCAGTTCGTATGGGATCGAAATACCAATCAATACAAGGATTGGCCGTAGCAGTAATGGTAGTTCCGCAGCCAGAATAGTTGCCAGCAACAGGCGTGCCTGAGCCGTTTGGGCCCGAACCAGATGCAGAATTGCACGGCTCACCAGCAGCGCAAACCAGATGATCAGCATAGCAGTTGCGATCAGTGGAATTGGGTGCGGCAGCCAAAGCAGCAGACAGATCAGTAGCACACCAACGGCAATCGAGAGGCCAATCTGATTTTGCGAGAGCTGCTGCTGGGAAAGAAACAGGGCTGTAAAGTGTACTAATGCTGGGCCGAGCAATGCCAGGCACACAAGCCGCAGGATGATGCCACCAGGCAGTGAGAACAGCATAGGGCTGGAAAGTGAGGCCGGAAGTGCCAACAGATCGACAGGCGCGATAACAATACTTGCGAGCAGTGTGGCGATACAGCCAGCCAATGCCGTGAGTTGCCCTGGTCGTATCAGTGCTGGGAGCAGGCCTGTGCCAAGTACGAGCAGCGCAACCGCCACGCTCACATGTGTTGCCTCCAACCGATGACTGCCCATGAGCCAGATCAATAACAGGCTCTCAAACAGGCACACGAAAGCCAGTGGTGCAAGCGTGACATAGCGAGAGATGGAGTGTGGCGTACGATAGTTCATGTGCGATAGTGTTCAGGATTCAGCGGCGACGCGATATATCGCGTCCGTGCAGAGTTAGAATAACACACAAGACACTGTGCAGCGCATCTTCTAACGCCTAACGCCTAACGGGCCTATTGAGCAAATGAACCAATGCCAGATGTAGCACTGAGCACAATCTGGCTCGTTTTTGATCCACCAACCACACTGAGTGCAATTGTCTGGGTATTGATCACACCGCCTTTGGCTGGGCGGGTTGTTGTGAGTGTGAACAGATAGCCGCCTGTGATCGCCTTGGTTGTATAGGCTTCCTGCTGCGGCACGCCAGGGTATGTCTGTTTCAGCAATGCCAATGCACTATCGGCATCGGCAGGCAGGGCCTGCATTTTTGTAAACTGCAGATAGCAGAGTGAGGCATCATTCACACTCAGGGCGCTATCGGCAGAGCCGTTGCCACTACCATAGGCCAACGTCTGCACGCCGCTGTTTGTTGTCAGGCCATAGATAGCAGTACTGCCAGCATTAATAGTTGCATTGATGGTGCCTTTGGATTGGGTTGGAACGCTGAGGGTTCGTGCGGTGGTACTCGTCAGCCCACCACTCTTGGTATAGCTCAGGCTGAGTCCATAGATATCACTGGCGCATGTCGCCAGCGCCGCATTCGGGTTCGCAACTGGTATTGGGGTTGCGATTGGGGTTGCGCGTGGCTTGGGCGTCGGGATCTGCTGCGTTGGGCGCGGCTTGGGTGTCGGGCGTGGTGCAGCGTCAGCTGGTACACTCGGCGTGAGCAGCAGGATTGTGCTCAGAAGTGCTAGCGGCATAGCACACAGGATGGCGCGAATGGCGTTGTTGGTGTGGTTCATGAGCGTGCTCCTTTGATGTTGATTGTTGTGAATGGCACACTGGTTCGTTTATAGCATGATCACTATGATAGTGGGTAAGCATTAATGCATCGGGCTGTGATCAATGATTGATTGTGGATGGTTCTTGGTTCAGTTCCGCAGTTCTGTAGTTCTCGCCTCAATACTCATCCGTAGCCCGCCGCGTATACGTAGTGTGACGCTTGGCTGTGGTATCGCCACTTGTCCTGGTATTGCGCGGAGCCGCCAGCGTTGGGCAATCACTGCCAGTATCAGCACACCCTCCATCCAGGCGAAGCTCTCGCCAATGCACATGCGTGGCCCAGCACCAAATGGCATGTAGGCATGTTTTGTGTGCTGCTGCTGATCAGTCAGCCAGCGCGATGGATCAAAGGATTGTGGCTGTGCAAAGAAGCGCGGATCACGATGCATGAGGTAGGGGCTAACAAGCACCGTCGCACCGATTGGGATGGGCATCCCGCCGATCTCAGTCGCCTCAATGGCTGTACGACCGATCGCCCAGGCTGGCGGAAATAAGCGCATGGCTTCGGACAACACAGCGCGTGTGTAGGGCAGGCGTGGCATATCATCGGCAGTTGGCATATGGCCGAGTGCATCAATTTCTGCATGCATCTGTGCCTCGGCTCCTGGGTTGTTTGCCAGCAGCCACCATGTCCAACTCAGGGCATTTGCTGTCGTTTCATGTCCAGCCAGAAACAGGGTCAGCGCTTCATCGCGCACCTGTTCGATGCTCATCGCCTGGCCCTGTTCATCGGCAGAAAAAAGCAGCATGGAGAGAATATCGCCATGATCGCCACTGGCGAGTCGTTCGGTGATCAACCGTGCAATGACGGTATCCAATCGCTGTTCGGCCTGACGCAGGCGAATAGCAGCAGGAATAGGTAAGCGCAGGATGAGATCACTGAATGGCATTGTCAGCAGGTTAAACAGAGCCATGAGATCGCCAAGTGCTGCACCAACACTCGCGGCATCAGCAGTCACATCGGCATCGAACATGGTTTTGCCAGCAATTGCCAGCGTCAGGTTGGCCATCTCCCTGGTGATCTCACACGTTGCGCCATGCTGCCAGCCAGCACTATGGCGAGCCGTATACTCGGCCATGGTCGTTCCATAGCCAGCCACACGGGCACGATGGAATGCAGGCTGGAGCATGCGGCGCTGGCGCAGATGCAGTGCCCCCTCGCTGGTAAGCAACCCATCGCCCAACACACGGCGGGCGCGCTGTAGTGCCCGGCCCTTGACGAAGCAACGATGCTGTGTCACCAACAGTTCACGGGCCAGCTGTGGATGGTTGATCAGAAATAGATCGCCATCGGCAACCCGTATATGCGCGATCTGATCATTGATAGTGGCCATATCGGTGAGGAGCGCCAGTGGATGATGCCATAACCCAAACAACAATCGAGCAGGCGAGATATGGCCTGGTTTCGATACAGATAATGATTGGGTCGTCATTGGTGTCTCCGTCTAGATCAGCAGTCGATCTCACGAAGACGAGCATAGCAGCGCATTTACAAAGCGCCTACCTGCGGGAGTGGGAAATTAGGCACCATCTGTAGCAGGGGCGCGCTATTCGCGTCCGTACACGGCCATGCTACCTATCAGAATAGCTTGGGCGGCGCTCTGGTGATTGGCGAGGACAACAATACCCCACCCATTATTGATCTCTGCCAACAACAGATGGGGTATCGTCTATGCTAATGAAGTTAGAGCGTCACACGAACCACATAGATGATGTTCTCGCTCTGATTAGCGATAAAGAACTCATTTGTGGCCGGGTTATATGCCATACCCTCAGCTCGTGCGCTGCCAGCACCAGGAGCAGCAAAGGTTCCATGAACAACCAATGTCGTCGGGTTGAAGACCGTAACAATGCCCGTTGCCGAGTTGCCACTGCACAGAAAGCTGCCGATAAAGCTCAACGAACGGCAGTTACCACCCGGTGGGATGAACGAACTGACGACCGCACCAGTGCTCGCTTTGATCACATAGATGCGTGTGATGGTTGAGTAGTAGAAAAATGTGCCATCATAGGCCAGCCCCTCGCCACGTCCCGGCGGGACAGGAATTGTTCCGGTCTGTGCGCCAGTGATCGGGTTGATCGTATTGATCGAGCCTGAGCCAGTGGTAACGTTTGCAACCCGAATGTTCGCGCCATCCCATTCCAGCGAACCAATGGTGTCGTTATTGACTGGATCGACTGAGCCCATCACAATACCGGTTGTCGGGTTGAGATAGTAAATCTTCTCAGATCCCGGCTGTTGGGTCACGAACAGCAACGCTGGCCGTGGTAACGCACCAATCCGCATCAGCCGCGCAAACCCAAGGCCAGTGCTGGAGCCAGCGTTCACTTGTGGAAATGGGAATTTCCGCAGTACCGTCAGGCTGAGTTGTGGTGGCGGCGTGTTTGCCAGGCTGCGGAAGGCGTTGATCCGGCCCTTGCCCAGCTTGCCAACAAAGCCTGGATTCTGAGCGTCGATGTTATCGCAGTTGTTTTCGATAATCGCCCGCACCTGTGCATTTGTGAGGGTGTTATTGCGCGACCAGATCAGTGCAGCGAGCCCAGTAACGTGTGGCGATGCCATCGATGTGCCATCAAGGAAGGTATAGGTATCGTCCGGGAAGCTTGAATAGATGTTGACTCCAGGTGCTGAGACATCCACCTTCGTGCCGAAGTTGCTGAACGATGCCCGCACATCCGATTGGTTGGTCGCTGCCACCGCAATCGTCTCGGGGTAAACAGCCGGATACTGTGGTGTCACATCGATATTCGTGTTGGCATTGCCAGCGGCAAACACGACCACAACATTCTTGCTGACGGCATTGATGATCGCATTATGAACACCAGCATGGTCGCCACTCATCCGCCAGCTACAGTTAATCACATAGCGGCGCTCGGGATGGGCTACCGCCTGTGCGGCAACATAGTTAATCGCATCTGCGCGATTCTGGTTCATACCAGAGGTCAGGTTTACCCGCAATGGCATAATACGGGAAAGTGGCGCAACCCCAATGACACCAGTTGTATTATCGACTCCAGCAGCGGTTCCGGCGACATGGGTGCCATGGCCATCGACATCATCGGGAACAAGATCGCTGGCATCGGCAAAATCCCAGTCCTCAGCGCCCCTTGGCAGAAGATTCGCCGCAAGGTCAGGGTGATTCAGATCGGCACCAGTGTCGATCACAGCAACGATGACATTCGGCGCTCCCCTTGCAATATCCCAGGCCTCGGGGGCATCAATATCCGCATCGGCAACGCCAGCAACACCATTGACGACCTGTGCAGTATTGTGCAGGCCCCACAACCGGCCAAAATTGGGGTCATCCGGCATATACACAAGTGCATCGTTGAAGCCAGCCTCGCTTGGCTCTGCAAACGCAACCTCATCGAGCGCCGAGAATTCGCGCAGTGTCTCGAACAGCCCTTTGCCCTCTGGCACTGCCAGGGTATAGTAGCCTGGGGTACGCTGGGTGACAACGATCACACTGCCATGTTTCTTGATGATCTGCTGCGCCCGTTCTGCACTCACCTGCTGTGCAAACTGGACGGTAAACTCATCCGGCAGGAAGTAGCGTGTCAGTCCTTCATTATCGATCATAACCGGCAGCGTATTGGCGATCTGTGGCTGTGCATTGAGTGCAAGGCTGGCCGCCTCGATATCCTGCCCTGGTGCGACATGGAACACGGCAAATCCACGAGCAGGATTCACCGCCTGGCTGATCGATAGTGCTGCCGCACCTATCACATCACTTGCCGCAGTTTCAGCCGATTCCGGTTGGAATGTGGCCACAACTTCATCGGCTTTTGGTGTAAACTGGATCGATTTCTTGTTGAACTTATTGGTATACGTGTAGTCCGACTCGGTCTTGACGGTGAATTTCTGGCTGGTTGCCATTGTTATAGTTCCTTTCTAAAGGCTTCAAGCAACGAATGTCCCTGCAATAGCAGCTTATAATTCGTTTACACATAATGCGCTATTTTCAGTATACCTAACTCCTTTTACACCTTGAGTAATCACTATTTATCAAAATATAGCATTCCTATTTGAATTGTAAAGGCGCGTAGCGCAAAGCGGGGTTTGGGGCGCAGCCCCGAAAGAAATCCCCCAACTCCCTTTTTACAAATCCGATAGGATTGCTATATAGTAATTAGTACGATGTGCGTGATATATCGCATCGTTGTTGAATATATGTAGTGAAGCATGTTCTGACTATTTAACGGCGCTCAGTTCATTTTTGGGACTAAAAATCTGGTTAATTTCCCTATTGCCATATAACAGACTACAGGCGCTGGTAACATTAATCAGGCGTCAGAAGAGCGAGGGTAGCCGTATCCACTAGCCGCGTAGCTTCAGCCCGCAGCGGCTATATTCAAACTCGCATGCCTCTGCATTCGTATCCGATAATTCGGGTATCATACGGGTATGCCAATCCTGAATTCAAGGGAAGGTACATCGTATGACGCTCGCCATACCAGTAACGGATGTTCCGGCGCATGCACGCGAAACCCAGAACGTCCTCAGTGAACTGAGTGTCGCTCCTGAACGAGGCTTGAGCGCAGATGAGGCAGCTACCCGCCTGCAACGCTATGGCCGTAACGAATTGCCCGCCCCAACGCCAACTCCAGCGTGGCTGCGCTTTTTGGCCCAGTTTCGTGATCCGCTGACTGGCCTGTTGCTTGTTGCAACATTGATCTCATTTATTGCCTGGGTGATCGAACGCGATGAGCCAGTGCCGTTTGAAGCAATCACGATTCTCGCAATTGTGATGCTGAATGGCGTGCTTGGCTTTATCCAGGAGAACCGGGCCGAGCAGGCGGTGGCCGCACTCAAAGCCATGGCCGCCTCCAATGCGCGGGTGCTGCGTGATGGGCAGCAGATCCAGGTGTTGGGTGCCGAAGTGGTGCCTGGCGATATTCTGCTGATCGAGGAGGGCGATAGCCTGCCCGCCGATGCGCGTGTGATTGAATCGATTGCGATGCGCGTGGCCGAAGCAACGCTGACCGGCGAGAGCACGGCAGTAGCCAAGGATAGCGCGCCCGTTGATGCCGAGGCTGGTCTTGGAGATCGGGTCAATATGGTCTTTAGTGGCACAGCGGTTGCCTCTGGCCGTGGCCGAGCGGTTGTGGTTGCTACTGGATCCACCACCGAGATCGGCAAGATCGCTGGTTCACTCCAGGAAGCCGAGAATGAGGTCACACCACTGCAGAAGGAATTGGCTCGGGTTGGCCGGATTCTTGGTGTGGTTGTGATCGTTATTGCGCTGCTGATGAGCGGCACGATTCTGATCCTCAGTGAGGTGCGTACCATTGGCGAACTTGTTGATGTGCTGTTGCTTGGCGTTTCGCTGGCTGTAGCGGCGGTTCCCGAAGGATTAACGGCGATCACAACGATTGTACTCTCGCTTGGAATGCAACGAATGGCCCGCCGCAATGTGATTGTCCGCCGCCTCTCGGCTGTCGAAACCCTTGGCTCAACCACAATGATCTGTTCGGATAAAACAGGTACGCTGACCAAGAATGAGATGACGGTTCGTAGCATCATTACAGCGGGCGGGCGCGTTGATCTAACGGGTATCGGCTACGATCCAAATGGCGAGGCCCAGGTCAATGGCCAGCCATTGCGCGATGGTGACCTGCTCACCGAGGTGCGCAAGACGCTGCGGGCTGCCGATCTAGCCAATAATGCCACATTACGTAAAGCCGATGATCACTGGGTGATTCAGGGCGATCCAACTGAGGGTGCGTTGCTGGTGGCAGCCCGTAAAATCGGCCTGACCGATGCCGAGCTTGGGGATCGCTTTCCACGGGTTGGCGAGGTGCCATTTACATCCGAACGCAAACTGATGAGCACCGCGCATGTGGATCAGGCCAAACACGAACGGGTGATGGTGTTCGCCAAGGGTGCGCCCGATGTGCTGCTGGCCCGTTGCCAGTTCGAACAGGTTGGCAATGATGTTCGCCCGCTCACCCCCGAACGACGCAAACAGATAGTGGCGAGTGTCGAGGCTCTTGCCAATCAGGCGCTACGCACCCTGGGTATGGCCTTTCGCTCACTCCAGCGCGATGCCGTTAGTGGCGTGTTAAGCGATGCGGTTGAGCAGGATTTTGTGTTCCTTGGGCTGTTGGGAATGATCGATCCGCCGCGGCCAGAAGCTCGTGCAGCCGTCGCCGAGGCAAAGATTGCTGGCATCAAGCCGATCATGATCACCGGCGATCATCCAACCACTGCATCGGCGATTGCTGGCGAGCTTGGCATCGTGCAGCCAGGAGGCCGTGCTGTTACTGGTGCGGAGCTGCAGAAGATGGATGAGAAGGCCCTACGCGAAACAGTACGTGAGGCGTCTGTCTTCGCCCGCGTAGCTCCCGAGCACAAGCTGCGGATCGTCCGGGCGCTCAAGGCCAATGGCGCGATTGTCGCGATGACGGGCGATGGCGTGAATGATGCTCCGGCGCTCAAGGCTGCGGATATCGGTGTGGCCATGGGCATCACCGGCACCGATGTGAGCAAGGGTGCCGCCGATATGATCCTCACCGACGATAACTTCGCCTCGATTGTTGCTGCGGTCGAGGAAGGGCGCTCGATCTTTGCCAACATCCAGAAGTTTCTGCGCTACCTACTCTCATCGAATCTGGGCGAAGTCTTTACAATGTTCTTTGGCGTGGTGTTTGCCAAACTGATCGGATTGGTGCCAGAAGCCAACTCGGCGGTGGTTGTTCCACTGCTGGCCACCCAGATCCTGTGGATCAATCTGCTAACAGATGCTGGCCCGGCATTGGCGCTTGGCCTCGATCCAGCCGATCACGATGTGATGACGCGCCCGCCACGCGATCCAAGCAGTTCTGTGATCAGCAGGCGCATGTGGGCCGATATTGTCATCGTTGGTGTAATCATGGCGGTCGGTACGCTTGGGGTGATGGATTGGGTGTTGCCTGGTGGTCTATTTACCGGCCCTGGTGGCGCAATGAACTACGCGCAGACAATGGCATTCACAACGTTGGTGTTCTTCCAACTGTTTAATGTATTCAATGCCCGCTTCGAAACACGCAGCGCCTTCACCAAACTGACGACCAATCCATGGCTGTGGTTGGCGGTTGCCATATCGGCTGCACTCCAGGCCGTAGTGATCTATGTCCCATTCCTGAATGAAGCCTTTGGCACCGTTGCGCTTGGCCTCACAGATTGGCTGGTATGCCTTGGCGTCGGCAGCAGTGTGCTATGGCTGATGGAGATCCGCAAGCTGCTTTCACCGAAACCCACAGCGTAGATGGCCGTAGAGACACTGCGCCGGAGCGTCTATCAGGATGCCGTAACACCATTAGCAGGCGCATTTGATGTGCGTCATAACGATGTTATCCTGCGGGCACGGTAAACAAACCCGCAGCTCAATTTCGTGAATGCCCGGCTGGCCCAATACCAAATCGAACACCCGCTCGATCAACGTCTCGTCGGAAAGAGCCTGTTCAGCTGGAATATCAACGCGCAGGTTGTAACAGCCGCTGGTGATCGAAATCGTTTTGTCCCATGTAATCTCTTCGTGATCGAGTATTGGCATGGCACCCTCATCGTTTACTCAGCCCGTTACCGATTGCCGATTGTTTTGGAGCGTGTTTGATAGATACATGTAACACCAAAACAGGGCCGTTGAACAGTAGCTAACTAGGACAAGAACTAACACAAAAAGTGCTACAATTTGATCATTGACTACAATTACGAACGGCTCAATCTGCGCCATCTGCGTCATCTGCGGACAAATTCGTGTTGATCAATCTATGCGATCTGTCGATCAATTGTTTGAGGCACCTATGAATACACCACTCCACCAGATCCGTTATACTGGCACCCCCCGCGAGTGTGGGCAGGCGCATGGCGAAACACTACGCATGCTCATTCAGGCAACGCTGGAACGCTGGCGAGCAACACGTATTCGCCTAAATTGGCCCGATCCGCAGGCGTATATTCACACATTTCTTCAGCAGACCAGCTATGTGGATGCGATGGCGCGTTGGACTCCCGAGTTGCTTGATGAACTGCATGGGATTGCTGCGGGCGCTGCGGTGCCATTCGCCGATCTGCTTGCCTATAACTTGCTTGATGAAGAATGGTGGTTTTCGGGCAGCCATAGCGGCAATGCGCCTGGTTGTACCGTGATTGGTGTTTTCCCATCCGAACGCAGCGCACCAATATTAGCGCAGACAATGGATATTGGCACGATCTATGATGGTGCCCAAACCGTACTGCACCTGATTTCTGATGATCGACCAGAGGCGCTGATCTTCACCTATGCCGGAATGATCGGTCTGAACGGCTGTAACGCACATGGAATTGGCGTGGTGGTCAATAATCTTGCGGTGTTGCCACACGCCGTTCATGGCCTACCGGTTGCTGCGGTGATGCGTGGTATCCTGGCTCAACACACATTGGCCGATGCATCTCGCTTTGTTGGCAGTGTGCCACACGCAAGCGGCCAGCACTATGCGGTTGGCAGCCCAGCGGGCTTACTCAGCTTCGAATGTTCGGCGGATGGAGTGGTTCAGGACACGGACTTCAGCGACTATCTGTTGCACACCAATCACCCGCTAGCCAATATCGAACGGCCATTATCATGGCAGCCTCACGATACGCCGAACTCGTGTGCGCGCTATGATTTCATTGCCGCACACGCCAGCACAATTGCCACACAATCTGATGTTGAAGCCATCCTCAGCGACCAGACGATCCCGATCAGTATGGCTCCCAAACCAGGCCGCATCTTTACCTTTGGTGCAACCAGCATGCTGCTCAGCGTCCCGCCACGTATGCGCGTGACACCAGGCCCACCACACAATACGCCATTTGTTGAACTGCGTTTCGGCGGATGATAGCCTTGGACGGTTCACAAACCGTCCCTACATTCATCGTATATACTGATGCCTTTTCCATTCATCAGAGAGGAGAGGCGCAGTACACGCGAGGGAACGGTTCCTGCAAAAAAGAAGCTGCATTGCACAATTGAACTATATTCAGACTTGCCTCTATCATAATTTTCTGGTATTCATGGTGCTAGCAAACCCTGCCAAGGAGCGCACATGACCCCCGAACAGCAACAGCAATGGATGGCGCAGTGGCGCGTGGCTGCCGTTGAACTCGAACGCATCAAACGTGAGGAACTGGCCCGCATGACCGATGCCGAGGCGCTGCGTGCAGCTAACGATCTGCTGATGTTGGCAAAAGATGCCTATAAAGATCCCCGCTTCCGCAGGTATTCTGGCCTCGTGGAACAGCAACGCCTGTTTATGAAGGCACGCAAGCCATGAATGACATCTTTCGCGCCGCTGCAGATCTGCAATCATTCTGCGATCAGCGCGGCTGGGCGTTCTGTTTTATTGGTGGGCTGGCCGTCCAACGATGGGGACAACCGCGCCTGACCCGTGATGCTGATCTCACCCTGCTCACCGGTTTCGGTGGCGAAGAAGCCTTCATCGATCCACTGCTGGCCCACTACCCAGCCCGCCTCGCCGATGCCCGCGATTTTGCGCTGATGAGCCGGGTTCTGCAAAAAACTAGCGATCAGGATCTCAGCACGCTGGCAAGGCCCTGTTGCAGGCTCGCCGCAGTTGCCAGGTTGCTAAGCGGAACCCCGAGTGCAACAAGTGCCTGGGCGATCTCCGGGCAAATGCCAACAAGCCTACAGCGTGCCCCAAGCAGCCCCGCCGCTTCGGTTGCTCGTACCAATGAGATCGTACCCATGCTGTCGAGCACTGGTACACCAGTAATGTCGATCAATGCCAGATACGCTCGCATTGTCGATGCTCTAGGCGCTCCAGCGGAGCGTCTCTACACCACCAGGGCATCAATACGCGACTGCACAGCCATCCTTGCGTGGATCGGAGCCTGCCTGCCGAACGCCCTGCGCATCCACCACAATGATCTGGCCGCCACCAAACCCGCCATTGCGTGGCTTGGGAACAACCAGGTGCCCATAGCGCACCAACGCCGCTTCAACATCCGCTCCGTGTTCGATAGCCACATCTGCTTGGTGGAGGTATGGTTCTAACAGTTCAAACCGCGGTGCATCAAGCGCTTCCTGCGGGTTCATCCCAAAATCTAGCATATTGACCAGCATCTGAACATGGCCCTGTGGTTGCATAAAGCCACCCATCACGCCAAAACTGGCCCACAGCTTGCCATCGCGCAATGCCATACATGGAATAATGGTGTGATATGGCCGCTTGCCTGGTGCCAAGCAGTTGCGATGCTGTGGATCAAGAACGAAACAGGCACCCCGATTCTGTAGCGCAATGCCAGTATCGCCAGCAACGACACCAGAACCAAAGCCCATGTACAGACTATTGATGAATGAAACCGCATTGCCAGTCTCGTCCACAACACTCAGATACACCGTATCGTGGCCACCCGGAACCTCGCCAGCCGGAATCGTCGCAGCGGCACGGTTCGGATCAAGCAATCTGCGGCGGCCAGACGTATAGGCCTCCGAAAGCAAGTAGTCAGTTGGAACCTGTGCATGCAGCGGATCAGCAATATAGGTTACAGCATCGGCAAAAGCCAGGCGCATGGCCTCGATTGTGAGATGCAATGCTTCAGGCGAACCAGGCGTGAGATGTGCCAGATCGAACCCTTCTAACAGATTCAGTGCCAATAGTGCCGTGAGACCATGGCCATTCGGTGGGCATTCGTAGATCGTATGGCTGCGATAGTTTGTATGAATTGGTTCTTCCCAGGTTGAGGTATGCGCCGCCAGATCCTGCATGGTGAGGAAGCCGCCATAGCGCTCAGATGTTGCCACAATCGCCTCCGCAATCGGCCCGCGATAGAAGGCATCCCTGCCACCCTCCGCAATCTGGCGCAATGAATCAGCCAGCCCAGGGCTTTTGAAGATTTCACCGGCGCGTGGCGCACGCTGGCCGCCAATCAGATAGGTGCGGGCTGCATCGGGATGGCCCTGCAATTTTGTGGTGCTTGCAGCCCAGCCACGGGCGATGATCTCACTAACAGGAAACCCTCGTTCGGCATACTCAATTGCGGGAGCCAACACCTGCGCCAGTGTCATGGTTCCATGCTGCGCCAATAGCGTCGCCCAGGCATCGATTGTGCCAGGAACTGTGACGGGCAACATGCCCAGGCTTGGCACAGCCGTTAATCCGCGTTCCGCAAAGATTGCAGGCGTAAGCGCCATTGGCGCACCCCCGCTACCATTCAGCGCCCGTACGCGGCCCGTTGCCGCATCATAGATCAGTGCAAAAGCATCGCCGCCGATCCCTGTACTCATTGGCTCAACCACATTCAGCACAGCCGCCGTCGCAATCGCCGCATCGGCAGCATTACCACCAGCCATCAAGATCCGCAGCCCTGCCTGTGCAGCCAGGGGCTGGCTTGCGGCAACGATACCTCGTGTTGACATGACGACCGATCGACGTGATGGATAGCGTTCGCCAGTAACAACCGGCGTTTGTGGAAACGACATTATGACATCCTTTCGCACTTGTTCTATCATGCATGATACCATCATGCTATAATCGCCGGAAGCATTCTATTCCAAAATAGGTATTGAAGTGATTAACATCCCGCACCCCTGGTTCTCGGTTCTTGGTTCTGTGCTTCGCGCTCAGTATTCTGACTCCTGACTCCTGAATACTTGGTTCTTGGTTGTTTCACCACCCAGGTTGGTGCGCATATATGGAGGATTTTGATGGGGTTTCGTGGCTATCGCACAACGGCAAAACCAGAACAGATCAATCGCCCACCTGCTGTCGGGCTTGTATCGGTTGCTGGGGTATTGTCCAGTTTCACCCTTTTTGGTCTGGCAGTCGCTCTTCTGTATATCCGTACATCGCAGGGATTATCGTTGACAGATCAGGCAGCAGATATCGGGGTTGCCGTGGCAGTTGCACTGCTGCTAGTATGGGTCTACTGGGGAACCTGGGATTTGTTCCCATCATCCTGGTGGACACACATGATCCTTGGGCCGATCCTGATCATTGGGCTGCTGGCGCTGATCGGGTTTGCACCACAGGCAGCCAAGATCGTTGCCCACGATATGCTCAGCAGCGAGATCGCCCAGGCCGAACTTGTAATTCGTTTTGGGGCGATCATACTGGCGGTGATTGAAGGGGCGACAATTCTGGCGCTGCTTGGCGCTCGCAAAGCGTTTTCGATTGGCGTGAAAAAACCATTATGGGAATGAACCAAATACTGATCACAACAAAGGACGAAAGAGCGTACTCTTTCATCCTTCGTGATCCATACAATCGATCAGGCGCTCTTGCTTGCGCCTGCAATCTTATTGAGCTTCTGCACCAGGCGCGACTTGCGGCGTGCGGCGTTATTCTTATGAATAATTCCCTTCACAGCGGCCTTGTCGAGCGTGCTGCAAGCAGTTCGAACGGCTTCGACCCGTGTTTCGCTCGTGGCCTTGCCGTTGACAATCAGTTGCTCGGCTTTGCGAATGAGCGTCTTGACACGTGAACGGTACATGGTGTTGCGGCCGTGCCGCTTCGCATTGGCGCGAATGCGCTTCTGGGCAGACTTGGTGTTCGCCAAAGCAGTGCTTCTCCCCTATAATGGCTCAACGATACGGCGCGGCGGGCTTGCTTCTGCCTGACGGCGCCTAGCGATACGTATGTGCATCGCACACTGAATGAGAATTATAGCAGAAACCGTTTTACAACGCAAATGACACCCCCCTCGCCCGTTGCCACCGCACGTCTGCGGATCGGCACCCTGACCAATACGCTGATGGTGGCTGGCGGCTATCTATTAAGCCGCGTTCTTGGCCTGGCCCGCGATGTGATCATCTCGAACCAGTTCGGGACATCAGCGCAGCTTGATGCCTTCCGTGCAACCTTTGGCGTGATCGACATGATCTATATCGTGATTGCTGGGGGTGCACTCGGCAGCGCGTTTATTCCCGTTTTTGCAGGAATGCTGGCGGATCGGCGCGATGACGCATGGCGGCTGGCCAGCGCCATTCTGAACCTAGCATTGATCGGCCTGATCAGCGCCAGTGTGCTTGTTGGAATCTTCGCCGAGCCAATTGTTGCCTCCACCGTTGGCCGTGGCTTCAGCGCAGAAACCCGTGCGCTCACCGTTGATCTCCTGCGCTTAACGCTGATCCAGCCGCTGCTGCTTGGCATCGGTGGGCTAGCCAAGGCCACACTCGAATCATTTGATCGCTTTGGCATCCCGGCCCTTGGTGCGAACCTCTATAACCTTGGCATTATTGGCGGTGCGCTACTGGCCCCCTGGCTTGGCGTGTATGGATTGGTGCTTGGAGTTGCGTTCGGTGCTGTGTTGTTTCTGGCTATTCAGATCCCCAGCCTTGTGCGGATCGGCGCTCGCTATACACGCCGCGCCTGGATCGACACAGCGGGTGTGCGGCAGATTGGCCGCTTGATCGGGCCACGCCTGTTTGGGCAGGCGGTTTGGCAGATCAATTTGATTGCCGTGGCGAGTTTCGCATCACTGGCTGGCCCTGGTGCCGTGGCAGCCAATGGCTATGCACTGCAACTCATGCTGCTACCCCATGGGCTACTGGCGCTCAGTGTTGGCACGGTGATCTTCCCACAGCTTGCACGGCTCAACGCCGATGGCGATCATGCGGGCTTTCGTGAGCAGGCCATGCGTGCGTTACGCGCAGTGCTATTTGTTGCGATTCCCGCATCGGCTATTCTGGGCGTACTGGCAACCCCTGTGGTGCGTCTCCTGTTTGAGCGAGGAGCGTTCACTGCCGAATCGACTGCGTTAACGACCCAGGTGCTCGATTTCTATTTATTTGGGCTGGTTGCCTTCACCGCTTCCGAAATTCTGGTGCGCACCTTCTATGCCATGCAGGATACCCGTACGCCCGTGATTATTGGATGTGTTGCCGTGCTGGTGAATATTGGCCTTGGCTACACATTCCTACACAATGGCGCAGGTTTAGGCGGGCTAGCATTTGCCTTTAGTATCGCCAATACCATTGAAGCCATGCTGTTAACGATCATGCTTAGGAATAGGATTGGCGGGTTTGGGCGAAACTTTTGGCGGGCACTTGCGTTCATGCTGATATCCGGTGTCTGTTGTTTAAGCAGTTTGTTCATTGTACGAACATGGTCGGGGGCGCGGATACCATTCATCAGCCCGAATGCAATCTACCACTGGCCACAGGATTTCCCAGCATTGGCGCTGTGGACAGTATCCGTTGGCGGGTTTGGTGCAGCGATCTATGCTGGCCTGACGGTCATCTTTCGCGTTCCAGAATTGCGTGGCTTTATTGATCGAATCCGGCGGCCTACGTAGAGACGCATACAATACCATTAGGGGGAACATCAATGCAGACACTCCAACGCTTTCGGCTCCTAACGCTGGTATTAGCCCTGATCATCGGATCGGTATGGGGTGTTGCGGCACCACCAGCCCTGGCAATTGGCGGTGCGGCTGTCGTCAATAATCTTGGTGATTCTGCAAACGATAACAATGCGAGCACCTGCACGCTCCGTGAAGCCCTCCAGGTTATTTCTGAAGCAAAGACGGTTGCAAACCCACCCAATCGCGGTTGTGCTGGCATCCAACAAGGCATCAACACAATCACATTCAGCATCAATGGCACAATTACGGTGGCAAGCTCGCTGCCAGATATCAGTAGCAATATCAGTATCACTGGGCCAATCATCATCAATGGCTCGGGATCTGCCGATACGCCGATCTTCCGTGTTTCGACATCCGACGCGATCTTCAATCTGGCTGGTGTGACGCTGACGAAGGGCGAGCCAGCTATTCTTGGCACCACCTCCGGTTCGATCATGAACATCGCTGGCAGTTCATTTGTTGGCAATGTCAACAGTGGTAATGGTGGCGCAATTAGTAGTGATGGCGCGCTCAATATTGCTGGAACGAACTTTACCGGCAATCGTGCGAATGGCACCGATGGCGGCGGCGCGATCTGGGCTTCTGGTACCGATCAACTGAATATTGCTGGTAGTGTGTTCAATGGCAATACCGCCAAGCGCAGCGGTGGTGCCATCTATGCCCTTGCACCTGGCACGATTGTCGATACGATCTTCAATGGCAATATTGCCGAGGGACTCGATCCAAACAATAATGGCACCGAGGGCGATCCCGCCGACGATTATTTTCCGATGGGTGGCGGAGCGCTTGTCAACCGTAATGATAGCGGCAACGGGCGCAAGATGGTGATCATCCGCTCGGTCTTCAATGGCAATCTGGCCGCACCAAAAGCCAATGCTGGCGCACTCTATAACCATAGCGGCGCAACCGTCGAGATCCGCGATAGTTCGTTCAATGGCAATCTTGCTGGCTCAACAGGCCTGGATCGGCTTGGCGGCGCGATCCTGAATGCTGGTGCGCGGCTTTCGATCAACCGGGTGACTCTGCTCAACAATGGCGTAACCGGCGATGGCGGTGGAATTGCCATCGACCGTGGCAATATCGTTGATCTGACGAACATGACGATTGTGGCTAATGCGGCCAGTGGTAAGGGCGGCGGCATCTATGCCTTCAATACCCAGCAGAATGGCTCATCCAATATCCGCGCCGAATCGACACTGCGAAACCTGACGATCTCGCTGAATGTTGCCACGAGTGGTGGTGGAATCTATGGCCAGGCACCAACCAGTTCCTACCCGGAACCACATAAACTGGCCAATACGCTGCTTTCGGGAAACCTGCCGGATAACTGTGCAATCGGGCCATTCACCAGTTTAGGCCATAACCTAGATAGCGCAACCAGTTGTGCATTGACAGGTACTGGCGATCTGCAAAATGCAAATGCCGATCTGCAAGGGCCAGCATTTAATGGCGGCCCACTGGCCGAGTTACTTTCCCAGAAACTGGGGCCTGTAAGCGCTGCAGCCGATGCTGGCGATCCAGCAATCTGTGCTGCCAGCCCGGTCGATAATCTCGATCAGCGCAGCACTGCCCGCCCAATCGGCCTGGTCTGCGATATTGGGGCCTATGAAGCCGAGGCATTCAAGGCTGGCTACGGCTCGGCACCCGTTCAGCCTGGCCCTATTGATATTGGCAATGTTCAGCTTGGCACAACTGGCCAGAAGAGCTTTACAATCTTCAGTACTGGCAATAAAGATCTTCAGCTTGGCGCAACGATCCAGGGTGCCAATGCAAGCGAGTTTGCGATTGTTGCCTTCCCGGCAACGGTGAGTAGTAGCGCAACGGCAACGGTAAGTTGTACGCCAGGTGTTGCAGGGCAGCGAGCCGCCGCGTTGGTTGTCACAACCAACGATCCAGTTCAACCAACTGTTGTCTATGATCTGCTATGTAACGGCACGCCCCAACCTGTAGCTGGCTTTGGATCAGTTCCAGCAGCCCCTGGCCCAATCGATTTCGGTGCCATCACCCTCGGCCTGAACAAGAGTATCAACCTGACCGTTCTGGAGACGGGCAACGCGACGCTGAGCGTGACAGGCATGCAGCTTGGCGGGCCGAATCCTGGCGATTTCGCCCTATCGACGACCGATATATCGATTGCTGATGGTGCCGCGCCGGTTGTTCGGGCAATCACATGTACGCCTGGTGCTGCTGGTATTCGTAGTGCAACGCTGAGTATGGCCACCAACGATCCAGTTCAACCAGTGGTGACATTCAATCTCAGCTGTGTTGGCAAGCCGGTGGCAAGCCCGGTGCTTGGGATTGGTGCGCCATATAGTGGCGGCGGCATCCTTGGTATGACTGGCCCGTATGGCGTGGCGCTCAGCCCCGATGGCCGCAACCTATATGTCGCCAGTACGAATGGAGTCATGACTGTTTTTAGCCGCAGTACGACGAGTGGTGCACTCAACTTCGTGCAGGAATTTGTTGAGGCAGGTGGCTTGCTGAATGGTGCCATTCGCGTACTGGTTAGCCCTGATGGTGCCAGTGTGTATGTCACTGCCGCATCTGCCAACCGGGTACTATCCTATGCCCGTAATACCAGCAGTGGAATCCTCTCGCTGCGTGATAGTGCCACCGAAAATGATCCAACCTTCGTTGGATCGATCAGCGGGCTGAGTGGTGCCTATGGTATGGCAATCAGTGCGGATAGCCGCTTCTTATATGTCAGTGGCACTTCCGATGCAAATAGTAATACATCGATTATTGTGTTTGCACTCGATAGTGATGGTGGCTTGCGTAATAGTTCGAATGTGGCATTAGTCCAATCAATGGCAGTAGATGCCAATCTGAAGGGCACCTATGATCTGGCACTCAGCCCTGATGGTGCGCATCTGTATGCCGCTAACTATGGTGGCCCAACCCGCTCGATCACCATGTTCAAACGCAATGCCAATACTGGCGTATTAACCACGCCAGGCACAACAATTGATCAGACGACTGTTCCTGGCCTTTCAGGAGTCTTTCGACTGGCCTTTAGCCCTGATGGCAACCACCTGTATGCCTCAAGCTATGATAGTGACAAGCTAAACCTGTTTCAGCGCAATGCAGCCACCGGCGTACTCACGTTTATCGAGACCTATACCGATGGACAGATCCAGAGCGATGGCGAGCAGATTGATGGGCTAAACTCATCCTCATCGGCTAAGGTGAGCCCTGATGGACGGTATGTCTATACGACTGGCTATAGCGATAATGCTGTTGCAGTGTTCGAACGCGACCCAGCCACTGGCAAGCTGGATTACCTAGCCCAGAGTTTGGTCAAGCGTGATACAAATACTGGCCTACCGCCATTGGCTGGTGCCCGTGATTTGGTGATCAGCGCCGATGGGCGGCATGTCTATGCCACCGCCTTTACCGATAACAAGGTTGTGCATCTGCCACTTGCTAACCCGAAGCCGAGTATACAGAGCCTCAGCCCGGCCTCGGCAACCGCTGGATCTGGCGCGATTATCCTGACTGTGAATGGAACAGGGTTTGTGCCAAGCTCTATAATCAAATGGAATGGCGCAAATCTGACCAATATCACCTATGTTGGTGAAGGCGAAATTCGCGGCACCGTTGCAGCCGGATTATTAACGACAGCAGGCAGCGCGAGTGTCACGGTGTTTAGCCCGACGCCAGGTGGTGGTACATCGAACACACTAAGCTTTACTATCACGGCCCCTGCCGAAAACCCGGTGCCATCGATCGACCAGATCTCGCCGCAGGGTGCGCCCGCTGGCGGCCCAGCAATCAGCTTGACTGTGAGCGGAGCCGGATTCCTGCCATCCTCACAGGTAGTCTGGAATGGGAGTGCTCGCCCAACGACCTATATCAGTGGATCGACGTTGCAAGCCCAGATCCCTGGTACAGATGTTGCCCAACCAGGCGCATCAGCAGTAACGGTCGTTAATCCAGCTCCTGGCGGTGGTTCATCAAATGCTGTTGCATTCACCGTTGCAACCCCAGGCCAGAACCCGCCACCATCGCTTAATCTCGTCAGCCCCAATTCGACGGTTGCAGGGCAGACGACAGGCCAGCTCACGCTATCGCTATATGGCTCGGGATTTGTGGCAGGCGTGAAGGCGCAGTGGAATGGGGTCAATCGGCCAACGATCCTGGTCAACAGTGGCGAGCTACGGGTTGATATCAATGCAGCCGATGTTGCAACGGCAGGGCAAAGCAGTGTGACCGTAACGAACCCTGTGCCTGGTGGTGGCAAATCAAATTCAGTTGGATTCACGGTTGTGGCAGTCGGCGAGAACCCATTACCATCGCTTGGCAGTGCGTCCGTTTCGGGCTTCAATCCAGATGGAACCATCGTGCTGGCAATCACTGGCTTCGGGTTCATAAGTGGCACACAGGTGCGCTGGAATGGCAGTGATCGGGCGACAACCGTTGCAAGCCCAACACAACTGTTGGTCACGGTTCCAGCCGCCGATTATGCGGCTGGCAGCGCGGTACTGATCGCAACCAACCCTGCGCCAGGCGGCGGCACCTCGAACGAGTTGCTGTACCAGGTCAGGCGGCTGGGTTTACCGGTGTTGGTGAGGTAATTTCCCTCACCCCTAACCCCCTCTCCCACGCCGGGGAGAGGGGGAATTTCCGCATAAAGAAGCCCCTCCCACCTGTGGGGGAGGAGTTAGGGAGAGGGGATAGCCGCAACTCTCTTACCCTGCCGCAGCTGTCCATTCATCATAGCGGGTTGTGAGCATTTCCTGGATCTCGGCGTGTTGCATGCCCAGGCTGGTCACACGTTTGGCATCGCCAGCAGCGCTGGCCTTGGTCATGTCCTGCTCGATCTTTTTCAGTTCGCCCTCAAATGCGGCGATCTCACTTTCCAATGCCGCAAGTTTGCGCTGGCGCCGCCGAACCTCACGCTCATCCTCTTTGACCAGCGGCTTGCCATTTGCAGCGTGAGGTGCTGGCAACGCACCCTGCTGCTTGGCGCTGCCATTTTTGGCACCATCAGCAGATGAAGAAGCTGGGCGGCCATTGACAAGCGCTGGTTGCTGTTCGGCAGGAGTGCGGCTCTCGGCTTTGACGGCTGCTCGTTTATCCTTGACCTGCGGTTGGGCAATTAATTTAGCTTTGGCATCGCGGGCAGTCACATATTCGCTATAGTTGCCATTGAAGGCCTCGATTGTGTTGTCGCGCACCATCCAAATCGTGTCGGCAACTGCATCGATAAAATAGCGATCATGCGAGACGAACAAGATCGTGCCGTTATACTCATTCAGAACAGCTTCAAGTGCTTCCCTGGCATCAATATCGAGATGGTTGGTCGGTTCGTCCAGCACCAACAGATTGCCATCAAGCAATGTCAACTGCGCTAGGGCAACCCGGCTGCGCTCACCGCCAGAGAGATCGCCAACCTGCTTAAACACATCATCGCCAGTGAACAGGAAGCGCGATAACAGGGTGCGGGCCTCAACTTCCTTGATCTGTGGTTTGATGCGCCGGATCTCCTCAATAATACTGTTGGTCGAGATCAGGCCCTCGTGCGATTGGGCATAATAATTCAGCACAACACGATGTCCAAGCCGAATATGCCCACGAATCGGCGGTACTTCACCAACCATCGTGCGCAGTAGTGTCGTTTTGCCACTGCCATTCGGCCCCATCAGGGCAACGCGTCGGCCACGCAGGATCTCAAGATCCGGGCTTGTGAGCAGCGGGCGCGCTTCACCATTCCCCAGCACATAGCCAATCGTCACTTTATCGAGTTTCAGGGTGACATCACCACTGCGCAGATCTGTCCCCATTTTGATCGCGATCTTCTTCTGCTGGTCGGGCCTGGCGATCAGTGTTTCGGATTTGCCACTGCTGCCCTCCCAGCCCTCTTTCAACCGATCCAAGCGCCGCTCGCGGCCACGCGCCTGTGTGCTGAGCGTGCTATTCTTGAAGCGCCGAATGAAATCCTCGATCTTGGCAATCTCTTCCTGCTGGGCATTGTACTGCTTGAGTTGCAGTTCCAACCGCGCAGCCTTCAGCTCCATGAACTTATTGTAGCCACCAGGATAATCGCCATCCAGCCGCCCAAAGGCCACTTCGAGTGTTCGATTGGTGACTTTATCGAGGAAGTAGCGATCATGAGAAATGACCATGAGGGTGCCTTCCCAGGAGCGCAGGAACTGTTCCAGCCATTCGAGCGCGGAAAGATCAAGATGGTTGGTTGGCTCATCAAGCAGCAGCAGATCGGGATCGGAAAGCAGTGCCGAGGCCAGGGCAGCACGAGTCTTCTGACCGCCGCTGAACTGTGCAATCAGCTGATCATATTGTTCGGGAACAAACCCAAGGCCACTGAGCGTCAACTCAATCTGGCGATCAATCTGATAGCCACCTGCATGCTCAAAGCGATGGGTCAGTTCACCATAGTGCTCCATGCGCTGTTCCCATTCGGGGTGTTCGGTATCGGCAAGCGCATGTTCGAGTTCACTGATCTCGGCCTGAAGCGCATTCAGATGTTCAAGCGAATGGTGCATCTCTTCGATCAGCGTCCGATCGCCGCCAAAACGCGCCTCCTGCGCCAAATACGCAACGCGGATGCCACGGGCCATGTGAACACCACCGCGGGTGGCCGTCTCAATCCCGGCAATGATTTTCATGATGGTGCTTTTGCCAGCGCCATTCACGCCAACCAGCGCCACCTTCTCGCCCTTGGCAACCTGAAAACCGATATTGGCGAAGATCTGCTCTGCGCCATAATATTTTGTGAGGCCACCAACATTCAGAATAGACATATACAATCTCCGACATAACAAAAAGCCGCGGGTCAGCGCCTGCGCCCACGGCTTAAGAAATTCATTATTCGTTTATGCAACAGGGTGAGATTTGGGCGCACGAATCCTGCTTGCTGTTAGCACACCTCGATCAGCAGCAGTATGCGAACCATTGGAAACTCCATCAAACGCTAAAAAATAATCACTCTCCGAAGCATACCATGTACTGTCGGGCGTGTCAATGCGACGAAAGAACGAGCGCGAGAGCCAAGTATTCAGGAGTCAGGAGTCAGAATACGAAACCGAGAACAAGAATCGGCGCAATCTTTGTTCCCCTCATCCCTTGGCCCTTTCTCCCACATTGGGGAGAAGGGGAAACCGTAGTGCGATGCCGCGCAGAGCCCCGCTCCCCGTGTGGGAGCGGGGTTGGGGTGAGGGGACTAGCTCAGATCCCGAATGCTCAAACTCTTGACAACATGAGTCAAGTCAATTAAGATCATAGGAATTGAACAATATCACTCTTATCGCGAGAGGCTGAGGGATCGGCCCGATGACGCCTCGGCAACCATGGCAGGCGAGTTCGCGCAGTGTTGCGCGATCTTACTAACCAATGGTGCCAACTCCGACAGTCACTACTGGCAGATGAGAGCATTGATGATACGGCAGTGGTGCTATTGTAGCGCGTCCAGCCAATTATCAAGACTCTCACCGATTTGTGGGAGTCTCTTTTTATTGCACAGGAGAACGAACATGACATCCACCAACACTAAAGTAGAAGCGCTACCCATTCTGGACATTGCGCGCCTAGAAGCAGGGCCAATTGAACGTGAGGCGTTTTTGGCCGAATTACGTGAAACGGCGCATACGATTGGGTTTTTCTATGTCACTGGACATGGGATTGATCCAGTGCTTATTCAGGAGGTACTTACCCTCGCTCGCCGATTCTTTGCGCTTCCCGAGGCCGACAAACTAGCGATTGAGATGGTCAATTCACCACATTTCCGCGGCTACAATCGCAAAGGAATGGAGTACACACGCGGCCAGCGCGATTGGCGCGAGCAGGTTGATATTGGGGCCGAGCGACCAACATTGCCACGCGATGCCGGATTGCCGCCATGGTCACGTCTGCAAGGGCCAAATCAGTGGCCGGATGCCATGCCAGAACTGCGCGATGTCATTCTGCGCTACCAGGCCGCTGCGGAGCAGCTGGCACTGCGGATTATCAAGGTCTTTGCTGTTGCGCTTGGCCAGGACGAAAACGCATTTCAGCCGATCTATACGCCAGATCCGAACATTCTGCTCAAGATCATCCGCTACCCAGGGCGTGATCTGACCGAGGGCGATCAGGGGGTTGGGGCGCACAAGGATGGCGGCTTTGTCACAGTTCTGTTGCAGGAAGCCCAGGCCGGGCTGCAGGTTGAACATGATGGCACATGGATCGATGCACCACCAATCCCTGGCAGCTTTGTCGTCAATATCGGCGAACTGCTCGAAATGGCCTCGAATGGCTATTTGCGCGCAACAGTTCATCGGGTTGTAACGCCGCCAGCAGGAACGGATCGCCTTTCGGTTGCGTTTTTCTTTGGTGCGAACCTTAATGCAACCGTGCCAGTGCTGACCTTGCCGCCAGAACTTGCCACTGGCGTGCGCGGTGTGACCCAGGACCCGCTCAACCCACTGTTTCGCGAGGTTGGCAAGAACAACCTCAAAAGCCGATTGCGTTCCCATCCAGATGTCGCACAGCGCCATCACACCGATTTGCTGGCTATAGCGAGCGAACAGGCGAACAAGTAACCACGAACCAAGATAGCCCTGGTCGAAGCAGAACGCTTTGATCAGGGCCGAATTTGTTTGGGTTTATTTGCCAGGTGACTATGTGCGTAATTTCGTGATCGCAACACGAAGCTGGAGCAACCGCTCACGTTCTTCGGGAAAATAGCCAACATCACGAATGTAGCGATTCACGTTTTCGAGATAGAAATCGAGGAATCTGCCAACCAACTCCTTTTCACGAATCGTCTGCGTATCGCTATACAGAAACAGTGGCCGAATGAAGGGGTAGCTTCGATCCGTAACCGTTGCAACCGATGGCAGCACAGCTTGTTCTGTTGCGCTACGGCGGATCGGTACAACACGCAGTTGGTCGCTGTTGTACTGGTAATAGGCATAGCCAAAATAGCCGATGGCTCGTGCATTTTGCTCAATGCCACGCACCAACACATCATCATCTTCGCTGGTTATCGCGGTTTTTGCCAGGCGGGTTGCATCTCCAGCCATCACAACTTCGATAAAATAATCGAAGGTACCACTATCTGTGCCAGGGCTAAACAGGCTGATTGGATCGGCAGGATAGCGCGGATCAACATCCCGCCAGGTTGTGACGGTTCCTGAGAAAATCTGCTCAAGCTGTTCAACCGTCAGGCTCTCCAGGAATGTGTTCTGTTTGCTGACCGCAATTGCCAATGCATCCCAACCGATTTGGAATGGTACTGGCGTTCGCCCCGACGCAAGGCACGCCTGCTCCTCTTTTGGTGTGATCGGGCGACTGGCATTGACGACATCGACCGAGCGATTCGTACAGAATGCCCTGAACCCGCCGCCCGTGCCAATATTGGCAATCGTGAATTCAACCGGAGCACCCGTACTCTTCATGGCATGCGACAAGCGCAGCGTCAGCGGATAGACCGTGGATGACCCTGCAATCGTTATTGTTGTGCGATCATTGTTTGTTCGTGATTCCGTCCCTGCCCACCCGTTTCCCGCCCCACACGCGACCAAGAATACCAATGCTAGCACCCCGCTAATCCTGTGATGGATTCGCATTGCGTTGCTCCTTCGCCCTCACGCTATGAGTGTTTTGATATTACATCAATACGCATTGATATTATTTGATTATGGGGCAGATGTCAACCTGCCTATAAGACCCTGGATGCGCGTTCGTAGATCATCGCGCACTGTGCGGAATACCGCCATCCGATCCGTTTCACTGCCATCGAAGCGTGCTGGATCGGGGATGCTCCAGTGGATCTGCATTGGTGCAGTGACGTGTTGAGCACACAGCTCACGTGCGCGGTCGCAGACGGTGACAACGACAGTTGGATGCAGATCCTGCAGCGATTGGATGTCCTTGGCATACTGGTGGCCAATATCAACGCCTGCCTCGGCCATGACATTGATTGCAAGCGGATGCAGCGTACGCGGCTGTGTTCCAGCACTCCGCACTGGTATCGTACCGCTGCTGAGTTGCCGCAGCCAACCTTCCGCCATCTGCGAGCGGGCGCTATTACCAGTGCAAAGAAAGAACACCAGTTGCTCGCTGGGCTGCGGATCTGGTTTACTCATTGGCAATTGGAGTGTTGCGCCGATCTGCTGATGTGCAGCAGCCATCGCAGCCAGATCAAGACCATAGTATTGGCTACGAGCATCCGCTTCACTACGATGCACCTGAACCAACCCGGCCTGTTTGAGAATACCCAGATGGTAGGAGATCAGATTCTGTGGCAGAGCAAGCTGCTCGACCAATTCGCCAACCTGATGATCGCTCTGCCGGAGCATACACAGCACCCGCCAACGGGTTTCATCTGCCAATAGGCGCAGGATACGCAACGTTGGATCGGTTGTTTCCTCAGTGGCCACTGCGAAGACCTCCCGTACATAGTCGAGTATTCAGAAGTCAGGAGTCAGAGTCGGAATTATCTGCAGATTGCGCAGATTACATAGATTTATGAACGAGAACCAAGAACCAAGAAGCATTCAGCAACCTGAACAGACGCGATGCATCGCGTCTGGAACAAGCTACAATCACCGATTGATCGCAGCCGTGGCATGACCAACGCATGTTGAAGAGCCACGAGCATTCTTTAATCAGGAACCAAGAATGCCCGATCAGTATAGAAGGCCAACAACACGCTGTCAAAACATACTTGACCATATATGCCATTCCTGATATTGTATCATTATTCATTGATATATTGAGTATGATATAACCAAGGTGGAGCTCCTATGCCAACACGGATCGGGATCAATGGGTTTGGCCGGATCGGGCGCTTAGTCCTGCGCGCAGCCATCGATTGGCCAGAACTGGCATTCGCACAGATCAACGAAATTGCTGGCGATGCAGCGACGGCAGCGCATCTGCTGACGTTCGATTCGGTGCATGGGCGCTGGGAGCGGGGTGCCCAGGCAACCGATGGCGGCCTTGTCGTCGGTGATCATACAATCGGTTACAGCAGCATAAAAGACCCAGGTGGCGTGCCATGGGCAGCAGCAGGGGTTGAGATTGTGCTTGAGTGTAGTGGCAAGTTTCGGACGGTTGAGCAACTGCAACCCTATTTCGCTGCTGGTGTGAAAAAAGTGATTGTTGCCGCTCCCGTCAAACAGGGCGCACTCAATATCGTGATGGGCGTCAATGATGATCAGTATGACCCCGAGGTTCACCATCTGTTGACAGCCGCCTCGTGTACGACCAACTGCCTTGGCCCAATTGTCAAAGTTATTCATTCAGGCATTGGCATTCGCCATGGCATGATTACGACGATTCACGATATGACCAACACCCAGAGCATTCTTGATACACCCCACAAGGATCTGCGGCGCGCACGGGCCTCCAGCCTCTCACTCATCCCGACCACAACGGGTTCGGCAACGGCGATTGGTCTGATCTTCCCTGCATTACAGGGCAAACTGGATGGCGTGGCGATTCGCGTGCCGCTGCTGAATGCCAGCCTGACCGACTGTGTGTTTGAGGTGAGCAGACCAACAACGATTGCGGAGGTGAATGAACTGCTGCGTAATGCGGCGGCTGGCCCGCTAGCGGGTATTCTTGGCTATGAGGAGCGCCCATTGGTGTCAGTTGATTATGTAAACGATCCGCATTCAGCGATTATTGATGCGCCATCGACCATGGTCACGAATGGCACACAGGTGAAAATTCTGGCCTGGTATGATAATGAATGGGGCTATAGCAACCGCATGGCAGAACTGGCCGCCCTGGTGGCAGGGAGCCTGCAATGATGGCAACATCACCGCGTTCTGCGCCCCACCAACTGCGGAACTATATTGTTGTGACGGGCGCGTACTGGGCCGATACACTGACCGATGGTGCCATTCGCACATTGGTGTTGTTCTATTTTTATGAACTGGGCTATAGCGCCCTGCAGGTAGCGCTGTTGTTTCTGTTATACGAGATCTTTGGCGTGATCACAAATCTGGTAGGTGGCTGGCTTGGCGCACGCTTTGGATTAACCGCCACGCTGTTTGGCGGGCTAGCCACGCAGGTATTGGCATTGGGCATGCTTGGCATTGCCGATCCCATATGGCTGGCGATCCCGGCGATTGGGGTTCCGTATGTTATGGTGGCCCAGGCACTCTCGGGGATTGCCAAAGATCTGACGAAGATGAGCAGCAAAAGTGCGCTCAAAGTCGTTGTTGCCGATGGTGCCCAATCAACGCTGTTTCGCTGGGTTACGCTACTGACGGGTTCGAAGAATGCGCTGAAAGGCGTTGGGTTCTTCCTTGGTGCGCTCCTCTTGAGTGTGATTGGGTTTCGCCCGACCTTGGTTCTGTTTGCTGGCCTGGTGCTGATCGCGCTGATTACTGCGGCACTGTTGTTGCGTGGCGGGCTGGGCAGCAGCAACAAGCAGGCCAAGTTCCGGGAGATCTTCTCGCGCAATCAGGCGGTCAATCTGCTGGCCGCTGCACGGCTGTTCCTATTTGCCTCGCGTGATGTCTGGTTTGTTGTGGGTTTGCCCGTGTTTCTGCGTAGCGTCCTTGGCTGGAGCTTCTGGCAGGCAGGTGGCTTTCTGGCGATCTGGACGATAGGCTATGGATTTGTGCAAGCTGCCGCTCCACGCGTACTGCGGCGCAATGATGCGCAGAATAAGGAGCCAGATGGGCGCATGGCAGCATGGCTTGCCTTTGGGCTAGCGGCTTTTCCAACGGGAATCGCACTCGCGCTCATGGCCGGTGTCGCGCCGACGATTGTGGTGGTTGGCGGGTTGCTGGCATTTGGGGTGATGTTTGCGCTCAATTCGGCGGTGCATTCCTATTTAATTCTGGCCTATACCGATGGCGAAAAGGCCGCGATGAATGTCGGCTTCTATTACACCGCAAATGCGCTTGGGCGGCTGGCGGGAACCGTGCTTTCCGGCTGGCTGTATACCGTCGCCGGGCTGATTGGTTGCCTATGGGTTGCGGTTGGCTGTGTGCTGGCGGCAGGCATCATTTCCCTAGCACTGCCAATCAATACAGCGCCGCGGACGCGGCCAATTGCGTTTGGGAAGGGTGGCGATTAAGGTAGAAGAGACGCTCCGTTGGAGAGTCTCTACCGAAGACTGCTTGTACTGCTATTTATCCAGAGGGTTATGGTTTCTTACGTTGCTATATTGATATTTGTCAATATACTAGAATAATCAACACACTGTTCCTGGTGATTGGAGAATACTGGCGATGGCGAATACAACATCAGCGCTACCTCTTCGGCGCAGCACAACAGCTCAGGGGCTTTCACTGCTGGATCGTTTCCTGACGCTATGGATCTTTCTGGCGATGGCGATTGGGGTCGCGCTGGGCTATTTCTTCCCTGGAATTGAGGGATTGATCAATCGCGTTCAGGTGGGAACGACCAACATCCCAATTGCGATTGGACTGGTGCTCATGATGTACCCACCCTTCACGAAGGTAAAATATGAGCAACTTGGTGGGGTTTTTCGGAACAAGCAGGTGTTGGGGCTTTCGCTCATTCAGAACTGGGTGATCGGCCCGATTCTCATGTTCGCGCTGGCGATCATTTTTTTGCGCGAATACCCCGAATATATGGTCGGCCTGATTCTGATCGGATTGGCGCGCTGCATCGCCATGGTGATCGTGTGGAACGAATTAGCCAAGGGCGATAGCGAATACGCTGCTGGAATCGTCGCCTTCAATAGCGTCTTCCAGGTGCTGTTCTATAGCGTGTATGCTTGGGTGTTTATTACGCTGCTGCCACCACTGTTTGGGCTTCAGGGTAGTATTGTGCCAATCAGTATCGGCCAGATCGCCGCGAGTGTGTTGATCTACCTGGGTATTCCAATGGTAGCCGGGTTTATCACCCGTTTCGTTCTGCTGCGAATGAAGGGGCAGGAATGGTATGAACGCGAGTTTGTGCCACGGATCAGCCCGCTGACACTGATTGCACTCCTGTTCACGATTGTGTTGATGTTTAGCCTGAAGGGCAACCTGATCGTCCAGATCCCATTTGATGTGGTACGAATTGCGATCCCACTGCTGATCTACTTTGTGCTGATGTTTCTGGTTAGCTTCTGGATGGGCCATCGTATCAGCGCGGACTATCGCAAAACGACGACGCTGGCGTTCACTGCGGCAAGCAATAATTTTGAACTAGCGATTGCTGTTGCTGTGGCGGTGTTCGGGATCGGCTCAGGAGTGGCTTTTACTGCCGTGATCGGCCCGCTGGTTGAAGTACCCGTGATGATTGGGCTGGTCAATCTTGCACTGCGCTTTCAGCAGCGCTACTGGGCAGACAAGCACGTCGCAGCCTGATGGACTTTTACATGTTCATGGGGTATGGCTCGGTTGCGCATATGGAGTGCGGCAGCCATGCTGCCGAAGCGCAAGCATGGCTTGCGCAATCCACAACAGCATCTCCATCCTCAGGTGCCATCGCTCCAATATAAGAGTAAAAATCCATCAGCCTGCGTGTATGGTACAAGCGAACCTATTCGAATGGCTGGCCGAACCGTTCACGCGAGGCAATTTCGCCAAGCGGCTTGCGCTGTTTCTTACCCCTGCCAATATCGGCTGTCGGGTAGCCAAAGGGTAACACCGCCAGTACATCGAGTTCATCGGGGATACCAAGCAGCGGCTTGATTTGCTCAAGCTTGAAGCCAACCCAATTTGATCCAAGACCTTCAGCCCAGGCTGTTAATGTCATCGATTGAATTGCGCGGCTGGCATCCGAAATTGCCAGTGGCGACTTCGTAATCGCAACGACAATTGCCAGTGGTGCCTGCGCCACATACGGGCCACTACGGATCTGTGCGCCAATCGCCTGAAGGGTTTCCCGATTCTCAACAACGATAAAATGCCAGGGTTGGGCATTCATTCCACTGCCCGTGAGCTGCCCTGCCTCCAGAATTCGCCGGATCACATCCGCTGGCACAGGGGTTTCCTGATAGCTGCGAACTGCCAGTAGCGTGCGTACCGCTTCATATACATCCATGATTGTTACCTTTCTTTTGCTGACTCCGTACCGACATGATGCATCGCGTCGCTCCGTACGTTACGAATCCCACGGCCCATCGATCAGTGATCGCGTTTCTGCAATCGCAATTTCCCAGATCGCCTGCATCTCTGCATCGCTGCGCTGGTACAAACCGGCAAAATTGCCATCGCCAAGGCCAACGCGCATGGCATTTGCGCCACTCTGGCGCAGCCGAGCGACATCGACTGGTTGTTTCTGGGTTTCTGGCTGTTCCACCCCGGCTAATCGCGTCCAGGGGAAATTTTCCATCCAGGATGCATGTGAAGCGACTGGATCGGTTGCCTGAACCTGTGCCCAGACCTGCGGTGCATTCCACCAGTTATGCCATTTTGCCTGAACACCCGAATGATCTGTTAGCCATTCATCGAGCAGCGATTGTGCAGGCGAATTGCCGCCATGACCATTGACAACCACGATTCGGCGGAAGCCCTGGGCCAACAGGCTATCGAGGATGTCACAAACCACCCGCAGATATGTCTCGGTGCGCAGGCTCACCGTACCAGGATATGCGCGAAAATATGGGGTAATGCCATAGGCCAACACGGGAAAGACGGGCACAGCCAGCGGTTCGGCGGCTTCTACGGCCAACCGTTCGGCCAGAATGCTATCGGTACTCAGGCTGAGATAGGCATGCTGTTCGGTGCTGCCAAGTGGGAGTACGACTCGATCATCGTGGCTGAGATACTGCTCAACCTGTTGCCAGTGCATGTCGCTGATACGCATGTGTTCCTCATTAATGCAGATTGTAGATTGTTTGATTGCTTGATTGCCAGCCTTGTACCATTCTACGCTGAAGCGAACGGCACGACAAGCACAACGCCATAGGAGAATCAGGTACAATGAGGGTAGGCAGGAATGATCTTCCACTAATGAACAAGTTACTGTGGGAGCCGATACTTCATGACAACAACACCAGAGCCATCAGGCCGCAGATACCATTCCGAACCAGTACAGCTTGGCAGTGAAACACTGGCGATGATTGAGCCAGTTTCGTACCCGGCCAATACGATTCTGTTTCAGGAAGGTGATATCGATGATCAACTCTATATCATTCTGTCCGGTGAGATCGAGCTGATTGAGGGATTCAACACGGATCACGAGCGATTGGTTTCGTTGCGCGGCGCGGATGAACTTCTGGGTGAGATGAGTATCTTTCAGGCTGGGCGGCAGCATCATTTCTGTGGAAGGGTACGCCGTGACGTTCAGTTGCTCATATTTCGGCGCAGTGAGGTCGATACCATTCTGCGGCGTGAGCCACTCCTGGCCTATGAACTATTGCGAGTGGCCAATAGCCACCTCCATCGCACGCACCGGCGGGCTACGCGAGTGTTGGAAGAAAAGAACCAGGAGTTGGCAGAGGCATATTCAGCACTCAAACAAGCACAGGCGCAGTTGATCATCCAGGAGCGGCTCCAGCATGAGCTGCGGCTTGCCCGCGAAATCCAGGATCGCATGCTGCCAGCAACACTTCCAAGCACATCAACCATTGATCTGAGCGCACGGATGATTCCGGCACATGAGGTTAGCGGCGATTTCTATGATGCATTTACCATCGATGCTGAGACAATGGGCCTGATGATTGGTGATGTGTGTGGCAAAGGCATGCCAGCCGCTCTGTATATGGCCCAGGTACGTAGCCTCATTCGTGCTATCGCAGCATCGCTGACCCCGCCCGATCAGGTGCTGAGTGCCGTAAACACGGCACTACGTGCGCTGAATAGTGGTGAGATGTTTGTGACCATGGTCTATGGCACCTTTCATACACCAACCCATACACTCACACTGGCGCGCGCTGGCCACGAATACCCGCTGATTCGAAGCGCAAATGGTGTTGTTGTGGTTGGCAAGGCTGGAGCCGGCCAACCACTTGGCTTGTTAGCGAATCCTGTTGTGGATGTGCAAATACGTGTGCTAGAACCAAACGAGATGCTAGTGCTCTATACCGATGGCGTGACTGAGGCACTAGAACCGGGAGAATCGTTCTTTGGGCTAGAACGATTACAAGCACTCATTACCGAAAGCCAGGGCATCCATGCAGATGCCCTGTGCAATCGGATTATTCAGGCAGTGGCAACGTTTCAGGGGTCTGCTCCACAAACCGATGATATTACCCTGCTGACGATGCGCCTTGTTACGCCACTGGCAGCATGAATGATTGCGTGCGTGCGCTGAACAAATGCCTCTGATTCCGCCGCTTCGATAACAGGGTGTAATATTCGCCTCGCTAAAGGCTATCTCCGGCCCACCGTGTGTCCGGTAATGATGAATCGACAGGCGATCGATCAGCAACTGATGCTTGCCAATTGTTTCAAGCAACTGCACATTCCAGGCATCATCGTGACCACACACAACCAGTTCTGCTTTTGGATCGACATGGCGTAGCATGGTGCCATAGCGCACATATTCGCGGGCATACCTAGGCGCATCATAGTTGCCACCACAGCCCCAGTTCTCGTTGCCAACGCCCCACAGCCTCACGCCAAATGGCTTTTCGGAACCATTCTTCGCTCGCATGCGCCCAAGTGTTGTTGCAACTGCCGTATTGCAATATTCAAGCCAATCGCACAGTTCCTGTGGCGTACCGCTGCCGACATTGCCAGCTAGATATGGCTCGGCTCCGATCTGGGCACCGGCAAATCGCGCAACGCCTGCACAACATCGCTGCGGAACCTATGCTGCTGGGGGATATCTGTGTACTGCGTGCCAATGAATAGATCCAGCATAGCCGCTCAAAAAACTAGAATGTTTGAAGATAAATTGGTAGAAATTATAGTATTTTGATCTTGTTTGTCAAGCCAGAATATGTATGTATAATAGTAGAATAATATTGGTTGGTGATCTGCAGGGACGCCATATATGGCGTCCGTACGAGCCCATCAGTTAAAGGTGGTAGGGTTAAAGATTAATATGGCGAAACAGCGTATCAGTATGCGAGATATTGCTCATGCAGCACAGGTATCCATCTCTGCGGTATCGCTTGTGGCCCGTGATAAGCCAGGGGTTGCGCTGGAAACCCGCGAGCGCGTTCAGCGCATCATGGTGGAACTTGGCTATAACAACGGAAGTGCCACAAACGACGAGAAGGCAATGGTTGTCGCGCTCTTAATCGAGCGCAGTTCCATGCCCGTCATTCTGGATGTATTCTATGGGGATATTATCCGCGGGTTTCAGAGTGAGGCACAGCGCCTGGGATATCAGGTTTTGTTGCACATGTTTGATCGCGAGGCCGAGAGCATGGAGAGCGTTCGCTCAAGTCTGGCTGGTGAGGCGCAGGGTGTGGTGGTTGCCAATGATGGCGATATTACCACCGAACTGATTGTTCAGCTTGAGTTGATCGGCGTGCCGCTGGTGCTGATCGAGAGTTATGTTCCAGGCCACCAGCTCCCATGCATTCTCGGCGATAACTTCATGGCTGGCTATGCCGCAACCAACCATCTGATTGGGCTTGGCCATCGCTCGATTGCTGTGTTGCGTGGGCCACGCAAGTATAGCAGCCTCACAGATCGGTTGCGTGGCTGCATGGCAGCAATCGCCGAGGCCGATCTCACGGTTCCACACGAACTATTGCCCTACCCGGTTGCAGGCCATCCCAAGAAGGGCTACATGCAGATGCACGAAATCCTGCAACTGCCGCATCGGCCAACCGCAGTTGTTGCAATCAGTGACAAGACGGCGTTTGGGGCGATGGAGGCGATCAAGGAGGCTGGCCTGCACATTCCCAATGATATTGCGATTGCGAGTATCGATGATGTACAAGAGAGTGCCTATGCCCGCCCATCGCTGACGACGGTGCGCATTCCGCGGCTTGAGATGGGCATGCTGGCGATGCAAAAGCTGCACCGCCTGATCACAAATGATACGGAACTGCCTGTCAAGAGTGTCTTGTATGGTGATCTGATTGTGCGTGATTCCTGTGGAGCCCCTCCATCCACAGGCTGATGATCTTTTACATTTTAATCGGGTAGAGCTCGGCTGCGTGTATGGAGTGCGGCAGCCATGCTGCCACAGCGCAAGCCACATCCGCACCAACCCCGCCAGGTGCAATCTCCCCGATGAATTGATCAATCTTCATCAGCCTGCGACAAGGAACGATAACCCTAGCCAGATTAACCCTAGCCACAGCTTCAGCCTGCGGGAAACAAGATGGAGATGTTATGTCGACTCAATCGCCCACCGCTCGGATTGTGATCGATACCGAGCGAACAATCGCGCCAATCTCGCCACTCCTGTTTGGGGGATTCGCCGAACACATGGGCCGCTGTGTGTATGAAGGAATCTATGATCCGCATTCTGCACAGGCGGATGCCCACGGCCTGCGCCGCGATGTGTTGGCAGCACTTCGTGAAATTGGCTACACAACCATTCGCTACCCTGGTGGCAACATGTTGAGCGGCTACCGTTGGCAGGATGGAATCGGCCCACAATCGCAGCGCCCACGGCGGCGCGAACTGGCCTGGCAATCGATTGAGACCAATCAGTTTGGCACCGATGA
>JBBQSD010000025.1:0-56292 GCA_038214135.1 Chloroflexales bacterium | reverse complement strand
CCCAACAAATATGCTATACTTAATCGGCACGCAGCACACCCAAAAAACGTGTGGAAGGTGCCGCTGTATGCGGCCCACCCCGAGGAGCCGCAATGCAACCATTATCTGCCATTCCATCAATTGATACTCGCACGAGCACGGTAGCGCCTGCGAGCCTTCTGCCACCGCGCCCACGCAGCATTGAGGAAACCGGCCTTTCACTTGGGTATATTACCGATCTCGTCATTCGCGGGCTATATATTGTTGGTGAGATGACCGGCCAGGAAATTGTCGAGTTGCTGCACCTGCCCTATGAGCAGGTCATCGATCAATCAATTGCCTACCTCCGCCGCGAGCAGATGATCGAAATCAAAGGTACTGGCGGCCTTGGCGAAAAAGCCTATCGCTACCAGACGACGGCGAAGGGGGTTAATCGTGCTCGCGAGGTTGGTGAGCGCAGCCAATATCTTGGGCCAGCACCCGTTCCACTGGCTGCCTATACCAAAGTGATGCTGAACCAGACGACGCGCAATATTCTGGCGAGCGAGGAGAGTATTCGCGAGGCGTTTGCACATCTCGTTATTAGTGAACAACTGCTCACTCAGCTTGGCCCGGCAATTAATTCTGGGCGCTCGATCTTCTTGTTCGGGCACGCGGGAAATGGCAAAACCAGCATCGCTGAAGCTGTCGCACGGCTGCTTTCCGATGCGGTAATTATTCCACATACCGTCATTATCGATGGTCAGATCATCCGCACCTTCGATCCGATCCATCACGACCGCATTATGATTCCAGCCGATCAAGAAGCCCCGACAGATCGACGCTGGATTGTGACCAAACGCCCGGTTGTGGTGGCAGGCGGTGAACTGAGCATGAGTTCGCTCGATCTTGTCTATGAGGAACAGAGTAAATACTACGAAGCGCCGCTGCAGATGAAGGCCAATGGTGGGCTGTTCCTGATCGACGACTTTGGCCGCCAGCAGATGGAACCCCATGCGCTACTGAACCGCTGGATTGTACCGCTCGAAAAGCGGGTCGACTTCCTGACGCTGCATACCGGCAAGAAGATCGAGGTTCCATTCGACCAATTGATCATCTTCTCCACCAACCTGGAGCCGAAAGAGCTTGTCGATGAAGCATTTCTGCGGCGCATCCGCTACAAAGTCCAGATCCCCAACCCGACATGGCAGGAATATCGCGAGATTATGAAGCGTATCTGTAAGAGCAAGGATATTACCTATAGCGATGATGGGTTACGCTACTTGATCGAACACGAATACCCAAAACGCAAACTCGAACCACGCTCTGTGCATCCGCGTGACCTGATCGAACAACTGATCGATATTGCGCGATTTATGAACACGCCAGCGGTACTCTCGCCAGAATTGCTTGCCGCCGCCTGCCGTTCCTATTTTGTGGAGCTATAACGTTTTATGAATGAGCTACACCCTGCCCGTGCAGTGCTATGGGATATGGATGGCACGCTTGTCGATTCGGGCGAATATCACTTTTTGGCCTGGCGCGCAATTATGGTCGATTATGGCCTCGATATTACCTATGAGCAATTCGCTTCATCATTTGGGCAGCGTAACGATACCGTTCTGCGTGGCTGGTTGGGCGAGAGTCTTTCCGATGCGCATATCGCAACAATCAGTTATGCCAAGGAATCGCTCTATCGAGAGTTGATGCTCAAGGGCGGGATCTTGCTGTTGCCTGGTATTGCCGAACGTATCATGCAACTACAGCAGGCTGGATGGCAGCAAGCGATTGCTTCCGCAGCACCACGCGCAAATGTCGAGGCGATCATGCAGGCCCTCGATCTTGGTAGCGTTATGACGACGTTCGTAAGTGCGGATGATGTGCAGCGTGGCAAACCAGATCCAGAAGTATTTCTGCGCGCTGCCGAACGGCTTGGGATTGCTCCAGCGCATTGCATCGTTGTTGAGGATGCGCCAGCCGGCGTTGAGGCGGCCCTCCGCGCCAATATGCGGGTGATTGGGGTCGGCCCAAACCACGCCACACTCCCAGCCGATTATACTGCCCAAACATTGGCCGATTTGCCAGATGATGTGTTTGATAAACTGTATGCTGCTGACGCCAGAACTTCTGCTTGAGGGCTACTGTCAGGGCCTGTTTCCAATGGCTGGCGACGATGGCAGTATCCGCTGGTATGATCCACAGCCACGTGCAATCATTCCGATTGAGGACTTCCATGTCTCACATCGGCTGGGGCGCACCGTGCGTAGTGGCCGGTTCGAAATTCGCCACGATACCAGTTTCGAGGCGGTGATGCGGGCCTGTGCCGAACCAACACCTGGCCGCGAGAGTACCTGGATCTCGGAAGAACTTGTGGATGCATACACCTGCCTACACGAACTCGGCTTTGCCCATTGTGTCGAGGCCTGGCGCGATGGGCAGTTGGTTGGCGGGTTATATGGCGTTGCCATTCGTGGCCTGTTTGCTGGCGAGAGTATGTTCAGCCGCGAACGTGATGCCAGCAAGATCGCCCTGGTTCACTTAGTAGAACGATTGCGCCGTGGCGGGTATGTACTGCTTGACACCCAGTTTATTGTTGGCGATCACATGCTCCAATTTGGGACAATTGAGATTACACGCGGCGAATATAAGCGCCGGCTTGCGGCGGCATTGCGTGTTCTCGCAAACTGGGATGCCGAATAGACGCATTTACGTTTCCTATTGCCAGAGAGGACGCTGATGTCAATCCGTGATCAGATTATTCAGCTTGTGCGTGGCAATAACCTGCAAGAAGACCAGGCTGCTGAGGCCATGGAAGAGATCATGACTGGTGTGGCCACACCGGCGCAGATTGCTGCCTTCCTGACGGCGTTGCACCTGAAGGGTGAGACCGAGGCAGAGATCGCTGGCATGGCGCGTGTCATGCGCGAAAAGGCCACACCGGTCGAATATACTGGGCCATTGCTCGATACCTGCGGAACCGGGGGCGATAGTTCGGGCACGTTCAATATTTCCACAACGGCTGCATTTGTCGCTGCTGGTGCTGGTGCGGTTGTCGCAAAACACGGCAATCGCGCGATGTCGGGCATTTGTGGTTCTGCCGATCTGCTTGAGGGGCTTGGTGTGAATATCGAGCTTGATGGTGTTGGCGTTGCACGTTGCCTGCGTGAAGCAGGGATCGGCTTTATGTTTGCGCCGAAGTTTCACCCCTCCATGCGCTATGCTGGGCCTGTCCGCCGTGAGATTGGCATCCGCACTGCCTTTAATGTGCTTGGCCCATTAACAAACCCGGCCCGTGCGCGCCATCAGGTACTTGGTGTTGCAGATCCGGTACTAGCCGAGAAACTAGCCCATGCGCTGGCACGGCTTGGTACCCAGCATGCACTTGTTGTTCATGGCCATGGAGGGCTGGACGAACTGGCACTCGATGGGCCGAATATCATCTATGAAGTATGGGCGGGCAAACCAATCCAGCGCAGTAAGGTTTCTGCCAGCGAACTTGGCCTTGCTTCTGCCGAGCGAGCAGCTGTGCTTGGCGGCGACCGCAGCCGCAATATCGCTATTACCCAGGCTATTCTGAACGGCGAGGAGACAGGTGCACCACGCGATATTGTTCTGCTGAACAGTGCCGCCGCTCTGGTTGCCGCCGATCAAGCCGATGATTTGCGCGCTGGGTTGGAACTCGCCCGCGAGAGCCTGCGTTCTGGCGCGGCCATGCGGCGGATGGAGCGGCTTGTGGTTGCGAGCCAGGCATCCTGAGAGCCAAGAACTGCGGAACTGCGGAACTATCGAAAAATAATCCGCGTAAATCTGTGAAATCTGCGGATAATACGAACCGAGTACCAAGCGAACAAGAGTGTAGAAACGCACTATCTTGCGTCTCCAAGGCATGTTCAATACGTGTTGCCAACCGGATTAAACTACCGCGTTGCAATGCGCCATCGCAGCGGGCGAGCACAAGGTCTGCCCCTACATCCATTGTCCGGCGGTGCAACGGCGTGCAATTAGCATCGACGGCTGATCGATTGCAGCTGTGGCATGATCAACGGACGATGGGCGGCCACAAACATTCATTCGCGACAGCAATCAAAACAACTATCGAACCTGCCATAATCCTAGATTGACCGCAGCCGAGGCATGAGATACCAACCTTGGCGAACCACAAACATTCATTGCAAGTCCAGGGCACAGCGCCTGGAAGATGTATTCATAACACCAAACAAATATATTATGGAAGAAAAACGTTTTCGGCTCTATTTATGTGCTGGCATGCACTGTACACCACGCGGTCGTGATGCATTGTTGCGTGTGCTGGAAGATGCTTTGTGGGCCAGTGGAATCGGTAGCGATGTTGAGATCAGATCGAGTAGTTGCCTGAACCGTTGCGCCATTGGGCCGAACATGACGATCTGGCCAGGACCGGTGCGCTACTACGATCTGACTGCTGCCAAGATCCGCCAGATTGTCACCGACCATCTGGTTGGGGGTGTGGCAGTCGAGGCATTTCTCTATCGGGACTAAATAGATTGCCCTTACGCTCTGGCAAGCCGCTGGCGCAGTAGATGATCGGCCAATACCAGCGCCAGCATCGCTTCCGCAATTGGCACCAGGCGCGGCAGAACTGTTGGATCGTGGCGACCATGGATCTCGATTGTGGCGGGATCACCATGCTGATCGACGGTTTGTTGGGCTTGGGCAATTGAGGCTGGTGGCTTGGCTGCGATCCGCAGAATAATCTCTTCGCCGGTTGAGATGCCACCCAGAATGCCACCATGATGATTACTGACAGTTCCGATGCTACCATCCTCACGGCGGATGAATGGATCATTGTTCTGTGAGCCGCGCAGATTGGCTACTCCAAACCCCTCGCCAAACTCAAGCCCTTTGATCGCCGGAATGCTGAACATGGCCTTGCCAATATCGGCCTGCAGCTTATCGAAAACGGGTTCGCCAAGGCCGGGAGGCACGCCACGCGCCCGAACTTCGACAACCCCACCAAGTGAATCCAGGCTGCGGCGGGCCTGTTCCACACGATCCACCATCTGAGCGGCAATATTCGCATCTGGGCAGCGCATGATATTACGCTCGATCTCGGCTTCATCGAATATTTCGGCCTTGAGATCGGCCAATTGGGATGTCCAGGCAATCACCGAGACACCATAGAGTGCTAGGAGCTGCTTGGCAACCGCGCCGCCCGCCACCCGGCCAATCGTCTCGCGGGCGCTGCTGCGGCCCCCGCCACGCCAATCGCGGAAACCATACTTGGTATCCCAGCTATAATCGGCATGGCCGGGCCGATAGAGCTGTTTGATATTATCGTAATGGCTCGATTTCGCATCGGTATTCTGCACCATCATGGCGATTGGGGTGCCGGTGGTGCGGCCCTCAAACACACCCGAATGGATCTGAACCGTATCGGATTCCTGGCGTGCCGAGGAGACACGACTCTGCCCAACCCTGCGCCTATCGAGGTCGCGCTGCACAATCGCCTCGTTCAGCTCCAAACCAGATGGGCAGCCATCGACAATACACCCGACGGCAGGCCCATGCGATTCGCCAAAGGTTGTCAGGCGGAAGATCTGGCCAAAAGAATTACCTGGCATAATGTTCTCTTTGATACCCCAGTACAATTCCGCACAGATTGCGGGCGTAGGGACGCGATATATCGCGTCCGTACACGATGAGCGTAATCAGCCTAACGCCCGATATGCAGCATCCAGCATGCGCTCGGTTGTTTCCCAACCAACACAGCCATCGGTGATCGAAACGCCATAGCGTAGATCGGCGAGGTTGGCTGGAATGTTCTGCTTGCCTTCAAACAGATTGCTCTCGACCATCATACCGACGACGGAATCGTGATGGCGCAGATGGTGTTCGATCACTGTGTTCCAGACATGCTCCTGGCGGGTGTAATCCGATCCGGAATTAGCATGGCTACAATCAACCATCATGGCAGGCGTAAGGCCAGCCGAACGCATCATCTCCTCGGTGCGGGCTATTGTTTCGGCATCATAGTTTGGGCCCTGCTTGCTGCCACGAAGAATGATCAGCCCATCCGGGTTGCCCGTGGTTTTGACCACGCAGCTCATGCCATCTTCATCGATGCCAAGGAAACTATGGCTGTGAATGGCCGAAAGATAGGCCTGAACCGCAACCAGAACATCGCCATTGGTGCCATTCTTATAGCCGACAGGCATCGAAATACCGCTGGCCAGGGCACGGTGGGTTTGTGATTCAACGGTGCGGGCACCAATCGCTGCCAAACTGACGACATCGGAGATGTAGTGCGGGCTGATCGGATCAAGCATCTCCGTGGCTGTCGGCAGGCCCATTGCACTCACCCGCAGCAACAGTTCGCGGGCGCGGTACAGTCCCTCATTCATATCGTAGGATCCATTGAGGTGCGGGTCGTTGATCAGCCCACGCCAGCCAATCGTTGTGCGCGGCTTTTCCATATAGACGCGCATTATAATGAACAGGCGATCCTTATAACGTTCGTGAGCTTCGTGTAGGCGTTTGGCATAGTCGAGTGCAGCAACTGGATCATGAACAGAGCATGGTCCAACAACAGCCAGCAAACGCGGATCTTCACGGCGTAGCACGGCACGGATGACCTGGCGAGCCTCGTAGATCGTCTGGCTTACCTCTTCCGTCAGAGGAAGGCGCAGCTTGATCTGGCGTGGTGGGCGCAGCGGCTCAAAAGCGCTGATATGAACATTATCGACAATACGCACGCGTGTATCCTGCATGTTGACCATCGGTCGTTGGCACCCAAACCGCGTACCCGCCATCGAGCGTGTGGTGCGGGCAGGGTCATTATAGCCGATCTCGTGATGCCAACCTCCGGTAGGCGGGCCGCTGGAGGTCAACGATTGCGCCACTATCGCTCTCTTAACATGAATATTACCAATACTTTACATGTTTGTTGGCAAAATCAGAAAATACTATGGTAATGTCATAGGTATCCTTACGTATAGAGAGAGAACAACGCACCATCAGACTCTTGTTCTTTTGTTCAGTGGCAAAGGAACAAGCGAACAAGCAGCATCGTGTTCGGTGTATGTATTCTTGCTATGAACGTAACGAAACAGTTCTACACATGTTCGATAGCCACAGCATTAGGAGATTGACTAGTATGCTTCGTACCCGCAATCAGTTTGTTCTTTTGGCTTTTGTCGCTGGCCTATTGCTTGTTGGAAACAGCACACTCGCTGCACCGACACCGCAAGCAGGCATTAGTGGGCCAAGTAGCTCGGTGGCACCATATGTGGTATCTGTCGATACCACAGCTCGCCTGACCTCGATCCTGACGGTTGGCGATAGTGTCAACACCAAGCCTGGCAGCGCAACACCATACCGTATGGTCGGCATTCCCGATGGCTTGGGTGCCTTCGATAATGGCGATGGCACATTCACCGTGCTGATGAACCATGAGCTCGGTAGTGCTTTAGGCATTGCCCGTGCCCATGGCGGAATTGGCGCATTTGTCTCGAAATGGGTCGTTCGCAAGGATACCCTGACCGTGGTGAGCGGCGCGGATCTCATCCAGCAGGTAGCGACCTGGAATACGAACACCAGCAGCTTCAATGCCCCAACCACTGGCGTGGTGTTCAACCGCTTCTGCTCGGCGGATCTGCCACCACTCAGCGCATTCTATAATGCAGCAACCGGCAATGGCTATAATGGCCGGATCTTCATGAATGGTGAGGAGGCCGGTGCCGAAGGGCGGGCATTTGGGCATCTGCTCGATGGCACGACCTATGAACTGCCACGGCTTGGCAAGTTCAGCTGGGAGAATTCGCTGGCTCATCCAGCTGCTGGCGATAAGACGATTGTTGCCGGTACAGATGATGGAACCGGCGGTCAGGTATATATCTATGTTGGCACCAAGACCAACAGCGGCTCTGCAATCGATAAGGCTGGCCTGAACAATGGCACGCTGTATGGCGTTAAAGTCACGGGTGTGCCAGCAGAAATCTCCGCCACCGGCATTGCCAGCGGAACCGCCTTTACCCTAGCCGACTTGGGCAATGTGGCCAATACCACTGGTGCAGCACTCGAAACACAGAGCGTTACTGCTGGTGTCACGACCTTCCTACGCCCAGAAGATGGAGCATGGGATCCAAGCAACCCGAATGACTTCTACTTCGTGACAACCAATAGTTTTGCCGCACCAAGCCGCTTATGGCGGTTGCGCTTCACCGATGCAACCAACCCCACCCTGGGTGGCACTATTTCGATGCTGCTCGATGGAACCGAAGGGCCAAAGATGATGGATAACATGACCATCAGCAAGAATGGCCAGATCCTTATTCAGGAAGATCCCGGCAACCAGACCTATGTTGCCAAGATCTGGCGCTATAGCATCGCTCAGGATACAATCTTCGAGATTGCCAAGCACGACCCAGCCGTATTTGACCCAGCGGTTGCTAGCCCGTTGCTGACACAGGATGAGGAATCATCTGGCATCCTAGATGTATCCGACATTCTTGGTGATGGCACATTCCTGTTTGATGTGCAGGCACACGTTGCTAACAGCGATCCCGAGCTTGTTGAGCGGGGCCAGTTGAATCTCTTGCGAATTACGAGCTCGTTCCGAGTTGGGCTGCCAGCCATCAAAAACTAACCTATGAATCAAGCGGAGCAACCGAATCGATTGCTAAATCACTTGGGCGTTACTGTCAGTTCGCTGAGCAGCGCCTGAAGTTCGGAATCATGCGGCACGATACGCAACGCGCGCTCGACAAATACTCGGGCGCGTTTGTGCATGCCGAGACGGATCAGTACCAAGGCTAACGCATGTGAATAGGTTGGGTTGCTGGGATCTTTGCCAAGCGCCCGCGCCCAATAGCGCGCAGCCAGATACGTCATGCCCTGTTGCTGACACATCCGTCCGGCCTGAAACAGGCCAGGCGCACTACCTGCCGCTGGTGTGGTTACAATTCGGCGTGGCTCGCCACGGAGCTGTGGGCTTGCCGCACTATGGGCCAAGATCAGCAGCGCACTTCCAAGGATTCCGGCAATCAATGGTGCAAGTGCTGGAAGGCCCTGCAAGAACAATGCTGTTCTTATGCCGGCCAGCAGCGGTATGATAGATAAACCAAGGCCCAGATACAGTGCCCACGGCCTGCGTAGCCAGCATCCCCACGCCATCGAAGCACAGATCAGTGCGATGATGATCATGGATGGAATGAACCAGAGTGGTGGTGGTGATGCAGCAGCCACGGGTGCATTGTTCCAAGGAAGGCCAAGCAATTCAGCAATTCTACCAAGTGGTATTGATTGCTCCTGCGGCTGTACGCGAGGAAGTAATCCTGCCGTTTGCGCTACAGCCCCCGTGATCATCAGCGCGGCGCCAGCAGCAGCACATCCCCACAGGCCAGCCAGGCTGAGAATGAGCGTTGAGCGCTGTTCTGGTCGAATCATCAGCACAAACGAACGCTGGCAGGCAGCACAGTGGCTAGCATTCAGGCTGATTGGTGCGCCACAATAGGGGCATCCTTCAGCCTGAAGTAGCCAGGTGAGCGTGTCCTGATCGTCTGTTGGTTGCTGCATGGCCTACCCTTTCTGGGCAGAAGCCATCGTCTCAATCAGTGTACGGCTTTCCATCATTTGAGCATTGCCAGGAGCGAGTTCAAGTGCCTGATCAAGGGTTATACGGGCACGGCTGAAGCGGCCTATCTGTGCATAGGCAAGCCCAAGAGCATGAAGATAGGTGGTATTCGGAGAAGAGCGCCCAACGGCCAATTCCCATTCGCGCATGGCCATGTACCACATGCCACGGTTTTTATAGGCGACACCATTGTTATAGTTGGTTGTATGATCAATACGCTTGAAACTTGGTGAAAATCGCAACAGCGGGCCATAGAAATCGCGGAAACTGGCCGCAATCAGGGCGATATACAGCCCCTGAAGCACCAGGCTAAAAACAAGCACCCCTGAGGCAATACTGCGTACGAGTTCAGGCGTAACAGGTGGCCCACCCGATTGTGCTGCCGTCGTATTAAGTACCGCCAGTGCAGCCTGCCCACCAACGAACTGAATAAGCGCGGCAATCAGGCCTAACACCGCTAGAATGATTGTTGCATAATAGGCCCAGCGCACACGGCGCAGCAGGCCACGCCCAATGCTAAACGAAAGCCCAGCCCAGATCATGATCAACACGCCAATCGTTGCAATTATGATCGCAGGGTTGGCGCGAGCCACACCTGGCACTGCAATGATCGCCTGGGTAGCCTGATATGCCGCAACGGCCAGAGCAAGCACCGCACACGCAGAAAGTGCCGTCAGGCTCGCATCAAGAAGACGCAGGCCAGCCAGGATCGATAGCCACACCGAGCGTTTTTCCCGTGGCTCTCCCCGAATCATCAGGCTGTTGCGGCAGCGCAAGCAATTCCGCTGGCCGAATGTTGTTGGCGCACCACAATAGGGGCAGGGGTTCTCTGGCTCAACCACCGGTGTATCTAAGATCGGCGGCGCAACCGGCACTGCTACAGGAGCCGCTGGTGTTGCTGGGGCATGTACAGCCGCTATCGGTTCTGGTTCTGGCTCCGGTTCTGAAGCCATGGGAATGCCATAGTGCGCATTGAGCCATTCGATACCCTGTTGAGCCTGCTGATTTTCTGGATTGATCTCAAGCACATTTTCAAGGCAGACCCGAATGTCCTCAGGGGTATCCATTACACCCGAAAGCCATAGCCAACCCAGTTCGTTGGTTTCATCTGCCTCAACCACTTGCAACAGAGTTGTTCGTGCCTGCTCGCGCTGCCCTGCTCGCGCCAACTCTATTCCGCGCTGGAGAAGATCATTCATAATAGATATCTCATCTGAGCTATAAAGAGACATTACCGGGAATGTTTGTCATTGTTCTTTTGTCGCTGAACAAGGGAGCAAGAGTCTGAGATATGCTTGTTCTCGCTCTTATGTCCCACGCCGCTCCCACACAACCTGGCCCTCCAGGATGGTCATATCGGACTGGACTGCATGTAGTGTGCTTGGATCAATCTTGAATGGATCCTGCGTCAACACCGTAATATCGGCCAACATGCCAGGCATCAGCGTGCCTTGTTCGTGAGCCGCACCCGCAGCCGTTGCCGCGCCTACTGTAAAGCCCCACAATGCCTCGTGAACACTGAGCCGCTGGCTGGTATACCAGCCGCCCGTTGGCGAGCCATTGACCTTCTGGCGCGTCACAGCCGCATGAATACTCAGCCAGGGATTCAACGATTCGACTGGTGCATCCGATCCGAATGCGAGAATTGCACCAGCCTGTTTGAGTGCCCGCCATGCATAGGCCGTCGCACAGCGTTCACCCCACAGCTTATCGGCGGTATCCATATCGGCGGTACAGTGGATCGGTTGCATTGAGGCAATCACCCCAAGCTTGGCGAAGCGCGGGATATCGTTTGGATGCACAATCTGACAGTGTTCGATCCTGTTTGGAATACGATATTGCGCATTTCGGATCGTGTACTGGGTTTCAGAATCATCGCTTGGCGAGCGTGTTTGCTCAGAGCGTTTTGGCATAGCCGCCTCAATTGCATCAAGCACCTTGCGGTTCGCAGCATCACCAATTGCATGCACCATCACCGAAAGGCCGCCCTGCATGGCACGCTGAACCGCATCAAATAGCTCATCCGTCGGCATCGTCGCCAGCCCTTTGCCGCTGCCACTCTCATATGGCGCGAGCATTTCTGCCGTTTCCGAGCCAAGCGATCCATCGGCAAACATCTTCACGCCACCGATCCTGATCCAGCGATCACCCATGCCGCTACGAATACCCAATCGCAGCGCATCGTCCAAACCATCGAGGCCAATATACTGCAAGCAGCGTAGTGGCAGTTTGCCAGCCTCGCGCAACTTCTGAATATCACTCAGATGCATCAGCCCATCGCCGGCGCGCATGCTTGTTGGTATATGCATGCCAACCATGCCATACGAATGGGCTTCGACAATCGCCTCACGAACGGCGGCCATACGCTCTTCTGTGCCGATTTCGGTAATATGGCGGCGGGCAAGATCAATCGCCGTCTCATACAAGATCCCAGTTGGCGTGCCATGTTCGCGCCGGATACTGCCGCCAACGGGATCGGGAGTTGTTTCATCGATACCCGCAGTAATGAGTGCAGCCGTATTCAGCCATGCCGCATGGCCATCCTTGCGGGTTAGCATGGCCGGGCGCTCGGGCACAATCTTATCCAGATCAGCGGCTGTCGGCCAACGCCCGCCCCACAGGGTATGATCCCAACCGCCACCCTGCAACCATCCAGAACCAGCCGTTGCAAACGGAGTAATCTGGCGCAACACCGCATCAAAATCCGCAATCCCATCAAGCCGAATCGTCTGGCGGGCCAGCGCATGCCAGATCAAATGAACATGGGCATCTGTCAGCGCTGGAATAGCGGCGCGGCCACGCAAATTGATTCCCTCGGCAGTTCGGCCAACAGCAGCCTGAACCTTGCCCTCGCTCCCGACAGCCACAACACGGCCATCATTGATGGCAATCGCCTGAGCACGCGGCTGGGCGGGGTCCATCGTATAGATTGTCCCGTTGTATAGGATTGTGGTTGGCATGGCATGGCCTCTATGGTAAACTTGCGATAGTGCTTGGTAGTATGCCTGAATGCTGCTGCCTCGTCAAGATGCTAAGATAACAGACTGCACTCACTCATATGTCAAAAGAATCACCATTCCTCACACTTGCCGAAGATGCCTACCGCATGGCCATCGGCGCACGGCCATTGGGCAATGAGTGCCTGATTGAAATCGACCCAGATCACTATCTGCCCGAAGTCGCACTCAAGCAGCATATTCTATCAAGCGATCTGCGCTACTATGCACAGGCCCTTCCTGGTTGTGAGCCAGCCCAATGGGATGTTCTGGAACTGGTGTTGACCACACTCGCCAGCATATATCCCCAACAATTCACGCTGGATCGCAGCGGCCCGATCTGGCATTGGCACAACCACCAGACAAACACACAGGCATTGTTCCGCCCTGGTGTGAATGCTGATCTGCCGTGCGCTCCATTAGATTGGGCCGGTCGGCAGGTTCAGGAGGATCTACTGTTGCTAAGTGCCGATACGACAGCCGGATTTCCGTTAATCGCAGGGCAACTCTGTTATGCCAATCGCTGGTGCCTGGACGACAAAATCGGCCAGCCGTTTATTGCCATCCACGATTCCGTACCAGGGTTCGCCGAACAGATCGGTCGCTCATCGAGCCTATTGCTGGAACGCCTCAAGGCCGAACGGCCCGTCTGGCGGCTGAATTGGTCCATTCTCGCAACCGGTGAACTCAACCGTGCAACCCGCTTCGGCCACGAACTCGATGGAGAACGTGAGGGCGTGAATGCCGATAATGCTGGCCAGCGCTGCTGCTTCCGCACCGAACGACAGACTCTCACGCGCCTGCCACGCACAAACACGATCCTGTTTACCGTCCATACCTATATTGCGCCAATCGCCCAGCTTGTTGCAAATGCTACCTTCCGCAGCAAGCTGTTGGGTGTGCTGCGAACCACCCCGCCCGAAATAATCGCCTACAAGGGCATGGCAATCTTCATTGCGCCATTACGTGAATACCTGGAACGGGCAGCCTAAAATGCCTATGGGGCGGTTCGCGAACCGCCCCTACCGGGGTAAACTTCTGCGGCGGCCTGCGCTGCGTCCATGCGTATGGGCCGACCCACGTGTCGGCCCGCGCTGTTCCGCACTGGTTGGCGGACACATGGGTCCGCACCCGACCCTTCCAAAAGAATACGTCGCACCCCCTACCGTTCCACCATCACAACCACCCGCGTGTCGGCGGGAACGCCATCGGGGGTGATCACCCGTAGGCGCAATGTGTATGGGCCAACGGGCAGGCTCGCCGTCTGCCAGGTGCCAAGAATGCCATCGGCAACTGCACTACTGCCACCGCTGATCGTCTGCCATTGTTGTGGATCGCGCCCAGAACCAACTTCGAGCGTGTACGAACCCCGTGCCGTCCCCCGCACCAGCACCTGGCCCTTCACGATTGCCTCTGATCCCGGAACGCTGAATGCTGCCACAGCTGTGCCTGGTTGTCCTGGTTGCGGTGCTGGTGGCGGGCAATACTGTGTCGGCGGCTGCGCTACACCCGTGCTGGCGGCCTGGTCACGATACTGTGGCGGGTAGACAACAAATGTCATCTCGCGGATCTGATTGGCTGGCGTATAGGCTGCAGCAAGGCAACTGCCATCACCGCTCACCCGAACCTTCGCCAGCGTGATGTCGCTTGTCTGCGGCTCGCTACCCGCGACGAAATGCTCAGAATAGGGATTCGGGCAATCCGGCCCTGCTAATGCGCCAGTTGCCGCGCACACCATCGCAGCGCTTACGCCAGATGGGCGGACGAAATCCAGTGCTGGCCGGCCAGTATGGTAGCTAATCATGAGATCGCGCCAGATCAGGCCAGCGCCATTGGAACCGGCTATCTCCTGCATTGGCGATGAATCGCTGTTACCGACCCACACCCCAATCGTCACATCCGGGGTAAACCCAACCGCCCACGAATCGCGCCACTCATTCGATGTGCCCGTCTTCGCTGCCGCCAGCCGACCATCCGGCAGTTCCATCACATTATTTGGCCCGAACATAAACTGGCGGGCCTGGTTATCGCTCAGAATATCAGTCAGCAGGTAGGCGATCTGCTCGCCGTGTTCGCCAAGCACCTGGCGGCCTGGCCCGAATTCGGCGCGCTCCAATACCGCACCACGCGCATTGGTCACACTCAAAATCGCCACCGGCTCACGAAAGCGGCCACTATTGCGAATTGTGCTATAGACATTGGTCAGATCGAGCAGACGCACCTCACCAGCACCAAGGGCTAATGGCAACCCATACTGCTGCGGGTCGTTCAGCGTTGTGATGCCCATCCGATGGGCCAGTTCAACAAACGCATCGACACCAGTATAATCAATTGCGCGAATGGCTGGAATATTCAACGAATTGGCTAGCGCCATCCGTAAACGCTGCGGGCCATGCCATTGCTCATCGTAGTTCAGTGGCTGATAGGCAGTGCCACCGCCCTGTGGGTAACTGACAGGTGTATCCCACAATATCGTCGCCGGAGTCCAGCCCTTCTGCATCGCTGCCGCATACACAATTGGCTTGAGCGCCGAACCGGGTTGGCGGGCAGCCAGCGCAACATTCACCTGCCCATCAATCGTTGGGTCGTTAAAATCGGCACTACCGACCATCGCCAGAATCTGGCCCTGTGGCGAGAGCATCACAACTGCGCCATTCGTGGCATTGCGAGCGCGTAGCTCCGCCACCCGTTCACGCACAATCCGCTGCGCCTCGGCCTGCCATAATCGATCAAGGGTTGTCACCACCCGCAAGCCGCCACGATACAGTTGATCGGGGCCATAGGTCTTTTCGAGCAGATCGCGCACATACACAGCAAAATGCGGCGCTGTCACACCAAGATCTGGCCGAATCAGCTGGAGCGGGGTTTCGGCCACAGCCCGCGCCTGGGCCTGTGTCAGTGTACCAACACGCACCATCCGGCCAAGTGTCACCTGTTGGCGGCCACGTGCGCCATTCGGGTTAGTATAGGGGTTGAGCACAGTTGGCGATTGCGGTAATCCAGCAATCAGCGTGGCTTCATTCAGGGTAAGCTCCCAGACATGCTTGCCGAAATAGGATTGCGCCGCTGCCTCGACGCCATAGGCCTGATTGCCATAGTAGACCTCATTGAGGTACAGGCTGAGGATCTGATCCTTGCTATATTCCTGTGAAACCTGAACAGCCAGAATCGCCTCGCGTAGCTTGCGTTCAAACGATTGGCTGGTACGTTCAGATGATGGCAGCAACACATTCCGCACAAGTTGCTGGGTGATCGTCGAACCACCGCTCACAATCTCGCCGGCCGCATAGTTCTGGAACAATGCTCGCGCAATACCGCGCAGATCGATCCCAGGGTTGTTATAGAATTCCGCATCCTCCACGGCAATCGTCGCATCCTTCAGGCTCTGCGGAATGCGCTCAAGCGCTACGACAGTGCGCCTACCGCCCTGTGGATCAACAAGTTCGTAGAGTAACGTTGCGCCATCGCGTGCGTAGATTCGGGTAGTCTCAGCGGGGCGGTAGCGACCAATCGCCGCTGGATCAGGGAGATCCTGGCTATAGTAGCGATAGGCCACCAGAGCAGCAATCACAAACAGCCCGAACAGCAGCAGGCCAAGCTTCAGGAACGCCAGCAGCAAACGCCATGCAAACAGCAGCGGCGTAACCCGCATACGGGCAGGGCGGCGAGTCGGTCTGGGGCGGCGTGATCGTACCATACCAGGAAGTATAGCATGCACCCAGGTGCTTGCAATTGGGAACACAACACGCTACAACATCGTTATACATTCAAAACTGGCGTTCGATCAAGCCAAGCGAGTAGACATATGCAATTGATGCTCTTCATCATTCTCGCAATTCCAGGGCTAGCAATACTGGCCCTCGTGATCTATAGCTGCGTCCTTGGTGCCCAGGCGTTTAGCAGTGCAAACCAATTCCATGGAGAGCAAGCAGCGACAATACGCTATCTGGCGCTCAATCTGTGTGAGCCAATTGCTGGTATCCCACTCACACTGCTGACGCTCTACCTGCTCCGTGATGCAGTATTCGAGTTCTTCCCAGTGGGGTTTGTTGTCATCTGGCCGATGTGGTCATTACTGATTGCAGGGCGCGGGATGGGCTTCCAGAACCCAACCTATCGCCAGGTCAGTAGCACTATCTTCGGCCTGGGAGCGCTACGTTTGCTATGGAACGGGCTGTGCTTTACGGCATTGGCAACAGGGCCGGATGAGAACACGCTGTGGCCGATCATCATGGTCGTATTTCCGATTATTTCAACTGGCACACTCATCTACACGATCTACTGGGCCAAGCGCCAACTAAAGCGCACCAGCGCCGCACCACCAGCATCTATCGAGCCAATAGCACCGATTGTACCAATAGCATCGGCGCGGCCTGCACCAACCGTGGATATGGTTCCTATCGGTTCTGTCCATGGAACACCGCCCGTGCAACTCAGCTATCGTAGTGCAACGCCATGCCCCAACTGTATGGTACTTATGCCATTCAAAGCCACAGCCTGCCCAGATTGTGGCCTCATTGCTGCCAGCCGTGTGCCAGAATCACTGCGTGATCTGCCACGCTATACCGCTCTGCGCCCAATTGGCGCTGGTGGCATGAGCCATATCTATCTGGCTGAGGATCGCGCAAGTGCCGCAATCTGTGTACTCAAAGCGGTTGCCTCAGCCGATGGTGGCAACACAAGCTGGCAACGTGAGGCGCGATATTGCCTTGAGCGTGAGGCATTATTGCTACGCGATGTCCAACATCCAGGGATCATCACGCTCCTGGGCTGGTATCCCGAAATGGTAGCACCATTCATGGCGCTTGAGTATGTCGCCGGCCCATCTCTTGAGCAACGTCTCGAAACGGGCACGCTCTCGGTTGGCGAAATCCTTCGTCATGGAGCAGCAATAGCGGATGTGATCACATTCCTGGCCGGGCTCAAGCATCCGATTGTGCATTGCGACATCAAGCCTGGTAATCTGATCGCACCCGAGATCGGCGCGCCAGCCATCCTTGTCGATTTCGGTAGCGCTATCGTCCTTAATGCCATCACACCAGAGAATCAGCCAGAACACTATGGAACGCCTGGTTATGCTGCACCAGAACAGTATCATCGCCAGGCCCATTGCAAGAGCGATGTCTATGGACTTGCAGCAACGCTCTACCACCTGCTGGCGAATGAAGATCCAACCAAGCACCCGCTGGCGTTTCCAGCACTATCGCGCATCCCAACTGAGATCGCCGCTGCACTCACCCCAGCCCTGGAACATGACCCAGCGCTACGCCCGACACCAGCCGCCTTCAGCGCGGTATTGCATGGATTGGCGGGCAGGTATCGGTAGGAGTCAGAAGTCAGGAGTCAGAATACCCAGAACCTACCCTGAACAAAAGAATAAGAACCGTGTAGTGCGGACCTATGTGTCCGCCCGAACCAAGAACCGAGAACAAGGGAGCAAGCGAACAACACAAGGGTAGAGGAGTTCCATTGGGGCGTCTAGGCTGAAAGAATGTTGGTGGCTCTCATTCCCTCGGCGCATCCATTCGCCCATAGCGCAATTGTGATGCCGCTCGTATGCTGCTATGATAGTTGTGAATACACATTTCCCCTCTCCCCCAACCCCTCCCCCACCGGTGGGGAGGGGCGCAAAGGGTTCACAATGGAGCAACGCTCATCGCCCCGGCATGGGCGAGGGGGTCAGGGGGAGAGCGGGCAAGCACGTCACCCCGTCACTCGCGCAAGCGTGAACAGCACGATGCCATACTGACGTTGATCAACCACCTGTAGATGCTGTGTGGCAAACTGTGCAACCAGATCCGCAGCCTGCCAAAAGCGAATGCCACTCGGCGCAAGAAGTTGTTGAATGGCCCGCTCAAACCGACGTGGATGGCGAGTGAGTGTCATGGCAACAAAGCGGCCACTCGGGTTCAGTACGCGCCGAACCTCATTCAGGCACCCAACCAGATCACCAATCTCATTCAGCGAGCCGCCAATCGTAACCGCCGCAGCGCTACTGTGTTCGAATGGCAGGCGTTGCGCTTTTGCACGAATATAGCTGATAGCTAGGCCAAGCGCAGCTGCACGCTGGCGAGCTTCCACAAGCATCGGCATGCTATGATCAACACCAACAACCTGCCCACCAGCGGGCAGCCTGGGAGCCAGTGTACGAGCATACAACCCATTTGAACAGGCAAGATCAATAATCAGCCCGCTTCGTTCTGGTGCAACCCAGTTAGTAACAAGCGCCAACTCACGCTCATAGGGAAATGCCTCACCACTGAGCAGAGTCAGCGAATGCGGACGCCAGAGGCGCTCATAGGCCCAGGCAGTTGGGGTCAGTTCATTGGTGAACTGGGCAATGCTGGGCGGGCGCGGCGGCCCCAGAAAATCCGCGATCCCATGATGAACCGGGTAGTGTGCAGCACAACCAGCACACACAAGCGTGCCAGTCATAATCTCCTGATGTGAGTCGCGCAGTGCATCATGCAGTGTCAGGGAACTCTGGCACACAAGGCAGCGCAGCAGTGGAATGAGTGGATCGTACATAAGTTAGCGCAATTCGGGTTGGCTAAGTTGAACCAACGTACTAGTCACGATCAGATTGAGAAAGACATCCAAAATATCTGGTGCAAACTGTGTTCCACGCCCAGCACGCAGTTCTGCGATACGTTCTTCTGCCGACAATGCCCGCCGATAGGGGCGATTTGTCATCATCGCATCATAGGCATCAACCACGGCAATAATCTGGGCGCCAATTGGAATAGCAGCGCCAACCAGGCCTTCCGGGTAGCCCGAACCATCCCAGCGCTCGTGATGGCTGCAGATAATTGGGGTAATTTTGGGAGCAAAGCGCATCTGAGAGACAATCTGAGCGCCGATTTCGGGATGCCGCCGCATCACATCGGTTTCTTCAGGAGTGAGCGGGCCTGGCTTGAGCAGGATCGAGTCACTGATGCCGATCTTACCAATATCGTGCAGTACCCCGCCATAGCGAACCGCCCGAACCTCTTCTGCGCTAAGGCGCGAGGCAATCGCCAACTGTTCACCATAGGTTTTGATTCGTGTAAGATGCCCCTCGGTATATGGATCCTTCGCCTCAACGGCCTGAGCAAGCATGAAAATGACACTCTCAGTATGCTCAAGCTGGTCGGTCAGGCGCTTCAGGCGCAATTGTGAGCGAATGCGCGCCCGCAGTGTGGTTTGGTCAAATGGCTTCGTGAGGAAATCATCCGCACCAGCCTCAATACCACGCGTTCGATAATCCTGATCATCAAGACCGGTCAGCATTGTTATCGGAATAAGCGCCGTTCGCTCATCTTCCTTGAGCCGCCGACAGGCCATAAAGCCATCCATTTTGGGCATGGTCACATCGAGCAATATAAGATCAGGCTGGTCTTCGTGAACACGTTCGATTGCTTCAATGCCATTGTTGGCAGTAACAACCGTATACCCCTCGTGATTAAGGAAACGGCGCAGCACTTCCACAATAGCAGGATCATCATCAACAACGAGGATACGCGCAGGCATAGACAATTCCTCAGTGCATGTCTAACGCATCAGTGAGAGAGAGGCGGGGCGCAACGTTCATAGCGCCCTCAGTGATGACAAAGTGATCCATTGCAGTAATAAACACAGTAATATCAAGTTCAACAATAAGCGCAGAAACAGCCACAAGCCGGGGTCGCGCCTTATACCAGTTGCGCTGCAACCCCTTCAGATTACCGCGTTGCCAGTGAACAAGCGCAGCAGCAGCCTGGATGATCCCTTTATAGAGTGTTGAGCGTGGCTCCTCGCTTCGCAGCCACCCCTGCTCCCATACCTCGTGGGCATGCCAGTATGCACCGGCATTGAAGAGTTGTAGACCCTCAGCAAGGGTATCGTCCTCGGTCACGGCATCAGCCATTCATACTTAGTAGCGGGGAACTTTCGTATCGATCTGTAACGACCAATCGTCAATTCCGCCAACCATATTGGCAACCTGCGTATAACCAAGTTGCATTGCCAAAACCTGGGCAACTTGTTGGCTACGCCCTCCATGATGGCAGAAAAAGACAAGCTCTTCATCGTGCGGGAGTGTTGCAACCCATTGCTGCGCCTGGCTCAGTGGCAATAGCTCGGCACCCTCGATCCGAGCAATTGCATGCTCAGCTGGTTCACGAACATCGATTAACCGAAATGATTCGCCACGATCCAGCTTGGCCTTGACATCAGCAACCGTCAGATCTCGATATGGTGTAGTTGGCATGAGTACCCTATGAATCAAAAATCTACCCGCCCATCGACGCAGAGTGCGCTGACGGAGCGGGTAGACAAGGCTCTTCGCACGCTCTATGTGGCAGATTTATCCGTTACCACAAGAACCACAGCCGCCACCAGCATAACCTTCATCGTAGCTCTCCTCTTCAGCCGAAGCATTCTCACTCTTCGCACGGAAGGAATGGCCACAACCACAGCTCGATGCTGCATTGGGATTATCGATCTTGAACGCACCAGCCAACATATTATCCTGCTGGAAGCTGATCTGCGCACCTTGGAGGTAGCGCATGCTGATTGGATCAACGATCACCTTCAGGCCAGCGACTTGCCATGAGCTATCGCCCTCGCGCAACTCGTTGTCGAAGGTCATCCCATACTGCATACCCGAGCAGCCACCACCAGAAACGAACACCCGCAGGCCGTAGCCCTCAAGTTGACGCTCGCCCATCATTCCGTGGAGGCGCTGAGCTGCACTCTCAGTGACATTAAGGGCTGGAACAAGCTCCGTCGCAGAGCGAAGCTCAATCGTATTCATTGTGGCCATGTGCGTAATTCTCCTTGCACCCAGTGCGTTTACAAATAAGTATATCAGATCAAATCTAGAAAGACAATAGTTCTGCGCCTGCGCCTAGCCGCCAAGGGCCGACATACCACGTACATGTGGTAGGATTCCATCCGGCAATCCGTGGCCCCAGGGTTTGATCGCCACCGCATGCCGGATGATCTGCTCGATTTCTGCCGAACCTGCACCGCCACGAATGGCAGCTCGCAGATCGACCTCATCATCGCGCAGGAGACACAGATGCAAACGCCCATCCGATGTCAGGCGCATACGATTACACGTCGCGCAGAATGGGTCGGTGACAGCACTGATAAAGCCCAGTTTGCCACGCGCACCAGGGATTCGATAACGACGCGCCGGGTCACTTGGATCCTGCCCATGCGGCTGGAGCGGCCCAAAACGCTGTTCAATCTTCGCAATCAGTTCGGCAGTACTGACAACACCCTCCTCTGCTAGGCCGGCCACACCAGTGAGTGGCATCACTTCGATGAAACGCATCTCCCATGGCCGTTCAAGGGTCAGCGCTGCCAGTTCGGTTACTTCATCGTCGTTCATACCACGCACAACCACGGCATTCAGTTTGATCGGAAGCAGGCCAGCGCGATCAGCGGCCTCGATTCCCGCCCAAACATTCTGAAAATTCCCACCACGGGTCACCCGGCGAAATTTATCTGGGTCGAGTGTGTCAATGCTGATATTGACTCGATCAAGCCCCGCCTGTTTGAGTGGCTCTGCCAATTGCCCCAATCGCAATGCATTGGTCGTCATCGCCACATGTTCAATCCCTGGCGTAGCCTTGGATGCACGAATGATCTCAACCAAATCGGGGCGTAGGGTTGGCTCGCCGCCTGTTAGCCGCAGCTTACGAAAACCAACCGCAGCAGCAGCTTGCACCACCATCAACAACTCATCGGTCGTCAGCAGTTCCGGGCGCGGCATAAACTTCATGCCGATCTCGGGCATACAATAGACACAGCGCATATTGCAGCGATCCGTTAATGAGATCCGCAGATAATCAATCCGCCGCCCATAACTATCTAGCGCTGGCGTATCATTAGGGTAGGCTGGGAGCGGCGCACTCGTGCCAAATGTGTAGAGCGGGATCGTGCGCTGTAGATCATCATGTTTCATCTCAACCACCACTCTTTCGTATCTTTTGAAATGAAGCGTGCATCACGAATGCCAATAACAGGTTTCGCTATGCGTACTCCATTACACTGACACGGGCTGCCAATCGGCGGGCAATCTCACGGAACACATCGGCATAGCCATCCGGCAATGTGCCAGTAACAGCCGGCTTGCCAGTATCGCCGCCCTCACGAATGCTCATGCCAAGCGGAATCTGGCCGAGTAATGGGACATCAAGCTGCCCCGCTAGCCGCGCTGCACCACCACTGCCGAATATATCATAGCGTGTGCCAGTATCTGGCGCGATAAAATAGGCCATGTTCTCGATGATCCCAAGCAGCGGGACATTCACTTTCTTGAACATTTCCATACTTTTCAGCACATCGAGGGTTGCCACTGCTTGCGGCGTTGTGACGGAAACTGCGCCTGTCAGGCCTGCATTCTGCAACGATTGGGTTAGCGTCAGGGCAATATCGCCCGTTCCTGGCGGCATGTCGATAATTAGATAATCGAGTTCGCCCCAATCGACCTGATATAGAAACTGGCGCAAAAGCTGCGAAACCATTGGGCCACGCCAGATCACCGGCTGGGCATCATCGACAAGGAAACCAATCGAGATCATCTTCAGGCCATAGGCCTCGATCGGGATCATCACCTGTTGGCCATCCGCACGAACAATCGCCTCTGGTTTATAACCCTTCGTGCCAAGCATGGTGGGGACAGATGGGCCATGAACATCGGCATCGAGCAGTCCAACACGAGCGCCTTCCAGAACCAGTGCAACCGCCAGATTGACAGCAACCGTCGATTTGCCGACGCCACCCTTGCCTGCGGAAACAGCGATCACATGGCTCACACCAGGAATGGCAGCTTTATCCATCACACCACCGCGTGGCCGAACCTGAGCGGTAAACTCGATCTGGATTCGATCAGCAGGAATGCCAGCAATCTTGAGCAGAGCCTGTTGACACTCATCGCGGATCTGATCCTTGAGCGGGCAGGCCGGAGTCGTCAACTCAATTGCAAACTTGAGTTGATCGCCAGTGATTACAATATTCTTAATCATTCGGCGCGTCACGAGATCGCCGCCGAGTTCCGGCTCCTCAACGGTACTAAGAGCCCTAAGAACTAGCTCCTCGGTGAGCGCGCCTGTTGGGGAGGGCATAGGTATTGCTCCATTGCGCTGCATCATGCAGCGATGAGTATATCACATTTCACAAGTACAAGCTATCATAAGTAGGAACATATGCTGCTGCAACAATTATAGAACGAAAGCGTCCGATAGACAGTGAAGATAATCCCTGGCATTCGAGTTCAGGGTCAAGATGTAAGGAGCAATTTCATGGATACTCGATTAATGCGTAGCCGTAGCGATCGTATGATGGGTGGCGTTGCAGGCGGGATCGCTCGCTATTTCAATATCGATCCGGTGATCGTCCGGCTGGTGTTTGTACTATCGATCTTCGCCGGCGGTGTCAGCCCGCTTGTGTACCTTGTGCTGTGGATCGTTATGCCAGAAGATCTAGCCACACAAACAGTTGCAACACCTGTTCAAATGGCAACACCAGTTGCCCAGCCGAAGCCAATTGGCGCTGTCATGCTGCCGGATCACCCACGTGGGCCAGAGCAGTGGAAGTTCGACCCATACACCGGCGAGAAGATTAGCCAGTAATTCTGGTGGTTGACCTCACCCCCAGCCCCTCTCCGATGCGGAGAGGGGTGTTCATCGGATCGGCAACGAATATATACCAAAAGCCTGCATTCCTTGATAGAAGGGTGCAGGCTTTTTTGTTTGCTCTGCGACGATGCCTCTATATTACCCCGCGAGCGACTGATGAAACTTTACATTTTAAAAGGTTCGCCCCTACACCATGACACCATGGGCATCGATGCAAAACGATACGCACACCCCCGATTGTTACTCTTCTTGACGCAGCATCGCTTCTATTCTATACTAGTTACCGACCGGTCGGTAACTTGATGAAATCGGTGTGTAACTCATACAAAGAACAAGCAACCATTGAGCACTTCTGAACACTGCGCTGCTTGTTGGTTTGTTTCTTTGTTGCGGAACAAGAGAGCAAGAGTCTACGATGTGCTTGTTCTCTCAGAAGATAGAAGAGTAGGGTAGAAATATGGCGAGTATATCTGCGGCGGCAACTCCGATTGAGGATCGGAAGCGCAACCAAATTTTGCTGGTGCTGTTTATTGGCGTTTTGATGGCAGCACTCGATATTGCGATTGTCGGGCCTGCACTACCAGCGATCAAACAGGCCTTTAATGCCGATGATCGTGGGCTGACGTGGGTGTTCACGATCTATGTGTTGTTGAATCTGGTTGGAACGCCATTTATCGCACGTCTTTCAGATCTGTTTGGGCGACGCACAATCTATACATTCAGTGTGAGCCTGTTCGCCATTGGATCACTGTTGGTCGCTAGTGCGCCAAGTTTCACGATCCTGTTGATTGGGCGCGCTATTCAGGGGTTCGGAGCCGGTGGTATCTTCCCTGTGGCAAGTGCCGTCATTGGCGATACCTTCCCACCCGAGAAGCGTGGTAGCGCACTCGGGCTGATCGGGGCTGTTTTTGGGATCGCCTTCCTGCTCGGGCCAATTCTTGGTGGAGCATTGCTACTGCTGAGTTGGCACTGGCTTTTTCTGATCAACCTACCAATCGCAGCAATCGTAATTGTGTTGGGCCTGCGCACCCTACCAGGGCGAGGAGCAAGCGCTAGCCAACCATTTGATTGGCTTGGAACACTGCTTCTGACGGTCATGCTCAGCGCAATGGCCTATGGGCTCACGGCACTCGGCCAGGGTGTACGCGCAGGTGCTACCGATCCATTGGCCTGGCCGCTGTTAGTGGTTGCGACCATCCTGCTGCCGATCTTCATCATCGTTTCGCGGCGCAACAGCCATGCCGTCGTCAATCTGCGTCTGTTTCGCAACCGCCAGATTGTGCTTGTCGGGGCGCTAGCATTGGGCTCAGGAATCTGCGAGGCTGTCATTCTGTTTGTTCCATCGTTGTTGGTGGCAGCATTTGCTGTAACGCCAGCGACGGCGAGTTTTATGCTCATACCAATGGTGATCGGAATGGCCGTCGGTTCGCCATTTTCGGGCCGTTTGCTGGACACATCCGGCTCACGTTTGGTTGTCCTGATTGGAAGCGTACTGCTCACGGCCAGTTTGATTATTATTGGCCTGTTTGCCACCAGTCTGCCATTCTATTATGTGTTCGCGATCCTGTTCGGGATCGGGATCGGCGTCCTGCTTGGTGCCTCGTTACGCTACATTATGTTAAATGAAGTCACCGGTAGCGAGCGTGCCTCGGCGCAGGGGCTATTGACCATTTTCATCAGTATTGGGCAGTTGGTTGGTGCTGCTCTCATGGGCGCGGTCGTGGCAGCGCGTGGCGGAATAGATGGTTATGCGGCGGCGTTTCTGGCGAGTGGTGCTGTGATGTTGATTCTGACTATTGCATCTACACAGCTGAAGAGCCGAGCTGCCGAGCTTGAAACGGTTCAGCGCAATCAGGTGACAGCCTAAGCCAGAATCCAGGAGTCAGTATTCAGAATACGAACCATGAACCAGGCAGTAGCGGCGAACCTTGTGTTCGCCTCAACCGCCCGAACAAGCAAATCATTCGTGTAAAATAGAACCAAATCAATATTTGGGAAAGAACATGACGACAGCCGAAACAGGCGATATACGCCAGCGCATTTTGGATGAAGCAACGCGCCTGTTTGTGGCACAGAGCTATCATGGGATTTCTATGCGCGAAATCGCCGAGGCGGTTGGTGTCTCAAAAGCTGGCCTGTACTATCATTTCCGCGATAAAGAAGAACTATTTCTGGCGATTCTGACGAATTGCCTGGATCGGCTGGAACATGGGATCACCCAGATGCAGCCAACTGAGCCAGGAACGCGGGCAGAGGTGGCTGCAATGCTGCGGGCGATCTTTGCCCAACCACCAGAGCAGCGTGCGGTGATGCGGCTAGCCAGCAATGAACTGGCCCATCTTGCGCCGGAAGCACGCGCCCTATTCGGAAAACGCTATCACGAACAGTTTATCAACCGAATCACTACTGCACTGCGTACCGGCATGGAACGTGGCGAGCTGCAACAACTCGAACCGCATACCGCGACCTGGATTCTGTTGGGAATGGCATACCCATTCTTCACACCATCTGAGCCACGCGAGCCTGCGGCGCTTGAGGCAATCGTGGACATGATCCTGACGATTTTTTTTGATGGAGCGGCGGTAGGGAGTCAGGAACCAGGAGTCAGGAGTCAGAATACGTGAGCAAAAAAACTGCGGAACGGTTCCTGGACGCCTGCCGTGCATAGCGGCACTTTAATTGAACCCAAGCCATTCTAGCTCGGTTTCGGCGCGGGTGCGCCATTGGCTGGCAGGTTGGGCATCAGCAGAAGCAATCAACGCCTGTCGGGCAGCATCACGATCACCGAGAGCCATCAGGGTTTTTCCAAGAAGGAAGTGTGCTTCGGGCTGTTGTGGATCGAGTTCCAGGGCACGTTCGGCTGCATTCCTGGCTGCTTGTGGATCGCCACAAACAAGCCGAGCCTGCGTCAGTGCTAACCAGGCATCGGCGCGTGGCGGCACACTCTGGGCAGCAACCTGAGCGGCGGGCAAGCCCAATGCACATACTTCGATTGAGCTATCCAGATGAAAGCGCGCCAGATAGAGCGCATAGACACCGCGTTCATCTGGTGGTGCATGATCAAGAGCGCGGCGATACTCCTGGCCTGCTGCAAGGTAATCGCGCTGGGCAGCATACCACTGGCCCCAGGCGAGATTCGTTGCTGGATCATTTGGGGCTATTTGCCGAATGATCTGCAGCTGTTCCTGCGCCATCTGCGTATTGTCGGTGCCAAGCGCAACTAATGCGAGCAACGCACGGGCACGCGGTTCTTGCGGATGTTGTTCGACGAGTGTGCGTAATCGTTCGAGGCCACCCGCCCGATCACCAGCAATCCAGCGCACATAGGCGCTATATGCAGCGGCAGCCAAGCCCTGTGGGCCATCTGGGCGAACGGCAGCGAACTGGGCTTCTGCAAGCGGGTAGAGGCCCTGATCAAGATAGAACTGCCCAAGTAATTGGGTGCGAATATCATCATCGGCCTGCAGAATTGCGCTCAGGCGTTCGGCCAGATCTGCTGTCGGCGTTAACAATGCATTTGCGAGATATTCAGCGCGGCGCGGCGCATGCGGCATTGTTGCAACGGTGCCTGCATTGGCCAATTCTGTGAGTGCCATAGCGGGATCGCTGGAAGCGCGGAGCAACGCCAGCCAGCGATGAACGGCAGCGCGCCAGGCAATCGGGAGATCTACGTTCAGTGCCTTGCGCAAGGCCACCTCGGCAGCCGCATAATCCCCACGGTGCAGAAGATATTCACCCTCCAATGCATAGCGTTGGCCGCTCAGCGGCGAACCAATCGGAAGAAGCGCCCATAATGCTGGAGCAGCGCCATAACTCGCTGTTTTTGCCCCAAGAGCGCCCTGATACAGCCGAGTCAGATCATAATCATCGCCGGATACGCCACGCCCCAGCGCCGTTGCAAACGCAGCAATCGCATCATTGGCTTCGCCACGCACGGTTGCCACCATACCCAAGCGCACATAGGCTATTGCTGGTGTTGATGGTGCATCATCTGCAAGCACAAGGCCACGATACGCCAAACGAGCATTATGGTAGTGGCTCGCCAGAAAGAGGGTATCGGCAGCACGCAACCCATCACGCGGATCGGTGCGGAAGGTCAGTTGTGCAGCAAACGCGAGCAGTACAAGAACCAGAAATAGTGTTAGTAGGCTGCGGGCAAAGCGCATTGGCAGATGCTCCGGTTGATGGCTCGATCAGCAATCCAATCATCCTCATCATAGCATGTCGGAGCATGTCATTGCATAGAGGAAGGAGCGCTACACTCATCGATCACCTGAACAAATGCCGCAACAACCTGTGGATCAAACTGCGTCCCAACTGCACTGCGGATCGATTCAACAGCCTGCTCAGTCGACCAGGGTTCTTTGTAGGGTCGGCGGCTAACGAGTGCATCAAAGACATCGGCAACGGCAACGATACGGGCTTCCAATGGGATAGCCTCACCAGCAAGGCCGGATGGGTAGCCACATCCATCCCAACGCTCGTGATGATAGCGAGCAATTTGCTCGGCCATCTGAATATGCGGTAAACGTTGTTCGTGGGGCTGGCGCTGTTCGGCGAGAATCTTCGCCCCCGCGACAGTATGGGTTCGCATGATTGCCCACTCATCATCCGAGAGATCGCTACACTTGTGCAGAATGCCAAGCGGAACGGTAACTTTACCAATATCGTGCAATCGAGCAGCCTGCTCAAGCAAGCTGACAAAGCATCTATTCAGGCCCAGCATCTGCGCGATACGCACCGTCAGGCGGCTCACCCGATGGCTATGCTCTTCCGTTTCTTGGTCGTGTTCGTTCAATATTGTAGGCCGTTTGTGCATCATTACACACCTTGCGTCAACACAAAATGGCTCCATAACCCTTACGGGTAGTAAGCTTTCACAACACACATGGTTGAGTATGTACAACATTCCGCAGATTATGTTTATATTATACGACAGATTTTAACATTGTGTTTGGATTCAGCCTGGTGCTGGGCGTGCTGCAGGCGCGGCATGTTGCACAAAAGGCCATTCGGGCGCAAAATAATGCTGAATAGTAGCTTTCAGCTATTAGGAGTCAGAAGTCAGGAGTCAGGAGTCAGAAGGTGCTTACTATGCGTCAGTTTCATATAACAGCGGCAGTGGCAGAACTGAAGATTCTGACGCCTGACTCCTGAATACTCGAAGAAGAGGAAATACACGATGGACACACTCCGCAGTTTCACGTTCGAGCCGGATCTGGCTCGTGCAACGACGATCCCCGCCCGCTGGTACACGGATCCAGCGATGCTGCCAATTGAACAGGAACAGATCTTCTGCCGAACCTGGCAACTGGTTGGGCGATTGGAACAGGTGCGGCAGGCTGGCGATTTCTTTACCTGTACCGTCAATCAGGAGCCATTAGTCATCACCCGCGATACAACCGGGGCATTGCATGCCTTCTATAACGTGTGCCGCCATCGGGCCGGTGCCGTTGCACAGGGCTGTGGCAACCGCAAAACGCTGCAATGCCTGTATCACGCCTGGACCTACGGGCTCGATGGGACGTTGCTGCACACCCCGGAATTCGAGGGTGTTCAGGGCTTCGACAAAGCCGTATTCGGGTTAGTGCCTGTACGCGTCGATAGTTGGGGACCGTTTGTGTTCGTGAACCTGAACAATGAAGCGCCATCGCTTCAGGAAGCACTGGGAGCCATTCCAGAAGAAACCAAGCACATGCCAATCGAGCGTATGGGCTTCTATAAGCGCGTCGATTATGAGATCAACTGTAACTGGAAGGTGTATGTCGATAACTACCTTGAGGGCTATCACATTCCGGCAGCGCACCCTGGATTGTTCAAGGAGATCGACTATAAGCAATATCGGGTTGATACATTCCGTTATTATTCAAAACAATTTGCGCCAATCCGTGAGAAGCCAGATTCGCTCTACCGCCGCAATCTGGATGATGGGGCCGCTGCACAGGCTCTGTACTATTGGGTGTTCCCAAACCTGATGCTGAATATCTACCCGGACAATGTGCAGATCAATATTATTCTGCCACTTGGCCCAGACAAAACAGTCACAATCTTTGAGTGGTATGTTCTTGATGCCGATCGGCCAAATGCCGCCGAGGATTTCGCCAAATCGTTTGAATTCAGTGATCTCGTGCAGAAAGAAGATATCGAAATCTGTGAGCTTGTTCAGCAACGCCTCAAATCACGGGTCTACAATACCGGGCGCTTCTCGGTTGCGCGCGAAAATGGCGTTCATCATTTCCATGGATTGCTGGCAGAGTTTCTGCAACGGTAGGAGTCAGCAGCGATGCATCGCATCGGTACGAAGGCAGCACGTAGAGATACCTCGATAGGCGTCTGAGCTTGGCCGTTTTCTCCCTCACCCCAGCCCTCTCCCCAAGGGAGAGGGGCTGGGGGTGAGGGTGGTTCTGGATGCTTCATTCTGACTTCTGAATACTCGTTTCCTTCATACCTCCGCAACACCAGCTGGCCGGATGCGTTCAAGCAGCAGGAACCCAACAATACTCACGAGCATCAGGATGGTGCTGAGTGCTAGTGCCTGGCCATAGTTGGCAGAACCAGGCTGGCCCAGCAGGCGCCCAATCACCATTGGCACGGTTGGATATTCGGGGCGGGCAAGCAGTAATGCTGCGCCAAATTCGCCAAGGGATGCCGTAAAGGCCAGGACTGCTGCTGCCAGTAATGCTGGGGTGAGCAATGGCAGATCGATGTGCAATAGCACACGCTCTGGGCTGGCACCCAGCATACGAGCGGCTTCGCGGAGCGTGGGGCTCAGGCCACGCAAGGCCGGGACGAGCGTTCGCACAACCAGGGGAAACGCCAGTAGCGCATGCGCTGCTGGAATGAGCAGCGGTGAGCGCAGTAAGCCAAATGGCCCCCAGGCAACGATATAGCCCAGGCCAAGCATGACGGCGCTGATCCCAAGTGGCAATGTGAACAGCAGATCGAGGAGTGCCATTGTGATCCGCTGGCTTCGTGATGCTATCGCTGGCCGCCTCGTGACGAGATATGCTGCTGGAACACCAACTGCCAGCGCCAAGAGCGTCGCCGCCAGCCCAAACCCAACCGAGTTGAGGATTGCCTGTGCAGGTGGTACAAAGAACAGCGCACCGCGACGGTTCTCGCTCAGGTGCTGATAGTATGACAGTGTCAGCTCGGATGGGCCATTTGGTAGAGATGGCAATGTTACCGAGCGCCATGCCAGCGCTGGCAATGGCAGTGTCAGCAGCAGCAACACTCCCACCACACCAGCCAGAAGCAGGCGCTCCGCCCAATCACGCGCAGGGCGCAGGGCTTCGCTGCGAGCACGGAGATTGCTTCTGCCTGCCTGCCTGGTTGTGAGATGCAGGTACATCCAACCAGCGAGCAGTGTCACCAGCACCTGTACGAGCGCAAGGCCAGCAGCAACCTCAAGATTGAGCCGTTGGGTCGTTTGCCGATAGATCTCGACTTCCAGCGTGGCCATGCGCGGCCCACCCAACAGCAATACAACGCCAAAGCTACCAAAGGTGAAGATAAAAACCAATAGTGCTGCTGCGCCAATTGCTGGCCTGAGCAGTGGCAGCGTCACCATACGGAAGATGCGCAGGCGCGTCGCACCCAACATGGCTGCGGCCTGTTCCAAACGTGGATCGAGTGCTGCCCATAGCCCGCCAACCAAGCGCACGACAACGCCAACATTATAGAACACATGCGCGAACAGTATAATTGCAAGCGTTCCAATGACCTGCGGCGGTGGCAGCCCTAGCCAACGGGCGAGATCGCCAAGCAGGCCGCCTGTTCCCAGGAGTGCCGAGAACCCAGCCGCTGTGACAACGGTTGGCAGAACGAAGGGAACTGTCGTGAGTGCCCGCAGCAACGAACGGCCTGGGAAGCGTAACCGTGCAAACACGAAGGCAGCAGGCAGGCCTATAGCGAGCGTCAGGATGGTTGAAAGCAGCGCCTGCCAGAAACTGAACCAAGCAACCCCGCGATAATATGGGTCGCCAAGTAATTCTGTGATTGCGGGTTGTGAGAGGCTCAAGCGCAGGATCGCAGCAAGCGGGTAGAGGAACAGCACTATCAGAAAGCAGATGGGAATGAGCGACAGTAAGATCCGTCGAAGCCTATTCGCAGATGATGGCGGCGATTGGATGTGAGCACGTTGGCGCATTCAGCCGCCGCCATTCATTCTATGCAACCCAATTAGGAACGGGCAGCCCTGGCCTGCTGGACGATATCACGGATCTGGTTGAGGTGATCATCATCGTGGGCAAAGCCCAGGCAGAAACGAGTTGGAGCATTGAATGGCTCCATACCCTCACGCCAGGCGTAGCTATTCTCCAGATCGGGAGTGTTTGGCCACATATCCAGGCTTGCCAGCCGCATACGGCGGCTCTCTTCCAGCCGATCACGGCACTGCGTTATCGACGTTACCGTTTCCCATGGCACTTCGCTGCGGGAACGGCCACCACGATGGGGCACGCCACGGGCCAATTCAACAGCAATTGCCGCCGATTCCTCGGATGATGCCGTCACATGCACAATCACATGGCCAAGCGTCCAGGGCAAATCCACAACATCGCTGTTATCGGCAAAGGTGTCGTTGGCTTTTGGGTCACTTGGCACAAACACAACATCCGCATCGCTGCTTTCAGTGATCAAGAACAACTGCAGATCGATCATTTCGTTGGTCAGCTGCTTTAACTCAGCAACCGTATAGTGACCAAGCAGTTCCCGATAGGATTTTTCCTTGTTTCGAACTGGGGTAAAATCGATCATGATGTCACTCCATAGTATAGAATTGGCTGAAACCCACTATTCAGTATAGCACCAATATGCCCGTATACGGGGCGGGGGTATCTAACTATTCGTGTGACGTATTCTCTCGATAGGCCACAACGGCGTCATCCGGGGTAGGGGTGGTTCGTGAATCGCCCGCATTGGCCAGCCCATCGGTGGGCGGTTCACGAACCGCCCCTACGATTATTGCCGAACATGCGACGGGACATTTCAAAAACATATGTCGTACCCCATCGCTATCGTAGCACAACCTTCGTCCAGGCCTCAATCCAATTCTCACGATTCTGCCCAATCTGCTGGGGTGTCACATTCGCAGGCGCATCCGGTACTGGTGCAAACTTGGTGAACACATCCGGCAGTGCTGCATCTGGCAACACAGGATAAACAAACATCTGCAGCGGGATATCCTCCTGGAAGCGCTTGCTGAGCATATAATCGATGAAGCGCTCGGCCAATGCACGCTGTTTGGTACCCTTCAGGATGCCAATAAACTCGATCTGCAAAAAGCTGCCGATATTCAGACTGCCAGTTGGCGGCTCACTGAGTTTGCCTTCGCTGAAATAGACCTCGGCTGCCGGGCTGGTTGCATAGGAGACGACCAGTGGGCGTGGGCCTTTGCCGCTGGCACCGCTGAATTGTGTGGAATAGGCATCGCTCCACCCCTCAACCACCAGCACATCATTGGCCCGCAGATCGCGCCAATAATCGAGATAGGTGTAGCTACCCTCTGTACCAAATTCGGCAACCGTAGCAAGCAAGAAGGCCAACCCTGGCGATGATGTCGCTGGGTTCTCAACGACCAGCATGCTCTTCCATTCTGGCTTGGTCAGATCGCGCAGTGTTGTTGGCGGAGTTAGATTCTTCTGCTTTAGATAGGCTTTGTCATAGTTGATCGACACATAGCCATAATCCACTGGCACTAATTGGGACGTTGGATCAAGCCGAAAGCGTTCGGGGATGGCTGCCAGTGCTGGCGACTGGTATGGATCGAAAATAGCGGCTTCGAGTGCCAGGCTAAGAAAGGTATTATCGACCCCAAAGAGCAGATCGGCGAGCGGCGCATCCCTGCTCAGAATCGCCTTATTCAGTGCTGTGCCTGCATCGCCAGCTGGCAGCACCGTGACTTTCACACCCTCGCGCTGTTCAAATTCAGCGATAACCTCTTTGCTGACCGCAAAGCTATCGTGGGTCATCAGCACCAATTCACCATTTTGCCCACTCGGCGCTGCTGTTTCGGTTGGTGCTGGCACGCTTGGAGGGGTAACAGCCGTTGGTTCCAATGTTGGTGCCGTAATGGTCGGCACAGGTGCAACCGTTGGAACGGAGGTGGGTACAGCAGTCGGGTTACTACCGCCACAGGCAGCCAATAGCGTAATAGCGATCAATAATACAGAAATTGGTCGAACCATGATCATATTCCTCCAATAAAAAAACCACCGACCAGAGGTGGTCGGCGGCATATCAACCGCAACGCTTTCCTCCGCTGGCATAACCCAGTTCAGGTTCGAAGGGTCGGTGGCATCGATCGTGCCGCCCTCTCAGCTGGGATCACCCAGCTCCCCTAGCAATATTTACTTTTACAGAAGCTTAACGTACCACACGCAACGGAGCGTGTCAACCGGCTTTGGTTAGGAGCGGAGCGACTTTAGCCCGAGGCGCAAATAATGGCATACGCTGTTCCAGCAGGCAGGCCGTTAGCAGGCCGCTAAACAGCAGCATTCCATAGAATTTATATGAGATTCCGGCAATAGTTAAGAAGCCCATCACCGTGGTTCCATTGAAACTCCACTGGTTGCCATACGAGACCAGCGCAAAGGCCAATGCGATCACAACGGCACGCGGCAGGCTCACCACCTGTTCGCGGAGGTGTAACAATAATAATCCAAACGGCAGGACAAGTAATGTCTCGTAGTGCATCCAGGCCGCTGGTACTGCCAGAACCATCAGCAATAAGAACTGGGCATACTGAAGCGCAAAAGCCGTACTGCGGCCATCGGCTGGGCGGAGTGTGAGCCAGCAGGCGGCCAATGAGAGCAGGCCCGAGAGTGCCGTCCCAAGCAACGATAGCGCCCGATTCTCAAAAATATGGGCATCAAATGGCACATCGGTGATACGCGCAAGGAATCCGGAGATGGTCTGGTTCTCCACCCACGATGTTGTGCCACCAATGCGTGGAATGACTTCGAACAGATAGATGCGGTGCATCTCCCAGCCCATGACGGCAATCGCAATTCCGTTGAACACCAGCATGCCGATGAGGAAGCCGCCCACGGCACGCCAGCGGCCCTTTAGCACAAAGAAGGCCAGCAGAATCAGCGGGTAGACCTTAAACAGCGTTCCGAGTGCAACCAGGATTCCCGCCAAGTCATTACGCTCCGAGCGCATAGCCCACAAGGCGCATGTTAACAGGAACAACAGCAGCAGATCGATCTGCCCATAGGCAATTGTATCGGCCAGCGGGCGGCTGTTCAACAAAATAAGCAGCGTCGCAACACCCCACCAACGTGGCAACGGGCGAAACATCCGTAACCAGACCAGAGCGGTTGCGATCATGAGGCCCAGATTGATCATCCGATGGAAGAACAGGATTTGCAGCCCATCCTGAAAGACAAATGGCGTGAACAGCATGCCATAGAATGGCGGAACCTTAAAAACCGCACCAACATGATTGGTCATCACTGCATCGAGATCATACAGCGAGCCGCCACGCGCCCAATCGCGGGCACCCTTGAACAGAATCCAGAAATCCTTGCCGCTGCGGGTGAAGGCATACCAGAGCGCATAACTCAGATGAATGGCCGCACCCAATGCCAGCGCCATCAGCGCATAGCGGGCGATCAGTGCCGCTCGTTCGCTGCCCGCCAGATCACGGCTCTGCGCCAGCGCTATTGCGACTGCTACAACCACGGCTAGTGCTGCAATCCCCGCCAGCCAGAATGTCTCATCGCCAACCCCAATTGAGGCACCATCACGGATCTGCGCCCACTGAAACACCGGCAACATCCACCATGTCACTGCCAAAAGAATTGGCAGATCGATGCCACGAACAGCGATTCGTTCCCGAACCGAGTTACTTCTAGCAGATATGATCGGCACCAGTAAGCGCACCAACCCCAATCCGAGGCAGGCAATTGCAGGAATTGCGGCCAGGCGCTGAATAAATGGTAGAATCTCCAGCGGGCGCAACACAACCCCGATTGCGACAAGCAGCGCAACCAGCAGCGGCACAGCAATCATTGCGATGCGGCCAACGCCAGCCAACCCAACAGCCAGCGTCGTCAGGGCACCGAGTACAAACGCCGATGCAATCAACCAGAGTGGCGGGATATTTGCAGAGCGCAATGTTGGTGCAATACTCACCCGATCCAGCACCGCACCAAGCGGACGTGGATCACCAGGCGGTGAATAGGTTGTGCTCTCAATCAGCAGATGGGTTGCCCAATCGGCCCGCTCCGTGATTGGAACCAGTATCGTGTAGCGGCGCACACCACTTGGCCGACGAGTGATGTCAAACGATCCCAGATTGCGACTATCGACACTCACCGTCAGCCGTGGATCGGGTTGCCCATCTGGGTAGCCATTCAGCAGGCGCAGCATGATTGTAGCCTGCCCAGCGGGCGCACGCGGTAATGCCAATTCGGAGCGTTCGGTCGTCCAGCGAAACAGAGTATCGCCAAATTGCTCTGGCTCATGAAACCCGCTCACGAATCGGGCATCCCGAGTGCCGATATCAATCGTCAGCGGCCAGGCGATGGGGTAAGCCAGGGCAAGGAATAGCACAACAGCTAACCCACCAAGCAGTGAAAGAACGAGTGTTTTTGTTATTTGTCGTGTCATCATCTCTGGGCGATGAACGGGTTGACCACTACTTCATTTCACGCCAGGGGTATTTCCTGCCGTTCGTCAGACACGCGCATTATACCGTATAGCTATAGCTTCCCAATTGCCACGAGCCCCAACACCAACATGCCTGCAATAATCCGATAGATCCCAAAGTTCACAAAACTATTTCGGGAGACATAGCGCAGCAGCCAACCAATACTAATCCAGGCAACAATTCCAGAGACAATAGCTCCAACAAGCAATCGTGCCAGATCAGCAGATGTAACCAGATCGAGATTGCTGATCAGATCCACCACCGTTGCAGCACCCAGGGTTGGTATCGATAGATAGAAGGCGAATGCTGTTGCAGATCGTCGATCAAGCCCTGCCAGCATGCCACCAACGATTGATGCGCCAGATCGAGAGACACCAGGTATCAGTGCTGTTACCTGAGCCAGGCCAATCCATAGCGCCTGCTTGAATGTGGTCTGTTCTGGTTCTGTGGTGGTGGTTCGCAGGGAAATGCGCTCAATCACAATCAGGACGATTCCGCCCAGAATAAGCGATGCCGCAATAACAGCTGGCGACGCAAACAATACCTGCTTGATCCATTTATGCAATGTCAGGCCGATCACCGCTGCCGGAATGAATGCGATCAGAATACCAAGCCAGAACTGCTGTGTCGGCTTGCTCGTTGGGATCGCCCGCGCCTGCGTCAGCAGATCACGGGCATAGTAGCCAACAACGGCCAGAATCGCACCAAGCTGGATGAAAATCTCAAAGGTGCCACCAATACTATTCTTAAAACCAAGCAGATCAGCAATAATCAATAAATGGGCCGTTGAGGAGATTGGTAGAAATTCTGTCACGCCTTCAACAATCCCAAGGGTGACAACCTCCCACCAGACTCGCGCCTCGCCAGTGCTGAAGCTCAAACCGGCAGCAATCACGGCTACTATCACAGCCAGGGCGATCAAGGCCCATGGAATTCGCGTTGGCGATGGCACAGCAGCGGTAGATGGTTGGCTCATCATGCACATCCTTATCATTCGTCATTCATCAGATTATGCATACTATACTCATGCATTTAGGGCTAATTATAGTGCATCAATCTGAAGCTCTGATGAATAGCTGTGTGGATACTATCATCATATTGTGTCACAACCAACGAATGATAAACAGCAGCGGCCCGATCCATTGCTGGATCGAGCCACTGCTGATTTGGATTAATGATTTGGAGAGCTATCTAGAAGACTTTAAGGAAGACGGGCGTTGGGAAAGCTTTCATATCACCCGCTAGTGCAGTAATGGCGTCTTCACCGGGGAAGGGAACCGGGCCAACAAAGCCACTCCCGCCCTGAAGGAACGGTGCAAGCACGGGAATCGCATCCGAAACGTTATAGAAGATCGGTGCTGGCAACGCATTCGGGTTTGGAACTTGGCCACCGATCAGGCGTTGCAAGGCCAAGTGCTCGGCCTCGGTGGCAGCGTGCTGCGCGGTGGTTGCCGCTAGGCGTGGCTGACCCAACTCAGCAAAGCGTCGGGTAGCCGCTAAGTAGGCACCGGTAAAGGCAGTCTCAGCGGTCGTGAAGGTCGCCGTATTGACGGCCAGGTCGCTCAGGAAGTTCGCTGGGGTATAGAACTGCTGTGCCAGCGATTTGCCGCCCAAGCTCTGGAGCACCTTAAGATGGTACAACTCTGAGCTCATGGCCAACTTGAGGTAGCTGATCGCTGCATCACTAAAGCCAAGCGGGTTGTTCAAGATGGTGTAGTAATAGCTGGTGGCCGCCAGCGTTTCGGCCGTCGCTGCGAGGTTGGCCATCGTTTCTACACTATCCTGATTATCGAAGCTACCAGCTGCTAAAGCATCCTTTAACCCAAACATACTCGTGAAACTGGCCATTGCGATCCCGCCGCCAATGCCTGCAGTTCCCTTAAGAAATGTTCGACGGCTAAAGCGATTTTTTTGCTGTGACATACTCTTCACTCCTGTAATGATGTCACTCGGCACATATGTGAGTGACTCTATCGGTTAGCTATATGATCACTCGCGATATGTATATATCTTCGCAATCATTGCATCTACACAAACCAATTCGAGAAGATCTCAATTATGGATGTATGGAAATACGATAATCAAAGATGAGAGCTAGATAAGTGGCATCCTGGGAGGGCATCCAGAGTATTGATAATAGCGTAAGAGAACATGTAAATAAGCAGCGCAATCGGAATAAGCCGGTTGCCCATACCACAGGAGAGTATCAAACCATGCGGAATCGGAAATCGATCTTCATCGTCCTTGCTGGCGCATTGCTTGCGCTACTGATGGCACCAGCCGCCTTCGCACAGTCAGGCACCGCTAAAGTTCGCGTCGTGCATGCTTCACCAGATGCCCCAGCCGTCGATGTGTGGGTGAATGGCAAGAAGACCTTGAGCGATGTACCGTTCTTTACTGCCAGCGGATACCTTGATCTTCCCGCCGGAAGCTACGACATCATGGTTGTTCCAGCAGGCAAGACAGAGCCAGCCGTTATTGATGCCAAGGGTGTCAAGATCGAGGGCGGCAAGGCCTATACCATCGCAGCAGTTGGCAAACTGGCCGATATCAAAGCAGCCATTTTTGTCGATAACCTGGCAACCCCGGCAGCAGGCAAGGCACATGTGCGCGTCATTCATGCATCGCCGGATGCGCCAGCCGTGGATGTGAAGGTTGCCAACGGCCCAACCCTGATCCCAGGCCTCGCATTCCCAACAGCCAGCGATTATCTGCCGGTTGATGCGGGTAGCTATGATCTGCAAGTAACCCCAGCTGGTCAGAGCGCAGTTGTTCTGGATCTGAAGGGCACCAAGCTCGAAGCAGGCAAGATCTATGATGTCTTCGCCGTTGGCGAGCTTGCCAATATCAAGGTTGAGGTTGCCGTAACCACCCCAGCCGCTGCCCCAAGCACACTTCCAAACACCTCGGGTGCAGAACTGCCGCTTGGGCTGATCGCAGTTGCCGCTGGTGCGTTGGTTGCCGGTGGCATGGCACTTCGCCGCCGCGCATAATCTCATTTCTTTCGGTCGGTAGGTTCGGGGCAGCATCGCTGCCCCGAATTTTTTGCTTGTGTGCTACACTTGCCAACACTTCTCAGCATGAGAAGAGAGTTAACATTTGGTCAAAGGAAGTAGGACATGCTCGCAAAACATTCGCCCTTTTCATTCGTACATCGCGACAGATCGCTTCTCATATTCATTCTGGTTGCTATATTCGCCCTGAGCGCATGCGGCCAGGCTACCCCCACTCCGACAAATCAGACCCAGACACAGCCAACATCCCAATTGGCAACGATCAATCAGGATGGCGTTCTGACACCACGCCAACCTCGAACAGCGCTTACCTTGCAAGGAGATGGGGCTAGTTTCCCTGCACCACTCTACCAGAGCTGGATCGTCACCTATAAAAAGGCAGTTCCAAATCTGACGATTGGCTACCAAAGCACCGGAAGTGGCCAGGGTATCAAGGATTTCAGCAATGGGTTGACTGATTTTGGCGCAACTGATGCCTTTATGAATGATGAGGAGCTCAAGGCAGTTCCCGATACGCTGCATATCCCCATGGTGTTGGGAGCAGTGGTGGTGATCTACAATCTGAATGGTATTCGTACGCTCAAGCTCTCACCCGAAACACTCACGGGAGTCTACCGAGGGGTGATCAAGACATGGAACGATCCTGCTATCGTTGCCGATAATCAAGGTATTGCATTGCCCAGCACGCCAATTGTGGTTGTCTATCGCTCAGATGGTAGTGGAACGACATCGATCTTCACCAGCTATTTGAGTAGTGTGAATCCAGAATGGAAGAGCGCCGTTGGCAGTGGCACAACGGTTAAGTGGCCGATTGGCTCAGGAGCACCAAAGAATGATGGTGTTGCAGCCTTTGTTGCCAAGACACCCGGCTCAATCGGCTATGTTGAACAGATCTATGCCTTTGCCCAGAAACCACCACTGCCAGTTGCAGCCCTTCGCAATGCGGCCGGGGCCTTCGTGCTGCCCGATGAGGCCAGTATTGCCGCCGCCGCAGACAGCTTCAGCACACAGATGCCGCAGGATCTGCGTATTTCGATTGTGAACCCGCCAGGGCGGCAGGATGCCTACCCGATCAGCGGCTTCACCTATATCCTGGTTCATAAACAGATGGCAGATCAGGCGAAGGCCGAGGCATTAACCGAATTCCTGTATTGGAGCCTGACAAGCGCAACACCATTAGCCCAATCGCTTAAATATGTTCCATTGCCAGAAACCGTGCGTAAACGCGCAATCCAGTTGCTAACAGAAATCAGCAGCAATGGGCAGCCGGTTTTGCGGATACCTAATACGAAATAGCCGATAAACCGAGGAGTCAGGAGTCAGGAGTCACAAGCATCGGGTAGAGACGCTCCGTTGGAGTGTCTTTGCTTTGTGCTGCCAGCAATTCAATATCCTCTGGGCGATTGAGGTTCAGAAACGAGCGCCCATGTGTATCCCAGGCTTGCCAAACATCTGGTGCAATCGTATTAACCCGCAGTTCGGCCAGTGGCGCGATCATCCGGCGTTCCCCACGCTGTAGGTAATCCTCAATTATTGACAGGCACGAACGAGCATAGACCGCCAATAATGGTTCAACGGCGAAGTGATTACGTGGCCGATCTGGCTCACGATGGCGCAGTGGAAGCGTAACATCATACCCAGGCGATGCCTCGATCAACCCTTGTAGCAACTCAACGCGCAGTAATGGCATATCGCAGGCAAGCACGAGCGCCCGCTGAGATGCCATTGCAGCCAGCCCGCTCGCTACGCCACCAAGCGGCCCGGTTCCTGGATATGCATCCGCAACCATATGGGCATCAAGCTGCGGCCATTGTGCTGGATCATTCAGAACAATGATCCGCTCGTGGCACAAACGTCCCGCAATGGCCAATACATGTTCCAGCAGATTCGGGCCGTGATCACCCCATAGCTGCAAACGCCGTTTATCGGTGCCCATCCGGCTGCTGGCTCCACCTGCCAGAATGATGCACGCCAGATCGCTGTTCATGAGAACCTCGCTGCAAACTAGTTCTTTCGGCCAGTATTTACCCCTGCCTGCATAGCCCACCAAGATAGCTCCACATGACCATCCTGTACAGGCATCAAACAGGTAAAGTCTTGTCAGGCAAAACATCTATCTGCAATGAACGAAGGAGCAACGCGTGGACTACACACTGATCTTTGGCCTGGCAAATCTGAGCGTCCTACCGCTTTGGTTCTTGATCATCCTGCTGCCACATTGGTCGATCACCCGTCGAATTATTGGTTCGCCATTGGTCGCCCTCGTGCCTGCAACCATCTATCTCGTGCTGGTCGGGCCACAGATTGCCACACTGCTATCAGCCGTCAGTAACCCAAGCCTCAGCGGTATTACCACACTGCTTGCGACACCAGCTGGCGCAACAATTGCCTGGGCACATTTTCTGGCCTTCGATCTGCTGGTTGGGCGTTGGGTATACCTCGATGCACGTGAACGTGGGATCTCCGCATTGCTCATAGCTCCGGTGCTGTTCTTGACCTTTATGTTGGGGCCAATTGGCCAGTTTGGATTACTCAGCCGTGCCTGGCGGATCAATTCAACACTGACCATCTTCACATTCTTGGCATTACTGCTCACAATCATTGGAGTGATTGGACTGATATTCGATCCTCGGATTGTTCTGGGAATGCCAAACTGGGCTAAGTCCACCAAATTTGGGCTTTCGCTGGGATTGTATGGCGCAACCTTGCTGTGGTTGTTGCCACTCCTTCAATCGCGCCCCCGATTGGCCGGGTTCGTCGGGCATGCCAGTGGTGGCATCCTGAGCCTGGAAATTGTCCTGTTGGCAGTTCAGGCGATCCGTGGGGTTCCGATGCACTTTAATGTAAGTACACCATTCGATTCCACGCTATGGGGATTCATGTCGGTCACGATCATGGCATTCTGGGTGGTAACACTGATTGCTGTTATCCTGGCGATGCTTCAACCAGTATCGAACCGTATATTGGCCTGGGGTGTACGCTTGGGCCTGCTGATTGTGCTGATCGGGTTTGCAGAAGGCTTCCTGATGCCACCGCCAACACCAACACAAATGGCAGCACTTCAGGCAGGCCAGCAGGTGCATCTGATCGGCGCACATACTGTTGGTGCAGCAGATGGTGGGCCGGGCATTCCATTCCTGGGTTGGAGCACACAACACGGCGATCTGCGAGTCGGCCATTTCATCGGCATCCATGGCATTCAAGCCATTGCGCTCCTGGCGCTCCTACTCATGCGGCGGCCAGAACAATGGCTGACAATTCGTCATCGGGTAACGCTGGTCTGGATTGGAGCAATCAGCTACCTTGGGTTGGTCGTGCTGGTGACATGGCAGGCATTGCGGGGGCAACCATTACTGTCTCCCGATACGCTCACCCTGACGTCATTAGGAGGGTTGATCGCCACAGGGCTGATCGCAACGGCAATCGTGTTCGTGCATGCCCGTCGTGCGCCTGCTGCCCTCTCCCCTGACCCCTCTCCCATGCCGGGGAGAGGGGTATGAACCCATTACGAAGCCTTCACCCCTCCCACCAGTGGGGGAGGGGTTGGGGAGAGGGGGATCTCCACGGCCTGAGAAACCCTACACCGCCCGCCCAACCCGTGCCCCATCGGCCATTGCAAGGCGCAGATTACGCGGCGCATAGGCATCACCAATCAGATGCAATTCTGGTACATTCGGGCCATCGGCCAGCGCGTGATAGAGTGCATCACGTGCAACCCCGCCCGAGGAGACCACCACACTATCGGTAGCGACATCCCATTCCATATCGGTCAGCATATGCCGCAGCCGCACCGCACCAGGCAAAATCGCCACTGGCATCGCCAAGGCTGTGATGATCACCCCCTGACGCAACAGACGCTCTGTCAACTTGGCTCGCACCGTCGTGCCAATATCCTCACCAAGGCTATACTGGCGGGTCACAATCGTTACCTGATGCCCAGCGCTACTCAATACATCGGCAAGCTTTGGCCCAGGCGTATAGCCAGTCTCATCCAGAATAATCACCCGCGATCCAATCGGCACCTGCCCACCAATCACCGCCGCCACAGTGGCCACATGTGGCAGATCGACTCCCGGCAGCAGCGGGCGGCGTGGGTCTGCACCGGTTGCGATCACCACTGTATCAGGAGCTATCGCCAATAATGACTCTGCGGTCGCCTCCTGGCCAAGAATCAGCTCCATTGGCAACCGGCGCAGCGCCTGTTCAAGCCAATCGACAGCCTGGGCATAGGCTTCCCAGCCAGGAGCGCGGGCGGCCAACCGAATGGTGCCACCAAGCTGCTCGCTACGCTCGATCAGTGTTACCTGATGACCACGCTCGGCTGCGACCCGCGCCGCTTCCATTCCAGCAGGCCCACCACCAACCACCACCACTCGTTTTGGAATTGGAGCAGGAGTGCGAGTTCCCCATTCGATCTCGCGGCCAATCACCGGGTTCTGAACACAACCAATTGGCATACCCATATACAACCGATCAATACAGCCCTCGCTGGTGCCCATACAAACACGGATCTCCGCCTCGCGGCCCTGCTGCGCTTTGCGCGGTAGCTCTGGATCAGCAATCAATGCGCGGGTCATGCCAACAAGATCGGCAGCACCACTGCGCAGCACCTCCTCCGCCTGGCCCGGCGTGATGATCCGCCCTGTCACGATCACAGGCGTGCGGATGGCAGCACGAACCCGGCCAGCCATGCCAACGAATGTCCCCAAGCCATAGTAGGCCGATGGAATTGTATAGCCACGCGACTTGAATGTGCTAATGGTTCCACCGGTAATGGTGACATAATCGAGTAGCTGTGTTTGATCGAGACGAATAATAATTTCGAGCAGTTCCTCCGAATCCAGCCCACCAGGCATGAAATCATCGCCGGAAACCCGCGCCCCGACAATGAAATCCCGGCCAACCACACCACGGATTGCCTCCAGAACCTCAAGTGAAAAGCGCATACGATGTTCCAGGCTACCACCATAGGCATCGGTGCGCTGGTTCATGCTCGGCGTCCAGAACTGATCCGGTAGCTGATCGTTATAGAACGCCAGATCGGCTCCATCGAAGCCACACCGTTTCAGGCGCAGCGCGGCACTGGCATAATCGGCAATGATCTGCTGAATCTCGCGTAATGAAAGCACATGCGGCAGATGCGGCGCGAGTTGGCTGCTGCTGGCAGATGGGCCACGGCCAACCAGATCGGCACCATGATGGCTGCGCCGCCCAAGAGACGTAATCTGGCTGATCGCCAGCGCACCCTGTACTTTTACTGCGGCTGCCGTTGCTTGCAGCCCTGGCTCGACGCTTTCACGCCAGAGGTTCACATGATTATCCGCGATCGGCGTCAGCGCGGAAACGGCTGCCGAGCCAAACATCATCACTGTTCCACACCCACCAGCAGCTTTCGCCGCGTGATAGGCGATCAGGCGTTCGCCCGGTACGCCACCCGCGGCCATATTCGTGCCATGGCTGGTCGAGACGATCCGGTTTGGCGCTTCGGATTGGCCAAGGCGAAAGGGGCTAAACAACAGCGGGTATGCAGTCATGATTTCTCCTCAAACACTATACTACTCACCGAACCGACGTTTGGAACGTTCCTTCGCACGCAGCGCCTCTACCTGCCGATCTTTTGGTGCTGCTGTTGATTGAAGCGAGCTGAGTAGGCGGGCCGAAATCATGGCAATATCATCGACTGCTGCGGAGAAGGCGGCTTCATTAGCACTGGATGGTTTGTTGAAGCCGCTGATCTTGCGTATAAACTGCAATGATGCAGCCCGCAGTTCATCCTCCGTTGCCGGTGGTGCAAAATTAAACAGTGGCTTAATATTCCTACACATGCTGGGTTACCTCACGTTGCTCATATACGCCATTCGTATCAGAATAATGCAATATTACTACACAACAAATAACGCCTGGATCGAACAACCCAATGTTGTACAACCCAGACGTTATTTGATTTTGGTGGAGCAATGGGGGATCGAACCCCAGACCTCAACACTGCCAGCGTTGCGCTCTCCCAGCTGAGCTATTGCCCCGTATGTTCTTGATATTCTTGGTGGAGGTGAGGAGGCTCGAACTCCTGACCTCGACAGTGCGATTGTCGCGCTCTCCCAGCTGAGCTACACCCCCACAACTCAGCGGATGATACCATGATGATATCGCTTTGTCAAACCCTTGAAGCGCTTCGGCGTGGGGCGAAAACTCAGCCCCACACCAGCAGAACGACCTATTTTGACTCGCGGTAGGCAACATGCTTGCGCAATGTCGGATCGTATCGGCGTAACTCAAGGCGATTTGGATCATTCTTGCGGTTCTTCATTGTCGTGTACATGTGTGCGCTCTCGGTGCTGCGCAACTTGATGACAATGCGATTTCCCTTTTTGGAAGCCATCGTCTTACTCTCTTACTTATGTGGCGTATATGTTCATTCTTCTGGACACTGCTGCATACTATAGCAGAACATGGCCCATCTGACAAGTTTATTCAAGTGACATCAACGAACATTCTATCCTTTGGTATACTGGCTGTGCCCGGCGCCAATGTGGCTGGCCGACAGCAAGACGGAGCCGTTGATGTCTGCCCGCATTCTCAGTAGCATGCGCACGCTTAGCCCTGCTGCACTCCTCTACCTTGGCGCAGTAACATTGGTTGGATTCGCTGTTGATGGCGGTGTCTATACCGTCCTGTTCAATCTTTACCTGGTGCGGCTTGGCTATGGGCCAGAGCTGATCGGGCTGATCAATGGCGCAGCGCAGCTCACCTTTGCGATCTCGGCATTGCCAGCCGGTGCCCTTGGCGAACGCTATGGCAGCCGCAATATGTTGGTTATCGGGCTGATATTGATGCTGTTTGGCTGTGGATTATTACCACTAGCCGATATCCTGCCAGAAGCAATTCGGATGATCTGGCTGGTTGGCAATGAAATCATTCTCTATTTTGGATTAGCACTCTATTATGTCAATACTGCGCCATTCCTTATTGGGGTGATCGCACCAGGGCGGCGCAGCCAGGTCTTTGGAATCCAGAGTTTTCTGCTGGCGATTGCGGCATTTGTTGGTGGGCTGGTTGGCGGGTTTCTGCCGGCTGTGTTTGCAAACGCGATTGGGCAGACGCTCGAATCGCCTGCACCATATCGCTTCCCGCTGATCATTGCCGCATTGGCTATGCTACCAGCCCTGTTTGCTATTCGCGCCGCTAAGGGTGGCTACACACCAAGCGAATCTGCGCCTGGGGATACAACGCATCTTGAGGCAGCACCAACATTGCTCGTGCCTTCAGTGATAGTGTCTGCAATTGTGATGATGGGCGTTGTTCGCTTTTTACAGGTCTCTGGATTAGCTGCCACCACGAGCTTTTTTAATGTGTATCTCGACCGTGCGCTCTTGGTGCCAACCGACCAAATCGGCACGATCAGCGCCTTTTCTCGTTTACTCTCTGCGCCAGCCGCCCTGGCAACGCCATTTCTCGCCCGCCGATTTGGCAATTACTGGACGTGTATCATTGCGACACTCGCCACTGGCATCATGATTTTGCCAATCGCCTTCATTGGACATTGGTCGGCTGCGAGCCTGAGCATGATTGGCATATTGAGCGTCTCAACCATCCGCTACACATCGTCGTTGGTCTATTTCCTGGAACTCGTTCCGCCAGAGCGGCGCGCAACCGTTTCCGGAGTGACAGAAATGTCGGCGGGGTTGAGTTTCACGGTGATGGCGTTTGCGGGCGGCTATATTATTACGTTCTTGGGCTACCAGGCGCTATTCCTGCTTGGCGCACTGCTGACGATGGGCGGTGCAGGGATCTTCTGGTGGTACTATCGGCGTTTTCAGCGCGTTGCCAGTTCGGCAAAATAATCCGCAAGCCGCCGATTGCCATGCGCCGGTGCAATAATGTCGGTGGTGAACATTGCTGCCGCAAAGGCCATGAGTTCGGCAATGCGTGGCGCAAATGGTGCCGCGACTGCCGACATCGCACCAGCCGCCCAAGTTGGCATACCAATAATCTGAACCGGCTTACGAACAGCAGCAAATGCCAACTCAACAATCTGGCGGCGCGAGAGGGTTTCTGGCCCGCCGACATCAACAATCTGATTGTCGTTGGCGAGCAGCGCCTGAACGCAGACCTCAGCCAGATCGGCATCGTGGATCGGGTTGCTGCGCGCGGTTCCATCGCCAATCAAACTCGCTCGGCCAGATTGGGCCATTGCCAGAATTGGATCAAAAGCAGAAAAGAAGCCAGTCGGGCATACAATCGCGTAGTTCAGGCCAGATGCCCGCAGTTCGGCAGCAACATCGGCGTGTGCCTTCATATAGGCCAGTTGCGGGAAACGCTCGGCCCCATACACCGAAACATACCCAAAGCGCCGTATACCAGCAGCTTTTGCCCCAGCAATCAGGTTGTGATTACCAACGTAATCGATGGCGTGGTAGCCAGGCCCGCGATTGTTCATATCCAGATTAACGCTCTGGCCCAAACATGAAAAAAGCAGCGTGGCACCCCGATAGACATGTGTCAGGGTTTCAGGGCGTGTTGCATCACCAACCACCACTTCATCGGCCAGGTTGCCCAACACCTGCCCATGCGCTGCAGAACGGGTGAGCGCCCGCACCCGATACCCATGCGCCCGCAATGCAGTAAGAACATGCCGCCCAAGAACACCATTGGCCCCTGCGACTAACACCATTTCCATGAAGACACTCCTCTGAAATATCGACAAATCGGGTATTCTCCAAGAATACCGTTTATTTGTGATTTATGTCACCAACTAAAGGCGGATGTTTAGTGGTTCATTCAACCGGTGTTCTCAGCCAGCACCTGCACCAGCACCTGGCGAAGTTCGTCAATGCGGTAGGGTTTTGGCAAGAAGCCAACAACCCCCAGGCCGATAGCATCTTCCACAGAATCCGACTCACCATAGCCACTGCACAGGATCGCACGCACATGCGGATTAATCACCTGCATCATTGCAAACAATTGCAGGCCATTGATCGGTCGCATCGCAAGATCGAGCAACACACACACAATCTGCGCATATTCGTTTGTATAGCGCGCAAATGCCGCATGTGGATTAGACTCCGTCAGAACCTGATACCCAAGCCGCTCAGTCATACGGCGAGCGATATCGAGTACCTGCTGCTCATCATCAACAATCAGTACAATCTGTTGATTGCGCTGATCTTGTGAGTTCGTGGGTTGCTCTGATTCAGAATTGGAAGCAGAGTCAGATGTATTCGGCACGGCGATCTCCATATGTTATGGATTGCCAAATCGCCGGATCAGACGGGGAGCGGCGCTAGGCGTGTATTGTACTCTTTTTTACCATATTTGATATACCTGTAACACCAATATTCTTCTCATTCTGCAACGGTTCGTTGGGTTAAGAACGTGCTATACTGAAGTATTACTCTTGCCTCATAGAAGCCCATGATATCAATCTCCTTCATCGCACCTGTAGCGCTTGCGCTACTGATTCTGCTCCCGATGCTCTGGACGCTGACTCTGTTAGCGCCTCGGCGGTTGGTGCCCTGGCGTCTGTGGGGTAGCCTGACACTACGTAGCAGCATTCTGATAGCGCTTGTGTTGGCTATTGCTGGAATCCAGATCATCCGGCCAGTCCGCGAAGTAACAACGGTTTTCCTACTCGATGCCTCCGATTCTGTTGCACCCTCCCAGCGCGAACAAGCCAGCCGTTATATCAACCAGGCTCTAGCGGCCATGCCAGCAAATGATCAGGCGGCGGTTGTTGTATTCGGGCAGAACGCGCTGGTTGAGCGAGCGCCTGGTTCGCTGGCAGAATTGGGCCGCATCGGCTCGGTACCAATCACAACCCGCACCGATATTCAGAGCGCACTCCAGCTTGGCCTGGCGCTTTTTCCTGCCGAAACCCAGAAGCGGCTTATATTACTCTCCGATGGTGGCGAGAATAGCGGGCGGGCCGCAGATGCTGCACGCTTGGCAGCGGTACGTGGTGTGCCAATCGACACAATTGAATTACCTGGCGAACGTGGCCCTGATGTGATTGTGAGCGGCCTGAATGCGCCAACCAGTGCTCGTGAGGGCCAGCAGATCAGCCTGAGTGTGTCGCTCAGTTCATCCTATGCAACAACAGGGCGCTTGCAGGTATTTGTCGATGGCCAACTGGCTGGCGTGCAAGATCTGACGCTTGCAGCAGGGAAGAGCGAGATTGCCGTACAGATTCCGGCTGGTCAGGCTGGTTTCCGGCGGATCGAGGCCCGCCTTGAGGCCCAGGGCGACACAGAACCGCAGAATAATCGGGCTGCCGCATTCACCGAAGTCCAGGGCCCGCCACGGATTCTGCTGATCGCCAGCCAACCCGCGCGAGCCGTCGCGCTCCAATCGGCGCTAATCGCTGTCGGCGTGCGGGTAGATCTTAGCGCACCCAATCAGGCACCGGCCACGCTCACACAACTTGGCGATTATGCAGGCGTGGTGATTGTCGATACCCCTGCCCGCGAGATGCCACCAGAGTTACTCAAGATTCTGCCTGCCTATGTTCAGGAACTTGGGCGTGGACTGGCCATGATTGGTGGGATTGATTCCTATGGCGCTGGAGGGTATCGGCGCGCTCCCGCCGATAGTATTGGCCGCAGCCTTGAGGATGTTCTGCCGGTTAATCTTGATCCGCTCGACACAACCAAGCAGCCCGATCTGGCGCTCGTCATGGTGATTGATCGCAGTGGCAGCATGCAGGAAGCATCTGGCAATAGTAGCCGAACCAAGCTTGATCTGGCCAAAGAAGCAGTCTATCAGGCCAGCCTTGGGCTGAGCCAGCGTGACCAAATCGGGCTGGTGGTGTTTGATGATATTGCAGAGACGATTCTGCCCATGCAGCAGCTTCCACTGGCTGCCGATATTGAGCGCGCGCTTGGCAATTTCAGCGCCGGTGGTGGCACCAATATTCGCCCTGGCGTCGAACAGGCTGCTCAGGCACTGGCTGCAACAAACGCCCGCATCAAACATGTGTTGCTGTTAACCGATGGCATCGCCGATAGTAACTATGGCGATCTGGTGGATCAGATGCGTTCGCAGGGCATTACGATCTCCACGATTGCGATTGGAAGCGATGCCAACCCTAATCTTGCCGATATTGCCAAACGCGGTGGCGGGCGCTTTATTCGTGTCGAGCGTGCAGAACAAGTACCAGCACTGTTTCTTCAGGAGACCGTGATCGTCGCTGGACGTGATATTGTCGAACAGCCTGTGACGCCGATTATCGCACTGCAATCACCGATTGTTCGTGATCTGGGCGGCCTGCCAAAGCTGTATGGCTATAATGGTGTCGAAACCAAACAGGCAGCGCGGACGATTCTGGTCACGCCCGATGGCAAACCTGTATTGGCTCAATGGCAGTATGGGCTTGGACGTTCGGTGGCCTGGACGAGCGATATGCAGGGCAAATGGGCCAAGGATTGGGTTGGCTGGAACCAATTCCCGAGCTTCGTTGGCGGGTTGGTGGATCTGTTGCTGCCACCACGCGATAATGGCGCACTGACGCTGCGAACCACGACATCGGGGGCGCAATCACTGCTGGAACTGACCGCCGTTGATCCGCAGGGACGCCCGCTTAATGATCTGGTGTTGCAATCGCGCCTGGTTGCGCCAGATAGTACCGGTAGTGAGTTGCGCTTCAATCAGGTTGGTCCAGGCCGCTATCGTGCAATCGCAGAAACTGGCAATCCAGGAGTGTATCTGGCCCAGGTTGCTGCGGCAAACGCCAATGGCCAGGCAGTGGGAATTGTGACGAGTGGGTTGGCGGTGAGCTATTCACTCGAATATAGCGACCAGCGCTCCAACCCGCAGCTATTGCGCGATATGTCAACAATCAGTGGTGGCCGTGTTGGGCCGCCAGCCAGCGCTGCCTTTGATCCTTCACCACAGATTGTTGGCTCGGTGCGTGAGATTGGGCTACCATTATTATGGCTGGCGTTGTTGCTCTGGCCAATCGATATTGCCGTTCGCCGCCTGATGTTGCGTGCCAGCGATGTTATTCCATGGCTTGCGCGCCGACGCACAACCGCATCTGCAACGACAGCACCAACCCTGACGCGCCTGAATGCCGCAAAACAACGCGCTGGAACCAGCATGGCACGCACTGCGGCACAAGTACAGACGCAAGATAGTGTGTCTCCGCAAAATGTTGCGTCTCCACCAACCAATGCTGCGTCTCCCTCATCTGCATCGCCCCCACCAACCCAACCAGCCGAGCCGCCTGCCCCTGCTGATGCCGAAGAGCGTTTCGCACGCCTGATGGCCGCCAAACAACGAGCGCGGCGCGAGAAGAAGTAGGTCCATTGTTGATGAGTGGGTTGCGTTTGATGAATGGGTTGCGTTTGATGAATGGGTTGTGTTCGCCACAAGGTAGGGGCGATTCGTGAATCGCCCCATCGTAGGCAGACTGACGGATCACAACGCACCATCTTATCCATGTATGTCCATTCAGGCCATGATACAATTGAACAACGTTACCTTATTATTTTGTGTATGCCATGCAGAGTCGCAGTACCATCCAACGCGCCATCGCCCTGATTGCCGGGCTGTGCCTTGCGTGTGTTCTAGTTGGTACTCTGGCGATTGTGTTGCGCCCGCGCACGTTCACAGAACGTGTCGATGCGATTGGATATGGCCTCGAACAACATGGCATCGCCTATGAACGAATCTATATTGATCAGGGTTGGCCGGACCAGATCAACGATATTACCTATGGAGCCAATCTGCTGGTGATTGTACCGGGTAAAGGCCAGATTGGCGGGCGAATCGATTGTAAGAATGGCGATCATACCTGCGAAATCGCCTTCCCGCGCCTCAATATTGGCCCAACACCTGTTCCTGATCTGACGGAAACACACGACATGCCGCTGTTTACCTGGTTGGAGGCGCGGGTGACGGCAATACGGGCAGGGAAATTTCCGTGGGAGTAGGTCTTGAGGAGTCAGAATAAAGAACTGTCCTCACCCCCGGCCCCTCTCCGGTGCGGAGAGGGGAGCCCGCAGGGCGGGGTGAGGTTAAATTCCTGAACGTAGCTATTCAGACGCTCCGTTGGAGCGTCTCTACCCTGGTTGCAATTCTGACTTCTGACTCCTGAATTCTGAATCCTGGGTTGGAGTATGACAGCAAACCGCGCCCTCATCCTCACATCCTGCTTGATCACCCTGTGTGTCACCGGATCGATCACCGCCTACCTCCTGCGCCCGCCTGTCTTTTTCTCCCATAGCGAAGTGGTTATCTATATGCTTAACCGCCAGGGCATGACGGTTGAACGGATCAATGCGACGCTCCCCTGGCCGGAGGGTGTCAATTATTATGCCTATGGGCCGAGTGTCTATCCATATAATCTGAATGTTGATGTGCAATTGCGCGATGGCCGACAGGCAGATGGCAAGATCGAATGTAAGCGTGATCGCTATGATTGCCGCCTGACACTTGCAACGCTGGGGATTGATCGTGTAGTAATGCCAAACATTCGTGATGAAAGTGCTTCGCAACTCCCCACATGGCTGAATGATCTGGCAACGCGATTGGGGGTTAGGGTCTGATCGGTTGGCCCTCACCCCTAACGCCCGCTCCCAATGGGAGAGGGGCAGCGCAGCAGGGGTGAGGGCTAACTCACAATGAATGATTTGTGAGAAATAACTGATAAGTTTGACAAGCCTATGGAATATCAGTACAATAATCGTGCATATTCCCTACCAAAAAGAGAGGAGGTCAACGGCAGAAGTTTACCCGATACTTCTCGACCTCGTACAGATTCTCTAATAATGTTCCATAGTTTGGAACGCCAACAGCATGTTGCTGTTGCTCGATGAGGAGGAATAACCAATGCTTCGTACGAAGAAGCTGACCCGCCGTGGGTTCCTGCGCATGTCAGCCGCCTCGGCTGCCGTGACGACCCTGGCCGCCTGTGGTGGTGGCACTCCAGCATCCCCGACCGCAGCACCAGCCGGTGCTCCGACGGCTGCTCCTGCTGCTGCACCAACCGCAGCCCCAGCCGGTGCTGCAACTGCCGTTCCAGTAGCCGCAACTGCCGTTCCAGCAGCCACTGCCATTCCAGCCGTCACCAGCAAATTCAAAGAAGCCCCAATGCTGGCCAAGATGGTTGCCGATGGCAAGCTCAAGCCAGTTGAGGAGCGCCTGCCAAAGAACCCCTACACCCCACCACATGTGTGGCTCAAGCCAGGCAAGTATGGTGGCGTGCTGAATAAGACCTATAACAACAACTGGGGCATCACTGGTTTCATCCACGAAAGCCAGTATGGCGCTTCGCCATTGCGCTGGCTCAAGGACGGCCTCGCAATTGGACCTGGCTTCGTTGAGAGCTGGGAAGCCAATGCCGATGCCAGCAAGTGGTCGTTCAAGATGCGCGAGGGCATCAAGTGGTCCGATGGCGAGCCATTCACCACCAAGGACATTATCTACTGGTGGGAATACACCGTCGGCGGCAACGGCAAGGAGAAGGAGTTCCCGAGCGGCCTGAAGCCGATTAACTCCCCACCCGATGAGGCCCGCTCCGGTAAGGGTACCCTGATGACGCTGAAGGCCAATGACGACTATTCGTTCGACATGATCTTCGATGCACCAGCGCCATTGACTGCTGATCGCCTGGCCATGTGGACGAACATGTTCATTGGACCGGCCTGGGTCATCCCACAGCACTATATGGAGCAGTTCAATCCGGTACTCAAGCCAGATGCGAACAAGGACTATGAGATTCACCAGCAGAAGTTCAACCATAACAACCCAGACTGCCCACGGTTGGGTGGCTGGAAGCTGGACACCTTTGAGGATGGCGTGCGGGCTGTCTGGGGCCGCAACCCATACTACTGGGCAGTTGATAGCGATGGCAACCAGTTGCCATACATCGATACGATCATTGTCACAGCCGTTAAGGATAAGGAAATTGAGAAGTTGGCCTATACCGAGGGTAAGGCCGATCATGCACACTTCCATAATCAGGTGCTTTCCGACATCCAGGATCTGAAGGCAGCCGAGGGCAAGAGTGGCCTGGAAGTTCGCTTCTGGGACTCAGGCTCCGGCACTGGTTCGATGTACTTCTTCAACCAGGATGTCAAAGATGTCAAGCTGCGCGCAGCCTTCCGCGACAAAGAGTTCCGCCAGGCACTCTCGCTGGCCTATAACCGGGCCGACGTACAAAAGGCCGTCTACTTCGGTCTTGGCGAACTGACAACAGGTACCATGAGCCCCAAGGCGATTGAGTACAATGTCAATGATCAGGCCAAGGCAGCCTATGCCGAGTGGCGCGACGCATATGTCAAGTATGATGTCGCTGCCGCCGAGGCCAAGCTGGACGCAGCTGGTTACAAGAAGGGTGCCGATGGCAAGCGCACACTGCCAGATGGTAGCCCACTGCAGATCCAGGTCACCTACCCGGCTGACCAGGCACCTGGTGGCGAGCACCTTTCGAAGAACGAGCGCTTAGTCCGTGACTGGAAGGCGATTGGCGTTGACTCAGTGCTGACGCCCATCCCAGCCACTGGCTACGACGAGAAGTATTCTGCTGGCGATATCCCAATGAAGACGGCCTGGGAAGTCGGCGATGGCCCGAACCACCTGGTGTACGCATCCTGGGTCGTTGCTGACGAGAACTCCCGCTGGGCAGCACTGCACGGCCAGGCATACACCCTGCGTGGTACAGCAGCCGAGAAGGAGCAGCTCGACAAAGATCCATGGGAGCGCACACCGGCTCGCATCAATGATGGCGAGAAGGATAGCATCCCGGCGATTGTGAAGCTGCACGAGCTCTACGACAAATCTAAGGTTGAGCCGGATGCGACCAAGCGCTACCAGTTGGTGTGGGACATGATCAAGGTTCACGTGACGGAGGGGCCGTTCTTCAGCGGAACGATCTCCAACCCACCACGTATCATCTTGGTTAAGAAGGGCCTCATGAACGTGCCAACCCATGACGACCTGTTGAAGGAAGGCTTGGGTGGCTTCGTCAACCCGTGGATCATCCCGGCACCAGCCGTTTATGATCCAGAGACCTGGTTCTGGGACGACCCGTCAGCACACGGCGGCTAAACCTGCACCTCGATTGATGAGCAGGTGATGATTGGCGATGAGGGATTGGGCCTGAAACCCCGGCTCTCATCGCCAATCGTTCATCGGCCCATTCGCCGCCATTGTTGGTGGCATTGCACAGCAGCATTGAGGAGAGCATTCCTATGGTCGCCTACATCCTCCGGCGCATTATTAATATGATCATACTGCTGATCGTGGTATCGTTTGTTGGGTTCTGGATTATTCAGCTCCCTCCTGGTTCTATTCTGGACGTGAAAATCGCCCAATTGCGTGCTCAGGGCGGCAATTTACCACAAGAGCAGATCCAAGCGCTACGCCGCCGTTATGGCGTTGATGATCCATTTATTGTCAAATACTGGAAATGGATTTCGCGCTCTGTTCAAGGCGATTTTGGCACATCATTCGATAC
>JBBQSD010000024.1:0-57264 GCA_038214135.1 Chloroflexales bacterium | reverse complement strand
GCCCCTGTGGCCGAAGCCGAAGCCACTCCTGTGGCCGAAGCCGAAGCCACTCCTGTGGCCGAAGCCGAAGCCACTCCTGTGGCCGAAGCCGAAGCCACTCCTGTGGCCGAAGCCGAAGCCACTCCTGTGGCCGAAGCCGAAGCCACTCCTGTGGCCGAAGCAGCTGAGGCAAGCTACACCCCCCCCGCCGAAGCGGAGGGTGGTCGGCCCCGCAGGGTCAAAGATCTAGCCCCAGGAATGGAGCTGGAAGGTCGCGTCACCTCGATCGCGCTCTACGGGGTCTTCATCGACATCGGTGTTGGGCGCGATGGACTTGTTCACATCTCAGAGATGAGCGACACACGGATCGACTCACCAAGCGATCTGGTCAAGATCGGCGATGTGGTCAAGGTGCGCGTCAAGAGCGTTGAGCCAGATGGCAAACGCATCAGCCTGACGATGCGGAATCGTGAGCGCAGCAGTGAGCCACGCGCACGCAGCCGCAAGAAGCCAGAGATCAATCGCGAGTCACTCGCCGCTCTGCGGGTCGGCGATAATGTCGAAGGCACCATCACAGGCATTTCGAACTTTGGCGTGTTTGTCGATATCGGCGTCGGCAAGGATGGCCTCGTGCATGTCTCCGAACTGGCCGAGGGCCGGATCGAGAAGGCCGAGGATGTCGTGTCGGTCGGCCAGACCTATACATTCAAGGTGCTTGAGGTCGATGCAGAAGGTGCCCGCATCAGCCTGAGCCTGCGCCGTGCCCAGCGCACCCAGCGGCTTCAGCAGCTCGAAAAGGGCCAGATCGTTGAAGGAACCGTCAGCGGTATCGCAACGTTTGGTGCCTTTGTCGATATTGGTGTTGGCCGTGATGGACTCGTGCATATATCAGAACTGACCGAAGGCCGGATCGCCAAGGTTGAGGATGCAGTCAAGGTCGGCGATAAAGTCAAGGTACGTGTGCTCGAAGTCGATCCAGGTAACAAGCGGATCAGCCTCAGTATGCTGCTCGAAGATCGCCCGCGCGAGGAGCGATCAGAGCGCCCAGAGCAGATGGATCGACCGGCTGGCATGAGCACTGGCCCGGGTCCAGAACGGCAGATCCGTGCAGATCGGTTTGCTCAGGTTCCACAACAGCGGACTCCACGCCCGCCGCGTCAGGATCGCTCACAGGCCCCGCGCGAAGCCGAGGTCTATCGCACACCAGATGATCCCGATGAGCAATTTACTGGTGATGCAACGATTGAGGATCTACTCTCGAAGTTCGGTGGTCAAAGTCGGCGGGATCGTCGCCGCCGCGGCGATGAAGTTGTGGAGGAGCCGGAGGAGACCGAGGAGCGCGGGTCGCGTCGCCAACGTGACGCAATTCGCCGCACCATCCAACACATGGGCGACGACGAGTAGGGGCGTATCGCATACGCCCACGGTGACGGCGCATCCGCACGGTTCGATCATCGTCATCGGGGCGTATCGCAGACACCTGATGTCGCATGCTATTTGACACGTTACTCGCATGCTATGTATAATGGTTGGTAATCTGCGGCTGTGTGGTGCTGGTTTCAGCGTCTCAATCTGTTCGCTAGTAGGCGTGGCTTACGCCACGCCTATGCTATTGTGTCGAAGCGGGCTTTCCCGCCAATGAGGTAGTAATACATCATGCCAAAGCGTACCTGGCAACCAAAGCGTATTCCACGCCGGCGCAAGCACGGCTTCATGTATCGTATGTCCACCAAAGATGGGCGTGCGGTTCTTAAGCGTCGCCGGCTTGCCGGCCGCCATCGATTGACGGTCAGCGACGAGCGCCGTGCCGTTCGCCGCGGCCATCGCTAAGCGTCTGCGCGATGAAGCGCGCCTATCGCTTACGTCGGCCTGAACATTTCAAACGCGTGCGGCGTGAGGGTCGCAGCTGGGATAGCCCGCTGGTGGTTCTCAACGCCGCGCCAAGTCGTCGCCGTGGCACCCGTTGTGGGTTTGTCACTGGCAAGCGGATCGGAAAAGCAGTTGAGCGCAATCGTGCGCGGCGGCGGCTTCGTGAAGCAGTACGACTGATTTATGATCGAATAGCTCCTGGATGGGACCTCGTCTTCATCATTCGCTCGTCAGCGCTGACGACGGTTGAATTTAGCCGCATCCAGGCACTTGTGGAACAATTGCTACGACGTGCGGGTGCCTGGCGTGAGCCTTCCCCGCCACCCGTCAGCACAGAATGAGGTCATCGTATGCAACTTTGGGATGCCTTTGTCCGCCTCCTTGAGCAAATTCTACTTACCTTCTACACATGGACCGGCAGTTCGGGTGTGGCGATTATCATCTTTACGATCATCGCTCGCGTATTGATTCTGCCGCTGACACTCAAAAGCCTGCAATCTGCGCGCAAGATGCAGGAAGTCCAGCCGGTGATGAAGGAACTCCAGCGTAAATATGGGAAGGATCCGCAGAAGCTTCAGGAAGAAACCATGAAGCTATATCGGGAATATAAGATCAATCCGGCAGGCGGCTGCCTTCCGATGGTCTTCCAACTCCCGATCTTCTTGGGTGTGTACCAGGCAGTCAATAACCTCACCCGCGTCTCGCCTGCGGAACACGCTGGTGGTGCGATGGTCAGGGCACTGGAAACAGTAGGGTTGAGTGTCGCAAGCTTGCCACAGAACCTTGGGCAGCCACAGCTTGCCGGCGGGTTCCTCTGGCTAGCCGATCTCGGGAAGGTCGATTCGCTCTACATTCTGCCAGTCCTCTCGGTTATCTTCCAGCTCATTGTTCAGTTGATGGCAACACCGCGTATTCAAGATCCACAGCAGAAGGCCATCACGCAGACAATGCTGTTTATGCCGATCGTCTTTGGTTATATTGGTTTTACCTTCCCAAGTGGTGCCGTGTTGTACTGGGTTGTCGGAAGCATTCTCTCCATGATCCAGCAATATGTTATATCCGGCTGGGGCTCATTGGCCAATTACCTTAAATTTCTGCCAACCGATGCAGGGCTGTTTCCGCCAAGTGTTCCAGCAACAGCACTCGCTGGAGCAATGGCTGGAGGGGGCGCGATTGCTGTATCGGCGGCGGAAGAGCCTGCCAGTAAGCGTGATTTCTGGGATGTTCTCGCGCCGCTCACTGAGCCATCACATACCTCCGATGCACCCGAAGCCAATGACGACGCAACTGAGCAGGCGATCAGCAATGCTCGCCGCCAGGCTGGGCAGCTAAATCCGCGCCGCCGCAAGGCTCGCAGGTAGCACCGCTGGGCGCGCAGCCGCGCCACCCGAGGACAGTTATGAAGAATATCGAGATTCGTGCCCACAGTGTTGTTGAAGCAATTCGCCTTGCCCTCGTTCAGCTTGGTAGAGATCGCGACGAGGTTGCGATTGAGGTACTTGAAAAGGGCAGCGAAGATGAGGAAGCCCTCGTCCGTGTTACTGTTGTTGATGATGATGAAGAAATAGCAGATGCGCCTGCGAATGCGGATGGCGATGTTGAGCAACTCGCCCGTCGCATCCTGGAGGATCTGCTTGAACTGATGGATATCCAGGGCTATGTAACAGCCGTTCGTTCAACCGTTCCCGATCAGCGCGGTGAGCCAGAGGATACGATCACGCTGCATGTTGAGGGTGCCGACGAAGAGGCCATGAGCCTGATGATCGGGCGTCGAGGCGAAACCCTGCGCTCAGTGCAGTTTATGGTCAATCTGCTGGCCAGTCGTCGAGTCCAGAAATGGCCGCAGATCGTTGTTGATGTTGGTAATTACCGCCAGCGCCGCCAGGAATCCCTTGAAGCATTGGCTCGCCGCATGGCCGAACGTGTGCGCCAGACTCATCGGCCACTCATGCTTGAGCCAATGGGTGCCTATGAGCGTCGGATCGTTCACCTGACACTCCGTAGCGATGTAACCGTCTATACCGAGAGCACAGGCGAAGGCGAGAACCGCAAGATTGTGATCTACCCCAAGCAGTAGCGTAAATGTCTGAATTCAGGGGTTAGGGGTCGGGATCGGCGGTGAATGGTTCGTGACCGTTCACCGCTCACTTCTTGCCTCTAACCCCTCATTATTCATTATCGAACCGTAGAGCTTCATATAATAGACCTGGAAGTGCCATGATTCCGGATTACCTCATGCTCGGCCACTTTACCCGCGATCTTCTGCCAGATGGAACGATTGCACCTGGCGGTACAGCCTTCTATGCTGCCCGTACAGTTGATCGCCTTGATCGCCGAGTCGCAGTGGTCTCTGCTCCCGCCGATCTGCCTGCCGATTGGCCTGAATCGATCCAGTTGGCCTTCCGGCCAGAATTATCGCCGCCAACCTTTGAAAACCGCTATACCCCGCAAGGGCGAGTCCAGATTCTGCATACCGATTCAGGGGCACTGGCGCTTGATGATATTCCTACTGAATGGCGCAATGCTGGGATTGTGCATCTTGGCCCAATTGCCGCCGAAACACCAGAATCATTTGTGCATGCCTTTCCACAGGCATTGCTGGGCGTAACGCCGCAGGGCTGGATGCGTGCATGGGGCCAACTCCCCGGCCCAATTAGTTACCAGCCCTGGCAACCTGCGCCAGAATTGCTGCGCCGTATTGATGCCCTTGTACTGAGTATCGAAGATGTTCACGGCGATGAAGCACTCGTTAAATCCTATGCCCGCTACTGCCCGCTCGTCGCACTCACCCGCAGCGCCCAAGGAGCAACCCTGTTCCTGAATAGTGTACCCCATCACATCCCCGCCTTCCCCGCCGAGGAGCGCGACCCAACTGGCGCTGGCGATGTGTTTGCGGCTGCACTCCTTGTGCGCCTGCGCGAGAGCGGCGATCCATTTGAGGCTGCCAATTTTGCCGCATGCGTTGCAGCCGGGAGCGTTCAGGGGCGCGGTGTCAGTGCCATCCCAACCCGCGCCGAAATCGAACAACGCCGGATCGTGTAGAGACGCTTCCGCCAAATATTGATGGATGCATTCGGAATCCGCAGACTGACACCTGCGGCAAGGAACGATCACCCATAGCCGTGTGGCTTTAGCCCGCGGTAGGCAAGGAGTCAAACACAAAATCCCTTGGTATCCACACAGTTAAACGCGTGGCACACCAAGGGATTCGATTTAGGTAAAAACCTTTTGTTCTCTTGTTCTCTCGGTTCTTGTTCTCTGTGCTCTGGATGCTTAATTCTGACTCCTGACTCCTGACTCCTGGTTCTTATGACCCCTCACGGCGGGGAGTGACCCGTGGCCCGCGGGCACCCAATGGGCTAGCTGAATGCTCCATTGTGTTGCTTCGGTCTGCGGATAGCCCAATACTTGGTTGTTGGGGCGTATCGCTTCCATGGGTACTCATGCGGCCCACTTCGGAAGACCGCAGGCTCTGCGCCTGTTGGAGAAGCTCTGGCGCATCGCTATACAGAAAATCAAGCGCCTCACCATGTTGGTCGATGCCAGTGGCCACCACCCGCACGCGGCTCCCATACGGAATACCGCCAGAGGCAAGCAGATCGGCCAGTGGTGCTTCGATCTGTTTCAGCAATTGCTGGCGCAGCGGGCGTGCTCCAAAGCGTGGCTCAAAGCCTTTGTGAAGGATATACTCCTTCGCTTCTGGCGTGACCTCAACCGAAATTCCGTGACGAAGATATTGCTCGTTACACTCGCCGAGCATGCGATCCAACACCTGGCGCAGAATATCGCTTGAAAGCGGGCGAAAGGCAATGATTTCGTCCAGGCGGTTAATCCACTCTGGTTGAAACACCTTCTGCAACGCATCAAAACCAATCTGATAAATCTGCCGCCCTGTCGCCTCAACATCCTGCTGGGGCGTCCGAAAACCAATCGTGCGCCGATCAAGATAATCGACCATTTCCTTTGCGCCAACATTTGTCGTGAGCACGATGATACTATTCTGAAAGGAGACGCGCCGCCCGCCATTGAGCAGCATGATCTCGCCATCCTCCATGATCTGGAGCAGAAGATTCCAGAGTTCTGGCTGGCCCTTCTCAATCTCATCAAACAGAATGACGCTATTTTCCTGTTCGATAATATCCGGGTTGAGTAGTGGCTTCTGATCACGCCCGACATACGATGGCGGCGCACCAATAAGTGCCGAAACCTCGTGGCCCTGGCTAAATAATGAGCAATCTATTTTCAGGAAGGCTTCGCCATCTGGGCGTAGCAGTTGGGCAAGCCAGCGGGCAGTGGCCGTTTTGCCAACACCCGTTGGCCCAAGAAACAGAAGCGTCGCACGAGGCCGCCGTGAATTACCAGCCGAGAAGCCGAAACGTGCGCGATTGAGTACCCGAACAAGCGCTTCAATTGCTCGTTCCTGGCCAAAAATACTCTGTCGTAGTTTTGTTTCAACGGTATCGAGCGGATTCATTGAACCACGCAATGCGCGCTTCATTGGGGGGTGTGCAATATCCATGTAGTCCTCTCGTCGCATGTGGGCCATACGGTCGAATATATGCCCATCTCAGCATGGTGCCCACGTTTGTTCATTATGTTCCTTGAGGCAGTGTGCGTCAAGCCAAGAGCATGACGAAACAGCGACGAGATGCAAACAAAGATGTTAACTACAAGTGTTTGATCAATTTAACGATGTTATAACATAATGTTAACCTATGGTCATTATCATTGGTACACATGGCATGAGTGCGTTTGGCAGATATCTCTCACAGTAAAGTGGGTTCTATGACAACAATTCTTGTTATTGAAGACGACCAGATCCTGCTTGAGACGTTACGATACAACCTTGAGCGGGCCAGCTTTACCGTTGAGACAGCATCTGATGGGTTAACTGGGCTTGAGCTTGCACGCGAGATCCATCCTGATCTCGTGATTCTGGATCTGATGCTGCCTGGCCTGGATGGTTTTTCGGTGTGTCGGGTGCTGGCCAACGAAAGCGCGATTCCGATTGTCATGCTGACCGCCCTGCACGATGAAGGCCACCGGATTGCTGGGCTGGAGCTTGGTGCAATCGATTATGTTGTCAAGCCGTTTAGTATGGCCGAACTTCTGGCACGCCTGCGGACTATTTTGCGCTGGAATGAGCGCCAACGCCAGGTTCCGCACCGTGATATGCTGCAGGCCGGGCCAATTCAACTGGATCGCAACAGCCGTAGGGTTTGGCGTCAGCGCCATGAAGTTGAACTCTCTCACAAGGAGTTTGATTTGCTGACATGCCTCATGAACAATTCTGGGATCGCGCTTTCCCGCGATCTGTTGCTGGAACGGGTGTGGGGCAGCGATTTTATTGGCTCGAATCGTACGATTGATGTGCATATTCGCTGGTTACGCGAAAAACTCGAGGATGATCCCGCAAACCCAATCCTGATCAGGACTGTGCGGGGGATTGGGTATTGCTTTCAGGATCCAGCAGCAGAACCTGTTGAGATGCTTGAACGGTGAACCCTGATTTTCTTGACCGGGTGACATGGTGAGGGGGTGACACGGTGATATATCCTTAGTTGAAGCTGTACAACACCAATCAAACACATTCACCTTGTCACCTTGTCACGTCGTCACCTTGTCACGTCGTTATTCCCGCGTTCGCATTTTCATCGCCCGATCAATATCGCGCTTGGCCTGCCGCTCGGCAATATCCTCACGTTTGTCGTACAGCTTCTTGCCTTTAGCCAACCCGACTTCAACCTTGGCGATGCGGCCTTTGAGATACACCCGCAGCGGAACGAGCGTATAGCCCTGGCGTTCGATCTGCCCAACAATCCGGCTGATTTCGCGGCGACGCATTAGCAATTTGCGTGGGCGGGTCGGTTCGTGGTTAAAATGGGTTCCCGATTGTTCATATGGCGAAATATGGGCATCATACAGCCAGACCTCGCCATTCACGGTTCGAGCATAACTCCCACGCAGATTACAGCGCCCTGCACGGATCGATTTGATCTCACTACCAGAAAGCACAATCCCTGCCTCATAGGATTCTTCAATAAAAAAATCGTGGCGGGCCTTACGGTTATCGGCCAGCGTCACTTCAGTATATGTTTTGTCGGCCATACTCCCCTCTCATTGATCTCGTGCGCTATTAATAGCATTTCGTAGGCGTAATGCTTCTGCATGCGCAGCCTCGGCAATCTGTTCGGGATCTTCACTATCGGAAGCATACAGAATACTGCGCGATGCATTGATCAAGAACTGTCGTCCGTGCTTGTCCACAGCGGCACGCACCGCTGCTTCGAGTTCGCCACCCTGTGTGCCAACGCCAGGTACCAATAATGGCAGATCTGGGCAGACACCCCGGACTTGTGCAAGCGCTGCTGGATGCGTTGCGCCAACCACTAACCCTACATTACCATTTGTATTCCATGTATTGGCTGCCAACTGCGCCACATGCATATACAATGGTTGCCCGCCAACATCGAGATCTTGCAGATCACTGCTGCCAGGGTTCGATGTTTTACAGAGGATAAAACAACCCTTTTCGGATCGTTTCAAAAATGGCGCAAGTGAGTCGCTACCCAAATAGGGGCTTAGTGTGACGGCATCGGCCTGCAATTCATCAAACACAGCACGCGCATAGGCTTCGGCAGTTGATCCAATATCGCCACGCTTGGCATCCAATATCCATGGAACGGTGCGATGTGACTTCATGAGTCGATGTAACGTCTGAAGACCCACAAGCCCTAATGCTTCAAAAAAAGCAATATTCGGCTTGAACGCACAGGCAAGATCGGCTGTTGCATCAATAATGGTTATGCAAAAAGCGTATATTGGATCTGGATGTGAACGGAAGTGAACTGGAATACGCTGCGGGTCCGGATCAAGCCCAATACAAAGCTGGCTATGGTTACGCTGGCTGGCTTCTAATAATCGCGCAGGAAAATTCATAACAGGCACTCCTTCGTAGTTCCGGCAATCGTATGCGTCTCGTGTTCGTCTGTCAAGCGGCCATTGGAGGAAAGCATTTATCCACATATACATTCTAACAACTGTGGAGAATATGCGTTCTATAGCATGGGTGTGCGGAAAAGTGGCTGTGGACAAAAGTGGAAGAAAGTGGAAAAGATGTTTAAAAGTATGTGGAGGGAGGGATTGACTTTGACCAATTCCCAAGGTATAGTAACGCAAGTAACAATGTGGGGTGCCATGAAGCACTCTGTTGTCAAGAGTACGATAGGAGGGGCTAGGAGTTGCCGGCTCTCGGCCCCATCTTCGTGCCCGAAAAATATCATCTATCGATACTAGTATGTTACACGGTTACGAGCTTTTGAGCGATGAACCGTGTACAATTTTAGCAGGACGATGCACATGATCATCCAGCGCGCAGAACCGAGGCTCCAGGAGTGGGCAAATGTCCTGGAGCAATTACTCGAGGTCGCCCGAGCCCAGGGCTACCTCACATATAGCGATATTCTAGAGGCGCTGCCCCAGCCCGAACTGCATGTTGCTGATGTGGACCAACTCTATGCGTTACTTCAAATCGAGGGCATTCGGGTTGTCGAGTCAGTGAATGAGATCAGCGAGCCACAGGCAAATGCTGATGATGAATTGCTCCATGAACTGCCTGATCTGACCGATATCGCTCTTGATGACCCTGTACGTATGTATTTGCAAGAAATCGGCCAGGTACCGTTGCTATCTGCTGAACAAGAGGTTATTCTTGCGAAGGCAATGGAATCGGGTGGCCGAGCGCGGCAGCAGATGGATTGCGAGGGCTATAAATCCTGGCAGGAGCGTTTGGGCTGCGAACAGGCTATTCAGCGTGGCAATGATGCACGACAGCATCTTATCCAAGCCAACTTGCGCTTAGTTGTCTCTATTGCCAAGAAATATACATCGTATGGCCTGACGATGATGGATCTGGTTCAGGAAGGCAATATCGGCCTGATGCGGGCAGTCGAGAAATTCGATTATACCAAGGGCCATAAGTTTTCCACCTATGCGACGTGGTGGATTCGCCAGGCTATCACACGTGCGATTGCCGATCAGAGCCGCACCATTCGGCTGCCCGTGCATATGGGCGAGGCGATCAGCCAGGTCAAGCGTACATCGCATAAGCTCCAGCAATCGATGCAGCGCGAACCCACTCCCGAAGAGATTGCCGACGCACTCGGCATCAGTTCGACAAAGGTTCGCCGTACGCTGGAAGCCTCGATGCATCCGCTCTCGCTTGAGATGCCAGTTGGGCAGGAGGGCGAGGGCCGCATGGGCGATTTTATCGAAGATGATCGAATCTCAACACCGGCTGATGCAGCGGCGACATCGATGCTGCGCGAGCAGATCGAGGAAGTGTTGCAGAAGTTGCCCGAGCGCGAGCGCAAGATTATCCAGTTGCGTTACGGCCTCAAGGATGGCCGCTATCGCACCCTGGAAGAGGTTGGCGTTGAGTTTGGTATTACACGCGAGCGCATTCGCCAGATCGAAGCGGTTGCACTGCGCAAGCTGCGCCATCCACATTTGGGCAAGAAGCTGCGCGGCTACCTCGATTAGTTCGCGTTGGTTTGTTTGAGCAACAAGATACCAGGGTGCCACGGATCGTTTGTGGGCCCTGGTGTTTTTGTGTCGCCTAACCAAGAACCGAGGAGTCAGGAGTCAGGAGTCAGAATAGAGCCATCAGCGTTCAGCCGTCGGGAGTGAGAGTATGGGGTAGAGACGCTCCGGTGGAACGTCTGGAGCTAGAATGTTGAGCCGAGAACTGATGGCCGAAATATATCTATGGAAGCGCTCATGACGAACCAGCAGCGCCAACGTGGTTCCCGGCATGCATCGCCACGGCGTAACCCATGGCATAGCGATTATCTGCATCAGCGAGAACTGCTGCGCGGCATTGCCCGTGTTGGTGGCGTATATGCGCGTGGGCGGCTGCTGGATGTTGGTTGTGGGCAGAGGCCATATGCGGCCTGGCTTCCAGCAATTGAGCAATATGTTGGCATCGATATTACGCCGCAATCCGGTACCCCAAACATCTGTGGGCTGGCCTTTGCGCTACCCTTTGGCGATCATAGCTTCGATACGGTGCTGTGTACCCAGACCCTTGAGCATGTTGAGGAACCACAGTTGGCGATTGCCGAAATGGCTCGCGTCCTGCGCCCTAGTGGGTTTCTGATTCTTAGTGCGCCGCAGACATGGCGGTTGCATGAGCAACCATATGATTTTTATCGCTATACACGCTATGGGCTGCGCTACATGCTTGAGCAGAGCGGCCTGGAAATGATTGAGATTACGCCACAGGGGGGCATGTGGGCAACGGTTGGTCAGATCATCAATAATGCCATTCAGCAGCGCCTGCGACGATATATGCCAATCTATGGGATGTATATGCTCTACCTGATAAATAATCTGGTTTTTGGCGCGCTTGATCGGGTGTGGGTCGATTATGATGAGACTGTCAATTACCTTGCTGTGGCACGCCAGCCATGAATATGCCATCGATCAATCGCCCTTGCCCGATTTGCGCTGGGCTGGCAGCAACGCCATTTCTGACTAGTTCTGGCTATTCGATCATCCAATGCGCGACATGCCGCTTCTTGTTTGTTGATCCAGCACCAACACCAGCAGCCTTGCAAGCGTTCTATCAGCGCAGCGAATATTTTTCGGGCAGTGAACTCGGCTATGGCAATTACCTTGGTCAACGCTTGCAGCACGAGCAACTGGCACGCGGGCGCTTGATACGCATTGAACAGATTCTGCCGATGCGTAGAACGCTGCTTGATGTTGGGTGTGCAGCCGGCTTTTTTCTGGAGGTCGCCAAGCAACGTGGCTGGGTTGTCTCGGGCGTCGAGATTGCCGAAACAATGGCGGCACATGCACGGGAACGAACGGGACGACCGATTGTGGCAACGCTTGAGGAACTGCACGCGGCTCCCGAATCGTTTGATGTAATCAGTGCCTGGGAGTATATTGAACATATGGCAGAACCAGGTGCCGAGATCCGGCGATTGGCAGCTCTTTTGTGCCCTGGTGGTGTGCTGGCATTCTCGACTCCGAATACTGGTTATTGGACGGCGCTGCATCGTCCGCACGAGTGGCGCGAGTTCAAGCCGCCAGCCCACCTTGGGTTCTTTACGGCTGCGACACTACGGCGGGCGATTGAATCAGCTGGGCTACAGGTGATTGCGTTGCCAAAAGTGGTTGCGATTGCACCAACACAACCAGCATTGCTGAATGCCATGCTCAACAGATTGCGGCATTTTGGGACAGGTGCAGAACGGCGCACCCGCTTATGGTGGGTCTTTGGCCTGGCCTGGCGGTTGGTTGAGCGCTTGAGTCAGGTGATCTATAGGCTGCGTTGGCCAGGGAGCGATCTGCATATTGGGTTGGAGATCTATGCACGTAAGCCTTAATGTTGGAGTCAGGAGTCAGAAGTCAGAAGTCGGCGTAGAGACGCTCCGCTGGAGCGTCTAAACTGATCGCACAATAATACCCGCACGACGGTGGCCGTAGAGCCGCAAAATCTTGCGGCTCTACGGCCAGATAAACCAATGGAACACGCCGAATGAAACCCTTACTGTTGTATGTGACAGATAGCGATGCGATGGGTGGTGCCGAGGGCTACCTGCAAACCCTGATTGCCAATGCCGACCGCAAGCGCTATAGGGTTGGGTTGCTGTTGCCCGAACGCCAGGCAACCCGGCCACTGGTTGAGGCAGCACAGGCACTCGATACGCATGTCTCCTTTTTTAACACAATTCATCAGCACGGGCTAGATTTGCGGGCGATTGTACAGGCAGCAGCAATATTACGCCAGTTGCGCCCGACGATCATTCATTTTAATTTGCCTGCGCCACGCCGAAGTGCCGAAGTGATGATCGCCGCTGCGTTGATCGGGGTACCGCGCCGGATTGCGACATTCCAATTGGTTGGGCCGATCCCGCGCTTCGGGCGGATTGCTGGATGGGCACGGTATCTGAATCGCCGCCTCCAGTATCGGGCATTACATTGCGGGATTGCCGTATCAGATGGCAACCGAAATGTGTTGCTGAACGAGTATGGATTTCCCAGTGATCGGTTGATGCTGATCTCAAATGCGGTCGATACGCACTATTTTCGCCCACGCCCTGATGATGGAACCTTGCGTCATAGCCTTGGCATACCGCCGCATGTGCCACTGATTGGAACAGCCGCACGCCTGACGCCAACCAAGGGTCAATCGATCCTGCTGACCGCACTGCCAATGATCTGGGCTGCTGATCCGAATGTGCATGTTGTTCTGGCAGGTGCGGGTGGGCAGGAGGCCGAACTGCGCCAGATGGCTGCTGGTTTGCCACGTTCAGATCAGGTGCATATTCTAGGGGCTATTGCTGATATTCGGTCATTGCTTGCAGCACTTGATCTGTTTGTTCTGCCATCGCTGGCAGAAGGATTGCCCTTTGCGGTGCTGGAGGCCATGGCGATGGAACGGGCGGTTGTTGCATCCGCAGTTGGCGGGACACCTGAGGCCGTGAGCGATGGGGTGACGGGACTGCTGGTGACGCCTGTCGATAGCGCACAACTAGCAATGGCAATCAATCGGTTGCTTGGCGATGCTGCATTACGCGAGCGTATGGGGCAGGCCGGGCGTGAACGGGTGCTGGAATTGTTTGACCAACGGGTGATGCTGGAACGAACGTTTGGGGTGTATGATAGCCGATAGCCGATACCAAGAACCAAGAACTACTGAACTACCCTCACCCCCGGCCCCTCTCCCACTGGGAGAGGGGCGGCGCAGCAGGGGTGAGGGAGCTAGACACAATCGCATATTGATCACAGCCGCGGCATGACCAATGGGCGGTGGGAGGCTACCGTTTCGCAATGTACCATCATTGTGGGCGAATACAATTCGCCCCTACATCCATTGTCATCAGCGTGAACGGCACATGATCGGCCACGGTGGTTGTCCATTCGCAGCCGAGGCATGATGCACAGTGATTGTAGCACCACCTGGTTTCATTTAGGGTCCAGGGACAAGGTCCCTGGCTGGGGGTGTTGGGGCGGCAGTCCGCCCCGACCGCAGGCGCGGGGCGCGTAGCCCCGAAGCTGTAAGCAGCAGCATAGGCATCATAATGCAACAAAAACCCGAAGTATTCGAACAAACCGATTGCCCGTTGTGTGGCGGTTCGGCATATCGTGTGTTTCTGCGTGGGCCAGATCTGTTTATGCACGTTCCTGGCCTGTTTCAGCTTGTGCGCTGTACGAATTGTCGCCTGATCTACCAGAACCCGCGACCGTCACTATCGAGTATGAGCCGTTACTATCCAGATCGCTATGGCGCGTATGAATCAGCAGAAACCGGGCTGCGTGGCCGTATTGGTCTTTCTGGTGCGCTGACCCGCCGTGCGCTTGGGATGCGCTGCCGATTGATCGACCATACGATTGATACTACGCCTGGCAATACACGACGATTGCTTGATATCGGATGCGCCTCGGGGTTGTTTCTGGAGGCGATGCAACAGCAGGGATGGCGTGTCGAAGGGGTGGAGCCGGATGTGGCCAGTGCGCGTGGCGTGAGTGAGCGCTTGGGGATTGTGGTGTTTGCTGGGCCATTTGAGCATGCGAGCTATCCAACAGGCCATTTTGATGCGATCACACTCTGGGATGTGCTCGAACATTTACATAACCCAATGGCGAGTCTGCACGAAATCCGGCGCATTCTGCGACCAGGCGGCGCGCTGTTCATTCGGGTGCCCAATGCTGCCAGCTATGGAGCACGAATCTGCGGGCGCTATTGGTCTGGGTATGATCTCCCTCGGCATATGAGCCTGTTTACGCCATATACGTTGGCGCAGGCATTGGCACAGGCTGGCTTTCGGCAAGCTGTGCGGCGCTATTCTTCGGGGAGCTATATTGCGGCATTACATAGCCTGCGGTTTGGGATGGACGATGGCCGCGTTTCGGCCAAACGAGCAGCAGCCATCCAGCGCGTGTTGATTCACCCATTGTTTCGGGCGATGGCCTGGCTGCCGCTGCGGCTGGCGGATCTGTTGGCTGGTGGCTCGAATCTGGAAGTATTGGTGCGCTAACTTATGCCAAAGCCAGCATTAACGATTCTTAGCCCGCTTGTGCCGCATCCGCCTGTGGCTGGCTCAACGATCCATATCTGGAATGTCGCCCAGCAACTCGCCAGATTCTATGCTGTCAGCCTGTTTGCCAACGCCAATGCCACCCAACCAATCGATTGGGGAACTCTGGAAGAGCGGTGTGCCGAAGTAGGAGCGTTTCAGCGCACCTATGATCATAGCCTGAATCTCGATCCACCGGCGGTGCGGCAGGAATATTCTGCTGCATTAGAAGCCCATGTGCGCCGCCGCTGGGCCGAACAGCCACCAGAGATTGTTCAGATTGAATTTACGACGATGCTGCGCTATGTGCATGTGGCGCGCACGACGAATGCCAGCGTTGTTTCTGTCATCCATTCGCTTGGGTTTCTATCGCAGATCCGGCGGGCGCGAACCGAGCGTGATCCGCGTGTCCGGTTGCGGCGGTTGATTGGCGCGCTGAGCTTCTGGCAGTTTGAGTTGCGTGCCCTGGCGCGTTGTGATCTGGTGATCTCGCTCGGAACAGCAGATCGGGATGCCTTGGCACGCTGGCTGCCGCGATTGCCTGTTGTATTGATTCCATCTGGCATTGATCGCGATGTGTGGCAACCCTGTTTCGACCCAACAATTGAGCATGAAGTGCTGTTCGTTGGCAATTTTCTACACCCACCTAATCTGGAAGGCGCACTATGGCTGGCCCGCGAGGTCTGGCCGCTTGTTCAACAGGCACACCCAAATGCTCGCCTGACGCTGGCAGGGCGTGAGCCGCCACCAGAGATTTCGGCATTGGCCAGCCAATCAATCAGCGTGCCAGGAACCCTGGATGATATGCGACCCTTGTTTGGGAACGCAAGTGTGTTTGTTGCGCCAATCTTCTGGGGTAGTGGTATTCGGATTAAACTGCTGGAGGCATTAGCAACTGGCGTCCCAATCGTGGCCACGACCCTTTCTGCTGAGGGTATGGATGTTGCTGGTAGTGCGATTATTGCCGATGAGCCACGCGCCTTTGCCGATGGCATCGTGAAGCTCCTGACTGACCGCGAGCTTCGCATGCGGATGAGTGCAGTTGGCCCGAAGATTGTGCAACGGGATTATGATTGGCAGCGCCTGGCAGAACGAATGGCTGGGTTATACCAGGGTTTGCGGGCGGGAAGCCGCCGAGGGCGATGATGACGCCACAGATTGCTGTGATTATTCCCTCGCTCACCGGTGAGGTTGCGCCGCTGCTTGAGAGCATCCGCCGCCAGACACTGCAACCAAGCGAGATCGAGGTTGTGATTGGGGTTCGGCCAAATGGGCTTGCTCGCAATATTGGTGTGGCTCGCACCCAAGCACCAGTGCTTGTGTTCATTGATGATGATGCGGTATTGGGCGATGAGCATGTGTTGGCTAACCTGGTTGCGCCATTGCTCAGCGACCCAACAATTGGCGTAACGGGTGCCTCGAAGCTGCTTCCGCCCGATGCGCCAGCATTTCAGCGCTGGGTCGCGCGTGAGGTGCCGCGAATCGAGCATGCCATTGTTGCACAGGCACTCGAAAGCAACCCCGATCCACCATCGTTCTATTGCGAGATAACGACAACATGTTGTGCGATCCGCCGAGCTGTGTTCGAGCAGGCTGGTGGCTTCGATCAGACATTATTGCGTGGTGTTGACACCGAATTCTTTGTGTGTGTACGGCGTTTAGTGCTCCCTAATCATCAGGCACAGGCCGGAACGCCCACCAACCAGTATCGCTTCGTGCTTGTGGCGCATACCTGGGCGTATCATCCGGCCCCGGCCAGCCTGCCAGCACTCCTGCGCAAACAGTTCTGGTATGGAGTTGGCCATGCACAGGAGGTTCGGCGTGACCCGACGCGAGCGCGTGGGCGGATACTACGCACACCGCTGCATGCCGCAGCATTTCTTCTGTTCCGAACAGCGATTGTGCTGCCGAATATTGTGCTGCCCTACTCGTTTGCGGCACCCTCCTGGCGAATCGGCTTCAAACCGCTGAAGGCGTTTGCATCCTATGCCTCGGCGCTTGGCTATGTGTGGGGCTGGTATCGGGCGTTGTGAGAGCACCGAGTATTCAGGAGTCAGGAGTCAGGAGTCAGAATGTGGAACCGAGAGAACAGATTATTATTTCTTTGACCCTGACCCCTGACTCCTGACTCCTCAGGTCTGAAAGAGCGTCGGTGGCTACTGTAAAGCCCTTCTGTCCCTTCAGCATCGTGCAATTGCACTGCCGCCATATGCTGCTACGGGCGTTGTTCTGTACAGGTTAAGGGTATACCGACAGCATCAGAATAGGGTGTTCCTGACTCCTGACTCCTGACTCCTGACTCCTGGGCTACTTCTTCCCTTCGCGTGAGATCAGCACCAGGCCGATGATCGCAAAGATCAGCAGCGCACCACCAACAATGGTAACGACATTTAGCCGATATTCGAGAAAGTTAATGCCCACGCCGATCAACAGGAGCGGGATAATCATGATACACCCGCGACGAATACGTTTCTCTGGTGCATCACTTGCTTCGGCGGGTTGTTCCGCTTGTGGGTTTGTCATTGGAAAGCGCTCCTAAACATAGCCGATAGCCGATAGCCGATAGCGGGGATTGCGTGTATATATATGTTAATGATCTCAGAACAAGAGTATCACGTGTGTTCTTGCACTGTCGAGGTCATGCCCATCCATTGTGTAGGGGCATCAATGTGTGCGCCCGCATTGGGCATCACCGTGTGATTATTGTGGGCCATAACACATGGGTCTGCCCCTACGCATTGGTGTTTCTTGGAATGTCATGATCATTCAACGCAAAATAATACGCCACACCTAGAGAACAAGATACCACAAATGGAGATGAGTGTTGTTCCTTTGTTCCCTATGCCCGAATACCTGACGGCTGATGGCTCTCTTCTGACTCCTGACTCCTGACTACTTGGTGCTACATTGCACGATCAGCACACCTGAAGTATAGTGTAACGCGAGTTCTAGTCGGTATCAGCGGGAGACTATCGCAGCGCTAGGGCCTGCGTGGGGTGTTCCGCTTTATCATTAAAGGGAGTTGAAATCATGTCCAAGAAATGGGTCTACCTCTTTACTGAGGGCAATGCAACGATGCGCGAACTGCTTGGCGGCAAGGGTGCAGGTGTTGCGGAGATGACCCGCACGGGCGTGCCCGTGCCCCCCGGTTTCACAATCACAACCGAGGCCTGCAACGCATTCTATGAGAATGGCAAGCAGTTTCCGGAGGGAATGTGGGATCAGGCGCTGGCTGCACTCAAGGCTGTTGAGGAGCAGGTTGGCAAGAAGTTCGGTGATCCGGCTAACCCGCTGCTGGTTTCCGTTCGCTCAGGTGCCCGTGAGTCCATGCCTGGCATGATGGATACCGTCCTCAACTTGGGGTTGAACAAGCAGACGATTGAGGGCTTGGCAGCGCTGACCGATAACCCGCGCTTTGCTGCCGATGCCTATCGGCGCTTCGTTCAGTTGTTTGGCAAGATTGTACTTGGTGTCGATGGCGAAACATTCGAGCATGTGATGCACGAGGCCAAGCATGGTGGCCGCCAGGATACCGACTTGACCACCGATGAGTTGAATGCGATCACCGCCCAGTTTATGGCGATCATTAAGGCCGAGACAGGCCGTGAATTCCCAGAAGATCCATATGAGCAACTACAACTGTCGATTGCTGCTGTGTTCAGTTCCTGGATGGGCCGCCGTGCCATCGATTATCGGCGGATCGAGCGCATTCCCGATAATATCGGTACTGGCGTGAATGTGCAGACGATGGTGTTCGGTAATATGGGCGACGATAGTGCAACCGGGGTGGCCTTCAGCCGCGATCCAGCCACTGGCGAGAATGTGCTCTATGGCGAATACCTCGTCAATGCCCAGGGCGAAGATGTTGTCGCTGGTATCCGCACACCACAGGCGATCTCCAAGATGCTGGACGAGATGCCAGTTTCGTATGGCGAATTTGCCCAGATTTCGCACCAGCTCGAACTGCACTATAAGGATGTGCAGGATATGGAGTTCACGGTTGAGCGTGGCAAACTATGGATGCTACAGACGCGCAATGGCAAGCGCACCGGCATGGCCGCGGTTAAGATTGCCGTCGATCTGTTCAATGAAGGGTTGATCGACAAGAAAACGGCACTTACACGCGTCAAGCCCGAAATGCTCAACCAGTTCCTGTTCCCAATTGTTGATCCAAAGGCGGCAGCCACAATTCATGTGCTGGCCAAGGGTTTGGCGGCTGGCCCTGGTGCAGCCAGCGGCCAGATCGTTCTCAACCCAGACGAAGCAGCAGAACGAGCCGAAAAGGGCGAGAAGGTCATTCTCGTTCGTACCGAAACGGCTCCCGAGGATTTCCATGGCATGGTTGCTGCGGCAGCTATTCTGACTGCCCGCGGTGGCCTGACCAGCCACGCAGCCGTGGTTGCCCGCCAGATGGGCAAGTGCTGTGTGTGTGGTTGTGATGCACTAAGCATCAACTATAAGGAAGGCACCATCACGGTTAAGGGTTCGGATGTTGTGCTGAAGGCCAACGATTATATTACTGTCGATGGCCATGGCGGCCTGGTGTATGCCGGCAATGTGCCAACCAGCGAATCGGAAGTGTTGCAGGTTGTTCGCGGTGACATCAAGCCAGAGGCCTCTGAACTGTATGGCTATTTCACGACCTTCCTGAGCTTTGCGGATGAGGTTCGCCATTTGGGTGTGCGAACAAATGCCGATACGCCTAATGATGCACGGGTGGCGCGCGGCTTTGGTGCCGAGGGCATCGGGTTGTGCCGCACCGAGCACATGTTCTTTGAGGGTGATCGGATCGATGCCGTACGCGAGATGATTGTGGCGGATAGCCTTGAGGAGCGCAAGGCTGCACTGGCCAAGATCGAACCATTGCAGCAGGGCGATTTTGAGGGTATCTTCAAGGAGATGGATGGCCTGCCCGTGACCATCCGAACCCTGGATCCGCCATTGCACGAGTTCCTGCCGCATGGTGATGCGGAAATTGCCGATCTCGCGGCCAAGATGGGTATCGATGCCAACAAGCTGCATACTAAAGTCGAGAGCCTGCGTGAGGCCAACCCGATGCTTGGCTTCCGTGGTTGCCGATTGGGGATTGAATACCCTGAGATTACCGAGATGCAATCGCGGGCGATCTTCCGAGCAGCGGCCAACTGCCAGGCACAGGGTATTAAGGTCATCCCCGAGATTATGATCCCGCTGGTTAGCGATGTGAGCGAACTCAAAATCCAGGCAGAGATCGTTCGCCGGGTTGCCAGCGAGATTATGCAGGAGACTGGCCAGGAGTTCAAGTACCTGGTTGGAACCATGATTGAACTGCCGCGTGCGGCCGTAACTGCCAATCGGATTGCTGAGGTTGCTGAGTTCTTCTCGTTCGGAACGAACGACCTGACCCAGACGACCTTTGGTATGAGCCGTGATGACGCCGGGCGCTTCCTACCCAAGTATGTCGAACAGAAGCTGCTCAAGGACGACCCATTCCAAGTGCTGGATCAGGAGGGCGTCGGGCAGTTGATTGCGATGGGTGTTGAGCGTGGCCGTTCAACCCGTGCTGGCCTGAAAACTGGCATCTGTGGCGAGCATGGCGGTGAGGCGGAGAGCGTGAAGTTCTGCCATCGCACAGCGCTCGATTATGTTTCCTGTAGCCCCTACCGCGTCGTGATCGCACGATTGGCAGCGGCTCAGGCGGTAATCGAGGGCGAGAAGTAGACCCTCAGCCCAGCCCCCTCCTTTTAGATGAAAGGTTTTCAGGTCGTTGCTGATCCCTCTCCCCCAACCCCTCCCCTACCGGTGGGGAGGGGCGCACAGGGTTCCATATGGGCCACTCCTCCTCTCCCCAGCGTGGGCGAGGGGGTCAGGGGCAGAGGGCAAATGGTACGCCACGGGCGGTTCACGTACCGCCCCTACTGGCGTGGCACCAATTCGGCTCCCCAGGATGCCCTGCGCCAATCCAAGATCGCCCGTTCATAGACAGTAATTGTCGATTGGCCAGTTGTCTGCCAATTATAGTGATCACGAACCTCGCGTAGTGCGTTTGCTGCCCGCGTGCTGGCCCACTCCGGGTGTGTGATGGTGTGCAGAATCCCCCAGGCAAGCGAGTCTGGATCATTTGGGTACACAACAATTCCTGTCTCGTGCAGCCGAACAACCTCAGCTAGACCACCTGTTGAAGCGACAACGACTGGGCAAGTTGCTGCCATTGCTTCAAGCGCAACGATTCCAAATGGTTCATACAGCGATGGAAAGACGGCAGTATCCGCAGCGTGATAGAAGCGCTCTCGATCCATATCACTAATGAAGCCTGTAAATACAATGGTATCGTTGATGTGCAGATCCCAGGTTTGCTGCTTGACCCGCTCAAACTGATCGCCTGTTCCTGCAATCACCAGCCGCGCTTCTGGAATAACCTTCAGCACCTGTGGCCAGCCATTGATCAACAGATGCAGCCCTTTTTCATACACAATTCGCCCCACATAGAAGATGAGTGGCGCATCAGCGATGGCGAAGCGGCGGCGGAAGATCGAACGCTCTTCTTCGGATAGAAATGGCGATGAATAGATGTGAACGCCATTCGGAACCACATCGATCTTGTCTGTAGGGGTATTAAAATAGGCATGCACCTGTTCTGCCATGAAACGTGAACAGGTAATCACCCGCCATGCCTCGTAGGTTAGCCACCATTCCAGATTATTGATCTGATCGGAATGGCCACTCGTCAGATTGCCCTGCTGTCGGCCACGCTCAGTGGCATGGATCGTCGCAACCAGTGGCCGGCGCCAGAGGTGTTTGAGCGCAACAGCAACACTGGTAGTCAACCAATCGTGGGCATGAATCAGATCAAACGAACCCAATTGATCACACAGGGCGCGTGCATATCGTTCTAGCGCCGAATTTGTTTGCTGAACAAACGCAACATAGCTGTATCCTGCCATCGGTTGGGCTGTAATCCGATGAACAAATACGCCATCGGCGGTCTGTTCTTCGGGCAGGCCACCACCAAGCAATGGTGTGATGATATGAACTTCGATCTGTTGCCTAGCCAGCGCCGCTGAAAGCTCGGCTACATGACGGCCCATTCCACCAACTGTGTGGGGCGGGTATTCCCACGATAGCATCAGGACACGCATGTGGCCTCCGATATTCGGGGATAGTAACACCTGGTTATCTTACCATTCTGAGCTATGTGCTGCAAATTGCCACTACGATTATTGATTTGCGCTTTCTTAACCGAATGTTGCCATTTCTCGACTTTGTGACTTTTGACACAGGTTGTGGTGTGTGCTAGACTCTGCGTGACATCAAACTGCTTGCTGATCGCTTCGATGCCGGTACCATTGTGGGTGCCACGTCGCTCAACACGGGATCTGTGTTATGTCGCTTGAACCTGTTCGCCGATCATTTCTGCCAACTCGCACACTATGGGGTTTGATCCTTCTTGCGTTGGTAGCATACCTTGGGTCGGTCTTTGGTAGTGTTCAGATCAGCCTGACTGGCCTGATGGTCACATGGATCTCACTACTGGCATTGGGTATCGCAACGGCAGTTGCTGTTGTGATGCAGGTTGCCGTAGTTCCAGAACGGCGGCTTGGTGGCCGGGCATTAGCGGCACAACAGCGCTATCGGATATTGGCGGTTGGTGCGGCAACAGCGGTTTTCGGTGCTGTCGTTTTTGGGACATTCGGCACCGCTGTTGATGCGCTGTGGGATTGCTTAACACTGCCGATCTGCCTGAGCGTCAGTGATGCAGCAATGCTGAGCAATATCCATCGTGGAACGGCTGCAATCGCAACGATCCTGGTATTCTGGCTGGCAATTGAAACCTGGCGAACGCGCTCAGAGCCACTACTACGAGCAGCGGCAGCCTGGGGCCTTGGCTTCATGCTGGCCCAGAATATTGTTGGCCTGTTGCAGGTTCTTTCGGCAGCCGCCGATATTGAGGCACCAACTGCGGCAGTTCGGTTGGCGCATCTGGCGGTTGGGGCGCTGTGCTGGGCCGCACTCGCGGCAACTGTGGCACTCGCCTATCGGCTGCCATACCCAGGCGATCAACGAGGAGCGAGTGATACATTGCCCAATACTGGCACGCGTTCGGCATCGTTAGGGATGACAGACCGGGTGCTGTTGGATAAAAAGCCATCGCTGCTCAAGGATTATATTAGCCTGACGAAACCAGGCGTGATTACACTGCTGATCTTCACAACGATCACGAGTATGTATATTACGCCCAATGGCACACCAGATCTGCTGCTGGTATTGTGGACTTCGATTGGCGGCTGGTTGATGGCATCTGGTTCGCATGCGCTGAACTGCTATTTCGATAGAGATGTCGATATTAACATGGGCCGTACCGCCAGGCGGCCAATTCCCAGCGGGCGCATTCCAGCATGGCATGCACTCGTGCTTGGCATCGTCCTTGGCATCGTGGCATTTGCCATTTTGGCAATCCAGGTCAACATGCTCGCAGCGCTGCTTTCATTAGCCGGGTTGCTCTACTATGTGTTTATCTACACACTCTGGTTGAAGCGAACATCGTGGAATAATATTGTGATTGGTGGCGGTGCCGGAGCCTTCCCGCCATTGGTTGGCTGGGCCGCAATGACAGGCACGGTTTCGTGGGGCGCACTACTGCTGTGGCTGATCATCTTCTACTGGACTCCACCACACTTCTGGGCTTTGGCGATTATTCGGGCCAAGGATTATGCGCGGGCTGGGATACCAATGCTGCCAGTGGTAGCCGGTGAGCAGGAGACGCGCCGCCAGATTTTGCTGTATACCGTGCAGATGCTGGCGCTGACGCTGCTGCCGACGCCGGTTGGCATGCTTGGGTTGCCCTATTTTGTGATGGCGATTGTGCTTGGCAGCGTGTTCCTGTTCTACGCGATCAAGATGCAAAAAGACTATGCCACCAATGTGACCTGGGGGCTGTACAAATATTCGCTGCTGTACCTGGCACTGCTGTTTGCGGCAATGGTGGTTGATCGGGTGGTGTTCGTTTCCTGATGTTGTTTGTTTGTGGGGGCTGTGCCCTATCCCTCGTTCTTGCAGAGCTATGCGCCCCGCACTCGCTATGTTCCCTCTTCTCGTTTTTGCGGAGCTACGCGCCCCGCACCCGCGGTCGGGGTGGCCCGCCACCCGGGGTGCCCTTTGGGCCACCCCCGGCCAAGGACTTCGTCCCTGGATCCTGAATGGATGTGATTGGCTCGTCAACACCCGTTGGGCATGCCTCGGCTGCGATCAAACCACGACCATGGCCAATCAAACGTCTCGATGACACCGAAACACAATGCACGTAGGGGCGAACCTCGTGTTCGCCGCATCGATGGCCCATTAGGCAATGCACGTAGGGCGAACCTCGTGTTCGCCCGCATCGATAGCCCATTGGGTAACGGTGGATCGCCCTTCCGAAACGCTACACCCGATGTGTGCGCCTTAACCAGATCCAGCGCCCGAATGCTGTAATAAGCAATGTGAGGCCACTCCCGAACCAGAACAGTGGCTCGAACGGGTGATGCGGTGACACGCGCCAGAGGCGAATGGTGAGATCCCCGACCCTGGTTCCATACGTCGCAAGGTAGTTTCCATCGAGACTGTAGGTCAGCCCAAAAGCCCCCTCGATATGGCCTTGGAAGGTCTGCACCACCTGCCAATCGGCCACGCGATAGAGCGTGACCGGCTCCCAGCCCCCGCGAAAAGCCGGCCCAAAGAAGCCCCGCTGGTTGTATTCGCGGCCACCGCCAGGTAGCGACTGTCCGGGCTGAAAGCGACCAGGTGATCACCGTTTGGCGGCCCGTGCAGCACTTGCACCACCGCCCCATCGCTGAAGCGCCGGATGGTGACCTGCCCTTGCCCGCCACTGGCCAACCACTGCTCAGGGTTGATAGTGTGGATCGCGCCTCCATCGGTTGCTAGCCACTGCTGATCTGGGCTAATGACTAGATTACCAAAGCTATCAAACGGACGAGGATCGCGTGCAATGCGGTAGATCGGACGGTTATCATCAATGTGGCGCAGCTCAAGCGTCTCACCGAACAGCACGATCAGTTGCCCATCAGGACTCAGGTCGGCCGAATGATAGTCAAATGCGGACGTCGGACCCCGCGCAATCTGCGTGAGTGTGAATCGATCCTGGCGAGTGACCCGATCCCAGACCCGAATGCTGATCGTTTTTGTCCCATCTGCCGTGTGCGAGGACGCCACCCAGCACACGCTACGCCCATCCGCGCTGAAACTGATGGGGGCGATAGGTCCATCGCTCCCTAGCTGCAGCGTCTCGAGCGGACGCCAATGGGGTGTCCGGTCCACAGTGTCAGCGTGCCCTGTTTGGTACCAACGGCGACCCACTGCCCATCAGGGCTGATAGCCATATCGGTAAGTTCCCAATCGGCATACAGCGTCGCATCTGGCGTGCTGGTTGGGGGATCAGACCACCTGGTAGGCTCATATCACTTCAGGGTTTTGACATCCCTTTGCACCAAGGCTCCGTGTGGATCGAATTGCAGTGAACGAAAGTCAGTTGGTCTCGTCCACGTTTGCATCGATGGTGCTGGTCGGGTTAGCCAGATGCCACGGATGAGCAGGAGAGCCGCCAGCACCAGCAGGACGCAGCCCCATGGGCGGGCGGGTGGTACAGGGTTGTGGTTGATGGGTGCCATACTATCTCTCGGCCAACCAGAGCATAGGCTTCGATTGTCGCAGGTTGATGAAGATTCACCAATGAATCGGGATGATTGCATTGCTATGGGCAGCCTACTGAATAAACGATGGATGCACCCTGAATCCATGGGCCGATGCGGATCGAGAAAATCCTCGGGAGAACAATAAATGCTCTTCCATGCGCAGGATGATGGATTTTGATAATGAAATCGGGGAGATTGCACCTAGCGCCGTTGGTGCGGATGTGGATTGCGCAAGCCATGCTTGCGCTGCGGCAGCATGGCTGCCGCACTCCATACACGCAGCCGAACTCTACCCAATTAAAATGTAAAAGATCATCAGCCTGCGGCAAAGGGACGTGACCAGGGGACGATGCACCTAGTCGCAGGCTTCAGCCTACGGGGCGCGGTGGGTAAGCAAACCCTGCCCAATAATATACCCGAAATCCATCAAATTACGGCAATCATGGTGGGCAGACACATGGGTCTGCACCCTACGCGGGTTCTCGATATTCTGACTCCTGACTCCTGACTACTCGGTTCGGCAGTTCCGCAGTTCCGCAGTTCAGGGTCTGGTATACTCTCGGACATCATCACCGCGATTGTGAGAAGGCCTGTAATGCGTATTGCGATCTTTACCGAGACTTTCCTGCCAAAAATTGATGGGGTTGTCACGATTCTGTGCCAAGCGTTGGAACGCATTCAACAGTGCGGCCACCAAGCATTGGTAATTGGCCCACCGGACATGCCGGAATCGTATGCTGGGGCGCGTTGCGTGCCGGTTGGCGGGCCGCGCTTCTGGCTCTACCCCGAGATACGAATCAATCTGCCGCGCCCACGGATCATGCGCGAGCTGCGGGCATTCAATGCCGATGTTGTGCATGTCGTCAATCCCGCGTTCCTTGGGCCATCGGGGATAGCGATGGCGCGGCGGCTGAGCCTGCCGCTGGTGGCTTCTTCACATATGGATATCCCCAGCTATACACGTAACTATGTTGGCGAATGGGGCGTGCCGCTGGCATGGTGGCTGTTTCGTACGGCGCATAATATTGCCGATCTGAATCTGGTGCCATCGACAGCCATGCTGGAGAAGCTGCGGGCGAATGGGTTTCGCAGGGTGCGCTGGTGGCATCGCGGGATCGATTCGCAGCGCTTCCAGCCAGATCGATTCAGTACCACAATGCGTGAACGGTTGAGCGGTGGGCATCCAGATGAATTGCTTGCCCTATATGTTGGCCGTATTTCGCGCGAGAAGAATGTTCCCCAATTGCGCCAACTCGCCGATCTGCCTGGCGTTCGGCTGGCACTTGTGGGTGGTGGCCCAGAATCCGAACAGATCAAGGCTGGGTTTGCCAACACATCAACAGTGTTCACCGGCTATCTGCGCGGCGATGAGCTCGTCTCTGCCTATGCCTCGGCGGATGTGCTGGTGTTTCCATCAACCAGCGAGACATTCGGGATGGCTCCGCTTGAAGCGATGGCATGTGGGCTACCCGTGGTTGCCAGCATGACGGGCGGGTTGGTCGATACGCTGCGCGATGGGATCAATGCGCTGGTGTACAATCACGAGCAGCCACAGCAGATCGCGGAGCGTGTGCTGGCGCTGCGCGATAACCCGCTGTTGTTGGCCGATCTGCGTGATGGAGCCATAACCTATGCCCGCAGCCGAACCTGGCAATCCACGATGGACCAATTGATCGAGTATTATGATCTGGCGATTCGGGTTCACCGCCAACGCGGAATGGGGCGGCGGTCGCAGCTGAATGCATGAAGGAGTATAGCGTGCCAGCTAGGTATTGCCCACATTGTGGTGCGGCTCGGCTCAGTGGCGAAGCGCGTTTCTGTATTGAGTGTGGTGCCGAACTGGATCTCGATGGCCCACCAGAGCAACAGCCAGCCGAAGCAGCACCAGCAGTGCATCTGGCAAATGCGCGTGTCGATCAGCGCGTGCTTGGTGGGACGGTGCGCCTGCCAACTGCCGATGCGGTGCCGCCCGGTATGTGGCTGCCAGATGAATTGCCAAACATAAGCGATGTTGTGGCCGTGTATGTGCCGCTGAAAGCAATCGTCGGCGGCTGGAGCGGGCTATCGGATGCAGGCTGGACGCTGAACGAACAGTTGCCGCCAGAGCCGAATAGCACATCGCCACGCTTTCGCTTCCAGGCAATTCGTGAATGGTTTCCCACTGCCGGGCGTTTGGCTGACCAGCGCCTGATGGTGCAAGTTGAGGCCGAAGCAGAAGCCGAGGAGGGTCGCTCACGCCGTGGGTTTCGCTATCGTAGCCATTATGATCCGCCAATGGAGGTGCGCGATGCATGGTGGGTTGATCAGCAGAACCGACGCCTCAATCATCCATTGCCACGCATTCAGATCATGGCTCCGCCACGCATTCCCCGCATCTCGGATGTTCGCGAGGAGATCCAGGATATGCTGGCAACCGATGCTCTGGCCTGGGCACGCGAGGGCAAAATCCACGAGCCATTCCATCTGCTCCAGGAGCGCCAGCAGCGCACACCAGTTGGGCGCGGTTTGCCACTTGGTGCAGTCGGAACCAATGGCCTGATCGCCCAATTCCGCGAGCGCAATCGCCAACGCTATTATGTTCAGTTGTTCTACCCATTGATCTGCACATGGACTGCCTGGGAACAGCTGCAATCGACGGTTCAAACCAAAGCAGCCGAACTGGGGCTTGCCTTTGAAACCGATGCGACAATCGAATGGTGGCTTGATCAACAGGGCTACGATAGCGTGGTGTTCGATGGCGTTGCCGAACGCTATGGCTACCGCCGCACAGCAATTGCCTTCCGGCGCGCACAGATTATGCGAGCGGTAGCGAAGTAATCGGCAGCGCCCTTGTCAAAATCGTTTATCATACCCATCTATCCCCAATCTGGCTATTCCGATCTGGGATGGCTCGATCTGGGATAGATGAGTATTCGATTCCCAGCAACAGGAGCCACACCATGTGGGGAGGCCGTTTCTCTGGCTCGCTCGATCAGCGTATGATGCTGTTCAACGAATCATTTCCGTTCGACCGCCGTATGTGGGCGGAGGATATCCGTGGCAGCCGGGCCTGGGCCAAACAGATCGCCCTGGCTGGGGTGATCAGCGCCGAAGAATTGGATGTCCTTGACGCTGGCCTGGTGGCTGTGCATTCCGAATTTGCCGAGGGCCGCTTCGAGGCGCAACCAGGCGATGAGGATATTCATACTGCCGTCGAGCGCCGCCTTGGCGAGCTTGCCGGATCGGTCGCTGGCAAGCTGCATACTGGCCGTAGCCGCAATGATCAGGTTGCCACCGACATGCGCCTGTGGGTGCTTGCTGCAATCCAGCGTGCCAATGCGGCTCTGTGCGAGCTGCAGGATGCGCTGTTGGTTCAGGCCGAAGCGGCTGGCGATACTTTGATTCCCGGTTATACTCACATGCAACGCGCCCAGCCGATTCTGTTGGCACACTGGCTGCTCTCACATTTCTGGCCGCTCCAGCGTGATCGTGAGCGCCTGGCCGATTGTGCGAAACGGGCGGCACAACTGCCGCTTGGTTCGGGCGCAATTGCCGGAACACCACTCAAGATAGATCGGGCCGCATTGGCTGCCGATCTCGGGTTTCGTGAGCCAACCCCAAATAGTGTCGATGCGGTGAGTGATCGCGATTTTGTGGCCGAATTTCTGTTCTGCGCCGCCCTGATTGGCGTGCATGTCAGCCGATTAGCCGAAGATATTGTGATCTACAGTACCAGTGAATTCGGGTTTGTGAGCCTGGCCGATGCCTATAGCACTGGCTCAAGCCTGATGCCACAGAAGAAGAACCCGGATTCATTCGAACTCCTGCGCGGCAAATCTGGCCGCCTGGTTGGCAGCCTGGTCACACTGCTGACGGTTCTGAAAGGGCTGCCATCGGCCTATGACAAGGATCTGCAAGAGGATAAGGAACCGCTGTTTGATGCTGCCGACACACTCGAACTAGCGCTACCTGTTGCAGCCGGAGCCATTGCGACGGCCACATTCAACCATGCACGGATGCGTGCCGCACTCGATGCTACCATGCTGGCAACCGATGTCGCCGATTATCTTGTGGATCGCGGCGTGCCATTCCGGGAAGCCCACAAAGTCGTTGGCCAATTGGTGCGTGCCGCTGAAACACAGGCGACCTCAATCGACAAATTGACGTTCGATACATTCCGGGGATTGCATCCGGCCTTTGGCGAGGATACTCTCGATGTGTTTGATGTGGATCGCTCGCCAGCCGCCCGTACCGTTATTGGCGCAACAGCACCATCTGCCGTCGCCGATCAGATTATTCAGGCCCGCGCTGCGCTTGCTTAGAGCGGTATTCAGAAGCCAGGCGTCAGAAGTCAGAATACGGCGAGCCATCAGCTTTTTGGTGCATAGTAAAGGTATATTCTGACTTCTGGATACCGAAAGCTGATGGCTGAACGTTTACCTTTTTTGAATCATGGAGATCTTCGATGCCACGACACTATCTTTCCACCACAGATCTGACCCGCACGGAGACGGAAGAGTTGCTGAATCGGGCAGCGTTGCTCAAGGCCGAATGGCGGGCTGGTGGGCATCCCGAACCGCTGATGCGCGGCAAAACGCTTGCGCTGGTGTTCGAGAAGCCATCGCTGCGCACCCGTGTTGCATTTGAAGCTGGTATGACCCAGCTTGGCGGCCATGGCAGCTACCTTTCGGCCAATGATATCGACATGGGCGGACGCGAGAGTGTGCCCGATGTAGCCCGCAACCTGAGCCGTTGGGTGCAGGTGATTGCTGCACGCGTCTTTCGCCATTCAACGGTAGAAGAATTGGCTCGCCACGCAACAATTCCGGTGATCAACGCACTCTGCGACCGCGAACACCCCTGCCAGGTACTGGCTGATATGCTAACGCTTCAGGAGCGCTTTGGACGGTTGCAGGGTGTTCGGCTGGCCTATATCGGCGATGGCAATAATGTCTGCCATTCGCTCATGCTCATGGGCGCCAATCTGGGTGTGAATCTGGCGATTGGTTGCCCGCCGGATTATCGCCCCGATCCAGAGATCACCGCGCAAGCCCAGCGTATCGCTGCCGACCACGATGCCACACTGACAATCACTGCATCGCCATCAGAGGCTGTCACCGGGGCCGATGCTGTCTATACCGATGTGTGGATTTCCATGGGCCAGGAGCACGAAGCCGCCCGCCGTCGGCCCGTCTTCGCACCATATCAGGTCAACGACACGCTCATGGCCGAGGCCCAACCGCATGCGCTGTTTATGCACTGCCTGCCAGCCCATCGTGGCGAAGAAGTGACTGCGGATGTAATTGATGGCCCGACCGCTGTTGTCTTCGACCAAGCCGAAAACCGCTTGCATGTCCAGAAGGCGTTGATCCTGACGTTGCTGGGGATGTGAGCGCACCCCTCGGAATCCGCAGGCTGATGAAGATTGAGCTAATAATCGATACCTCTCACACTTGGCAGATCCGCCCAAACCAAATATTAATAATTCGTACCGACTAACCATACCCATGATGCATATGTTTGGGTACAATTCTTAATCATAGAGGATGTTGGCATGACGAAGAATGCTCGGATGCGTTGGCACTGATCATGGATTGCGATCTACAGATAAGCAATATCTTTGATCAGCCATTTGTACAAATAATCCAATACTGGTTCTCAAGTTTTGTTTCTTTTTCATAGTGACAGCACCTCTACTCAATGATAAGTTTGTATTAAATCCATTCCTGAATCTGAACGAATACGCAGTGCAATGTTGCAACACCGTCGTGAGCCTTTCGCTCACGCGGTTTCTTGCATTAGTAATAATTCAGGCTTGGGGTTCGGAAACCATCATCTGTGAGTGTGGAGAGTAAGGAGCAGCGACTTGGACGCGATCAATAGTGGCGATACCGCATGGATGCTCACATCATCGGCATTGGTTATGCTGATGACTCCAGGGCTTGGGCTATTCTATGGTGGATTGGTTCGTGAGAAGAATGTGCTTTCGACGATTATGCACAGCTTCTTCATTCTGGCAGTTGTAAGTGTGTTATGGGTGGTGATTGGTTATACACTTGCGTTTGGCCCGACAATGGGTGGTTTCATTGGTGGGCTGAACTGGTTTGGGTTGAATGGTGTTGGTCAGGAGCCAAATGCTGATTATGCAGCAACTATTCCCCATCAGGTCTTCATGGTCTATCAGATGATGTTTGCGGTGATCACGCCAGCGCTGATTTCGGGTGCATTTGCCGAGCGCAAGCGCTTCAAGGCATTTGTGATCTTCTCGGTTCTGTGGTCATTGTTGGTTTATTCGCCAGTAGCGCACTGGGTTTGGGCGGTTGGCGGTTGGATTCGGGTTCTTGGGGCGCTCGATTTCGCTGGTGGTACCGTTGTGCATATCACATCGGGAGTTTCGGCACTCGTCTGTGCACTCTATCTTGGGCGGCGGCTGGGCTATGGACAGGAGCCAATGCAACCGCATAATGTGACGATGACTGTGGTTGGAACTGCGTTACTGTGGTTCGGCTGGTTCGGCTTCAATGCCGGAAGCGCGCTTGGTGCTAACGGCTTGGCTGGCGCGGCATTTGTTAACACCCATATCGCTGCGGCAATGGCATCGCTTGTTTGGATGACATTGACCTGGATTCGCCATCGGCAGCCGAGCGTGATTGGAGCTGCTGCTGGTGCCGTGATTGGCTTGGTTGGCATTACACCAGCGGCTGGCTTTGTTACGCCATCTGGGGCATTGGTTATTGGCGCATTGGCTAGTATCGCAGGCTATTTCGTCGTCGAGATGTTCATGCACGGGCGGATCGATGATGCATTGGATGTGTTTGGTGTTCACGGTGTTGGTGGAATTGTTGGCGCATTGGCGACTGGTATTTTTGCTAGCAAAGCCGTTAATCCAGCTGGTTTTGATGGCCTGTTGTATGGCAACCCGGCTCAGTTGGGCATTCAGGCACTGGCGGTTGGTGTCGTCGCAGTTTATGCGGCAGCAGTCACCTGGATACTCCTCAAGGTGATTGATGTCACTATCGGTGTACGTGTCTCGGAGGATGAGGAGCAACGTGGGCTGGATCTTTCGCAGCATGGCGAGTCGGCATATCAATCGTAGGCTGAATTGGGCTTTGTTCTTTTTGGATACGCTATCATAGGAGGCTATCATGGAATTCATTATCGCTGTGATCATTTTCGTTGCTCTGTTGACTGCCTGGTTTATACTCCCCTCCAGCAAAACTGTTCATAGCAATGCCGAAAAAGAGTCGGTGACACTGACATCGGCACCGCAGGTCTAGGCTGATACGCAAGATGTGTACGGACGCGATATATCGCGTCCGTATCGATCTGCTGGTAGCATAACAACAAGCATAGAATGGTTTAACAGGCACCCATGCCATCATACTGGTAGGGTGCCTTTCCTTATAGATTGTGGTGAATTGTGCAAACTATCTAAACTTGCACAAAAGATTTCAGGCGATGTAACCCTACCACAATAGTAAAAAGGCAGCTACTATTCAGCATACCCAAGTCCTCATAATAACGCGAGCAATGATGCAGCGCCTATTGGCAGTTAGCCAATAGTGCGCTGTTCTTTCGCACACGAGGCAACAGGCTATCCGTAGTGGTCGGGCCACCACTACACCCATCCATGAACGATGGGTCGGCCAGAGCGCCGAAAGGGTCGCCGTGTCATGGTGTATGACGGCGAGGTGAAAGAAAGGAACGTTGGAGATGGATCAGGTACAGGCAAACACCAACACAATCACGGTAGCAGTCAATATTCTATGGGTATTGATTGCAGGCTTCCTCGTCTTTTTTATGCAGGCAGGGTTCGCATTAGTTGAAACGGGCTTTACCCGTGCGAAGAACGTCGCACACACGATGCTCATGAACATGATGGTGTTCTGCATTGGTGCAATTGGCTACTGGATCTGTGGGTTCGCATTTCAGTTTGGTGCGGTGAACTATAGCTATCCCCAGACGGCAATCAGCGCGACGCAGGCATCGCCTGCATGGGCCTTCTCGCCCGTCACGCTTGGCACCTGGGGCAATAGCCTGAGCACAGGCCTACGCTTTGCCGATCAATGGGGCGTTATTGGGTTAAGTGGCTTCTTCCTGCAGGGTATTGGATTAAGCAGCGCCGGTATTTTCGCCTTCTTCCTGTTCCAGATGGTCTTCATGGACACGGCTGCGACGATCCCGACCGGCTCGGGTGCCGAGCGGATTAAGTTCAGTGGCTTCGTGATCATGAGCTTCTGGGTCAGCATGTTGGTTTATCCAATTGTTGGTAACTGGGTGTGGGGCGGTGGCTGGCTTGCCAACCTGGGTCGCACTGTTGGCTTAGGGAATGGCGCTGTCGATTTCGCTGGTTCGGGGGTTGTTCACATGACAGGCGGTGCCGTTGGTTTGGCGATCGCAATGGTGCTTGGACCGCGCATTGGTAAGTTCAATGCCGATGGTAGCGCCAACACGATTGGTGGCCATAATATCCCAATGGGCATCCTTGGTACGATCATCCTGTTCTTTGGTTGGTTCGGGTTTAACCCAGGGTCGGCCCTTGGCCTGGTGGTACCAGCCGCCGATGCGACCAAGGAAGCGGCAGCATGGCCGATCAACCTTGTGGCAATCGCAGCTGTTAATACGCTGCTGGCCGGTGCAGCTGGTGGTTTGAGCACGATGACCTACACATGGCTGACTGGCACAAAGAAGCCATCGCCATCGATGTCGGTGAATGGTATCCTGGCTGGTCTTGTCGCAATCACCGCACCATGTGCCTTTGTCGATAGTTGGGGAGCCGTGATTATCGGTCTCGTTGCTGGTGTGCTGGTAGTTCTGGCAACCGGATGGCTGGAGAAGGCCAAGATCGACGATCCGGTCGGTGCCGTCCCAGTCCATTTCGTCAATGGTATGTGGGGCGTTCTGGCGGTTGGCATCTTCTCGGTTGGTAACCCCGATACCGCTGCCTGGAATGGGATCGACTCGGCGGTGACGGGTATTGTTGCAGGCGGATACACGCAAATTATCGCCCAGGTTCTTGAGGCAGCAGCGGTCGCAATCTTCGCTTTTGGGCTTTCGTATGCCTTCTTTAGCGTACTCAAGCGGGCTGGCGTACTACGCAGCCGCGCTGAGGACGAAATTGCTGGCCTGGATATGCCCGAGCTGGGCGAGTATGGCTACCTGACGGAGGGCATTGATGTTGCCGGTGGCCAGGTATTGGCACCGGCTCCGAAGACCACAACTGCCCCGGCGGCGGCGGCAGAATAATCGCTTCGATGCTGTTTCTGAAGTGGCGCTGTGAATAATCACAGTGCCACCTTTGTTTTTATTATACTTGTTGAAAGTATCTAAGTTGCTATATAAACCCCTGCGTTCAGCCGCATAATTGTACTTGCACAAGAGCAAAATATACAAATTTACAGTGTCGTCCCTTCAAACAGCCCTCTTTTTCTTGACAATACATATACGTTCCATTACACTATTCTTTAACCTAAGACACGAGCGATGACGCCCGCAGCAATGTAGCAGTGCTGTGGGTTTTTTATTCCCCAGCGCCAGCGCCCCCCGCGCTTGGCTAGCGGCTGCATAGGTTCCGATTCATCCTGGCCCGTTTAGGGAAGCCTGCATAAGGGGAGGATCTACCAATATGGCGAAACAGACGCCTCAACGTGGTTTGTATGACCCAAGCTATGAGCACGATGCGTGCGGAATTGGCTTTGTTACTCGTCGTTCAGGCGAGCCCAGCCACGAAATCCTTACTCTTGCAGTCCAGGCTGTTGGGCATATGGCCCATCGCGGTGGGGTTGCTGCAGATGGCAAAAGCGGTGATGGTGCTGGTATTCTCACGCAAATTCCACAGGCATTTTTCGCCCGGGAACTTGCTCGGCGTGGGATCGCCTATCCCGTTGCAGATCTTGCGATTGGCATGTGCTTCCTACCACGAGTGGAGGCAGATCATAACACCGCACAGGCTCTGGTCGAACAAGGCGTAGCGGCCTATGGCATGCGCGTGTTGGCCTGGCGCGTGGTTCCATTGAATGAAGAAGCGCTTGGCGAGAGCGCACGCAGCACATGCCCGGCGATTGAGCAGGCGCTGATTGGTTGGGATGCCGGTGCGCCAGCCGATACCATGGCCCGTGAGCGGGCACTATTCCTGGCGCGAAAGCAGATCGAGCGGCAGGCCCGCGATCAAGAGCTCGATGAGTTCTATATTGCATCATTCTCCAGCCGGACGGTCGTCTACAAGGGCTTGTTGATCGCCCCGATGCTGCCTGTGTTCTATGATGACCTGCGCGATCCCCAGTATCAGACGGCCATTGCAGTCTTTCATCAGCGCTATTCCACCAATACCTTCCCAACCTGGGATAAAGCACAGCCGTTTCGCATGGTTTCGCATAATGGCGAGATCAACACGCTGCGTGGAAACCTGACATGGATGCGTGCTCGTGAGGCCGAATGGATGCGTGCCGCCGATGGTGAGACACCCGCCGCCGCCAATGAGCGCATCTCTTCTGAGGCGGTGCTGCATGGTGGCGCGGCATTGGCCAGTGCCACCGCCCGGCTCAGCACCATCGTGGATGCCACTGGTAGCGATTCGGCCATGCTGGATAACACCCTCGAACTTGTGGTGATGGGGGGCCGCGATATTCGCCATGGGCTGACGATGCTGGCTCCCGAGGCATGGGAGCAGGTTGCCGATATGGATCCAACATGGCGAGCGTTCTATCAGTACCATGCCGGGCTGATGGAGCCATGGGATGGCCCTGCTGCGCTGTGTTTCAGCGATGGTGAGGTGGTCGGCTTGGCGCTTGATCGCAATGGTCTGCGGCCTGCCCGCTATCTGCTCACCGATGATGGCCTGGTTGTGTGTGGTTCCGAGGTTGGTGCAGTGGCCATTGATGATGCGCGGGTCATTCACAAGGGCAAAGTTGGCCCTGGGCAGATGATCGCTGTTGATCTGAAGACGGGTGCATTCCAGGATAATACGACGATCAAGAGCTGGTTGGCTGGCCGAAAGCCGTATGCCCAATGGTTGGCAGATCATCAGCAGGTATTGGCACCTGCTGGTTCGCCACAGATCCGCGAGCCACACGAGCCAGAAAGCTCGGCCAGCCGCGCCGCGAAATCGCCATTATTGGGTGAGCAGCAGCGCGCCTTTGGCTATACCGCCGAGGAATTGGGCGTTGTGCTGCGGCCAATGCTACGCGATGGCCAGGAACCGGTTGGCTCAATGGGCGATGATACCAGCCTGGCGCTGTTCTCGGAGCATGGCCGCCCGCTGTATAGCTATTTCAAGCAACGCTTTGCGGAAGTGACCAACCCGCCAATCGATCCATTGCGCGAAGCGCTGGTGATGTCGCTCTCATTTGCGCTTGGGCGGCGCGGGAATTTGCTTGAAGAAGCTCCCCGCCACGCACGCCTGCTGCGCGTCAATAGCCCAGTTGTGACAGATGAAAACCTTGTGACGATCCGGGCACACCAGGATCCAGCGTTCAGTAGCGCTACCCTGAAAGCGCTGTTCCTGGCCGAACGTGGCCCCGAAGGGCTCGAACTGGCACTCAAGCGGCTGTGCGAAGAGGCCGAGGCAGCATCAATCGCCGATAAAGTCATTCTGATCATCAGTGACCATGGCGTTAATGAGCGCTATGTGCCGATTCCGGCATTGCTTGCGCTGGGGGCCGTTCACCAACATCTGATCCGCACAGGCCTGCGCACCGCGGTGAGCCTGATTGTCGAGAGTGGCGAGCCACGTGAGGTTCACCATCTGGCCTGCCTGATCGGAATGGGCGCTGAGGCGGTCAATCCGTATCTAGCATTGGCAAGCGTTCGCGCATTGGCCGTCGAGCGTGAGGAAGTCAAGGGCCGCGGGCAGGATGCCGAGGCAGCCGATCCACGTTCGCCAGCTGAGCTGGCCGATGAGGCCGAGCACAACTATATTCATGCGCTTGAGAAGGGCCTGCTGAAGGTGATGTCGAAGATGGGCATCGCCACCGTCGATAGCTACTGTGGGGCACAGGTGTTTGAGACAATCGGCCTGAGTGAGCTGGTTGTTGATCGGTATTTCACTGGCGTGCCCAATCGCCTTGGCGGAATCGACCTGCGCCGGATTGCACGGGCTGTGCTTTCCCACCACGAAGAAGCCTTCTCGAACCGACCCCCGCATGTGGCCACTCGTACAACACTGACACATCCTGGCTTCTATAAGTTCAAGAAGGATGGCGAGTATCACGCCTTCTCGCCAACGGTTGTGCATGCACTGCAGAAGGCAGCCAAGGCCGGCAGCAGCTACGAGACCTACAAAAACTATAGTCGCTTGATCCATAGCCGCCCGACAACAGAACTGCGCGATCTGCTCGATTTTGCTGCCAACACTGCTTCTGATGCGATCCCACTTGAGGAAGTTGAGCCGATTGAGGCGATTGCAAAGCGTTTCTCAACAGCGGCCATGTCGCATGGTTCGACGAGCGCCGAGGCACACGAAACCCTTTCGGTGGCGATGAACCGGATCGGCGGGATGGGCAATTCTGGCGAGGGTGGCGAAGATCCAAGCCGTTATGCAACCGAGAAGAATAGCGCGATCAAGCAGATAGCCTCTGGCCGGTTCGGGGTGACGCCTGCGTACCTGGCTTCGGCAAAGGAACTACAGATCAAAATGGCGCAGGGTTCCAAGCCTGGCGAAGGCGGCCAGATCCCTGGTATCAAGGTCACAGAGGAGATTGCACGCAACCGCTATACCGTGCCGGGTGTTTCACTGATTTCGCCGCCACCGCACCACGATATCTATAGTATCGAGGATCTGGCACAGCTGATCTATGATCTGCGGCAGGCCAATCCATCTGCTGCCATTTCTGTCAAGCTGGTTGCCGAGGCTGGTGTAGGAACGATTGCCGCTGGCGTTGCCAAGGGTGGCGCTGATGTGATTCATATGAGCGGCCATTCTGGCGGAACGGGTGCCTCGCCACTCTCCTCAATGAAGAATGCTGGCGCAAACTGGGAGCTGGGCCTGGCAGAGACGCAGCAAACGCTTGTGTTGAATGGGCTACGTGGCCGTGTGCGGGTTCGTGTCGATGGTGGCCTCAAAACAGGCCGCGATGTGATTGTCGCAGCGTTACTCGGTGCCGATGAATACTCGTTCGGCACAGCGGCACTGGTTGCGGAGGGCTGTGTGATGGCGCGGGCCTGCCATCTCAATAGCTGCCCGGTTGGGATTGCAACCCAGCGGCCTGAACTGCGAGCCAAGTTCAATGGCGCTGCCGAGGATGTTGTCCATTTCTTCCTGCATATCGCCCAGGAAATCCGTGAACTGCTGGCATCGCTTGGCGCACGCAGCCTGGATGAGATTATTGGCCGAAGCGAACTTTTGCATCAGATCCGCAGTAGCCGTGCAGATAACAATACACTTAATCTTGGGCCACTGCTGGAACGGGTTGGCAACGCAGATGCGGCCATTCGCAATACGGATGCCCGCAATGGCCGCGTGGAGGTCAGCGAGCTGAACCATCAGATCCTGGCCGATGCTGCACCAGCGCTGACGTATGGGCGGCAAGTTGATCGATCATATCGAATCGCCAATGTTGATCGATCAATCTCGACGACTCTTTCTGGCCGGATTGGCGCACAGTTCGGCAATACAGGGCTACACGAGGGCAGTGTCACGCTGCGCTTTACCGGCAGCGCAGGCCAGAGTTTTGGTGCATTCCTGGCCCCCGGTGTACGATTGCTGTTGGAAGGCGAGTCGAACGATTATGTTGGCAAGGGCATGGCAGGCGGCGAGATTGTCATCCGGCCATCGCCGCGGGCACGCTATGCCTGGCATAAGAGCTCGATCATCGGCAATACCTGTTTGTATGGTGCAACCGGTGGCGAATTGTTTGCAGCTGGCCGGGCTGGCGAGCGCTTCGCAGTGCGTAATTCTGGTGCCGTAACGGTCGTTGAGGGTGTTGGCGATCACGCCTGCGAATACATGACCGGCGGTGTCGTGTTGGTGTTGGGTGCAACCGGGCGGAATTTCGCGGCAGGCATGACGGGCGGCCTGGCGTATGTGTTTGATGAAGAGCATAGCTTTGGCTCGCGCTACAATTCCGAGATGGTTGCACTAAGCCAGTTGGATGCGCAGGATGAGCAGAATATTCAGGCATTGCTGATCCGACATCTGGAAGTGACCAGCAGCCCATTAGCGGCAGATCTGTTGCGCCGTTGGGAGGCAGTGCGAAGCCAGTTTGTGCTGGTCAGGCCGCGTGGTACGGTCCAGTTCCAGGTACCGTCAGCGCTCACACGCCTGCACGAAAGGGCAACTGCTAGCCGATAACTTTTACTACCTACCCCTCCCCCGATGGTGTGTAGGGGCGGTTCGTGAACCGCCCCTATGGATTCGGAGTAGAAATACCACCTGATCGTGGGCTCTGAACATCAGGTCTCTGGTTCTTCTCTGAGGGTACTGCTTCAGCAGTGCGGCGCAGTCGCTCATACAGTTTTTCACGCAATGGCTTGAGCTGATCCTGATAGGCCTGCTCACGAATCAATGGGGTCGTCATCAACATGGCATCCTCGCCATTATCGGTATAGTAGCGCTTGCGCTTCCCCACTGGCTCGAAGCCATATTTAAGGTATAGTTGCTGGGCGATGGTATTACTAATCCGCACTTCCAGCGTTAGTCGTTCGGCACCAAGATCGAGGCCATGGTCGATCAGCCCATTGAGCAGCAGTTCACCAATCCCCTGTCCACGGTATTCTGGCGCAATCGCAATCGTTGTGATATGGCCCTCATCGACATACAGCGCCACACCGCCATACCCAATAATAGGATAGGGGTCAGGCGGGGCTGCTGGTTCGGGCGCAATAAACAATGCTACCAGGCGCTCCAGAATGTTCTGGCGGATCGGTGCGGCCCGATTACGCGGCGGTGGCAGCGTTGGTGAAGCACGAGCAACGATGTAGCGGCTTGTCTGATTGCGTATTTCCTGGCGGTAGGTATTCGCCGACCAGGGCGTCGTGAAGCTACGCCGCTCCACCTCTTGAACCGCCTCAATGTCGGCATCTTCCATCCGCTCGACGAGGTAGTACATCGTGGCTCCGTCGCCTGCGCTATTTTGGCTGGAGCGCCCGTGCGCTGGCCGGATTATTCGGATCAAGCTGCAGAAATTCGGAATAGGCACCATCTTTGCCGAACTTTCCGCCGCTCTGGAATTGGCCAGTTACTTCAACAAGGCCCCACACAAAACTATTGTTCGGCCCCAGGTTTAGTTTGGCCGATGCATCGGGAGGGAAGCCCTCCATCCAGATAATCTTGCCGATTGGCTGTGGATTGCTGCCATCCTCTTCGGTTGAAATACCCTCGGCCAGAACAAAGATCACCGAGTTCCAGAAATAATAACCCTGGGTTGTGACGGTTTGGCCATTATATTTGGCTGCATCTTTGGTCAGATCAAAGAATGAAACCTTGCCAGTTTCAAGCGGCTTCTGCTCAATACGCACCTCATTACGGCGAACACGCTCAATAGCCTCTGCCTTGGAGATCTCGAGGCGATATGTGTATGCCCCATCCGGGCCAAACTTACCGCCCGACTCAAACCTTCCAGTGACACGCACAAAACCATACACTGAATCGCCAGGGCGATGCAGATCGATCCCAACACTTCCTGGAAACCCATCCACCCAGATCGCATCGCCAAGTGCCTGTGCGTCGAGGCCATTATCAAGTGTACTGACACCAAGTGCTAAAACGGTGCGGCCATTACGTTCAAGGTAAGCACCCTGGACAGTAACATCCTTGCCATTGAACTCTTGGGCGCGGGCCAGCAGATCAGGAACATACAGAGACGATGTGTCGCCGCAGGCCGAAAGCAACATCGTTGCACCAAGCAACATCGCAAGCAGCCACAGCGCGGGGGAGCGCCGATAGAACATGGTGTGTCCTTATAGAGCTATCATCAACTAATCGTTCATAAACAATAAGCCGCATTATAGAAGTGGGTGATGGAGTTGTCAAAACGGTGTAATCCCATTGTCATCCCAGGTGCTGACGCGAATCGAGCGCGCCGCCTATAATCATAGCAGGAACAGGAGGTTCATATGAGCGCGCTTTTTGTAGCATTGGGTATTTTGGTGCTGGCGCTCCTAGCACTCTTACTCTGGTTTGTGCCGCATCTGCTCCAACAACAGGCCACTCGCGTTTCCGGCGAAACATCACAGTTGCGTGAGATGTTACTCGATCTATTGAATGAGCAAGAAGCAGTTGCTATTCGGCAGGCACAACTAAGCACATCTCTTTCCAGCCTCCAGGTGCGCCTTGAGACACTGATCGATGCCGGGCCAGGGGCATTGCGCCCTGGAATGAGCGCTGAATTGATCGATACTCGGATCGGTGAACTGCAACAACAAATCGGCGAATGGCTCGATGGACGCCAGCGTGGCGACCGCGCCAAAAGCCAGCAGGATAATGAATCATGGGGCTACCTCATGAGCCTGTTGGCTGCTATTCAAGAACGAGTTGGAGTTCTCTCACAGGATCGCGCCAGCGTTACGGCCGGTGCCCGCGCTGGTGTGCTGCTCGATGATCTTGAGCAGGAGATGAACCACCTGCGTACAATCTCGGAAGATATTTCGAAATTGCAATCACGCCTACGTCGATCACTCAGCGAACACGAAAATGGTGTAGCAGGGCTGCGTACTCATGTTCCAAATGGGTCAATCGATACCGTTCGAGTTGGCTAGAGGTCCTAACAGGTCAGTACTACATCAGGACCAAATTAGCCGCGCTACTCTATGGGAAATGCGCGTATGATAACGTTGAGATACTATGAATACTGTTCTTGATCGTTGGGTTGCAGTCGCCACTCCACTGACAATCCGCTCTTACAACCAACATGGCAGCATATGAGCATCATCGTCATTGATCGTCAGGTTGTCCATTACGAAGTGTTTGGGCGCGGCCGTCCTGTCCTCTTTTTGCATGGCTGGTTGGGAAGCTGGCGATACTGGTTCCCAACGATGGAACGCATGTCAGAACACTTTCGCACCTATTCGTTCGACTTTCTCGGCTTTGGCGATTCGCGCCGCCAAACAGGTGCCGAGAGCATTCAAGCCTACTCAAACCAGGTGATTCGCTTCCTGGATGAACTCGGTATTGATCGCGTCATCCTGGTTGGCCATTCAATGGGTGGCATGGTTGCTTTGAAGACAGCAATCAATCATCCAAAGCGCATCGCACGGGTAGCGACGGTTGGTGCGCCAATTGTTGGATCATCGCTCTCCTGGTTACTGAAGCTGACCGATCAGCCAATGTTGGCGGATGCATTCGCAAAAATCCCTGCGTTTCGGCAATTTATGTTCCGGCAGTTCCTGGGTGTAAAGGATGATCCAGCCATCGGCGAAATCCTGGACGATAGCATTAAATCAAGTTCAACAACCCTGCGGCGGGCCGTTGGTTCGATGATGCGAACGGATCTTCGCCCAGAATTACATCGCCTGGTCGTCCCGACGCTGATTGTTCATGGTGGCCGCGATAATATTGTTTCGCCAAGCCAGGCCGATCTGTTCGATCAGGTGCCGGTCTCCGAGGTTGTGGTGATGCCGGAAAGCCACCACTTCCCATTCCTGGAGGAGGCCGATTTGTTTAACGATGTATTGCTGCGCTTTCTTAAGCAGGAACAGCCCTCCCGCAGCGCCCCGCGCGTAACACTCCCGCAGCCAAGCCCAGTATAAAAGAACCAGAACAAACGAATGCGGCACGTATATTCTACGTGCCGCATTCGTTGCTTTAATGGCAAGTGTATCGGCTTGTTTGTATCGTTAGAGCCGTTGAACACGCCTTCTGCCATCAAGCGCTTCGGTATTGTCCGGGTCGATCTTCAGTGCCATTTCAAACGATGCCAGCGCATCGCGCGTGGATCCACTATGAAGCTGGCAATACCCATAGCGCGCCCAGGTCAATGGATCGCGTGGATTAAGTTTGAGCGCCTCACTGTAGGCATCCTGGGCCTTCTTCTCACGCCCCTGGCGAAGCTGAATATCCCCGAGTTGATGCCAAGCACGCGAATCCAGTTTATCGAACTCAAGCGCACGTTCAGCGCAGTGTTGTGCATCACGGAACTGATGAAGTTGCATGAGCAGCGCACCCTTTTCACGCCAAAGCCGTGGGGCATTCGGAGTATAGGAGAGCCCCTGATCATAGGCTGCTAGTGCTTCGTTGCCCATTTGCATTTTGGCATAGATCTCACCACGCGCACAGAATAGCTGCCCAAATTCATTGCGGCTGACAGCTCGACGTAACCCTTCCTCAACAGCCACCAACCCCTCGCGGTATTCCCACATATGCAAATAGACAAGCGCCAGATGGCACCAGGTATCGGCCCGACCTCGATCACGGTCGGTTGCTTCCTGAAAACATCGCTTGGCATCACTATACTCACCAAGCTTGGTATGCGCCATGCCTTGTTCGATCAGCCGTTCCGACTCAGCCACATCATCATCAGGGAAGGTCGCCAGAAATGGTGTACCAACAACCTGAATACGCAGTTCCTGAAGATCATCCTCAACCTCGGCCCAGCTCTGGTATCGTTCAAGCGGGCGCTTTGCCAGGCAGCGCATCACAATCGCAACGGCTTCGGGTGGCAGATCCGGCTTGCGTATGCGTGGATCGGGCGGTTGAGCGCGCATCTGCATGCGAATAAGCGATTCATCGTGGATCGCATCAAAAGGCAATTTACCGGTCAGCAATTCGTAGAAGGTGATGCCGAATGCATAAATATCCGTCCAGACTCCGGTTGTGCCCGATTCATCGAACAACTCTGGGGCCATATATGGCAGTGTTCCAGCCATTACATCCGGGGCAACCTGATGCTTGAGCCGCATTGCAGCGCTGCGTGGATCAAGCTGGCTGGCTTGCCATTGCCAGCGTGGCAATGCTTTCGCAAGCCCAAAATCTGTCACTTTGATCTGGCCATCAAGCGTCACCATAATATTATCGGGCTTGAGATCGCGATGCATGATCGCGGCCTGCTGAACAGCATAGCCCATGCCCCAACAGATCTGGATGGAATAATCAAGCGCCTCACGCAACGAAAGGTGGCCAACCAGCGTGCGGAGTGCACCACCATGGACATATTCTGCAATCACATGCGGTTTGCCCATAAATGTACGCAGATCGAGCGCCCGAACAATATTAGAATGGCTGCCAAGCCGCATCCATAGTTCAACCTCGGCATTGAAACGCTTGATCGCCTCCTCATCCCACAAAAACTTGTTCTGGAACGTCTTGAGCACAACCCGTTGGCGCCGCTGCCGATCATACACAATATACACAATGCCCATAAACCCACGTCGAACGCTTTCAACCTCAAAGCGTTGCTCAATAACATCGCCAACTCGGTATTCGCGGCCAAGTTGGCCAGGTTTTTGGGCGCGTCGCCTTCTAAACAGCTCTCGCAGCATACTTACTCCTGCGCATCACGCGACCAGCGTAATGTGGACGTATATGGTACCACAAGCATCCTCCGCGGGGTAGGGAATATTGGCTTTTTACGATGATACGATCTACCAACGTAGGTTCGTGCAGTACGGCCTGTGTAGCAATCCGTTTTCGGAAGGGCTTTAGCCCGCTACAAAGCAGAGCGCGATAGCGCCTCATCTACGCTTCAGCGTGCTAGGGGTTTCCGAGTGAAATAAACGCTATATTCATCCCGATATCGCTCATTCCACGCAAGATCCTTGGCGAGAGCATCAATAAGCGGTTTCTGGGTGGATACACTGAGCAGCGCACCATCGATCTTATACTGCTCGATCAAATCTGTAATATTATTTGCATCACTCAGATTGAGGTAATCACGCCATTGTTCAAATGGGTAGAGCTCGATCCGTGGATCGATAAAGACCTTCTGCTCTGGCGCAGCCCAGATCAGATATGATCCAAAATCCATGGCATGAAACAGACGGATCGGGCGATCTGGCTGTGACTGCAGAAATCGCACCGCATCCACCGGCGTTTCCTGATCAATAACCGATCCAACCTCTGGCGAGAATAGCGCTGGTTTGATCCAGGGTAGCCCTGCCACAAGCAACAGTCCAAGGAACCCAACCAGGATTGCATTCATCCCAGTTGTGCCGGTTGATCGCGCACGCTGTGGAGCTGGCAGAAGGTTGGCAGCCATACACACAAGCAGTGGTGTTGCAACAAACCCAAACCACACAATATTCCGAACCGCGCCAAGCCCAAGCCACAAAAAGGCAAAAAACAGCAACAGATCCGTTGCCTCTGGTTTGCGCGGGCTGTAGGCAATCGCTAAAAAACAGATGGCAACAAACAGAAAGAAGATTAGCCCGCCGGTTGAACGGATCGATGGGGGTGCCCATTCGGTGACAAGGCTTGTCACCTGGCTACTCCCCAGCAAATTCCGAACATATACCAATACCTCCAGCCCACGTGGATTGATCAACACCGCCAGCGCTGTGATAGCGCCCCACAGAATGAGTGGTCGTAAACGCGGGAAACCAGGTGGCTGTATTACTTCGGTCTGCTGCGCATCATTTGGAGTTTCGTTCGAACGACTTCTACGCACCATTCGGCGAAGCCATCCAATTGATCCACCCGCAAACACAATTGCGATCATGGCCAGGCCAAGCACGAACGAGCCATGGATATTCACCCACACAATCATGAGCAACGGAAGAGCCCACAGCCGGTTGGCGCGCCCAAGGCGATATTCTGTCAAAATCGTCAGGAATAGCGCGAAGATCGGCAGAGCATACGATTGTGGCCGCACCGTCCAGTTATCAAATGAAAGCGGCATCGTCGTCAGCAACAGCAACACGACAGACAAACGCAATCGATCAGTTCTCAGGATGCATAGCCGCAGAAGCAGCCCATAGGCAAACGCAATCACCAGCGCCTGAACGATCACCACCAGTGCAAGCCCGCCGATCTGGTGAAGTTCATACATCAGCACCTGCGCAAGCCAGCCCTGATTAAAGAATGGCTCGCCAGCACGGGTAAAGGAAAAGGTATCGATGGCTGGAATACGACCCTGCATCACAATTGCCCGGCCAGTGGCCATATGCCACCAGAAATCGTTCTGTGGAATCGGTGTGAGCAGTGGCCGTAGTGCAAGTAGAGCAAGCGCGGCCACCAGATATACCCAATCAAGGGTCAGGCGCGCAGCGGATGGCTGAGTCGTAACGGTTGAATAGGTCATGTCAGTCGTATCGCATCCTCTACGGCCGCTGCCGCGCTGTTATCAATGTGAACACAAATTGGACAAAGCATGCCCGATGTGCAGAGTATAATGTGCCAGAGATGGCGTTACCATCGAATACCATAGCTACTGAAGGTGACTATGACCGCTAATGTCAACCGCTTACCAGATGATCATGCAGCAGATTGTATGATCATCATTCCAACATTTAATGAACGCGAGAATATCGGTTCTCTCATCCCACGCATATTGGAGTACCCGCGCTTCCGCGTGCTTGTTGTTGACGATAATTCTCCCGACGGAACTGCTGAAGTCGTTCGCCAACTCAGCACAATTAATCCACGCGTTGGGTTGCATTCCCGTCCAGGTAAGCAAGGTCTCGGAACCGCGTATGTTGCTGGGTTTCGGCAAGCATTAGCCGAAGGAGCAGCATACATTTTCGAGATGGACGCCGACTTTTCGCACGATCCGAGCTATCTTCCTGCATTACTTCAGGCGGCAGAAACAACCTATGATCTAGCGCTTGGATCGCGGTATGTCCCAGGTGGCGCGACAACCGATTGGGGATTGCTGCGTCAGTTGATCAGCCGAGGCGGTAACCTGTATGCTCGTACCATATTGGGCCTGCCGGTGATCGATGCAACTGGCGGCTTCCGCTGCTATCGGCGTGCCGTGCTAGAAACACTGAACCTTGATCGAATCCGTTCAAATGGCTATTCATTCCAAATTGAGTTAGTCTATCGAACCATGCAAGCGGGCTTTCGGATCGGCGAGGTGCCAATTACCTTCCCGGATCGACGGGTCGGGAAATCCAAGATGTCCCGCCGAATTGTTCTGGAAGCGCTCGTCACCGTCTGGAAGTTACGTTTCCAGCAATCCTTATAGAATAATCTTAGCTGCCTCAATAGGTGGCGTCAAGAACAGTGCCGTGTCAGAGTAACAACAATTTCGCATATTGCCGCAATAAGAAGCCTTGCGGCGGGTAGAGCCACGGCGTATAATGCAGAGAATAAGCCGGATCTGCACTTCTAGAGGGGGCCTGCGTGACAGAGAACGGGGCACAACAATCAATCCAGGAACTGCATGCGAAGGCAAGCGCAGATCTTGAACGCACAAAGCGCGAATTAAGCGAGATCGAAAACTTGCTACGCCAAACTTCATCCGAAGTCGAAAAGCTCCAGCAACGCGAACTGACGGTATCGAGTCGTCTGCGCGATCTTGAAGTCAACATCGATAAGTACAACAAACCCGATATCAAGAATTTTTATACGTCTGCCCAGGAAGTTCAAATGCGCCTGTTGACAATGCGTGGTCAGCTTGAGCAGCTCAACTTTCGCCAACAGAGCATTAAGGCTCGCCAAAGCCAATTACTGGAACTCGTTGTGGCAATTGAGCCACTGCTGAAGGCTACGCCCTCCACGAGTAGCGTTGGGCGACCAACCGATAGCAGTGATGATCTGATTGCCAATATCATCCAGGCGCAAGAAAAAGAACGTTTGCGAATCTCGCTTCAGATGCACGATGGCCCAGCCCAGGCAATGAGTAATCTGGTGCTACGAGCCGAAATCTGTCAGCGCTTGATTGATCGCGATCTCGATATGGCCCGGAGCGAACTTGGATCACTCAAGAGCGCCATTAATACTGTACTCCAGGAGATGCGCCGATTTATCTTTGATCTACGCCCGATGACGCTCGATGACCTTGGGTTAGTCCCAACACTGCGCCGTTATGTTCAGCAATTCAGCGAGAAAAATAAAATTGAAGTCAATCTGATGACCCAGAATGCAGATGCACGGCTGCCAACCCATTATGAAGTTGCGATCTTCCGATTTGTTCAGGAAGCGCTGAACAATATTGCGAAGCACGCGAACGCAACTACCGCACGCGTACTGATCGACTATAGTGCCAATGGTATTCATGTTTCGGTCGAAGATGACGGCGGCGGATTCTCGATCAAGGATGTCCTTTCTAATGAAAATGGCCGGCGCAATATGGGTATCGCGACCATGCGGCAACAGGTTGAGACACTGTTGCGCGGCGAGTTTGGAATTGAAAGCTCGGTTGGGCGCGGCACACGGGTTGCAGCGGTCATCCCTCTACCATAGTCCCTGGTATAGCCATAAGTGGGACCTTTTTACTATTGCTGTGGTAATACAGCAGTGTTATAGTGGCAATGTCGTAAGTTGAACGACACTCATTGTTAAGGAGAACAGAAATGGTTCGCAGTTTCTTCGCCAAGGAAGAGGGCCAGGGGCTCGTCGAGTATGCACTTATCCTCGTGCTGATCGCCATCGTCGTCATCGGTATTCTGTCATTGCTCGGTAAGAACGTCAGCCAGGTGTTTAGCAAGGTCAACAACGGCCTGAACCCGTAATTTCTCACCCGCTTTTCTCTCGACCGAGGCTCTACCAAATGGTAGAGCCTCGGTCTTTCTCTGCTGGCTTGGCCATGATGCGCATCCAACTCAATACACGAGTGCGTGCGAATCAACACGCCAATAGTAATCCCAAGGCATAGTCCCTGGTATGGTACACAGCGGGACCTTCTGACTATTGTTATGGTAATGGGCGAATGGTATAGTCATAGTGTCGTAAGTTGAACGACGCTCATTGTTAAGGAGAACAGAAATGGTTCGCAGTTTCTTCGCCAAGGAAGAGGGCCAGGGGCTCGTCGAGTACGCACTTATCCTCGTACTGATCGCCATCGTCGTCATCGGTATTCTGTCGTTGCTCGGTAAGAACGTCAGCCAGGTGTTTAGCAAGGTCAACAACGGCCTGAACCCATAATTCCTTCTTGCATCCCAGCCAGCGTTTGCTGTTCAAGGAGGACCCGTGGTTCGTAGCTTCTTCGCCAGAGAAGAGGGTCAGGGCCTGGTTGAGTACGCGCTTATTCTCGTACTTATCGCTATCGTCGTCATTGGAATTCTGTCGCTGCTCGGCAAGAACGTCAGCCGAACATTCAGCAGGATCAGTAATACCCTGAACCCTTAGTTTCTCACGCTATCGTTGCTCCAGGCTCTGCCATTTGGCAGAGCCTGGAGTGTTTCTGCGACTGATTGCAATTGACCTTGCGTGCCGATTCGCACTGGGCTATAATGCCATGAGAGCAACAGACGTTCGAGTAGGTGTAGTATGACAGAGGCAATAAAACATCCCCGGATGCGGCGACGCGCAGGCGATCCCGAGCCAACCGAGAAAATGCGTGAGTATCTGGAGGTCATTTACTATCTTGCATCGCGCAATGAACCAGTCATCAGCGCACGGCTGGCGGATTGGATGCGGGTAACGGCACCAACAGTGACCAACATGGTGCAGGCTATGGAGAAGCGTGGGTATATCATTCGCGACAACCATAATGAAATCAAGCTTACTGATGAGGGGTTCACACTGGCGGAAGCGATGGTGCGCCGTCATCGTATTCTTGAGCGATTCCTGGTTGATGTGATGGGTTTACCCTGGCACCAGATTCACGAAGAGGCTGTTCGGTTGGAGCACGCTCTTTCACCTACCATGGAAGCGCGTATTGAGGCACTGGTTGGCACATCCACCACCTGCCCACATGGGAATCCCATCCCTGGGAATGCCTCTACATACCCTGGGACGGTGCGGATTGATCGGGCGTTGGCAGGGCATCCCTTTACCATTTTGCGAATTGCAGAAGAGGGTGAAGAAGATACTGACCTCATTCGTTACCTGCAGGCTAATCATCTTGTGCCTGGCACACGTTTTGATGTAACTGATCAATCTCCATCGTTTGGTGTGACACTGCGGCGTGAAGATCAGACGATCACGCTGACGATGCAAATTGCAACAATGCTGTGGGGTGAGGTTGAGTAGATAGTCGCAGACTCATAGCATGCTGCGGGCTAAAGCCACGCGGCTAGGGTTGATGCACTCTTTGCCGCAGGCTTCAGCCTGCGGATGGATGAGCAATCCAATCTTCCCGGTTGTTTCATTTAGCAAAGTAACGTGTGATCTGATCGGTGGTAAGCAAGGTGATGATTGGGCGGCCATGTGGACAACTAAGGCGTTCTTGGCAATGGCTCAGTTCTGCAACCAGCGCACTGATCTCTTCAAGCGAAAGCACCTGATCAGCCTGTATCGCCATGTGATTCGCAAGTATCGCTGGGAATGCCTCGTTCCATACCGATTGTTGCGTGCCTATTTGTGTGATAGCCGTGGCAAGTTCGTGCAATACGGTGGCGACACGATGTTCTGGCAACCATTCTGGGATTGATCGTACACGCAGGGCTATCCCAAAATCCTCTATCGCAAAACCCCATTCGGCAAGAATATGGCCATGCGTTAACAACAGTTCACGAGCATCTGGCAATAGATCGATTGTGAGTGCCTGGGCAAGTTGTTTGATTGCGACGTGGCCAACAGCGTGCTGCGATTGGATTTGTTCATAGATGACTCGTTCGTGGGCGGCGTGTTGATCGATCAGGACGATGCCCTCTCGCGTGTCGGCAACGATATAGCTGTTCTGAGCCTGGCCAAGGATGTGCAGACCATCAAATGTAGCCATCGAATGAGATAGTGCCGGAAATGCGCCGATGATGCTTTCAGCGCTTATTGGCAGACCCTGTTCCTGGCCAGGATTCCAGGGCGACAGATTTTTATGTTCTTCGGCACTGCCTTGCTGCTGCATATTGGCGGGCTGCTCTGCTTGCGCCCAACCGCCTCCAAGTTGGCGCAGCTCAAAGCGCCGCTGTGCCGTCTGAAGAGCCTCGGGCATCCGATCTGCATCCCACAGCGGCGCGCCGGATGCAAGCAGCGCATCGCGTACCGCTCGCCCGACAGCCCCCAACACGCGGGGCGCATCGCGGAATTTAACCTCGCTTTTGGTTGGGTGAATATTGACATCGACGGCTGCTGGGTGAAGCGCGATATTCAGCACGGCAAAGGGATGGCGGCCTTTCGGCAGGAGATTGTTATAGGCCTCTTCGACCACAATTGCGATTGGCCCGCGTGGCTGGACGACCCGCCGATTGATGAAGAGATGCAATGCACTGCGGCTACTGCGGGTGAGCCCAGGCGGCGATGCTAGCCCACGAACGCTTACCGCTCCCGGCCCTTCGCCTTGTTGTAATTCAACGGGCAACAGTTGACGGGTAATATCGAGCCCATACAACTCGATCAGCACACTCCGCAGATCGCCATCGCCAAATGTCTGGAGTGCGAGGCGGCCTTCGAGCATGAGCGTGAAGCGCACCTCTGGGTAGGCGAGTGCATATTGCGTGACCACTGCTGCAACTGCCGTTGCTTCGCTGGCTTCTGAGCGCAGGAATTCGCGGCGTACTGGAGTGTTGTAGAACAGATTGCGAACGCTGATATCGGTGCCAATTGGGCTGCCTGTTGGGTTGCGGCTCTGCACCTCGCCACCAGCGATCCGCAGTTCGAGGCCGACTTCTTCGCCGGTACCGCGAGTAATACAGACAACTTGGGCAACCGATGCGATTGCTGGTAGTGCCTCACCACGGAAACCGAGCGTTCCAATTGCCCATAGATCATCTGCGTTGGTGAGCTTTGATGTGGCATGGCGCTGAAAGGCGAGTTCGACCTGATTGGATGGTATACCACTGCCATCGTCTTGCACACGTAATTCACGTAAGCCGCCACCACGCGACTCAACCAGTATGCGATGTGCGCCAGCATCGAGTGCATTCTCGATCAGTTCACGAGCAACCGATGCTGGCCGCTCGACGACTTCACCGGCGGCGATCTGTGTAGCGACGTTCGAGTCCAGAATTCGTATCGCCATAGCAGCACCTCGAACCAAGAACCGAGTATTCAGAAGTCAGGAGTCAGAATACTGAACCGAGAACCGAGAACCAAGAACTGCCCTCACCCCCGGCCCCTCTCCCAATGGGAGAGGGGTGCCCGTAGGGCGGGGTGAGGGAATCAGCCACAATCACGGATTGATCGCAGCCGTGGCATGACCAGCGGGCGTTGACGAACCACCAACATTCTTTAAACAAGAACGCTTTTGCTATTATACCACACGAAACCGGATTAAGAAAGCGCTCAGCGCACTGGTGTGGGTTTTGGTGGCGTCGCGCTATTTGGAGTGGCGATAACGGTGGGTGGCGGTGGGGATGTTGGCCGTATTGGCGGTGTTGGTGGCAATGGTGTTGGGGCAACCACGCTGGTTGCGGGAGGTGCAGGGATGGGGGCAGGGCGAGGTGGATTGAGATTTAGATACACAATGATCAGGGCCACGAGTGCAATAAGGAGAACAGCCGCCAAAACTGCACCGGTGGGTGTCAGGCGGCGCTCGTTGCGCTGTAAAGTGGCAGCGGGCTGAATGGGTTTGATCGAGGGGCTTTGTGGAGAAGCTTCGGGTAGGGCAACTGATTGAGCAGTGCCATTTTGTAGTATTGGGGGAGCGACAATTTGCGAAATAGGGAATGGCTGCGTTGTCGCATTCGGATCGGCGTCTTGTTCATCATCATCTGGTACATCCCAATCGAGGGCTTCGACGATAATTGCAACTGCGGTGATATTATCGGTGCCGCCTCGTTCGTTGGCTAAATCGATGAGCTGATCGACACCACTAGCCAGCGAGCCAGATGTGAGGATCCGGGAAATCTCGGCATCTTCGATCAACCCGTGCAGGCCATCGGAGGAGAGCACAATCAGATCATTGGCTTGAAGTGGCCAGCGAAACAGATCGACTGTCACATCCTGTTGGTAGCCAAGGGCACGGGTGATCACATTGCGATAGTGCAGGGAGCGGGCTTGTTCGGGCGTTACCAACCCGGCAGCAATCTGATCGCTGACGAGCGAGTGATCGCGTGAGATCTGGTGGATGGTGCCATTACGGATCAGGTAGGCTCGGCTATCGCCAACATTGGCAATATGAAGCACATCGTGATAAATAAGTGCGGCAACACCGGTTGTACCCATGCTGCCACGGCCCTCGGTGTGAATGAGCTGGTTGGCGCGCTCAAAGGCTTGTTCCAGCACTGTAGCACGGTTTTCGCCATCTGTTTCGTAGTAGGCATTCAGGATCATTTCAACGCCAAGGCTGCTGGCAACCTCGCCAGCTGCATGGCCACCCATGCCATCGCAGACAACAAACAAGCCACCGAGGGTCTCAACCTGAGCGCTCTCGCCGACACCGTAGTTATCCTCGTTGTGATCACGTGTGCGGCCCACATCGGTGCGGGCGCTATGTTGCAGCTTCATGCCGAACTCCGGGCAGTTGGGGGCTTACGGGCGGCAAGTATAGCATGGAGGTGGGGCTGCTGCAAACATACCTGCATCACATTTTGATTAAGCACAGATGTATATTGATAGAGCGATTATTCTGACTCCTGACTCCTGGCTTCTGAATACTGTTCGATGACCTCGCAGATGTAATGAACGATTTGCATGTGTGCCTCCTGAATGCGGGCGCTATCGCTATGGGCAACGATGATCTCGTGATCGGCGAGCCCTTTGGCTGGCCCGCCTTCTTTGCCAAGCAGTGCAATGGTGTGGGTTCTGCGCAACCTAGCAGCCTGGAGTGCAGCCAGGATATTTGGTGAGCGTCCGCTGGTACTGAAACAGATCAGGATATCGCCAGGGCGGGCAAGGCCTTCGATCTGACGGGCAAAGATGTTTTCGTAGCCGAAATCGTTGGCAATACATGTGAGCGCGGTGCTATCTGCGGCGAGGCAGATTGCCGGGAGCGCACGCCGATTGCCACGATAGCGGCCAAGCAATTCTTCGGCCAGATGAAGTGCATCGGCGGCGCTACCACCATTCCCACATGTGAATAGGCTCTGCCCAGCAAACAACGCATCGCGTATGAGCAGCGCAATCTGTTCGATGGCTGCGGATTGTTGTTGGAGGTTACGGAAGGTTGTGATGCTGGTTTCGAGCTGTTCGGAAAAGCTGATGGTCACTGATTCTCCTTATAGGTTATGCCCCTCACCCCTAGCCCCTCTCCACTGGGAGAGGGGCTAGGGGTGAGGGTAATGCATTAGCGAGTTACAACCGGTACGGATTGTGGAAGGCGCTGCATGACGGGCTGGGTGCCGAGGCGGCGCCCAAGGGCATGAACGACATCTGCGACGATTGTGACGACCTGATCGGCATCTTCCTGGGGAATGTTCAGCGGCGGGGACAACTGAATCACCGGATCGAGTCGGTCGTCGGCGCGGCAGATCAGCCCACGGCGCTTGAACTGGTCGGAGAGCCAGCCCATCAGATGCGGCTCTTCGAGCGGCAGCTTGCTCTCGCGATCGTGAACCAGTTCGAGTGCCATGAACAGCCCGCGCCCACGAATATCGCCGATATTGGGGTGCTCACCCACGGCGGCGCGTAGCTCGCGGATCATGTAATCGCCCATTGTGGCTGAGCGATCACAGAGCTGTTCGCGCTCCAGGATTGCCAGATTGGCGAGTGCAGCAGCGCAACTGGCCGGATGGCCACCGAAGGTCACACCGTGCATAAACTTCTCGCCCTCGGTACCGATGAAGGCATCGGCGATCTGGGGCGATGCTAGCACGGCACCAAGCGGTGCATAGCCGGATGTAATGCCCTTCGCACAGGTGATCATATCTGGCACAATGCCGAGTACACTCGAACCAAACCAACCGCCAACACGGCCAAACCCGCAGATCACTTCATCGGCAATCAGCAGAATGCCATGGTGATCACAGATTTCGCGAACACGTTTGAGGTATCCTGGCGGCGGTTCGATCGCGCCTCCACTATTCTGCACCGGCTCCATAATGATTGCAGCGACAGTCTCTGGCCCTTCGAATTCGATCAGTCGTTCGATCTCGTCGGCGCAGGTGCCACGGCAGGCATTCTGGAGCTGGCAATAATCGCAGCGATAGCGATGCGGCAATGGAACATGGCGAGCGCCTGGTACTAATGGCCCAAAACCATTGCGGATTCCCGTCAGACCATTGACCGATAGCGCGCCCATGCTTGTGCCATGGTAGGCTCCACGGCGGGAGATAATTTTGTGCCGTTCGTGGAAGCCACGCTTGCGCTGGTAGGCCTTGGCTAGTTTCAGGGCGGCCTCGACCGCTTCTGCGCCACCTGTGACGAAGAAGCTGCGGGTTTTGGGGCCGATTGGGCTGATTGCGGCAAGCTTGCCGGACAACTCGATCAGCGGCAGGCTGGGGAAGGAGAATGGAGCGACATAGGCGATTTCGTTGAGTTGTGATGCGATTGCATCGGCGATCTCGCGGCGACCATAGCCAGCATTGACGCAGAACAAACCGGCTAGTGCATCAATATACTCGGTGCCGTCCTGGTCCCATACGCGCGACCCTTCCCCGCGAACGAGGATTGTGGGCCGCGCGCCTGTACTACTCAAATGGCCCATTTGGAAAAAGTGCAGCCAGACGTTATCGGCGAGGGTCTGCTGCAGGGATGGATCAACGGGAAACATAGTGCCCTCCTCAGGCATAGGCTCCTAACAGGTAGCAGGTATGGTAGATGGTGTTCGATGTGATCACGAATTCAACGTACCATCAGACGATGTACTACGTTCATCGCAACACACAACACGATCTACATTCTTTCGAAGACGAACTTACTGGCCTGCTAGGGGCTAGGAAGTACGGATGCTTAGTGTGACCGTCTATTGGGCCTGTACGCTTGCTTACTGCCCCCCACCAAGCGAACGAAGGGGCAGGGCGCGCTCAGTTGCTTGCTGTCTGGTCCTTGTCGCACGCACCTCCTATGAAGCCTTTTGAGGAGAACTCCCGCATTATACGAGAGCTACATTCGTGGGCAAACCATTGGAAGGCATCACCAATGATTTGACCTGAGGTTGCGTGTTATTCCGGCTGGGGTGGCGGTGCGGCGCCCCCCTCCGGTTCACGAACCAACCGCATCACCCGGAACGATTCGGCATATTCCAGCCCGGCGGCTTTACCGTCCTGTGCGGCCCATTCGCGGATCCACGTTCCGTCGCCTGGGTCCAGCTGGCTTTTGTGGCAGCGCAGCGCTTCGATCTTGCGATCCATCGCGCTGGTGATATCGATATGGACGATGCTGCCTGCCTCGGTATTGGTGATGTACAGTTCTCTGACTTGATGCGGCTCGAACCCTTCGGCCAGGAGTTCGGGGAATATTGGCCGGGTCGGCGCGCTTGGAAACACCGCCGTGATAGCAGCTTCCGCTGCCGCACGATGGTCGGAATGGTTCAGATATTCATCGCCATAGAAGAATGCTGTTGGATCGCCGCTGACAACCCGATCTGGTTTGAGCTGGCGAATGAGCCGGGTGAGCTCGCGGCGCAGTTCGATTGTTGGTTCGAGTGTGCCATCGCGGTAGCCAAGAAAGATGACATCCTTGACGCCTACGATTGCAGCAGCGGCACGCTGTTCCGCCTGACGGAGTGTGACAAGCTCGGCCAGATCCTGGTTTGGATCGTTGCTGCCGGCTGAACCATCGGTGATGATGCAATAATAGACTTCGTGGCCCTGATCGGCCCAGATGGCTGCGCTGCCACCCATGCTGAATTCGGGATCATCGGGATGGGCAAAAATGCCTATGATTCGCATCG
>JBBQSD010000023.1:0-57598 GCA_038214135.1 Chloroflexales bacterium | reverse complement strand
AGCACGACTGTCGTTGTGTACACGTACGCTGCTAAAATCCGCGCCGATCGCTGTTTCCATCTGCGAGCGCACAGCGGCGGGCAATGGCTGGCCGCTGCCCCGCGCTGCATGAATGCCCGCCTCGACTCCTGGCGTAACCGCGATGCCTGCGCTGGGTGCGCTGGCCACACGCTGCACCAATGGTTGCCGGAGGCCAGCCTGCGTGGAAGGCGTGTTGCGCCCGCCAACAACCTGGGCGGCGATCCGATCCGCCTGTTGTTCATACTGATCATTGGCCGGGCCAAGGCGCAGTTTCGGTTGGACAATCAATGGCAATGGCGTGCGCGGTTGGCAATCAATGGCAGCAAAGCGATGCCCAGGCAACGCGGCGTTTGCGTGGTTGGGCGCAGCGTGCTCCTGTGTTTGTTCGGCGGCGAACGGGCGTACTTGGAAGATCGCCGATGCCGGGGCTGGTGTGGCCGTGGTTTTGGCGTTGCTCTGGGCTTTGCTGCTCATCTGTATTCCTCCCTGTATGTCAGTCCCTTGCCATCAGGTCGAGCCGGGCCGTCGGGTCAGATGCGTTGCCATCAGGTTGAAGCCCTCGGCTCCTTGCTACAAAGGCCACCTGCGTGGCCTGGTCAGCCTGCCGAGTACCCGTTGGGTGTCAGGCTTTGTACGGAAAGCCCGATGCTTCAGCGGGCGGGTTGTGCCTATGGTTGCGTGCTGTTCGATGCATAGATTGCCTGGGCCACCTGTACACCAATAGCATCCGCTCCTGCGTTGGCAGCAATAGTAAAGTTGCCACCGTTGAGCAGCGCGATATTGGAACCCTGCGCCCAGTGAAGTGGTGCGCCTTGTTCAGTTAGGATGCGACTTAATTCACGCTCAACCGCTGCGGCGATCTGTGTTCGCTCGCTCGCTGCAAAGCCATGCAGAAGAAGTTCATCAATCTGAAGATCTATATTCATTATCTGGTCACTCCATCTTTTGATGTACTGTAAGAGTTCATAAAGCAATAACTTTCTTCATCGCTGCCGTCGGGCTGAAGCCCTCGGCTCCTCCTGACAAAGGCCACCTGCGTGGCCTGGGGAGGTTATTCTTTGATAAGTGTTGTCAAGTAAGGTTGTTGCATCACCTTCTGGTGTCGTTTGCGGTATCTCTTCCAGATGTGTTTGACGATAGTTGCAAGGTTATTCATGGCTTCACTCACACAACTCTATGTTCATTGCGTCTGGGCTACCTGGGATCGCCTGCCACTAATCACGCCGCTGATCGAACCACGACTTTATGCAGCCCTCGCTACCACGTGTAACCAGTTGGAATGTACTCCGCTAGCAATCGGTGGCGTTGCCGATCATGTCCACCTGCTTGCTGAATTTTATTCCACTATTACCATTGCTCAATTAGTCGGTCAGATGAAGGGCTCAAGCGCTCATCTCGTAACACATATTCTGGAGCCTGGTTCTTTCTTTAAGTGGCAAGGCTCCTATGGTGCGTTTACACTGAGTAAGCGCTCGCTGCCATCGGTACGCGCCTATATTCTCGATCAGAAGGTGCGACACCTCAATGGAAACCTTCTTAACGAATTTGAAATCCCATCGTGATACTCTCTCCCACCATGCAGACGGCGGACGATCCAGGCCACGCAGGTGGCCTTTGCAAGCAGGAGCAGAGGCATGCATGCCGACGGCGAACGCAACAGCGAAACTCACACCCAATCCTTGATCTCACTGGCGGTCAGTGGCTTTTCGATTTTGGCGCATTCGCTGTGTGCGGCCCGCAGCAGATGCTGCATTCGTACGGGCGTTTGTTCGTCGGCGGCCAGAAAAGCGGCCCCGAGTGCGATATTGCGAATATTGCCACCAGCAACGCTCAGGCGTGCCAGCTTGGTTGGATCTAATCCTTCCGTTGGTGTCGCGTTTGGAAACATACGCCGCCAGATTTCGGCGCGCTGTTCCGCATCAGGAAATGGGAATTGCACAACAAACCGGATGCGCCGTAGAAAGGCGCTATCGAGCGAATCTTTCAGGTTGGTGGTCAGGATGGCCAACCCACGGTACGATTCCATGCGCTGCAATAAGTAGCTGACCTCAATGTTGGCATGGCGATCATGGCTATCTTTGACATCCGAGCGCTTGCCGAATAGCGCATCGGCTTCATCGAATAGCAAAATGGCACCGCTGGCCTCGGCAGCATCGAAGACCCGCCGCAGGTTCTTCTCGGTTTCGCCAATGTATTTACTCACGACCGCGCTCAGATCGATCCGATACAAATCAAGCTGGAGTTCGGCGGCCAGAACTTCCGCTGCCATTGTTTTACCCGTGCCGCTGCCGCCAGCGAACAATGCGCTGATGCCCAAGCCACGGGCGCTTTTTGTGGCAAAACCCCATTGCTGGTAGACTCTGGCCCGCTGGCGCATGTGCAGCACAATCTCTTTCATGGTGCGCTTCTGAGCCTCTGGTAGTATCAGATCATGCCAACTGGCGCTAGGTTCGATCCATTGCGCGAGATCATCCATGTACTGGCGTGCTTCATTGCGGGCGGCCTGCCATAACCTATGCGCCAGTTCATCGCTCGCAGGGCGCGTGCCGCCAATTGCACGAGTGGTAGCGCCAACGGTTGCATGGCATATTGTATGGATGGCCGCTGGGCTGAGGCTGAACTGGGTTGCCAGCAGATCCAGGCTGCCATTCAGGTGTATGGCGGAATCGCCCAGTGTGCTGCGCCAGATGGCCTGTTGCTCCTGGGTTGTTGCAGTGGGTAGATTGAAAGCAATGATTGTTCGGCGAATACTGCGGCGGCGCACTCCGCCAGCAATCAGAACCAGGCCGCTGATCATGCCGAGCAGCCGATCAAGGCTCTGTTCGCGGCTCTGTTCGGTACCATCCAGTTGATCACATTCGATCAATAATGCACTATTGGAAAGAGCCGCCTCACGCTCCCACAGCCGCGCCAGCCGCTCACGTTCAACTGCATTGGTTGGTATATCGTTGGCAGCGAGCGCATACAGCCGGAGGCCAGCAGCGCGACAAGCGCTTGTCGCAACCGCCCGTCGGCTAGCCCGGTCACTACCGAGCAGATGAATTACCGGTGTTGGGCTAGCATTCGTTGCCCACAGCGACACAATCTGCTCGGCGAGTTCCTGGTGTCCATGCGATCCAGGCTGTTGATCAAGCGGCTCGACAAGTGCGCTTAATTGTGGATCAAGTTGGCCAAATCCTGTGAGTTCGTGCAGAATGCGCTCATCGATCCGTAGTGGGCTGCTGGTCAGGCTCGTGCCCGGCCCAATATCAATCAGATGCCAGTATCGTAGTGGTGCATTGGGAGCCAGGGCCTGCCAATTCGGCTTAGGCAGCGCCGCTAACGCCAGAGCGAAGGTTGGGTAATCACGTTGTGGTTCGCCCTGGGCCAGAGCACATGCACGCGCAAACTCCACATCCAGTGCAACACCAGCACACAAGAGCAATATATCCCGCTCGAATGGCGAAAGGCCAAATGCAGCACAGACGACATCCAATGCTGGTGGATCTGGCATCCCGCCAGCGAGCATCCGCAGCAGCACACGCTGCGCCAATGGCACATCGCGCTCGGTCGCGGGGCCTTTGTCTAGGGCAGCATAGCGTTGGAGCGCAGCGCACACAACACCAAGGGCCGCTGTCAGGTAGCGCTGGTTGGCAGTATGCCAATTGTTGTGGGAAATGCTGCTCATGGTGCGATCACTACCTTCTGGTCTGGATCGAAGGTTAATGGTTCCTTGCCAAAATTGATTGGCAGGCTCTCGACGCCATCAACCCGCAGCCGTATTAGATACGTGCCTGCTGCAACATCGCCAACCGTAATCGCCAGTGTATCGCTCGCTTGTTCGAGCATCTGCCCATTCAGTTCCTGATCATCAAGTAATAGTGCATAGGGTTGACCTGGCTGGATTTTTGGGCTACAAGTAATTCTGATGGTTGGCACGGTTACTGTTGCGCTGATTCTTACCTTCAAAAACTCCGCTTTTGTGATCCGTGGTGCGATTGTGAGCGCCAGCGCATTGGTTGCCCGCAGAACTATGGCATCCCGAACGAACTGCACCGTCACAGCATATGTTCCAGCAAGCCAGCCCAATGAATCATCGCTGATTTGGATCGGAATCCAATCTGCGCCTGGGTTCTGCACCGGCAATACGATTGGTTGGTTCAGGCGGGGATGGCTGAACTGTAGCCGTACCTGCTCCTGATCATCATGCCTGCTAAGGTTTTCGCCCCGAAGAGTTAGTGAATCGCCTATTTGTACGCTGGCCTGCCGTTCTGGCAGTTCAATGGTGCTCAGTTGTGGTGCTGTTCCTGGTTGCACCTCTAGCCTGCGCTGAAGCACTGGCCGCGCTGCGCGGGTTGGTTGGGTTCCTTCAATCAGCACGACCGAAACCTGGTAGGCGACGGTTGGCTGATATGGGGCCTGAAAGGCCGACCAGAGCTTGGAAAGTTCTTCAATATTCAGGTACTGTGGGGTAATTTTGATCACCTCCACCTGATTGGCGAGATCGGCAGTGGCAAGGCTGGGCAGCAATGCATGCCCAACACTATTCGCCAGAAAGGCCTTGTTCAGAGCCTCACGGGTGAGCACTGGTGTCTCGTGGAGCAGATGCATGGCATAACCAAGCAGCATTTCGGCCTGAAAATCCGCTTTGCCATAGGCAGTCAGCATATAGTGCAGGTTCAGGGCGAGCGGCGGGTTGCTCAGGCGCTCGCCACGATTCGTACGCGATGGCAGCGCGGTATTGCTCCAGGCAGTATTTGTGGTGACCATATACATAAACAGATTAAGCTGTGCCTTGGCAATCGCATCGATCTTAATCAGCCCTGGCGAACGAGCGCTCATCCCAAAATCGCCAGCCTGGGTGGTAATATTGGTATCGATCAGCCCATTGTTGAGCAGATCAACGAGCGCAGTCGTGACGGCTGCGATGGCGAGTGGGCTACTCATGTCTGCCCCCACGCTGCTTCAGATAGTCGTCCAGCGATATGGTTGGGCGCAGGCGTTCAGGCCGGGCACGTTGCGTGCTTGGCGCTGGTGTGTTCGCACGCACTTCTACGCGGCCAATCCGCACCCGAATACTTGGTTGAACTGCTGCTGGTTCAGTCGTACTGTTTGGCTGCTGCTCCGAGGGGCGTACAATGGCTGAAACAGACAATCGTTTCTCGCCATGATCCGCGAGGGGTTGCGGTTCCGCAAGCGGCGCTTGGGCAAGGGCCAATTGCTGATGTTGTGCTTCTTGTGGATCTGGAACTGGCTGCCGCGCTGTTATTGGTTGGCTGGCAGGTTGCTGGTGAGGCGCGAACCGAGGCGAAACTGGGCGAACCAGGTGTACTGGAATGTGCGGTTGCTCCGGATTGACTGATTGTTCGGGAGCGTCGGCTGATGTTGTACGAATTGCCTGATCCAGGGCGCTTACTGGCGGTGTACTGGCGATCAATCGGCGCACCAGCGGTAGTTCAGCATGCTGTAGCGGTAGCATAGTGCTTTGCTCTCGTAGCCCAAGAACTTCGGGTATTGGTGAACCCTGTACCGTGGTGCGATCAACACTGTGAAAGCGAATTGGGCGCGCAGCACTATCTCGTGCATCTGTATGAGGCAATACCGGCGCGGAAGTACTATTTGGCCTAATTGGGCTAGTTTGCTCGAATGTAGGTATTCGTTGCAGGGCAAGATCCTCTGAATCTGGGCTCCGAACGCTTGCATGCTGCGCGGGAGTACTATTCGGTTCAATTGGGCTAGTTTGCTCGAACTCAGGTGCTAATTGTTGCATAAGCGCGGGCACTGCCTCGTGGAGCGCCCGTTGTGGGCGCACTGTCGTTGCCATGTCAAGCGTTCGGCCAACCAGGCGAGTAAGAAAATTAGCAGTCATAACAGCACATCCAGATAATAACGGCGTCGTAGCGGGCTCATTGCCAGAATATCGTCCTCACGCCAACCATAGGCCCGCGCCAACCGATCAACATCACCAAGCAACCGTTGTGCCTCAGATTGGATTCTGGCCCACAGAAATGTGATGATATCAAGCAGTGCCATCCAGTGCTGCCCACACGCCGGGCATGCCAGATCCAGTTGAATCTCCGCCTGCGGATCATGCTTGGTCATCTCATGTGCTAGTGCTGCCAGCACCGTATCGGGAAGCTCAATCTCCATGGTTCGATCCATAGTTTCTGGTGCGATGGCAGCCAGGACACAGTGGCTGATAAGTTCCTGGTAAGCCGCCGTGATACCGTTTTCGGATTTGGATAGCATGGCAATATTGGCCAGATCGAAACTATTTGGCAACCGGAAGCGCAATTCATACTCATCTACTGTCAGCTCATATGCAGGTGCCTGTGTCATAATCTGCTCACCAGTAAACGCATTCAGATCGAGCCTGAATTCGAGTAGTTCATTGCAATGGGCACAATTTGCCAAGCACTCAATTGCTGCCCCGAAAGTCGTGCGATACACCTCAAACAGCAGCGCATCGCGCCGACCAATACTGAGTGCCGCCAAATCACTCAGCGTTTTGTGTGGGAAAGCAGCCGCCAGGATCGTCAGCGCCCGATCAATTGGGTGTAGCTCGACAGCGGCCTCCCAGATCGCCAGAATGTTTCTGATGCCAAGTACAACCATAACCAGATCTCACTACTTGTAATTTTGGTATGTCTATCTGCCCGAGACCCGCCTTCGCAGGCTATCCCAGGCCACGCAGGTGGCCTTCGCACCAAGAGCCGAGGCATTTATGCCGACGGCGGCGCGACGACGAGCGCGATTCCGGCCCGCCCGACGCTGAAGCATCGCACTCTTCCGGACAAAGCCCGCCTTCGCAGGCTATCCCAGGCCACGCAGGTGGCCTTTGTGCCAGGAGTCGAGGCATTTATGCCGACGGCAAGCGCCTAGTTTGGCACGGTGAAGGTCGGCTCGCTTGGCTCGTTGACGGCATAATCGCGTTCCCAGCCCTCGTGCTGAAGCTGGAGCGACTGGATCGCCACAGCATTGGCGCTAGCGTCAAGATCAGGCAGTGCCGTATATTCCGAGACCCAGCAGCGATAGATTTTGTAGGCAATCGCGAGCTGCCCAGCCTCGTTATACACCTCAATGATAATATCCTTGCGAAAATCCTTGAGTGAGACTTCAGCACCCAGCCCTGCACCATAGCTCCAGATCTTATTGGCCCAGCGCTCAAACTCCAGGTCGTGGGTCACACCACGTTCCAGCGAGATCGGCTCGTATTTGGTTTTACCAGGCGATTGTCGTTCGGTGCTTGGGTCGCCACCCTCACGGTGCGGGATCGATTCGGTGGTTCGTTTGAGCGCGCCAACCTTACTAATCCCAGCAACATAGCGGCCATCCCATTTGACACGAAACTTAAAGTTCTTATATGGGTCGAAGCGCTGTGGATTAACACTAAACTGCGCCATAATTCCCTCCATAAAACGGTAATAGTTCAGCTAGACCGAAATTTGTCCTGCTATCTGCTGTAAACTGATTACAACAAACTCGGCAGGCTTGAGCGGTGCAAAACCGACGATAATATTGACGATTCCATTGTTAATGTCATTCTGGGTGGTTGTCTCGCTATCGCACTTAACGAAATAAGCCTCGCGCGGCGTACGGCCCTGGAATGCGCCCTGCCGGAATAAATTGTGCATGAAGGCCCCCAGGTTCAGCCGAATCTGCGACCAGAGTGGTTCGTCGTTTGGTTCGAATACCACCCATTGTGTGCCACGATACAGGCTCTCTTCGATATAGAGCGCCAGACGGCGGACGGGAATGTATTTCCATTCCGATGCCAGCCGATCATCGCCCTGCAGTGTACGAGCGCCCCAGATCACTGGCCCAACTGCTGGTAAGGCACGAATACAGTTAATGCCAAGTGGGTTGATCTGGCCGTTTTCCGCATCGGTGAGCGGAATACTTAGTTGCTGCACGCCAACCAGGGTTGCATCAAGGCCAGCCGGTGCCTTCCAGATCCCGCGCTGTGTGTCGGTTCGGGCGATAATGCCGGCCACCGCGCCACAAGGGGCAAATGCCTCAATTTGGTTGCCGCGTAGTGGGTTTGGCTGCATCAGGCGGGGAAAGAACACAGCAGCATTCTTGCTGATTGTGCCAATGGCGTTACGCCCAGTGGCATCTTTTGTGATGGTGTCCATATCCTTCCAGGCCACCAGTGGGTCGATGATCAGCAGTGCCCGACGCTTTTCGCAATACACTGCCGCCTCGGTGATGACACTAGTAGAGATATCCTTATCCACCTGATCGGGCGGGATGCACAGCAAATTGAAGAGATCGGCCTGCTCTAAGGCATAGATCCCGGTTTTCCCAGTTTCGCTGCCTATCAAATACTCTGCACCTAACGCAGCGCTATCCAGCCCCTTGTTTTTGTCATCGACCTTACTACTTGCGGTATCATCTTCCCAGATACTTTTGCCCGCTGTTGGCACACCATGGGCTGTTGGTGGGGTTGTTGGCAGAGCGCCCTGTACCCGAACCAGATTTGACTCATTTGCGAGAACGCGGTCGATCCGCCGTGGGCCATTTGCTACCGAGACATTGCGGAATACTTCTGTCAGGCCAGTCGTCGTATCACGCACTGTCAAGTTGAAGAGTGTCGGATCGTCTACAGGATGCACATCTGTATCGACTCTTGCACGCAGCCCAGTGCCCCAGGCCCCTTTACTGACTGCAGTGAGCAGGAGGCCATTGGTATCGAAGATTGCCTCGCTGGCGATTTTGTCTGTAAGCCGCACAATAATTGCCTGTCCGCCGCCATTCAGGAAGAAATCGCGTACGGCATAACTGAGCAGGCTATCGACCCACAGACCGCCAAAGCTACGCTCAAAATCGCCGAAACTATTGATCGTCACTGCCTGGTTTACCGGGCCGCGCAGCGTTCGCCCAACGAAAGCCGTGATCGATGTGGCAACACCGGTGATCGTGCGTACACCACTGGGGATCTCCTGAATGTAAACGCCCGGATAGGTTAGTGCAACCGGCATAATGCTTCTCCTTACGCTCGTAACTAGCTATCGATTCAGCGATTGAACCACTGGTAGATCCGCCAGAACAGCGGCAATTGCACATTCAATTCCCGCAGATACAGGCCAATAAACAGATGAAGCTCGCCCAAACTCGTTACATAGCGGCGTTGGCCACTGGCGACGTGGGTAATATGGCCACGCCAGGCTACATAATCAGCTGAACTCGTGGTTTCCTCACGCCAAATCTTCACAACAAACGTGTGAGTATTTGGCTCAATCTCGCCAATAACCTGAATGGCAGGATCGCCCATCGTTGGCGTCTCCGGCATGCGTTGCCACATATGATGAACACGGTGTATTTGTGGATTGCTCGTGTGATGTAGTGGTATGTAGTGAGTGTACACTACGAGCGTCTGTCGGAGCGTCTGTTGCTGTGTCTCATTTGATCGATTGAGCACCATCTTACGAAGTTCAGCTTACCAAAGTTCAGCTGTGGTTGTTGGGCTGAGTGCGAGCGAAGCATCTCGTATATGCTGCAGTTTGCCAGATCCATCGCGTTGCTCAGGATGACACGCAATCCTTGGTATAGTTCGGCCAAGCTCTACTAGCCGTGGATTGATTGTTTGATCTGATCGATATCGTACTGGAGCTGTGCGACAGATCGGTGCATTTGTGATATCTCGGCCAAGAGTTTCGTCAATAGGTCGGATTCAGTGGCGTTTCCACGATTGGGTATATATTCCTGCTGATTGGCATCGAGTTGGTCGGCGCGGATCTGCGTAAACAGTGCCAGCGTTGCATTGGTCGGCTGGACGCCATATTCCTTTTGCAACGCCGCCGCACACAGTTCGAACTGGCGCAGCGCCATGGTGCGGTCACCGGCCAACGCATAGAGGCGCATCAGGTGGCGATGGGTACGTTCGTGGGTATAATCGGCGCGCAACAAGCGCATACCATAGGCGATCCCCTGATCAAACTGATGATGCACGCGGCAATAGTCCATCAGCTTATCCAGCATCGCCACAAACATGGACTCATAGCGGGCACGTTCGATCAGGCACCAGTTCTGGTACCAGCCGCTCAGCAATTCCCCCTGATAGCATGTGGCAGCCTGCTGTGCTGCTTGGGCCTGTTGAACACTCAGCGCCGCACCCGGTTGATCGCGCACATCGGCAAAAGCCTGTTCAAAGTGTAGTACATCAACAGAGACGCTTGCATGCTCATGTATGGCAACCCATTCCTGATCGAACTGGAGTAACGGAGCCTGGTCTGCCACCGGCGAATCAAGCACATGTTGGAGCTGCCAGAGGCATTGGCGCAGGTATTTCTTCGCCTGAACTGCTGGCGTATCGGCCCATAATTCACATGCCAATGCCTCACGAGTATATGCCTGGCGGCGGTGCAGCAACAAATAGCAGAGTAACTCTTCGGCTTTCGCAGGCAGTTTTACAGGACCGTGATCATCGCGCTGGATGGCGAGCTTAGTGAACATGGTAATCTGTAATTGCGGCATACACACCTCGTATAGTGCTGTGGTGCGCGGCTTGGGGCGTATCGCATACGCCCGTACACATGCCTTGATTGGATGCCGCTGTGCGCGGCAGGCACCAGAGCACCTTGCCGTCAACGCCCAGAGGGCACCCGCCTGGACCCTCCCTTCGGCCAGGGACTCTTGTCCCTGGACCCTGAATGGATGTTGGTGGCTCGCCAACGCCCGTTGGTCATGCTACGGCTGCAATTGATCGATAATTGTGGCTTTTATTTGGGCGAACACAAGGTTCGCCTATACATCGGTTCTCGGTTCTGGGTTAATCGTTGGGGCGCAGCGCGCTGCGCCCTACGTGGTTCTCGGTTCTGAATATTCTGACTCCTGACTCCTGGCTCCTGAATACTTGGTTCTACGGTGCCACGTTCGCGCAGATGGCGTTGACGGTCAGATCCCACGAGAAGGTATAGGTTCCAGTCTCTAATGCCTCAGCGAACCATCCTTCACCTCCGCCACTGGTTGGGAGGGACGTCCGCAATACCACAGGCGCAGTATTACGATTCGGATCCGCTAGGCTTGGAAAGATCATTGCCCCACCACCAATCACCCGCTTGCCGGCTGGGCATAAAATAGATAATTGCTTTGAGGCAGATGAGTCAAACGCGGTCACAGCGCTCACGATCTCATAGCCGCTTAGTCCGCTTGGTGCGCCTGCTGGCCCTTGTGGCCCAACTGCGCCTTGGGGTCCTGGGTTCCCCGTGAGCGATAAGATACCCCAGGGTACGCCCAACTCGATCCGCGGTCCGGGCTGGTCGCTGGTGGTCTGCGTCGCGATATAGCTGCCCCCGCCGGAGGAGATCGCATCACCCGGCTGGTAGGTGGTTTCGGGCAGCCACTCGCCGCGCCAGTTAATACCCTTGCCCTGTGGCCCGATTGCGCCAGGAATCCCTTGCGCTCCTGGCAGGCCCTGCGGCCCTTGCGCGCCTGCTGGCCCTTGTGGCCCGATTGCGCCTGGTAGTCCCTGCGCTCCTGGCAATCCCTGTGCGCCAGGAAGTCCCTGCGGCCCTTGCGCTCCTTGTGTCCCCGCGTCGCCCTTCGGCCCTGCTATGCCAGGAAGGCCCTGCGGCCCGGTCTGGTTCCAGCTAATCTGTGTTTCACTCTGAAAGCACTTCTGCCCGGCCTGTACGTCGATCAAGCGCAACACCCCGAGCCGTGGCGTGTAGCAGGCCGTGATCACGCCACCTGCGCCGGGGATGGCTGCCATGGCAACCGTGCCAAATAGCAGCGCAACAATCACGGCGAGTGTGCCACTCACCCCAAGGCGTGTGCGGCGGGCCTTTCGCTCGCTCCGTGCCGTTTGCCGAAGCGCCACAATCTGCTGCTGCTGGGCATCCGTCACCTGCCGCTGCTCCACCACCTGCGCCTGTAACTGGCGCACCGTCTCCGCCAACTGGTTGTGTTCCTGTGTCATACCGGCTCCTCCCACATCACGCTGCGATTACAGGGCCATCGTTCCATCACCAACAGTATCAAAGTATCGTCGAGAAAACGTCGAGAAAACGTCGAGAAAACGTCGATTGGTCTGTTTACTGCTCAACAGCAGGCGCGTTGTCTGGTGGCGTATGATCTTCGTCCGTACCCACAAGTTGCGCGTGCAGATAGGCTGTCATCGCAGCAAAGCTATCGAAGGCCTGGCGCTGCGGCGGATCGTCGATCCGTTCAACCAGAAAGCGCATGCGCACGCTGCCATCAGCCTCTACGTCAATCGGCCAGGCGCGGATCAGATAGGACACACGCTGCTTGCTTACATGTGGCACAACACGCTCTCGAATAAATTGCCGATCACGCAGGTTGCAGGTCTCAGGTTGCTGGTGGTGTTGGTTGCAACACATGGGTTAGCACGACTCTACACCCAACCTGTCGGATCACCTGTCGGATCACCTGTCGGAAATCACCCAATGCTGTTCTACGGAGTGATTGTTATCTTGCGATTGTTGATATGTCTGCTATGATTACGGTAATTCCCAGTGTTCCACACTATTGCTCACGACCCACCTCCTGCTGGGATGCGATGGCGCGTCTGGGGTTGTCTTGGTCCGACACTGGCTGACCACCGCTCTTGGATATTCCACCGCACGATTGAGATGGTCATGACTCATCAACATATCTGTCTTTTTGGTACACCCGTGCTTATGACGCACGCGTCGGCTGAGCCAATTGTGCGCACCCCAAAAGCGCTGGCGGTGTTGGGCTATCTTGCTCACCAGCGTGAGCCAATCACGCGCATCCATCTGGCAACACTGCTGTGGAGTGAGACAACCGATTATCGCAGCCGACGGAATCTGACCCATGTGCTTGGGCAGCTGACCGACCGGCTGCCGGGCTGCTTCCTGGCGGATCAGCAGACCGTGATGTGGCACCCACATGCGCCGCTGACGATTGATGTGCGCGATTGTGCCGATCTGCTGCATGCGGTAGCGCAGAATAGCGGGCCTGCACCTGAGCTACAGGCGCGTCAGCTCGCACAGGTGGTCGCACAGTATCAGGGTGAGTTCCTGGCCGGCCTGACGCTCAGCGATAGCCCTGAATTTGAGCTGTGGCTGTTGCGCGAACGCGAACGCTGGCGTCAACAGATTGTGACGGCGCTGGACTACCTCAGCAGCTATCAGGCTCGCCAGGGCAACGTACGCGCTGCTGAGGCCGCCCTGCGGCGCTGGATCGAGCTTGAACCATGGCAAGAGGAAGCCTATCGCGCCTTGATGCGCCTGCTCGCCGACCATGGTCGACGAGCAGAGGCCCTGACCTATTATGAAACCTGCCGACGCCTCCTTGCTGAGGATCTTGGCATCACACCAACTCCAGAGACGCTGGCACTCCGCACCGACCTCATGCAGGCCCAAGCCCCCATGCGAGCGGTCGAGCATGGCGGCCACAACCGACCACCTTCGCACACCATGCAGCCCACGTCACTTCAACCCACGCAGGCCAGTTCGCCCTCGGCAGCGCCGAACTTTTATGGTCGTGCGGATGAACTCGCGCAGGTGCATACCTGGTTCACCACTGCGGGCTACCGCGTCGTGGGTATTCTCGGCATGGGCGGTATCGGCAAGACCGCGCTGGCTGAGCAGTATGTCCAGCGCTATACGGATCACTATAGCCGCGTGATCTGGCGCTCACTGCTTAATTCCCCGACCCTCGGTGAGCTGCTCGAAAGCTGCCTGAGCCTGTTTCCCGATGCACAGCAGCCACCGCATCCAGCCAGCGTCGCAACCCAACTCGAGCTGCTGTTTGCAACACTACGCACCCAACGCTGCCTGCTGGTGCTCGATAATGTCGAAAGTATTCTGCGCTCTGACGATCGGGTTGGGCAGTATCGCGCTGGGTATGAAGCCTATGGCCAGTTGTTCGTGCGCATGCAGCAGCACAATCATGCCAGCTGCCTGTTGCTGACCAGCCGCGAGCCACCGCCTGAGCTGACCTATCAAATGACTCTGACTGGCCTCGATCCTCAGCACGGCAGTGCGTTGCTCCAGGCCCATGGGCTGGCCGAACATCAGCATCTATCGGTGCTGGTGCAGCGCTATTCCGGGAATCCGCTGGCACTCAAACTCATCGCCGATGTGATTCGTGATATCTATGCTGGCTCGATTACGACCTTTACCGACGAATCAGCCCCCATCTTCGATGACATCCGCACCGTGCTTGATCAGCAGTTTGCGCGTTGTACGCCGCTTGAACGGGCCATTATGGACTGGCTGGTAGTTGCCCGTGAGCCAATGACCGAAGCGGAACTCTGGCAGGTGTTTGCGCGCGTCTGTGCCAAAGGGCGCTTTCTCGAAGCACTGCGCTCGCTCCTGCGCCGCTCGCTGCTGGAGCGTGATGGGCAAGCCTTTGGGCTCCAGAATGTAGTAATTGAATATCTGACTGATCAGCTGATTGAGCAGATCTACCACGAAATCGAGACCGAATCGCCAATCCTGCTTCACAGCCAGCCACTGCTCATCACGCGTTCGAAAGCATATGTGCGCCAGAGCCAGCGACGAGTCATTCTTCAGCCACTGCTGGATCGTCTGATTGGTGTTCTCGGTCAGGCGCGTGTGGTCGCCATCGTGAGGCGGCTGTTGGACACCACACGCAATGAACAGCCGCGCAAACCCAGCTATCTGGCGGGCAGCATCCTGAATATGCTGGTGCACATGCAGGTTGATCTGCGCGGCATTGATCTCTCACAGCTCAGCATCTGGCAAGCCGACGTGCGAGGTATCGATCTGCATGGCGTCGATCTACGTGATACCGATCTGCGGGATACCATCTTTACCGATTATGTCGGTGCTGTCATGGCGCTTGCATGCAGCCCCAATGGTCAACTGCTTGCCGTTGGCGCAGATAACGGCACAATCTATCTCTTTCAGATGGCCGACCAACAGCTGGTTGGGGTGTGCCTGGGGCATACCAGCTTTGTGAGCGCATTAGCCTTCAGCCCGGATGGCCGGCATCTGGTGAGCGGGAGCGATGATCTGACCCTGCGCATCTGGGAGGTTGCGACGCGACGCACGCTGCACCAGTTCACTGGCCACACAGGCGGAATACCAACGGTCGCCGTTCATCCGGATGGGATCACCGTCGCAAGTGGTAGCACCGACCAGACGGCACGTATCTGGGATTCTTCCGCTGGCACACTGCGGCATATACTTGTTGGGCATCAAGGCACCATTCCTGCTGTGCAATTCAGCCCCGATGGCACGCTGCTGGTCACATGCAGCTACGACCAGACGATCCGTGTGTGGGCATGGCGTCAGGAATACCTTGTTCGCACACTAGCAGGCCATACCGATACCGTCTCTGCCATCGCGCTATTCCATCAACCCAGAGCATGGGCATCACAGACACGTACCATACTGGTCAGCGGGAGTCATGATGCAACCATCCGTCTGTGGGATATACAGACTGGCGAACAGCTTGCACTGCTGAACGGCCATAGCGCCCCAATCACATCGCTGGCATTGGGTGCCGATGACACCGTGCTGTGTAGTGGCAGTGATGATCTGACCATCCGTGTCTGGAGCATCGCTGAGACTGCCATTGCCACTGGGTCGCCACAAGTGCTGCGCACCCTGCGTGGGCATTCCGGCACGATCTACGCACTGGCAATGCCACCACAGCGCGATGCACCAGCACACCTGATCAGTGGTAGCCCGGACAAGACCGTGCGCTTCTGGGATGTGCAGGATGGGCATCAGCTCGAAATGGTGGTCGGGTACTCGAAGTGGCTCCAGACGATCATGTTCAGGGCCGATGGATCGTTGCGCGTTGCCGGGAATGATGGATACGCCATTCGTGTCTGGGATGGACGAACCGGCCGTACGCTGCAGACGTTGAGAGGCCACACCGCGCTCGAAAAGTTGACGTTCAGCAGTGATGGGAGCCAGATCGTTTCAGCTGGCTGGGATGCGACTGTCCGCGTGTGGGATCTACAGACGGGGCATCAAAGCCAGATTTTGCGCGAGCAGATGACGCCAACACTGGTTGCATTGATCTCCGCTCACCAACCAGGGCAGCGTATTATTGCGAACACATGCCTGGATCGGAGCATATCGATATGGGATGCGGAAACTGGTGAATTGCGTGGCAAGCTGCACGGCCACCAGAATCGCCCAGTTGGCTTGGCGCTGCATCCGCATCAACCAGTATTAGCGAGTGGCGCATGGGATGGGCTGATTGGCCTCTGGGATCTGGATTGCTGCAAGAGTTTGGGCTTCCTACACGGGCATGATTCGCCAATTGAGTGTGTGATGTTTGATCCAACCGGAACACTGCTGGTCAGCGGCGGTTGGGATCGCGCAGTTATTATCTGGGATGTAGGGGCACACGCGCCCATGCATATTTTGCAGGAACATGTGGGTGGGCTGGAGATGGCGGTGTTTAGCCCTGATAGCACAATGGTAGCGAGCTGCGGTTGCGAGCCATCGATTTGTGTCTGGGATGTACGCCAGGGTCGTCTGCGCTATCACCTGCATGGCCATCGCGGCTGGGTGCGCTGTGTGGCCTTCAGCCCGGATGGTACACTACTCGCCAGTGGCAGTGATGATGGAACGGTGCGCTTGTGGGATCTCACACCTGAGGGTAATGGAACATGCCGTGAGATAATCACCGTTGAAAACCCCTACACCGGGCTAAAGATCGGCGGTGCCAGCAGCATTACGGAGGTGCAACGAATGGCACTGAAAGCACTCGGTGCAGTGGAATCGTAAAAGCCTGCTGGCAGCTGGATCTAATCAACGATGCCAACTATGGAGAGCACGAAAAAGTCGGGGGATTCGGCAACGGGACGAGGAAAGCGCCGGACGAGTGGGAAGGGGGAACTACTCAGCTCTTGATATACCGCCGGTTAATTTAGCCTGAGAGACCGCCTGTGCTCATTGCAGCGACGCTCCCCAACGGATCGGTATCTGCTGCCGCTGGGCTGGTGGCGCAACCGCATGGGTGCGGACGATCTCATCCATACCGCCCTGGTCGGCGAGACCAATCACCTGCTGATTACTGGAGCCAGCGACTGCGGTAAGGACAATCTGGCCTGGTGGATGTTACTCAGTCTGGCTCTGGTGCAACGTAATTCCGGACAGTTTCAAATAGCAGTGCTGGACGGTAAAGGGCCTTTCAGGTGAAGGGTTTTCTCAGGCTGTTGCTCATTCCCCGCTCCCCAGCCCCGCCTCCACCGGTGGGGAGGGGTGCAAAGGATTTGCAAGAGGTCAATTCCCCCGCGCCCCGGCGTGGGAGCGGGGGTTAGGGGGCGCGGGGGAAAGCGCATCAGGACGCCTTCGCGCAAAAACCCTACACTTGAAAGATACTGCTGGTTAATTCGTGTTCAGCGGCGATCTCAGGCCATGGAGGCGACCAATCGGGCAAAGGGTGCGGTTCGGGTGGTGGCGCGTGGCACCTTCCGAATCCATGCCACGACCCGGACGATGTTGATGGCAACGGCAATGAGCAGGTGTTGGAGATGGGTTTTCGCCAAACCGATATACTTGGCATAGCGCAAGCCAAATGCCCGTATGCCTTGCGACAAGGTGCCTTCGATCCCCGACCGTTGCGCGTAGAGGTGTTTGAACGCATCGGTGTGTTGGCGGCGGCGAGCTGCTTGTAAGGCTTCATGTTGCTCGCGTGGCCGCAGTTTTAGGGTGCGCGGCCCGGTTTTGGCCTGGGTACAGCGGGCGCGCAAGGGGCAATCGTGACAATCGTTCAGGTCGAACTGAATGGCAATGATGGCTTGCCCATCGCCCTGCCGATCATGGCCTGGTGTCCACCGCACACGCTGCTTGCCTGCGGGACACGTCACCTGCTGGGCGTCCCAATCAATGGCAAACCACGACCGATCCCGTCCATCGGGTGTCCGCGCTTGCCAACTACTATCCGGCAGCGGCGGCCCGATCAGATCGACGTGATGTTCCTGCTGACTGGCAACCAGCACATCCGCCGCGACATAGCCCGCATCGACCAGATGTTCGTGGGGCAGCAAACGGCGGGCGGCCAACTCGGCGTGGATCGTCGGCAACACCGTAGCCGATCCAGTCCATCTCGCGTTTGGTGGCAAAACGGGCGTCCCAATCGTACGGCGCGATATGGAAGATATGCTTGCCCATGCTGAGGAGACGGTTCACCCTGGGATGGGTGCTGAGCAGATCGCACTACGTGCAGAAGGGATGCGCCAGAACTTTGGTAACATGAGCGTTGAGCAGCGCGCCCATTGGGGTAATGGTCAGGCGAATATCGCTCTTGGCTTCTTGCTGCTTGCTGCCCATGGCACGGGCTACGATACCTCGCCGATGCTTGGCTTTATGCCCGATATGGTCAAGGAATTGCTGAAGCTTCCGGCGCATGCCGAGGTCGCAGCGATTGTTGCCCTTGGTCGAGCAGCGGAAGAAGGCTTCCCGCATCATCGTCACGCAATCGAGCGCTTTGTTCGCTTCGATAACTGACGTCATTGCCATAAGCTCGGCTTTATCCATAGTGACTCGCTAGGCCGCGTAGGCAAGCACATCGGTAAAGCGGTCGAATACCACCTTCGGGATTGTGACCATATCGGGTTCCGACGACGATATCCAAGAAATCGTGACCGGCCAGAGCTGCTGGCGCACAAAGGCGAGGGTGTCGCTGAAGGTGGGCAGATCCTTGGTATACCAGGCCGCCTGCCGCGCCGCCCAAGCGGTCGCCCGCTCCGACTCGGCTATTGGGGCGTACTATCGGGCGATGCGCGCGGAAAGGGCCACAACAGGCGACGGTGGCCACTGCCCCATACAATCGCCCAGATGGTCTATCATCTCCTCAAGTACGGCGAGGCCTACGAACCGGAGAGCGCCGCACGCTATGAGCAACAACGGCAGGAGCGCGAGCTGCATGCCCGCACCCGGCGCGCCAAGAAGCTGGGCTATACCCTGGCACCGATGCGTGAATCAACCGCCGGAGTTGCCCCCGAAAGCGGGTAACTTATGGTAGACCCATTTGTCGGCTCTCCCGCAGGTCGATATTGGTAGCGAACTCCCAGGTACTCATACTTTTGGGGTAGTGGTCATGGCGCTGCAATGCAGCTTGATTAGCCCGATCAGGTGATGCTTTCTGAGTTCGCCACCCGTATCGACCTGCAGGAGAGCCATGAAATCGGGTTAATTCCAGGATCGCCAATGGCCCATAATGTAGGTGCTATTGCCAGGTCTCGGCTAGGAGTCTGAGCCGTTCAGGGGCAATAAAGCGCAAATCCCAGGAGATCGCTAGCCCTGCTGGATGGGTAGCGCGAACTGCACGCAGATCGGCCTGAATCTGAGCGCTATGCAATGTTGTGATGCCCTCCAGTTCAACCAGTTCGATGCCAAACAGCACCTGCTGCACGCCCTGCTGTTGAGCGCGAATGACCTCTGCTGCCAACCACGCTGCACCGATGCCATCCTTCTGCAAGAGTGCTCGCCTGGCTGGCAGGCCGAGCCCGCAGGCTTGAGCGAGGAGCTGCAGCGCAACTGTTTCATCAAGCTTGCAGACCGTGATTAGCCAGTTGGCGACTCCAAGCAGCTCGAACGGGATGCCAGCAGGCCCGAGCGTATGGCCATAGCTCATAATCTTGGTCCAATCGGCACAGCGATCTAGCGCTCCAAGATCCTGGCCGACGAGTGGCGCAATTGCTGGTGAGAACCCATCCAGGCCAACGGCACACTGCTCAGCACGAGCGACTGCCGCTGCCGCATTGATGAAACGGGTGATTGTTCGCTGGCGAAAGGCAAGGAATGGCGCAAGCTGCGGATCTCGGTTGTCGAACAGTGCCTGAATAAGTACAGGGCTGGAGCCAAGTTCAAGTACCCGTTGCTGGGCAACTGTCAGATCGAGGCCCTCGGCTGCTGCCGCTGCGAAGCAATCTGGGCAGAAGCAGGCTAAGGCACCAACGGGATCTGCAGCAGGTGATGGGAAGCGAATGCGATCGAGAAACACGCCCTGATACGGCCCGGCATGTAGCACTGCCTGCAATCTGGCCAGCAGCGCCGCCCGCACAGCTGGTCGGTTCGGACAAACAAAGGTAAACTCGGGCATGCCCTGGAAGCCCGGCACTGGCTCGCCACCTGCTCCAATTGTTAACCACTCGGGTTGCAGCTCAAACCCACCATCACTAGTCAGCAGTGGATGCCAGCGATACAGCGCGACGCCAGCACGGCGGGTCTCATAGGCACAGGCTTCAAGCAGCGCAGGCGGGAGATTCCAGCCAATCAGCACGGCGCTGATCGGCAGGATGGCACATGCCTCGCGCAGCCGTTGTATAACCTCCTGCTGGTCAAGCGCTTGCAGATCGGGGCTGTCTTCCAGATATTGGATCGTGATCATATTGTCTGCGCTAGATTATCGATTGTTGTGCAAGAACAGGTGCGCATGCGGTAATCTGCTGCATGCGCACTTGTTCGCTCGATCAGGCAGCCGCCGCAATCTTCCCGACGGCGGTCAAAATATCGTCCATATCCTGCTGTGTGCCGAGCAGTGCGCTCTGGCTGGCGATCCAGACCGATTCCTCTGCGCAGGTGCGCTCGGTGACCGGGCAATCTGGCGGGCTAGCGGCAGGTAATCCAAGCACATGACGCAGCTCTGCGCTGGCGCGCCGCACACCCTCGGTCTCATACAACGGCACATAGCCGGATGCACAGGGAATCCCCTCAGCGCGCAGCGCCTCCAGAAACTGGGTGCGGCTCCAGCCACCAAATGCTGCTGGGTTATAGCGAGCGATCACCAGGTGGAACCCATGGCGTGTTACCCGCTCATCGACCGGCTGGGGCGTTAGCCCACCGATCGCCCGCAGGCCGTCGCACAGGTAGGTACCATTCCGCATGCGCAGCTCGGCCTGCTCCTCCAGGCGGGTCAGCTGGGCGCGCAAGATTGCAGCCTGAAACTGGCTCATGCGCAGGTTGTCGCCCAGGGTTTCGTGCTGGTACCATAGCCCATCCTGGGTGCGGCCACAGTTCTTATACGACCAGGCGGCATCATAGAGTGTTTTGTTATTGGTGGTGAGCGCGCCGCCCTCACCTGAGTTAATATTCTTGGAGGATTGAAAGCTGAAGCTGCCCAGATCGCCAATCGAGCCAACCGAGCGATCACGCCAGTGTGCGCCGATTGCCTGGGCCGCATCTTCAATTACCGGCAGGCCATGGCGCTGAGCGATCTCCATCAGGCGATCCATGTCGGCTGGGTAGCCGCCAATATGGACGGGCATAATCGCACGGGTACGCGGGCTGATTGCCGCCTCAACCGCTGCGGGATCAATGTTAAAGGTTGCTGGATCAATATCGGCAAACACGGGCAGGGCACCAGCCAGCAGGCAGGCCGTGGCAGTCGCAACAAAGGTGTATGGCGGAATGATCACCTCATCACCATAGCCAATACCGATCGCATGCAGTGCCGCGATCAGCGTGGCCGTGCCGGTCGTGACCGTCAGGCTATGGCGTACGCCGATGACTGTGGCAAGCTCAACCTCCAGTGCCGCAGTCTCGTTGCCGCCGATGCCCCACTGGCCGGAATGGAGCGCTCGTAGCAGCGCTTGTTCCTCGCACTCATCCCAGATCGGCCAGCTCGTGAATGGTGTGGTGCGCACGGGTATTCCGCCATTGATGGCCAGTTGGTTGGCCATGATAGCAGTTTTCATCGGGACCTCCTTTCTATATGAGCATCGATGATCAATAATCGGTAGGAACGAGCGGCTCATCCAATTGTGGGCGCTGATCCACATAGCCTCGCTTGGTATGAAGCTCCCACGCGGCACCGAGCGTTGATGAAACCAGCAGCCCGCCGTCATAGCGGCCAGCGTACAGCAGTGTATTATTTGCACTCAGGGTTAATATAGCATCATTGCCAGTAAACACAGCAGCCCAGGACTGGCCGCCATCAGTTGAGCGATAGATCTGCCCATCACTGGTTCCGGCGATCCACAGATCGGGCTGTGCCTGGCTGACCCACAGGCAGTTGACATTCACTGGCCCGTGCGCAACCATCTGCCATGTTCTGCCGCCATCCTGGGAACGATGCAGCGGGGCACCCTCGCATCCAGCATAGATCATCCAATTGGCCGCAGGCTGTGGGCTGTAGGCCAGCGCCTGCACGATCTGGCCTTCCAGTCCGCTATCGCTGCGCTTCCATGCCCGGCCACCATTTGGTGAACGGTACAGCCCACCATCGGTGGCAGCCAATGCTTCTTCGCGGTTCTCCCAGCACGGTGATGTGGCCATCGCCAGGATAGTAAATTCTGTCAGGCCCACATTGACCAGCCGCCAGTGCCGGCCACCATCGGTTGAGCGCAGGATGCCATCCTGTTCTGTTCCGGCCAGCAGCACCTGATCCATGGCAACGCGTGGCGACGCTGCCAGACACACCACACCACTCTCGATGCCATCGGTCCAGGCGGTATCCCAGTGTTGGCCGCCATTCAGTGAGTAGACGATCTCCGCTGGCAGACCAGCCGCCAGCAGCATGCTCCCCTGGCCGCCTGGTTGCGCGATCAGTGACACAAAGTTCAGTGGCGCTGGTGCAGTGATTGGTTCGCAATGCTGTCCCACGCAACGCTGCAGCCCCTCGGTGGTTGCAAGCCAGATATCCGGGCCGACCAAGGCAATGCTGAGGATGCTCCAGCTGGCCGAGACTTCGTTCATTGGGGGTGTGTCCGTATCGTTCATGGTTCGAAGCTTGTTTCAGGGTTACGCTTGAGCACAAGAACCTCGGTCGAGAGCGCGATCAGCGCCCCGCTAGCAGCAATCTGGAGCGCTTCGCACAGCACAGCTGCCGAGTCGCTTAGCCCAATCTCGCTGAGCGGCGCAATAGTATTTGTTTGTGCATCATAGCCCCACTGCGGCCCGCAGGCGTGCAGATCCGCCAATACTGCCGATGGCTCGCGCATGCCGGCATTCAGAACAATCTGGCGCAAGGGCTGCGCTAAGGCGTGGGCAACGGCCACTGCGCCATAGCGCTGATCACCAGCACCTGCATGGTCGGTTACTGCTGTAGCGGCATGCAGATAGGCAATGCCACCACCCGGCAAAATACCCTGGCTGATCGCCGCCGGAAGTGCACGTAAGCATTGTTCGGCCTGGCGGTCGAGCAGTTCACGTTCAGCCTCAGTGCCCGCACCGATTTTCAGAATTGCGGTGCCGTGTGAGAGTCGCCCAATGCGGGCCCGCAGTTCATCATACTCCTCGCGCTCGCGCTGTGGGTCGATCTGCGCCATCCGTGATTGCAGCGCCAGGATCCGCTCGCGGATCGCGGCATGTGAGCGCCATCCAGCGATCGACAACATCTGCTGATCAGCCTCAATCCTGCGTGCGCGGCCAAGATCCTGGGCACGAATATGCCGTAAGCGGTCACCAGCAGCACTATCAATGATCGTTGCACCAGTCAGTGCTGCCAGATCCTGCAGATCACGGTCACAGCGTGCGCCAATCTCTTGGAGCTCAACGGCGATCATCGGCAGTAGGCCGCGCTGATGATTGACAACCAGTGTGGTCAGGGCCGGCCCACTAATATGCCGGGCAATCAGCACAAGCTGGGGTTTCTCGGTGGCGGCCAGCAGTTCCAGCAGTGGGACGACATCCTCAACCGACTCGAGATCGCCAGCGAACAGCACAACGGCTGCATCATTCAGCAATGCCCGCTGCGGGCTGTAGCTGCGTGGATCTGCCGATTGGGCAAAGTAGCCCGAGGCCAGACGCGCCTTCCAACGCCCGCCAGCGATATACTCGCGCTCAAGGTAGGGCGCAGCAAAGCGTTCGATCGTGATCGACGCATTTGCGCCAAGAATATCGAACAGCTCGGCGATTAGCAGACTGAGCCGCTGATCGGTACAGATCGATTGAGCCAGCGCCAGGATCTGCTGGTCGTTTTCAAGCGGGCGGGTTGCGCTGCGCAATGCCTCAAGCGCCGTAGCAACCGCCTGTTCAACACCACGGCGTAGCGCCATATAGCTGATCCCGCCAGCCAGCAGCCGGTGTAATTCAGCAAGCAGCGCCTGTGTTAGCACTGCGACCGTCGCGCAGCCATCGCCGACGCGCAGATGCTGGCGCCAGACAAGGTTGCGCAGGAGCAGCGCACCAACGCTCTCCGCCCGGTCGGGCAGGCCCACAAATCGCCGCGCAATCGTGGCAGCGTCGAGCAGCGCCTCTGGTAGCGCCCGCTGATAGCTGGGTGTCAGGATGGTGCGTGGGGTCGGGCCAAGTGTTAAGGCCAGCAAGCGAGCGAGGCTATCGGTTCCGCGCTTGATACTATCGCGTGCCTCGCGGCCAAGCAACAATTCTGGTGTTGGCATGATCTGCTGTTTAGCCCTTAACGCCGCTCAGAATCGAGCCTTCGATAAAGAACCGCTGTGAGATGAAGAACAGGACGACTGGCGGGATAATTGAGATGACCGTCGCGGCCATGAGGTAGTTCCAGTGTGTATTGCCCATACTGCTCAGGTACAGGCGTAGCCCGACCGGCAGCGTATAGCGTTCGGCGGTATTTAGGTAGATCAGTGCTGGTTGGAATGAGTTCCAGTTCTCAAAGAATGAGAAGATCGCCACTGTTGCGAGCGCTGGCCCGGAGAGCGGCATCATGATCCGCCAGTAGATCTGGAGCAGTGTTGCACCATCGATCTTGGCAGCATCATCAAGCTCGGTTGGCAGCGACATAAAGAACTGCCGCAGCAGGAAGATATAGAATGCGCCGCCGCCAAACCAGCTTGGCAGAATCAGCGGCTGGTAGGTATCCAGCCAGCCAAGTGTTCGGAACATGAGGTAGATTGGCACCAGCGTGACTTCGCCTGGCAGCATGAGTGTGCTCAGCAGAATGATAAACAGGATATTCTTGCCAGGGCCACGCAATCGTGCAAAAGCAAACGCCACCATCGAGGCCGTCAGCACAGTACCGAGCACAGCGAATGTCGTGACATACACACTATTGAGGAAATATTGGATGTAGGGCACAAACGTGAGCGCCTCGGGGTAGTTGCTCCATAGCGCCTGCTTGGGCAACCATTGAATTGGCACAAGAAAAACATCGCCCTCTGATTTCAGCGATGTTGAGATCATCCACGCCAGCGGGGCCAGCATGAGCAGTGCGCCAAGCGCGATGACGATCGTTGCCAGCCAGGATTTGATGCGCAGCTGGACACTTCTGCGGCCCCACAATGTGAGTGTGCCTGGCGGGGAATTGACTTTTTGTACTGCCATAGCTATCGCCAGTTTCTTCTGATCGGCTAGCGCCGTATGCCGCCCTCATAGTAGACCCAGCGGATCGACGAGCGAAATACCAGGCCGGTCAGAATCAGAATAATCAGGAACATGAGCCAAGCGAGCGCACTCGCATAGCCCATATTGAACCACTTAAAGGCGTTGTTGTAGAGGTACAGGCCATAGAACAGGCTGGCATTGGCCGGGCCGCCATTGGTCATCAAAAAAGCCGGGGTGAAGGTCTGGAATGAGTTGATCAGGCCCGAGATGATATTAAACAGGATGATCGGCGACATCATGGGGATGGTAACATTCCAAAACTTGACCCACACGCCAGCACCATCGATCTCGGCCGCCTCATACAGATGGGCGGGTATGCCCTGTAGCCCGGCCAGAAAGGTGACCATCGGCACCCCGACGCCCCACAGGCTCATCAGAACGAATGATGGCACAACCCATGTGGTGCTGAACAGCCACTTGGGGCCGATGATGCCGATCGCATGTAACGCATTATTGAGCAGACCGAAATCTGGGTTGAGAATCCAGATCCACAGTAGGGCCACTGGCACGCCAGAAATAACCGCTGGCAGATAGTAGATGGTTCGAAACACGCGTATGCCACGGATACGCTGGTTCATGAGTAAGGCGATTGTGAACGAAAACAGGAGCGTGAGTGGTACCGATCCGAGGCTATAGAGCAATGTAACCCGCAACGACTGCCAGACCAGCTCATCGTCTGTGAACATGCGCACATAGTTGTCGAAACCAACCCATTTTGGCGCAACGATTACGGCATAGTCGGTGAAGCTGAGGTAGAGCGAGGCAATCATGGGGCCGACGGTCAGAAATAAGAGACCGAGCAGCCAGGGGCTCGCAAACAGATAGAATGCTAGATACTCGCGCATCAGCAGCCTATTATGTCGGCGAGGATGATCACGATCGATAGAGCGTGGCTGAGTGGTCGCTGCCATGCAGAGGCCTCATTGATATCGTAGGGTGCGATGGCAACCCATGCACCCCACGAGTAGACCATTGAGCGCTAGCCGGTAATTGTGGCTTTGGTCTCGGTGATCAGCTTACGAATGCCAGGGGCTGCTTCCTTGATCGCATCAGCAGCTGACATATCACCCAACCAGACTTTATCAAGTGCTGGCTGGAGCGCCTTTGAGTTGATTGGACTGAAGTTGGCTGACCAGTTCTCTGGATCAATCTGCTCGTATGTCGGCCCTTGAACCATGACATTCAACTCATCATCGGACAATTTGAGCGTACTCTTCTGGATTGTAAGCCATTCTTGCCCAAGCGAGAGCCGCGAACTGAGTGGGCCGTAGGCCATTGGATAGATCCGCTGGGCTTCAGGGGTCATCATAAACTTCATCAGCTTCCATGCGCCTTCAAGATTCTTGACGCCCTTGATCATACTCCAGAAGTCGATCCAGACATGCAGATGGCGTTGTGCGCCTGCCGGTGGGTTGGGTGCTGGTGCAACGCCCCACTCGAATGCATCGATCTTGGCGAAGTTGCTGAGCGAGCCGATATTGCCGATCGACATCGCAACCTTGCCGCTCATGAACAGTGCCGGCGCGCCAGCCTGGACCTGCTGGGCCTGTGCTGGTGATGGAGCGACCTTTTCCTTCAGCATCAGATCAGCCGCCCACTGTACCGCAGGAGCAACCCGTGGATCGGTATCGCCGGAAAACTCGCTGACAATGCCCGTCTCGTAGGTGGCGGGTGGCAGGAAATCGCCGCCGAAGATCCAACCGGAGGCCCAATAGTTGAAGTAGGCATCTGAGCCGAACTGCGTTACTTGGTCGCCATCGCGCTTGGTCAGCTTGCGAGCCAGTTCCAGATATTTATCGGTGTTCCACGAGGCATCTTTCCAGTCGGTTGTCAGATTATCGACGCCTGCTTCTTTGAACAGCGTCTTGTTATAGAACAGGACATGCGGCCACAAGTCGAGCGGCAACGCACAGAGTTTGCCCTGCCAGCGGCAACCCTTCATTCCATCTGGATGAAAATCGCTGAGATCGAGCTTGTCGCGCGCAACAAATTCATCGAGTGGTTGCGAAAGCCCTTTGGCCGCATAGTAGCGATACCCGCGATCCGAGAAGGGTGCGTAGATGGCTGGTGGATCGCCGGAGGCGATCATCAGATCCAACTTGGTGTTGTAATCTGCACCGCCAGGCACCAAGATGCGGTTGACGGTGGTTCCAGGATTCTGTTTCTCGAACAGGTCAATCGCTTGCTTGAAGAAATTTTCTTCGCCACTTCCTGAACGTAGAAGTGCTGGCACTGGCACGCCAGCCTCAGCTGGCGCCGCAGTAGGAGCTGTTGAACCACTTGAGGCAGCCGTAGGCTGTGGGGCAGCGGTGCCCGGCGGTGAGGATGAGCAGGCCGAGAGAACGCTCGCGCCAACTAGCGCTAAGCCTCCCTTGATCAACGATCGCCGACTAATCGGTGCCACTTGGTACCCCCTTCTGCCGATCGAAAGCAAAGTGTGGAGCCATGGCAAGCTATGCAATTTGGTATGGACTTTGGGATAAGTTGTACAAAGTATACAGTACTTCGCCCAAGCTGGCAAGTTCGTATGGGGTTAGTGTAGCCTCGGCCATCGCCACAATGAACGCGCTGATTGCAGCGCTCACCGTGACGTGCCGATACGGGTGCAACCACCAGCGCCGACATTGATGCAATCACCACTGCTCACACCCGTGTACGCACCTGTGCGATCCCTCGTGTCTGCACGACGGCACGCACCAACCCGTAAACCGCCGCTTGGATTCGCACTGCCAACGTGGCCTGCGCTCATCACGCACCACACAGCTATCTGCTACGGCTACAAGAGCACATCTATGGAAACGTGCTACAGCACAACCGCGCGCGTAACGATACAAGCAGGTCGGTCGCCGCAGCTGGAGTAGCCCCGATTCTTCCGAGTGGTACACTGGCGTTTCTGTTTACAGATATTGCTGGGAGCACGCAACGCTGGGAACGTGAGCGCACCACGATGGAACAGGCGCGCTTGTCAGCTCCCACACAGCAACCGACCGAATAGAGCAACATGACACCAACGACACCAATCACCCGGCTCATCCTGGCCGATGGCCTTTCGGGATCGGGCAAGTCGACCCTCTGTCAGTGGCTTGAGCTGCAGCTGCTGGCGCGCGGGATCAGGGCGCGCTGGGTGGTTGAGGCGGATGCGCCGCACCCACTGCACTGGTGGGAACCCTCGGACTTTGAAATCTCAGACGATACCAGCACGCAGGCACCGTTTTTTAGAAGTCATACTCCCGCTGCGTTTATCGTGCGGAGCATCACGCGCTGGCAGCACTTCGCCGCAACGGTTCGTAGCAGTGATCCGGTCTATGTGGTTGAGTCAATGCTGTTTCTGCTTGGGATCGACCATCTCATGCGTGCTGGTGCGATAGTACCGGAGCTGACGGCCTACGGTCAGCAGGTCGAGGCGATCATCAGTGACGTAGATCCGTGCCTGCTCTACTTCCGGCAGCCGGACGTAGCTGCGCACACACGCACGATCTGCGATATCCGTGGCGCTGCGCTCGAGCAGGAGCTGATTGCGAACCTGGAGCGCACCCCCTACGCCCACCAGCGGGGTCTGACTGGGCTATCTGGGGTGGTGCAGTTGTGGAGTGAGACGCAGCAGATCACTGACCGGCTGGTGGCTGGCTATCACATTCGCACGCTAACGCTCGAGACGGCGGGTGGCGATTGGGCAGCGTACTACCGGCAGGTGCAGGAGCTGCTCGGCATCGCAGATGGCGCGGTCGAACGAGATCAGCCAGCATTGGATGCGCTCGCGGGCGGTGTTGGCAGCTATACGTACCTGCATGCGCAAACCCAGCTGCATTGTGCGATCGTGTTGGTTGGCGAACGGCTGCATATCGATGTAGCTCAGCCAGAACGGGCCGGGTTCTTCTTCATCGGGCCGTCGCGCGAGCTCATCCCGATCAGCGCACACCGCTTCTACGCCGGGATCTCGCCAGTTGTCGTTCGCTTCGAGCAGGACAGCGCTGGCATGATCTTGGCCATGCAGGGAGCCTCTGCCCGGCTGGAGGGCGGGAGCACGCGCACCTGGAAACGCGACGTGTTCAATAGGAGCACAGAAGCTGGAGGATTCTGAAGAGAGATCGGGCAGGTCAGTGGTATGCACCCGCGCGCGACCTTCTCAATCATGGGTCTTCTTTTCAGACCTGCCAGTTCTCGATATCCAGCGCATCACCGAGCGCCAGGTACCGCATGTGTTTCTGATCGGGCCGACTGGAGCCGGTAGAACGACCTTTGCGACGGCCATGCTGGCAGAACGCCGTGGGCGCATGGTGGTCCTCACGGCCAAGACGGATGATCACTGGGGTAGATTACCGTTTGTTTTAATTGATGATACCGGAACCTATACGGCCATGCGGGCCATGTTTGACCAGCTCAATACCGAGGTTCGATCACGGCTGGTGTCCAGCAAGAACAAGCAGCCGGTCGGGGAACCACTCACGATTGTGCTCGATGATGATGCCGTGATCGCCAAAGAGTGTAAGCCGGTTGCCACCCAGGTCTTCAAATTGGTGGCTCGTCTGGGGCGCAGCATGCGCGTGCGGTTGGTGGTGCTTTCGACCACCGACCGCGTCAAATCACTCGATTTCGCAGGTGAAGGCGACACGTTGACCAACTTCATCAGTGTGGAGTTGAACCGCCAGCGTGGCGCGTCATTGGTCTGGGATGCGCAACGCTACCAGCTCGATACGGCGCACGTTCCGAGTGGAGCACGCCAATCCCTAGCGGCGAAACAGTGGATGCCACCGATTGTGGTGTCAAGCATTTTCGATTCACCATCACACAGCACAGCCCCACGACGGGGAGCCGACATGCCGCGTGCTGGAACGCGCCGTTATGCGTTACTTGATGAATTGCTCACACCGGCAGCGCAGCAGAGCAGCAGAGCACCGCTGGGGGCATTGGTCGCTTTTGCCGATGCAGCGCAGGCAGAGCATCCAGAGCAGGAGTTCACGGCGCTGCAAAGCACCGAACAGCGCAGCATCCCAGCCGGAGATCGTGAAGCACTCGTCCGGTTTCTGGTGCGTCAGAGATGGAGCGCCAATGATATTGTGAAGAACGTGAAAGGGGATAGTAGCACGCTCTATCCCCTGATTGCGCGCCTCAAGAGCGAGGAAAACGTTTGACACGTGTACGTGAAATAGCGCTGCACGCATGCGCTACGGATGGCGAGGATCGTCTTCGGAAAACGGTGTGTCCTCGATGCAATGCCATCACTCCAGTATGGAAGCTATCCCGTGAGTCCGGTTTTGGCTGGGCTCATGCTTCATACTGTGCGTTATTCATTTTTACCTAGCCAACAGCGTCACCTTTGCTACGGGGTCTTGCCCGCTGTGGCGAGCGCAGTAGCATGGGCCAAATGTGTATGTGGTGCAGGGGCCGCTTCAACAAGGATTTGAGGTCTTTCAGCACGTCTGGGATCCCCTCCCCGACCCGCCGACTATCACTGGGATGTTTGCCGCAGGGTTGGCCCATCCTGATTTCCTGGTCGAGATAGATGGGGTGGCGGTCGTGCCGCAGCAGACGAATGAGGAGCAAGGAAGATGACACACGACATGCGAACGAGCGGCTAAACCAGCGATGCCGAACTCCAGATCGGCACCCGGCAAACGTTGCCAATCCCGCTTACCGATGCCTAGTGGCTCCTCCTATCGCGTGAAGGCCTGCAGATGTGGCTCAGCGACGCACTCGACATGGAACTCGCCAAGGACGCAGTCTGTCGCCACCCCAGAAGGATTGCCACGAACACAAAGGTACAGCAATCGTTGAGCAATGGGGACAACGATACTGGTCACACTTCAATCGTCAGATTGCTCACGTTCAGCACTCGTCTATCCCTCGGAACGTAGTAAATCGTGGCCGTCCGCGCCCTGCCGCTGCAGAATCACCGCCAGCCGCGGCAATCTCAGATCGCGTATTTTATCAAGTAGGCCGTGCAGTACTGCTTGATCGGTCACTGGCCCGCGCATACCGCTGATCTGCGAACGCGATCCATATGAAGATAGTGGTACAATCTGTTTCCAATCACGCCCCGTGAAGGTGCGAAAGCCCGTAGCGCGAGATCAGCTCCTCATCGTCCCCGTGGATCATGTCCGGAAGCCCGTACAGCCCCGATAGCCATGCGTCCCAGTAGGAGTAGGCGGCGATTAGCGGCCGGCGCAGCAGGTTACAGCTGATGCACCCACCGCACACCTGTGCTATAATCCAAGCGCACCCGCAATTGATACGGAGGGCGCCATGGATGACACGCCGATCCGGCAGGTGATGGACGCCTACAAAGCCGCTGTATTTGCCAAGGACGTTGATGCCTTCATGGGGCTATATGCCCAGGACGTGCGTGTCTTCGATCTGTGGAGCACATGGTCATACGATAGTGCCGAGGCATGGCGCGGGACGGTAGCGGGCTGGTTCGACTCCCTCGGTACCGCGCAGGTGGCTGTCGGTTGGGATACGGTGCAAATCACGATGGCGGACGATGCTGCGGTCGCCCATGCCTTCATCAGCTACGCGGACGTGTCGGCGACCGGCGAGGGGCAGCGTGCGATCGAGAACCGGCTGACCTGGGTACTTAAACCGCAAGGTGGTGGCTGGAAGATTATCCACGAACACACCTCAGCGCCGGTTGATGGCGAGTCGATGAAGGCTATCCTCCAGCGTTAACCGTTCAGCAGCCAGCACAGCCCGCTTGCGGCAACTGAACACCAATCCGTTCGGCCGCAGGGCAACCGTCAACCCCGAAACATCACACATCTGAGGTTCAACGGAGGCGAGTCACTGGCATCGGCGGCATCTTTTTCAAGGCAAAGGATGCACCTGCGCTCCAGGCTTGGTACAGGCGTCACCTCGGCGTCGACGTTCAGGAATGGGGTGGTGCCGCGTTCGACAGGAGCGATGCGGAGGGCAATCCGTAGGCGGAACGACCGCCTGGTTGATTGAGCCGGAGGAAAGCGACCACGTCGCTCCAAGCACGGCATCCTTTATGGTCAACTACTGCGTTGATGACGTGGACGCCCTGCTTCAAGCGCTACGCGAAGCTGACTGCACCGTCCTCGATATGACGAATGACCCTGAGTTCGGCGCGTTTGGTTGGGTCATCGATCCTGAGGGAAACAAGGTTGAATTGTGGCAACCACCTGCCGGTCAATGACACGCGCCCACACTCCCTGCAGCAGTCTTTGGAAACGTTGACGGTCTTGCAATTCGAGCTGGAAGAGCCATTCGACCCTCATTACATTGGCAAGGAGCGGCACCATGAAGTATCTGCTCACCTCGGCTGGCATCAAGAACACGAGTATCCACAACGCGCTGGTCGACCTGCTGGGCAAACCGATTGCCGAGTCCAACGCTCTCTGCATTCCCACTGCGATCTACCCCTTCCCCGGCGGGCCTTCAATGGCCTACCGGTTCATCAGCGGATCAACCGCCAACCCCATGTGTGCATTGGGTTGGAAGTCGTTGGGCGTGCTGGAACTCACGGCCCTCCCCAGCATCAAAGCAGAGTATTGGATCGCTGCGGTCCAGGAGACTGACGCCCTGCTGGTGCATGGCGGCGATGTTTGGTATCTGTGCCGCTGGATGCGGGAGTCCGGACTGGCAGACCTCCTGCCGTCGCTGCGCGAGACCGTCTATGTGGGGGTGAGCGCCGGCAGTATGGTGACGGCCCCAATATTCGGAGAGACGTACGACGATCCGCATACGCCCTTCGTCATCGATACGGGGCTGGGACTGGTTGACTTTGCATTGCTTCCGCACCTGGATCACGCGGATCACCCGGAAAGTTCCACGGCCAACGTGGAACGAATGGCCGCCGAGGTACCCGTGTCGATGTACGCGATTGATGATCAGACCGCCATACAAGTGATCGATGGCACCGTCGACGTCGTGTCTGAGGGGCACTGGCAGCTATTGACGCCCTAGTGGGAAAGAGCGCTCCGCCCAGACGCCGAACAAAAGGATACACACGCACTCGCTATCGTGCCACGTGAGCGCGCCCGCAAAGAAAGGAACAGCGCAATGTCGAAGGTTATCGCAATTATGAGCATGTCACTCGACGGCTACGTCGCCGACTTCAACGACGGCGTAGACGACGTATTTGACTGGTACGCCACTTCGGGGGACGTCGCATTCAACACCGGAGGGTCGGACCCCATGACGTTCAAGGTGTCCGGGTCGAGCGCCGAGCACCTTCGCGGTCTCTGGTCCGAACTTGGTGCCGTGCTCACCGGTCGACGCACGTTCGACGTCGCCCACGGCTGGAACGGAAATCACGCGTGGGGGCCAGCATTTGTGCTTACCCACCACATCCCCGCTGGATGGCCGCGACCTCACTCGACGATCCACTTCGTGACCGACGGCATCGAAAGCGCCGTGAGCCAAGCCAAAGCCGCCGCCGCTGGGAAGTCCGTTGGCGTCCACGGCGCTGACACTATCCAACAGTTGCTGAATGCGGGACTGCTCGACGAAATCAGCGTCGATATCGCAGCGGTACTTCTTGGCTCCGGAGTTCGACTCTTCGACCACCTCGCTGGCACCCCAGCCGTCCTTGGCAACCCGACGGTGATCCCGGGCGTCGGCGTGACACACCTGCGCTACCCGGTACGCAAGGCGTAGTCCTCCCTCACAGCCTTTCTCGCCCGGCGGTGAGCTTTGCCTCGATGAGACGTTCACGTGCGAAGCGCCAACGACGTGTCCACAAGGAGCGCGCCGTCCAACCCACCCAAATCCTCAACCCGATTATCCGTGGCTGGACACAGTACCACCGACACATCGTCAGCACACGCACCTTTAGCGACATCAACTGCGCCCTCTTTCAGGCGCTTTGGCGTTGGGCAAAACGCCATCACCCCACCAAGTCCGCAGGCTGGGTCAAAGCCCGCTATTTCCACACCAGTGGCAGACGCAACTGGGTGTTCTTCGGGGAGGTTGAGGGACAACGGAAACACCTCCGTGCGGCATCCAGCACCACCATCCAACGATATATCAAACTCCGTGCGGTAGCAAATCCCTACGACCCGGCCTGGGAAGTCTACTTTGAGCAACGCATGAATTGGACGATGACGGCAACACTCTATGGTCAAGGACAACTGATGGTGCTCTGGAAAGCACACCATGGCCGCTGTCTCGTATGCAATCAACCATTCACGGATGAGACGGGATGGCACATCCACCATATCATCTGGCGCAGCCATGGCGGCCCGGACACCGCCGAGAATCGTGTGTTGCTTGCATCCCACCTGTCATCGCAGTGTGCATGCTCGCCCATCATCCAAGGAACCACCGCGTCCCACCACGGGACGTTTGGGTGGCTTGAACGGTATGCCGTGAAAGTTGGGAGGTTGTTGAACGCTGTCTGAATAAGATGGTTCAGCATTTTAGGTGTATCTGGCACGCTTCTTGATACCAAGACAATGAATAGGTAGATGCGTGTGAAGGAGTTTAGGTACACATGAAAGCCACCCTGAGCAGATTTAGTGCATTGGTGCAGCAAGCATGGCGCGAATTTCAGCAGGATGAGGCCGAACAGCTTGGTGCAGCACTCGCATATTATGCAATGTTTTCGATCTTTCCGCTGCTGCTGATATTGCTCGCTGGCTTTGGTATTGCCCTTGGTTCCCAGGTTTCCGTGCAAAACGCGCTTCTCGATATCATTGCGCGAACCTTCGCACCCCAACTGCGCGATACGGTCGAGCAGATTTTGGGTGTTATTACTAAGCAATCGGGCACAGCGACGCTGATTGGCACGGTGACATTGATTCTTGGCGCTTCTGGTGTCTTTCAACAATTGGAGAAGAGCTTCAACAAGATCTGGAATATTCCAGAACCAACCACCAAGGCCACATGGATGCAGATGCTGATTCGAGTTTTGAAGGAGCGTTTCTTTGCGTTTATGATGGTTCTCGTCGTTGGCTTCCTCATCTTGCTCTCGCTGATCGTGACTGGTGTGACAAATGTGCTGCTCGGCACGCTCTCGGGATTGCCGGTTGTCGGTAATATTGCTGGCTATATACTTGGCATCCTGATCTCTATTCTGCTGAGTGCGCTGGTGTTCGCCGTAACCTATCGATACCTGCCGCATGCGCCAGTTACATGGCCAGATGTCTGGCCAGCGGCATTGTTCATGGGCGCATTGTGGGAAGCGGCCAAGCGCGTGCTTGCCGTGTATATTGAGCGGAGTGCCTTTACGAGCGCCTATGGCATTATTGGTGCCGTTCTGGTATTGATGGTCTGGATCTATCTCAGTAGCCAGGTGCTCTTTTTTGGTGCAGAACTCACGCAGGTCTATTGTAAACAGCGCAGCCCCATGCCGAATACAACTGCCCATCAGGCCGCTCTATCGGCAACAACAGGCGAACAACAACTGGGATAGTTCGATGTGAGTACTGGATAATAATACCTACAGGAGAACACTCATGAGCCTTGCACAAGTAAGCCATCACCTAATCGATGGTGTTAGTGATCAGGAAGCGCTCGATCAACCAATTCAGCACGTTCAGCAGGCGCTTCAGAAACTCGGGCAATTGGCAGGATCGGCGAGTAAGCCAATCGAAGACACATTACATGGTGTGCCATTTGGGCATCCGCTGCATCCAGCGCTGGTGTCGATCCCCGTTGGCGCATGGACTGTCACCCAGATCCTGGATGTGATGTCTGCCTATACCGATGAGCAGTGGGCAGCGAGTGGAGCAGATGCGTCACTGATGATTGGCCTTGTCGGCGCTCTGGCTGCGGCTGCCGCCGGCACTGCCGATTGGAAAGAAACCGATGGTCACGCTCAACGAACGGGTTTTATCCATGGCATGCTCAATATTGCTGCAACGGGATTATATGCTCGATCACTGGTGCTGCGCCGCCGTAATGAGCGTAAGGCAGCACGGCAGCTCTCATTGGCGGGCTATAGCTTGGTGATGCTTTCATCGTTTTTGGGCGGAGATCTGGTCTTTCGGCAGAGAATTGGTACCAATCATGCCAGGGTTGCTGATCAGCCCACCACCTTTGTGGCTGCTCTGGAAGATCAGGAGCTTGCTGAAGGGGTACTGCGCCGGGTGGAAGTTGCAGATATTCCCATTGTTCTTGCTCGTTATCAAGGGCATGTCTATGCGCTTGCCGATCAGTGCGCCCACCTTGGCGGTTCCCTTGCCGAAGGCCAACTCGATGGCAAGAGCATTCGCTGCCCGCTACATGGCTCACGGTTTGCCCTGGAAGATGGCCATGTGTGTGAAGGTCCATCGGCCTTTCCACAGCCATGTTTTGCCGTTCGTGTACGTGCTGGATCGATTGAAGTACAAGCAGCTCAACCACATCAGCTCGTGGCGAAACACTAAACGCCATTGCCATTGGCACGTATCCTGCAATATCGCATTGTGTCCGCAATCGCATTATCATGAGAACACAATGTGATACACCCATAATAAACTTATGCTGATCGGGCTGCTGACGATTGCAGCACTGATTCCGCAGTTGGCGCCGTCGCAACAGGCGGCGCTTCCGGCACCTGCCAATCTGCGTGTCATCCACCTTTCAGCGAACGCACCGGCCTGAGCATCTCTATTGTGGTCAGCGCACATTTCCAGAAGTAACCTGTGTGGACGGTTGGCAGTGCTGTGCCCGTGCTCACCGATGAATCATTGGCCAGGTCGATGAGCTGACGCCGCCAGCTGGCCACTACACATTCCGCTTCGCCGTTGCGGGGACAACTGGTAGCCTGCTCGACTCACAGCAGTTGCGGTTTGAGCAGGCTGGGCCTACACGATCACACTGGCGGGTACTGGCGCAGAAACGAAGGAACCCCTGATCCTACACGCACGTGTGGATCGCCTGGCCAAATAAGTATCGTTCAATAGGAGCGATAATCGCTGTACGGCCCCGATCCAGGAGGGATCGGGGCCGTACGGTTGGAGCATTATGTTCGTTATTGGCTACTTTCGTAGCCCGTCACCAAAGATGCGTTCTGTTACGAGCTCACACACAACATCGATGTACCCTGGGCCAGGATGACCATTCCTTCTTCTACGAACACACCGCGCTCTCCCGCTTCCAGATGCGCCATAATCACATGCTGGCTGCTACCCCCTCAGGAGATCGCGCAACGTGGACAGTCCGATTCGCATATGGGTCTTGATCGTCTCGGGCGGTTCGTCAAGATACGTCGCAATATCGCCAGTCGAAAAACCATCGAAATAGGCCAATGCAATGACGTGCTGCTGCTGATGTAGGAGCTGTTTGAGCGCAGTACGCATAGCATTATGCGGCATGGCCTGCCCAGCCACCGCTTCGCCATCCGTGGTGTCCACCCACGGCAGCGTTGCGTGTACGGCATGATTGCCGATGCGCTTACGCTGGAGTGCGTTGATGGCCTGATAGCGCGTGATATGAAGCACCCACGACGACACCGATCCCCAGTCGGGCTGGTAGCCCCACACCGCCTGCCAGACCGTTTGGAACACATCCTGCACCACCGCCTCTGGGTCGCACGTTCGCCGGTCATACGCAGCGCAACGGTCGTCCATAGCGATCATACAGCCCTTCGTGCGTGTTGATACCATAACGTGATGGTGGTGCCATGAGTGTAGACGCGCCACATCGGAGCTGCAAGCAGAAAAACCCCGTAGCGTCTATCCTCAGAGAGCGATTGATGGTTCGGAAAGGAGTGCTTGGCGCATCCGCACAGTTTCGGCAGCCTGTTTTCCCGCAATGAAGGCGTGATCGGAATTATAATATTCCCATTCACTATAACGACCGGCGAGAATAATATCGTGCTTTAGCAGCCAGGCGCGAATTGTGTCCACATTGGCTTTACGCTGATGATCATAGATAACATAGGCATAGGGCATATCAACCTCATTGGCCGCCCAAATCTGATCATCTGCGTGGAGGAGGCCAACACGCTGACAGTCCTCAATGCAGCGCGTGATCAATGCCTGGCCGCTCTGTGGTAATGGCTTGAGCGGCCCATAGGTTATTTCACAAGTAAGGCCGAATCCGCCAGGCGGGTTGCAATGCGGGCTTACATTCCCCTGAACAAAAATGCGATGAAAGATCGTATCTTCAGGATAATAGATCCAATGCTTATCGGTAAGCTTCTCGCGGCCAATCCCAAGATTCACACAGCGTACCGAGGTATGGCGTAACTGCCCCGCCGCCGCCTGCACATCATATGGAGCGGTATCGCCAATCAACCGCACGAGAATTGGCAATGGCATCGTGCTGACTAACTGTTCATAGGTGAGCTTCGTTCCATTCTCAAGCGTCACCTCGTGGCGATCTGGTGTTACGGTAACCACCTTGGTTCCCAATCGTAATGTGCCCTTCAGGTGCGGAAGGAAGCCGTTCATGAGCGACTGAAAGCCGCCGCGCAATAGGTAACCGAAGCGTGCATTTGGCCCCATCGGTTTTGACCGAGGCGAGAGTGCCCCATCAATCATCTCATCCAAGTTCGGCAGTGGCACTCGCCCGCCAAGCCAGGATGTTTCCATTTCATCGAGTGGTACTGCCCAGATTTTGCGGTTATATGGAATGGCAAAGTGCTTCGCAATCCCTGCCCCCCAGACACGATAGATAAACTCCTCGAAATTATGTGGTTCTCGGCTCGGGCCAAACCGTGCTTCAATGGCACCTATGAGACATTCTTTGATCACCTCAGGTGGTAGCCCATACAATGCTCCCTGAAATGGGTAGCGAGTAAATACGCCCTTACTAGAGATCCAGGCCTCGCGATCCTGCCAATGGACATTTTCGCCAAGCAACATCGTGTACATCTCATGAACATACGGGTCATTCGAGAACATAATGTGACCAGCATAATCGAAGGTAAAGCCATTATCAATGATTGAACGACACCAGCCACCAATCTGTGCGTGTTGCTCAATCAGCAGCGAATCTTACCCTATATGATATGCAGCACTCAATCCTGTTGATCCTGCACCAATAATAATGGTTGATGGGGAAGGCATTCGTTCTCCTCCTGCTTGCTCAGTACTGATCATGCCGCCATCGGAAGCGGTTCACGCAGCAGTGTTTGCTGGATAATAAAATGCATCTGCTCCACCGTCGTATCCCAGGAGGTTTGTGCTAAAACAGTGCGCATACCCACCAATCGGCTCGCTCGCTCGTGGGTATCTGCGGAAAGCACCTGTTCGCAGGCACGAATAAAGTTCGTATGGGAATTGCCAATGGCCACAATGTGGCTATACGGTTCTGCCACATCCGTAATGGATGTCGACACAATCAAACGCTCGGCTGCCATATACGCGAGCGTTTTAGTGGGGCTAATGAAGCGGGTAGCAGCATTCAGGGCAAATGGCAACAAACACACATCCCAGCCCGCTAAATAGCTCGGGAGCACCCGATACTCACGCGCTCCAAGATAATGAATATTGGGGTACTGAGGGAGACTGTGAGGGTTAATCTTCACGATCGGGCCAACCATCACAATCTGCCATTCGGGATGGGTTTCTGCCATTGCTGTCAGCAATTCCTGATCGATCCGCTCATCAATGACGCCATAGTACCCCAGGCGAGGATGAGCGAGACCACGGAGATCGGCGGCTTGCTCACAATTACGCGCCCTGCCAAAGTGAATTGCATCAACACTACTCGGAAAACAAAAGACGCTTGGGTGCCGATGGCGCTTTGCACGGAAGAGGCTTGGGCCGCCGGTAAACACAAGATCCGCCCATTCCAGAAGGGCCGCCTCCTGGGCAAGAAGTGTTGGGGAGCATACAGAAATGCCGAAAGCTCATCCATACAATCATAGATCACCAATTGTGGATCAAGCGATTGAGCGAAGGGAAGCGCCATTGGTGTATACATCCAGATCAGATACTCAGCGATGCGATGTTCAGCACACAGTTCCTGAAGTTTTGGAAGAAAGACTTCACCATGATCCGCATGAAACCCAGGCATCCCAATCGGGGTATGCAGGCGGCAGACGAGAACATGGGGTTGTGGAGCATACTGTTCCCAGTAGGGGGTAATATCCTGCTCATAGATTGGCTCTTCAATAAAAAATATTCGCCTCATGCGGGCCATACGCGAAAGTATATGTTGTGGTCGTTGGTACACAAAATCCCAGCGTAAATGCGAAAACACGATCAAATCAGGCGAATACATAGAAATACGCCCCTTTCTTATGAATATTTCCAATTCATTGGGAAAGGGTATCGCGATTTCTATGCCAAGGCGTTTGAGAGGCGCAAGAAGGAAGAGCATTTTGCTTTGGGTCCGGATGCCAGAAGCCGAGTATTTCGTATTTGGTATATTTCTTGCTACTCTACAGACGATTTTCCACCACGCACGAGGGTATATGGTATCACTATTATTTCAAAGCTATTTTATGGGAGGGTTTGAGTGCTCTTCACAACGGATGTTATCCGGCAAGCGAATAGATATGCTAGCAGCAACACGGCATCGGGAAGGTGCCGCAAACGACTATCGCTATCTTCACGCCTGCGGTATCCACGTTGCTCGTGATGGCATCTGTTGGCCTCAGATAGAAACTGCACCATGGCAATATGACTTTTCGGGCGTTATTCTGATGATTCGGGCGGCCCAGGAGCCGGGCATGCAGATCATCGGGGATGTTTGCCATTATGGGTGGCCCGACGATCTTGATGTGTTTTCGACGGCATTTGTCCAGCGGTATGCCAATTTCGCCTACGCTTTTGCCCAGGTTCTTGGCCGAGAGACGAGTGAGATTGCATACATTACCCCAATGAATGAGATCTCGTTTCTTTCGTGGGTTGCCGGCGAAGTGGGGATTTTCATCCATATGCCCAGGGGCGAGGGCTCATTCTCAAACGCCAGCTCGTTCGTACAGCCTTGGCAGCGATTGATGCTATCTGGTCGGTATTGCCCAATACTCGTATTGTTCATACCGATCCGCTGATCCATGTGGTATCTGCGAGAGGGCAAGTCGAGCATCAGGCCGCAGCCGAAGCACTTCACCAAGCACAATACGAAGCCTGGAATATGATCACTGGTTATTGCGAACCAGAACTTGGCGGGCATCCAAAATATCTTGATATCATTGGTGTGAACTATTATCCCCATAACCAGTGGCCCTGGGATGGGCAATCGCGCTCACCATTTGGGCTACATGATCCAAGGTATCGCCCATTACACCAATTGTTATACGATATCTATGAACGTTATAAACGACCCATATTTATCGCCGAAACCAGTTCGTTAGGGCAGGCAGAACCTCAATGGCTTCGCTATGTGGCTGATGAAGTACGAACCTGCATAAGTAATGGAATACCAATCGAGGGCATCTGTTTGTATCCGATTATTGATGCCATATGGGGATATGGTTGGCTGCTATTCGGATAGGAAAACACATGCCAGCTCTGGTCTTGGGACAGAATATAGGGGATAAGCGTATTCATAAGGGCAGCAATATGCCTTGCAACAACGGTGGGATTTTCGGTCTTGATTTGTAGCACAATCGTGTTCTCACCCTTTTGCAGAGATGTATCAACCAACTGCTGCATCTGCACAAGCGTCGCTCTCGAGCCCTGATTGATCGGCTCAAGCTGTGGTATCGTCGAGCGGAATTTATCATCAGGAGTAGACATAGAAACCTCCAAGCTCCACTATAGTATTCCTATTTGAGTTGTAACGGCGCGGAGCGCAAAGCGGGGTTTGGGGCCGGGTACCCTCTGGGTGTCCCGAAAGAAATCCCCGCCCCCTTTTTTACAAATCTGGTAGGATTGCTATATCATTACAGCCTGTACCACTACATAGCAAGAGTGATACCATAATAAAAAGAAATATGGGCATAGATATTGCTAAAGTGATATTGCTCGCTGGAAGGAAAAGCCTTTCCTTGTACAGCTTGATGATTATCGTATGCGTGAGTTTCTGTATATTTCAGAGGAGGACATGATGCATAAGCAACAGGCATCGCTTCTTTTAGGAGCAATTGGTCTTGGTATCTATCTTGCAGCTCGGAAGCAGGCAGCCCATAATCCATTTAGTTTTCGCGGGAAGACTGTTGTTATTACCGGGGGATCGCGGGGTTTGGGCCTGCTGCTTGGGCAGGAACTCGCTCAGGAGGGTGCGAATCTGGCAATTATAGCCCGTGATTCGACCGAAATCGCCCATGCAGGGCAGGTATTGACTGATCTGGGTGCGCAGGTTGTGACGATGAGTGGCGATGTACGCGATCAACATCAGGTGAATCGTTTGATTGAGCAGACAATCACCACCTTTGGGCGAGTTGATGTGCTGATCAATAATGCAGGTGTGATCAAGGCAGGGCCAGTCGAGCATATGACTGTCAGCGATTGGGAAGAAGCTCTTGCCGTGCATGTGCTTGGGCCGCTGTACAGCATGCTTGCCGTCCGTCCATATATGCAGGCCCAGGGAGGGGGGCGAATCGTGAATATTGCCTCTGTGGGTGGTAAAATCGCGGTGCCTCACCTATTACCATACTGCACCAGTAAGTTTGCCCTGGTTGGCCTTTCCGATGGGATGCGTGTGGAACTCGCAAAAGATAATATTCGTGTAACGACAGTGTGTCCTGGTTTGATGCGCACGGGATCACATACCGAAGCCTTCTTTAAGGGCGATCATAAGCAAGAGTATTCTTGGTTTACGCTCTTGGATACTCTACCGCTGACATCAATTGATGCGTGCCGTGCAGCACAGCAGATCATTGAGGCCTGTCGGCGGGGTGATTCGACAGCGATCATCTCGCTTCAGGCCCAGGCGCTTATGCTGCTGAACAACGTACTTCCTGATGTTGTTGATCAGAGCCTGAAGTTAACCAATCATTTGCTGCCCAAAGCCATTGGTGCCGAGGGGGATCGAACACGCGTTGGTTGGGAAATCTAACTCTCGATGAAACGAGGGCTTCTCGACACAAACAGACGCTGCGCCACTCGTGGCGCAGCGTCTGCAGTTGGCTGTGATGGAGATAAGACTGCTGACGGAATGGATTTACAGCGGGCGGATATATTCCTCTGATGTGTGGCTCACAAGCTCCGGTTGTGTCTGCAGATCCTGCATAGCAAGCTGGCTCAACAAAAGATCAGTTTCCTGCTCCTCGTTCAGCGTCAGCTCAAGTAAACCGGCTGCAAATTCATCGCCAAGTTGAACCGCCAGCATATGCAGGGTTCCATAGGCCGCAATCTCATAGTGTTCAACATGCTGGGTGGCTGCGATCAACGCCAGTTCAAGCGTCAGCCAGGTATCGATCAGTGTCGTAAGATGCTGGCCCTGCTCCACAATAGCGAACAATGCCTTGTTTTCACCGGGCCGCTCCTGTACATTATAGGCTTTCAGAATCTGTTCAAGGCGATTAATATGCGTTACAGTCTGATTATAGTGGTGATCAAATGCCTGTTGCAACACCGTTGTTGGTGCGAGTTTTACCATCTTGGGCAGAGCAGCCAAGATTTGCGTCTCCGCATTATACATTTCGATGAGTTGATGGACATACAAATCTTTAATCGATGATACCGACATACAAACCTCCTATAAGAATTACATTGCATGAGATCGTATTGTTTATGCAACACACACGTTCATGCCCCTATAGCATATGTGGTGCTTCTTCAAGCGAAAGGCGATGGGTGATTACAAATGATGGATCAATCTCGCCACGAGTGATTCGATCAAGTAATGGCCGCAAATAGCGTTGAACATGCGTCTGGCCGCCTTTGAGCGTGAGGCCCTTATTAAACACAGAACCAATCGGGAATTTATCGATCAGGCCACCATACACTCCTGGAATCGAGACGATCCCGCCTTTGCGGCAAGCTTGAATCGCATGCCGCAGTGCAGTTGGCCGATCCGTTTCAGCGCGAATGGCGTGCTTGACTTTGTCATAGAGTGCATCAATGCCCATGCCGTGAGCTTCCATCCCGACCGCATCGATACATGCATCCGGCCCGCGCCCACCGGTGAGTTCCATGAGTGCTTCGTGGACATCCGTTTCTTCATCATTGATCACCTGTGCATGGCCGTGTTGTTGAGCCATAGTCAGGCGTTCTGCAATATGATCAATCGCAATCACCGATTTTGCCCCCAACATAAAGGCGCTTTTGATTGCAAATTGCCCAACAGGCCCGCAACCCCAGATCGCCACTATATCGCCTGATTGGATGTTGCAGTTTTCTGCCGCCATATAGCCCGTTGGGAAGATATCCGAAAGAAACAGAACTTGTTCGTCGGTCAGATGCTCGGGTACTTTGATCGGCCCAACATCGGCATATGGTACGCGAACGTATTCGGCCTGGCCACCGGCATACCCACCAAACATATGTGAATAGCCAAACAATCCGGCGGCAGAGCTGCCATACAGTTTCTCGGCTATCACCGCATTTGGGTTGGAATTGTCGCACAGCGACCAAAGACCCTTTGTGCAATAGCTACAGTTGCCACAGGCAATCGTGAATGGCACGACCACCCGATCACCTGGTTTGAGCATCACAACGGATTTGCCCACCTCAACCACTTCGCCCATAAATTCGTGGCCGAGCACATCACCCTTTTGCATTGTGGGAATAGCGCCATTCAGGATGTGCAGATCCGATCCGCAAATCGCGGTTGTGGTGACTTTCACGATCGCGTCGCCAGGGTTGATGATCTGTGGATCGGGAACTGTTTCGACGCGTATATCATCACTCCCATACCAGCATAATGCTTTCATGATTCCTTCTCCTGGTTGCCTGCTAGCCACGCTGGCGGATCGCTGGCCGGAAATGAGTCCATTGAGCCTTGCAGTACTTCATCTGCATCGGGGTGATCGTTGGTCTGATGCAATTGATGGTCAGCACTCTGTCCGCTCGTGCGGGTTCGCTGCCCGGTTTCGACGAGCTGTTTGAAACCACGTAATTCTTCGGTAATCAATTGGCCGATCAGGCCGGCAAGCAATTGTGCGGCGAGTTCTCCATATACGCCGCCTGGCAGACCATAGTTCAGGCTGAAGCGTACTTCTGTGCCACGATTGCCTGGTGCTACAACAAAAGAGATTATGCCTGTATAGTGTATTGGTGCTTCTGGGAGTGAACTCCAGGAAATATGGGAATCCTGAACTGCTTCGGTAAGCACGCTATCCCACGCAATCGGCATGCCAAGTGACCCTTTGCCAACCCAATGTGTGTGAAGCAGATCAATCACCTGGACGCTTTCGAGATGCTGCAGAACATATGGGAGCGCTTCAACAGTATCCCAAATGTGATACAGATCGGCGATTGGCCGATTAATGGTGATCGCCTTTGTGATCTGTTGTTCTTCTGATGGGTTTGCGCTAGTAATGCCCAACTGCTGATAGACCGGACAATGACCACTGATACCTCGATAGATCAGCCCACCACCGATAAGTGTGAGCAGCAGCCCATATGGTCGGCGACGAAGGCCGTACACGCCCAATACGCTCCCAGCCAAAACAGATGCCACACGTTCAAATGAAGCAACATTCGTTTGATGCGTCTGGAGAGTCGCGGGTTGGCCATGAGCTATATGCGTATCGGTAGCATAGTTTGTGCGTGCAATCACCTGTTCCTGCATCAGAGGCCTCCTTTATAACGAAATAAGGTGACGAAGATTGGCGTGTATATTCATGTCTTCGAATATGAACGTGAAGCAACTTATGTGCCAGGATCTCTATGAAACTTTTAATAGAACATATAGCATTCGTATTTGAGTTGTAACGGCGCGTAGCGCAAAGCGGGGTTTGGGGCCGGGTACCCTCTGGGTGCCCCGAAAGAAATCCCCCCACCCCTTTTTACAAATCCGGTAGGATTGCTATAGCACCACAGCAGAGCAGAGATTGGAATTACTTTGTCCATTCCTGGCTACTGATAGTAAGATGCTTCTTTTTGGCACGCTTCTTGATACCAACATCCCGAATACGTAGAGGATAGCCGCCATTTGGTGGCTATGCACACAAGGAGCTAGGATCATGGCCACATCCATACAGCAGGAACAGATCGCAAAACTCGCCAAACTTATTAAGGATATTCAGATTGCGATGCTAACGACAAATACGCCCGAAAACTCCTTGCACAGCCGCCCCATGGGAGTGCAGCAGGTTGAGTTTGATGGCGATCTCTGGTTCTTCACCAAAAGCAGCAGCCGCAAGAGTGCCGAAATCAAGCACGATCCACGGGTGAATGTTGCATTTGCCCAAACCGACAAACAGCGCTATGTGTCGGTATCTGGCCAGGCATCGTTGATTGCGGATCGGACAAAAATGAAGAGCCTGTGGTCGCCCATGTATACGGTATGGTTTCCAGAAGGGCTTGAGGATCCCGAACTTCAGCTGATCAAGGTTACTGTCGATGGAGCCGAATATTGGGATGCATCGGCAACTGGCGTTGCAACCCAGATCTTTGGCTTTGTTCAATCACTCGTGACCGGGAAGCATGGCGGTCAGGATATCAACGAACGGGTTGATCTCGGCAAGAATGCATAATCACTACCCTCGGGATGAGAACACGCTGATGGCGGTAGCAGAGCTACCGCCATCAGTGATTCTCGATACCAATCTAGGGTTTGCGTCCACAGGCAACGAAATTGAGGTGCGTCACATTGAAGGTTGGTTGGTCGAGCAGATACGATGGCAGATTCGGATCGAGCATGGTTCGAATCTGCTGATAGTGATCAAAGGTAAGATACGGTTGTGCTCGTCGTATGAGATCATCGAGATAGGCATTCAGAAACAGGCGTTCATCATCGCTCAATGGAGCGGCGCGTGAGCTTGAATAGGGGGTAATGACGCATTCCTTCAGGCGTGCTTCTGCAAAAATAGTCGCCAGATTGCGCCCTACATAGAATTTGGCTGGCCCATCGGCTTCCTGTTGCAGTGATTCAAGCTGAGCCTGGCGAAGTGCCAGTTCAAGATCGACTGGCCAGGGCAGGATAAGATGGTGCAGCAGATCATTTTCGAAGATGGCAACCGTGCCTCCAGCGCGGGTCACGCGGCGCAGCTCGCCAAGCGCGCTCATTGGATCCGGGAGCGTATACAAACTCTGTGCACACCAGACCAGATCGAAGCTGTTATCCGCAAATGGCAGCCGAGCAATATCACCCTGTTGGAAGCGGATGCGCTCGCATTCCTGTGCGTGATGCGCATGGGCTTGTGCAATCTGAAGATAGGCGGGCGAGATATCAACACCAGTTATGGTTCCGTAGGGGGCCACTCGCTCTGCCAGTAAACGGGTGTAGGTGCCATCGCCACATGCCATATCCAGCACATTGTCATTGGCATGCAGCGGCAGATCGGCAATAATAGTGCGTAGTTCAAGGGCATGGGCGCGGTGATACGCTGCTAGCATGGGTGCGTAGGGTGGTATACCATCCTGAGTATTGGGTTGGCCAACAGTTCGCGTGGCGAGGGTGTCGGGTGTCAATGGCATATGTTGCTCCTCGTATACAAGAACTAAGGGAACATGTCCACGCTGCTTCGTGTTCACTTGGTCCTTTGCCATCGAACAAAAGACCATGAATCTTCTGTTGATGTGCGTGAATAGCGCTACCAGAACCGACATTAGCGAAACGTCGGCAATACTTCATCGGCATAGAACGCAAAGAAGCCTCCCTGATCAGGCCCGACTTGGTGAACATAGATCGAATCAAATCCCGCATCGATATAGGATCGTATGGCAGCAATATGCCGTTTCGGATCTGGCCCACACACAATCTTCTCGGCGATCTGTTCTTCTGTCACGAGTTTCACGGTTTGCTCAAAATGATCGGGAGTCGCCAATTCCTGCGATAGTTCGCCGGTTAAGCCAGCGTTTGGCCAGATCTCGTGGGCAACCCTGCGAGCGCGTGCCTCATTCGGACCCCAACAGACCGTTAGTTGCCCGTAGCGCGGTTTGGTTGCACCACCTTCGGCCTGAAATGCCTGAATAATCTTGGCATCGGGCTTGGTTGAAATCAGGCCATCACCAATTCGCCCAGCCGCCTGCGCTGCGTGTATCGCCGATGCAGCGACCATAATTGGGGTCGGCGCATCTGGCAGGGTAAAGAGCTGCGCATTTTCGATGGTGTAAAATCGCCCACGATAGGTCTGTTCGCCACCACTCCAGAGCAGGCGTATCACGGCAATGGCCTCCTCCAGCATGGCCAGGCGCTGATCATGGGGTGGCCAGCGATCACCAAGGATGTGTTCATTCAGATTTTCACCGGTTCCGACACCCAAAAAGAACCGTCCAGGCATCATGGCGGCACACGTGGCCGCTGCCTGCGCGATAATGGCTGGGTGCATGCGGATGGTGGGACATGTCACGCCTGTGCCAAGCCGCAGCCGCTGGGTGGCCTGGGCAATACCCCCAATCACACTCCAGACGAATGGACTCTGGCCCTGTTTGGCCACCCAGGGATGATAGTGATCTGAGATCAGGGCAAACTCAAACCCTGCTTGCTCTGCACTACGCGCATTACGAATGAGATCATTGGGTGCATGTTCTTCACTTGAGAGAGCATAGCCAATCGATGGCATTACAGACTCCTTCTGTTGTCAATTATGCCTATTGATGCATTGATGACGATGATTGATGCAACTTTTGTGCCATTGCGTCCAACAACAGAACGCGTCTCTATACAATCGTATTGCATGCAACAGAAACATGGGACGAGTCTTGCCTCGTCTGCTATTGCCGTCGTTACTTCAAACACGACATTACTTGAAGATTGGTTGGCAATCTCAAAAATAGTCGCCTCACCAATGCATTTGGTTGAGGAACATTTCTTCTCGTCACAAGCGCAGTGGTGATTCTACTTGGTACACAAGTGCTTGATCCGACGCGTTCTCTTAACATATCGCATAACGAAACCCACAGGAACGCGCTATAGCGCGTTCCTGCGGGCTCAATAGAGGATCATCATACGTGGCACTGAACCATGGGTGGGCGGCTCACAGATTTTTGTGGGCCACCCCGAGATCTGCCTCGTTCTGCGTACGTAAGAATTTAAACCAATCGTGGACGGCCCCAGTAGCGATGATGAGCAATCGCCTCAATAAACTGCTGGATGGCCCGTTGAAGATTGGCGCTTGATCCAATAATGATGCCATGGGTAGCGAGTGTAGCCGCATGACTATCGTTGGCAAGAAGCGTCTGCCCATCATTCGATTGCTTCTTTTCCTTGCTTGTAGTAGCAGTTGCAGCCGATGGATCAGGGCTGATGGATCGGAGCAGCTTGCCAATTTCGGAGGCACTCAAGAGTTCCACACCTTCGCCAATACCGCTGATCGGCTTGCCGTGTTTATACGCCTCACTAATAAAGCTGTGTGCCTCGCCTTTCTGCATGAGCGATTTCACACTTTTTTCACCGCCTAGCACAATCACTGCATCATACAGAACCATATCACTGTTTGCCAGCGTCTTAGTCGCAATCACATGAGGGCCAAGCGATCCAAGATGCAATCCGATCACATCGCTGGCTATACCAGCTCCGCTGAGTTCCTGAACGAGTACACTCATCTGATCATCTGCCACCCCATCAGCAGCCAAGATAGCGACTTTCCGCCCTTGTGGAAGCAATGGCTGATCTTCTTCCATGCTCAAGCCCTTGGCGCGTTGCAGGCCGCCCGATGCACTGGTTGGCGTGGTAGCATCGGTAAATAGAGCTGTCTCATCCTTTGAGTCAGCAGTACTCCCTGGTGATGCAGTTGGATGGCTGGTTTGTGGTGCTTCGCCAAGCGCCAGTGCAACCTGAGCGGCTAGTACCTCATTGATCTGTTGCAGATGCCCAAGCATGCGTTGACGTATCTCTCGCGTCTCAACTTTGCTCAGTTCAAACTGGAGCGCTTTCGTTATATGTTCCCTCTCGATTGGTGCCATACTATTCCAGAACAGCCGCGCCTGGCCATAGTGATCACTAAAACTTTTGCTGCGCTGACGCACTTTCGATCCAGATACCGAGGCGGGATAACTCACAAAGCCAGCTTGTGCGGGTGGGGCTTGGTTAGGAATATTGCCACTGAGCGAATTCGGTTCATACGAAACACGGCCCTTGTTAATCATTCGGCGCATGTGGCCATCACGCTGATTATTTGATACATTGGCCAAAGGCCGATTAATCGGTAATTCCTGCCAGTTTGGGGTGCCAAGGCGGGATAACTGCGTATCTAAATAGGAGAAATTGCGGCCCTGGAGTAATGGATCGTCGGTGAAATCAATGCCTGGTACGATATTCGTGGTCATAAATGCCACTTGCTCAGTTTCAGCAAAGAAATTATCGGGGATGCGATTCAGGGTGAGCTTGCCGATTCGCTGTACGGGAATAAGATCCTCTGGCACGAGCTTGGTTGCATCAAGGATATCGAAATCGAATTGCGATTCAGTACCGTCCTTAATAATCTGCACCCCAAATTCCCATTGTGGATACTGACCGCTCTGGATCGCCTCATACAGGCTTCGGCGATGGAAATCCGGATCTTTGCCAGCAATCTTCTGTGCTTCATCCCAGACTAATGAATGCACACCAAGGAGTGGCTTCCAGTGGAACTTCACAAAGTGTGATTGTCCCGGCGCATTGATCAGCCGGAATGTATGAACACCAAAACCCTCCATCATGGAATATGAACGTGGGAGGCCCCGGTCACTCATGGCCCACATGATCGTATGCATTGACTCAGGCGTGAGCGATATGAAATCCCAAAACGTATCGTGGGCCGTCGCTGCCTGGGGCATCTCGGTATCTGGTTCAGGCTTGGCCGCATGAATCAAATCAGGAAACTTAATAGCATCCTGAATAAAAAAGACCGGCATGTTATTGCCAACAATATCCCAGTTGCCTTCCTCAGTATAGAACTTAATGGCAAAACCACGGACATCACGGGCAGTATCTGCAGATCCTCGAAAGCCAACCACCGTGGAAAAGCGCACAAAGACGGGCGTTTTTGTTGACGTATCGGTCAATATCTTGGCCGTCGTATACTGTTCTAGGGAATCATACAGCTCAAAGTAGCCATGCGCTCCCGTGCCACGGGCATGCACAACGCGTTCGGGAATACGCTCGTGATCAAAGTGATGAAGCTTTTCGCGAAACAGAAAGTCTTCCATGAGAGTTGGCCCACGTGTACCCACACGCAGCGAGTTTTGATCATCGCCAACCCGATGGCCCATATTGTCAGTCAACTCCGGCGCTGCTTCAGTGCTATCTTTTGCTAAATCATCATCCTTACTATGTTTTTGGATATGCCCTTGATCTGCCATGGGAATGCCTCCTTATTCCTATACGCTGCTGCCGATACTATTCTCCTACGACAGTACCTTCTGTTCCCTAATAGCCACGTATGCACGAGCGGGAAGTTCACATTCAGAATGATATGTATCATTCTCGATATAGCAGAAAGTATGCCAAGAAGTGCTTCAGAAGCGGTGAGCACTTTTTCTGAAACAAGGTGTATATCATTTCCTAACAAATAGTTCAGCCAGGATCGTGCCCCACACAAGATGGGCCGTAATCATAAGCCCATTGCGTTGTGCGGGGTGCTCAATAGCAGAACTTAGGATATGTAACCCTGGTAACCAGCCAAGATAACTAATACTCCATAGGAGTAGGCCATAGATTATGCCTTTTATCGGAGCTGGTTGTGCAAACTTTTGTGCTACGATGCCGTAGAGAACCCCACCGGCACTGCCATAGGCGATGTGAGCAAGAAGCGTCAGCATTGTCTGTTCTTTTTGAGTAAGGTGGATAGCGAGTCCCAGTCGATCTATAAGAATTGCGGTGATCTCCGCTGGTGGGAGCGGATACTGCTGATCCTGAGGGAGCGCACGAAACAGACGCATCATGCAAAAGGTCATAGGAAGTGTTGCGCACGCCCCAGCCACAGCCCCACGAATCATGGGTGGTGCATCGTGATGTGATCGCATACATCACTATCCTTTCTTATGGACACTCATTTCAGCACGCAAACCAGAATTGTATGTGCAGCTAGTTGCGCCATCGGAACCACTCCTATGGGTGCAATATGTATGCCACGTGACAATAACCTGCGTTGTACGCCAGCATCGTCCCATTGCACAGGAGCACTAAACGACTCTGCATACACCGTTTTCTTTGCGCAGATTCACGTATATGTCGTTTCTGAGTATCAGCATGGCCGCAAAATCGCTTCCTGAATAATTGTATCGACAGCGGTTGTGCAGCGCGCCTCAACGACTGATACAAACGATTGATCTCATTCCGACAATCGCTTTTACAATGATTGCCTGCAAGAAGGAAAGGAAGGCTGTTATGAGTATTCTACCCGTGTATCGCAAGCTATTCGTGGTTGGCATCACCATACTCATGATGAGCGGCTGTACACGAAGTGTGACACCATCGGCAGATAACGTGTCTGCTTCAGGAAATGCGAGCATACGCACACCAGCGGTTTTATCACCAAACCAGGATGCTGAACCAAATCTCGATCTGGTTGAGCCAGAAGCTCTGCGGCGGCGTGGAGTGAAACACCATCCGATGCGTCGGGTCGCTCAAAAAGGTCGCTCGGCTCGGCTGGGTGTACAGAATGCCCGCCGTGCCCTTCTCGCCCAAGTCAAGATCCCGATCAGACTCGGCCGCGACCCAGCGCACCAGCGACGCCGATTGATGGATGTGGAGATTGTCGATGACAAACCGCCAGCGTCGTGTGGTCGGGTCACTGGCAACGACCGCCTGCACATGCGCCAGAAAATCGGCTTCGGTGCGCATGGGACCACACCAGGGGACGAGCACCCGGCCGATCACCACAGCACGGCTGACGATTCGGATGACCTCTGATAAACCTGTTCGTTAATTAACCGATTAGTAAATGCATATTCGTGCTGATTGTCAAGAACGAATTGCGTGGCTATACAAGAGGCCACAAATGTGGTTTCATGGGTTCTACAGCAAGCGCGAGCGTATCAGGTTCCCGTGTTCGATGGCGCGCTGATAGTTGGAGGAGGCTCCGTTGAGTACCGAGCGAGTAATGGCCGTTAATCAGCGGGTCTTTTTGGAACGCTTTGTAGCGGCATGCCAGGCTGATCCGCATGTGCTGGCGGCGTTCATTGGCGGCTCACATGCGAAAGGCACTGCCGATGCTGGCTCTGATCTGGATCTGACCATCATTGTGGATGGGGCGGCATTTGAGGATTTTTATGCCGCACGGGCAACATTTCTCGGCAAGCTTGGCGAGCTAGCCTTTCTGGAGGACTTTCATCGTCCAAATCTTGCCTTTACAATCTATGCCGATGGCACCGAGGTGGAGCTCTGGTTTTTCAGCCCAGGCAATCTTGATCAGATCCAGTGTGGGCCATACCGGGCCTTGATCGACAAGCAAGCGCTGCTTGAAGGGGTGCTATTTCCCGAACAGCGGCCAGACCAGGCTGAGCAGCGGGCGACCCTGCAGTTCTTACTGAACTGTTTCTGGCATGATATGTCGCACTTCATCACCGCCATGGCTCGTGGACAGCTCTGGTGGGCATCTGGCCAGCTCGCGGAGTTACGTAGCATCTGCATGAACCTGGCACGGCTCTATTATGGGGATAACAGCGATACCGATGGCCATGAGAAGGTTGAAAAAGCGCTTCCTGCTGAGTTCCTTACGCAGCTCACCCCATGCTGGCAATGATGCGCGAATACGGGCAGGAGCAGCTGCGCGCGCGTGCTGAGGTCGATCTGCTGCATTGCCGATTGCTGAGTACGTATATCAAGCGGGCCGAGCAGGCCGAGGAGCAGCTCAGTTTCAGTGCGAACCAGGCACTATGGATCGCCCGCCTGGAGGCTGAACACGTCACAATCCGGATGCTACTGGGCTGGGCGATCGACTCTGGTGCACAAGCGCAGGGCCTACGGCTGGTTGGGGCGCTGTGGCGCTTCTGGTATATGCGCGGCATGCTACGCGAGGGCCGTCAGTGGCTGGAGACCTTTCTGGCATTACCGCTGGCAGGCAACGCTGCTGCACGCGCCCATGCGCTTGATGGCGCTGGTATCCTGGCCTGGCGCCAGGGCGAGTACCAGCAGGCAGAGCTATGGATGAATGTGGCCCTGAACCTGTACCGCAGTGAGCGACATCAGCGTGGTGAAGCGCGTGTCCTCAGCCATCTTGGGCTGCTAAAGGCCGAACAGGGCACATTTGCACAGGCACTGGTCTGCTATGAAGCCAGCCTCTCGCTGAACCGCGCACTCGGCGATAGCACCGGGGTTGCTGCCGTTTTGCACAACCTCGGCAATCTACACTGCCATCAGAACAACCATGAACTGGCGATGGAACTGTACATGGAATGCCTAGCAATCTACCAGCAGCATGAAAGCCAGGCCGATATCGCGCTGGTCAGTCTGGGGATCGGCGCTATTGCACGCGACCAGGGACAGATCGCAGCAGCCAGCACAGCCTTTACCCGCAGCCTGGAGCTCGCACAGCAACTTGGCGATGACTGGTCCACCGCCACCGCGCTGCTCAACCTCGGCGATATTGCTGGCGACCATAGCGATATGCACATGGCCAGGCAGCACTATAACGCGGCTCTGGTGATCCTGGAGCGGCTCGGTGATCAATCACAGGTTGCCACCGTCCAGGCTCGACTGGCGCTGCTGGCATTCCGCACTGGTGATCGGGCAACTGCCATTCACCTGTTCCGGCAGAGCCTGATGCTTGCCAACGCATTGGGCTTTCAGCCTGGCGTCGCTGAAGGGTTGGAAGGGCTGGCCAGCTGTGCCGCACAGCACCAGGCGCTGCTGGCAACTAGGCTATATGCAACTGCTGCAGCCATGCGCGAGCAACTCGGCCTCCCAATCTCACTCGCAGAGCAGCCACGCCATGAACAGGCGCTGCAGATTATTCAGCAGGCACTCGAGCCAGCAGTGTATGCGATTGCCTGGGCTGAGGGCCGCACCATGGCGCCAACCCAGGCGATTGCCCTGGCACTCACCCATGGAAGTATTAATGAAACGAACATCGCTCATACCTCACGCTGACTTGAACGCTTGGCAGCAGAACGGCGATTATACACACGAACGATTCGGGAAAGGGTACAGAATGGCAAGCAGTTTCGAAATTCCGATCGCGGCAAATGGGCGCTGCGATGTTCGCTTTCCCAATCGGTGTGTAGGCTGTGGGGCAGCAGCCACAACCGAAAGCCGGATCATCCTGGCAAAGCTGGTCATGCGCAAACAACGCCAGGTACCAATCAAGGTACAGCTGCAAGTGCCGCACTGCCAAGCCTGTGCGCAGGCGACTCTCTCACTGTTCTGGATCGGGTTGATCCCCTCGCTGCTCGGCTTTCTTCTGGTTGGTGGGCTGGTGTTCGTTGCAGTCTTTGTTGGCGCAAACTGGCTTGGGCTCGATACGTATGGGCGGCCGCAGGATGCGCCATCACTGGTTCTGGGAGCCTTCTTCGGCCTACTGGCCGGGCTGGCTGGCGGGTTTTTGGCCGAATTGCTGACCCGCCTGATCCTGTGGCCGTTCATGGGCCACTCGATGCTACGCGCACCACTGCTGGTCGCCCAGTTACTATCTGATGGCGAGTATATCCCCGGCCTTCGGGCCACCCTTAAGCAAGATGCCACCCAGCTGCAGCTGACCTTTGAAAACGATGCAATTGCCAGCGAGTTCGCCACTCAGCGCCAGGCAGCAGGAATAGATCCGGCCTAACAACGAATCATCAACCAACAAACACGGATGCTATGCTGCTCATACCAGTTGGTCGATCAACATGGCGACACACTGTTGTTCTATGATCATGTTCGCAACCCGGCTGCCCCAATCGCGACGATCCGCCAGAAAGTGTGTCAAGCTGTGCAGGAGCGCACGCAATCCCAGCTTGCCATTGGTGATCGCGGTGACGATCAGCGCGGTGATCAATGGGCCAGGGATCAACAGCGCCAAGGGCAAGGCAAGCGCGATCAATAGCAGCGTGCCATTGCACAGCGCGTCTGAGGCCCAGACACCAAACCAGGTCAGGCCGCAGGCAAGCGTGAAGAACGCAGCCAGGGCATGACGCTTGATAAAGGGCGTCATAGCAGTCATGGTTGCTTGCTCCTATTCGATAGTGGTTGGCGGGCCATACTGAGGATTGCCGCGACACTCGCCTGTGCGCCCTGCGGCTCAGCCCAGAGCGATTCATGCGTTGCTCCCGCGATCACAATCTGCCTGCTCGACGGAGTAATTGCGGCCAACTCGTGCTGAAACATCGCCCAGTTTGCGTCGGCGTGTATATGCTCGCCCGCGCTCACCACCAGCACTGGCACGCCCGGAGATAGGGCAGCCGCGCTGCGAACCTGTGCCATCGTGGCGGAGAGGGCGCGCGACTCGGCCTCGGTTGTGTCCCAGAATTGCGTGGCGCCGTAGATCGCCTGCCATTCGGCTGCCTGCTGTGGCGCGAGTCCCGCGGGCGGAATCGTGAGCGGGTTGGGCAAGATGCGTAGAACCCCCAGCCGGGCCAGTACCCGCGCGATGCTGTAGATCCGCGAATCATTCGCATATTGTTCCTGCCCGGCCGGGGTGCGAGTCCACTGATCCGGATGCGCCGAGTCGAGCAGCACGAGGCCCGCGACGTCATCAGGGTAGCAAGCCGCATAGGCACGCACAAACAGGCCGCCGTAGGAATGACCAACCAGCACATATGGGCCGGAAATGCCAGCGTTGTGGAGCAGCGTATGCAGCTCTTTGGCGATCTGGTTGCCGTCGCGCGGCTCAGGCCCAGGGTCGCTCCAGCCCTGCCCGGCGCGATCATAGCTGCATACCCGTGTGGCTTTCGCCAGCTCGGGCTGGATCAGAAACCAAGCGAGTGAGTTACCGCCGCCGCCCTGCTCTAGAATGATGGTTGCATGGCCATCCAGGTTCGCGCCCGTACAATACAGATGTAATGAATAGCCACCAACATCTACCAACTGGCCGGGCGGCGGGTAGCTGCGCCGGTCGTACGCGGTTGCCACAGCCTGGTATGTCGCCCCGATCCCTACCAGCGCCACAATCCCGCCCAGGATTATCAGCAGCGTGCGCTTGAACCAACCGAAACGATTACGAACGCACAAGGCTCTGCTCACTTACTGCCGCCGTCGCGGGCGCGGTTATGATCGAGAGTGCCGCGAGCGCTTCCACCACGATCCAGAGCGTGTGAAATGTGAGACTGCCGATGGCAACCGTCGCACCACCAACAGCGCGAAAGTCACTCCACAACAGTATCAGGCCGGTTAATGGCGGCAGGTGCGCGAGCAAGCCGATGACATGCCAGCGCAGGGTGTTCGCTTGGGATGCCCCTCGCCAGAGGGTGATTGCGATAATAAACATCAGCAGGTAGGCTTGGTACAGCCCGCCGTAGCCGATTGGATTGTCGCGCAGAAAACCGTACACGCCAACGCCGCCAAAGTGTCCGACCGAGGAAACAGCAATTGCAGAGAGTGAAACCAGCATCAATACCACAGCATGGACGCGTGTGATAGTCCGT
>JBBQSD010000022.1:0-59233 GCA_038214135.1 Chloroflexales bacterium | reverse complement strand
CCGGTCTATCCATTCTCTGCAATTGTGGGGCAGGAGGAGCTGAAACTGGCCCTGTTGCTGTGTGTGGTCGATCCAACAATTGGTGGTGTAATGGTGATGGGCCATCGTGGAACTGCCAAGAGCACTGCGGTGCGGGCGCTTGCATCGCTGCTACCGCCAATGCGCGTTGTTGTTGGCTGCCCATACAATTGCGATCCGGCCAGGCCATCGGTGAATTGCCCATTCTGTTCTGCAAACACAAGTGGGCGGCGCAATCGATCATCGATTGAACGTGCGGTTCCGGTTGTTGATCTACCACTTGGCGCAACAGAGGATCGGGTGGTTGGGTCGCTGGATATCGAGCGAGCGCTGGTCGATGGGGTGCAATCATTTGCCCCTGGCCTATTGGCGCGGGCCAATCGTGGGTTTCTGTATATTGATGAAGTCAATCTGCTCGAAGATCATCTTGTCGATCTGTTGCTGGATGTTGCCCAGAGTGGTGTGAATGTGGTTGAGCGCGAGGGCATCAGTATCCGCCATCCAGCCCGTTTCGTGTTGGTTGGCAGCGGTAATCCAGAAGAGGGCGATCTGCGCCCACAGTTGCTTGATCGCTTTGGATTGCATGCCCGCATCACGACGATCACGAGCGTGGCGGATCGAGTTGAGATCGTCAAGCGGCGGCGCGCCTTCGATGGCGATCCAGCCGGATTTGCAACACTATGGGAGAAGGAAACCCGCAAGCTGCAACGCAAGCTGAAGGCTGGTCAGAAGCGCCTGCCAGAGGTTATTCTGAATGATGAGACACTGATTGCAGCAGCACAGCTGTGTGTTGCCCTGGCGATCGATGGACATCGTGGGGAGTTGACACTCTGTCGGGCCGCGACGGCATTGGCCGCCTTTGAGGGCCGCGATGCCACATCGCCCGCCGATATTGCACGGGTGGCAACGCTATCGCTACGCCATCGATTACGCAAGGATCCACTTGAGCAGGGTGGCGATGATACCCGCATTCAACGGGTTGTGAGCGAGATGATTGGCTAGGGCGAAAGACCTGCTCAATGACGAAACCGCTGATTATTGGCTTTGCTGGTGGATCTGCTGCTGGAAAGAGCACCCTCACCGCTGCATTCGCCGAGGCGCTACGAACTGATCTTGGGCGACAAACGACGCTTATTGCGGCGGATCGCTACATGCAGCGCGGTTCACCGAATGCGCCAACTTTTGTGTCCCCATCAAGCGGGGAGGTGCTGTTTAATGCCAACCATCCCGATTCGGTCGATTGGGATCGCCTGCTTACCGATCTGGACGCACTGATTGATCGGCCAGATTGCCCCGAGGTGATCATTATTGAAGGGCTGATGGTGCTCTATCAGCAGCGTATGCGTGAGCGGCTCGATATTCGCTGTTTTATCGAGCTTGATGCCGATGAGCGGGCGCTGCGGCGCTTGCTGCGCGATATGACCGGCGTGCGCGGTATGACCGACCCAGCCCAGATTGCCACCTACTATCGCGAGTGTGCGCGAGTCGGCCATATGCTGTATGTCGAGCCATCACGCGTCCATGCCGATCTAATCATTCGTGGTGATGTCGATTGGGTACGGCTGCGCCCGATGCTCCTGGCGATTGTGGCGGACCGACTTGCAGCACAATGGCCATAACACACATAGGTCTTCCGCACAATTGGCAAGTATGTTCCACCACCAGCTGGCGTCAAATCGCCAGCGCTGTGGGGTACTGAGTAGTGGTGCTTATTCTATTTGCTCAAACGCACCCAGCGCTTTCAGTTCCTGCTTTAGTGCAGCGGTGATGCCAGTAGCGTCGGTGATGTTCATGCCAGTGTAAGGGTCTTCCATAGCGATTGTCTGCCGACAGCTGCCTGCACCGGTTGGTGTAACATCCCAAAGCTTGACGGTTCCATCATCGCTGCCGCTGGCCAGTTGTGTGCCATCCAAACTGAAGGCGATGCAGCGCACCCAGCTTGTGTGGCCCTGAAGTGTGTAGAGTAATTGGCCGGCCTGGACATCCCAGACGCACACTAGGTGATCGCATGCACAACTGGCTAGGAGCCTGCCATCGGGGCTGAAGGTGACCATTTCTAGGGCATTGGTGTGCGCTTCGAGTGAATACAGCATTTGCCCAGTGTGTACATTCCACACGCGCACGCTGCGATCCCAGCTACCACTGGCCAGTAGATCGCCACTTGGGTGAAACGCTACACATTCAATCGGTTCGCTATGCCCCTGAAGGAAGCGCAGCAGCTCGCCGCTGTGTGTATGCCACAGGCCGATCTGGCTATCCCAGCAGCCGCTTGCCAGCATAGCCCGATCATGGCGGAAGTCAAACGCGACGATCCGGTCGTGATGTCCATGCCAGCTTGCCGAAGCCAACTGTGCGCCATCGGCACGAAAGCTGAGCTTTTCTGACGACCTATCAACCCAACTGGGCAGCCTGGGCGCGTTCCTGCTGGATGATATCACGCCCAGTGATGGCGATGCCTATAGCAATAGCAAGACATTCACCGTACCTGCGGGCACATATACCATAAATGAAGCACTGCCGAGCGGCTGGTTCAACGCAAATATCAGTTGCAACCCGCCAGCCAACACAATCGCTGATCTCGCCCAAAACCAGATCGTGATCAACGCGGCCAGTGGCGCAAACATTACCTGCACGTTTGTCACACAGCGCGCTGGCCAGATCATCGGCGGTAGCTACAATGATCATAATCACAACCATGTACGCAACAATAATGACGAGTGGTTGAGCGGCTGGCAGATTCAGACCCATAGCGCCCAGACACAGGAGGTTGCTACTCAGACGACTGGCGTGGATGGCCGCACGACGTTCACAAATGTGCGCCCAGGCAGCTACACTGTTTGCACGACGGTTCGATCTGGTTGGTATAACATTGGCCCTGGCGTTGTGGATGTGCGTTACGGCCAGCCCTGCTATACCATCACCGTTGATCCGGGAATGGCCGTGTGGGTACGCTTTGGCAACAGCACGACGCCCTTGGTAACCGTTGCTGGCGCGGTGCCTCTCGACTCGATGCCCCTCAACGACGTCGCAGTCTGCGCCTTGGTTGCCACCGACGATGCGGGAAACCTGCTTGGGCTGGAGCGCGATCTCTGGGAAGAGGAGGAGGCAGCCACAACGAATACGATCTACCTGCCGCTGGTCATTCGCTAGTAAACGTCGGCGGAGGTTTCCAACTAATGTGTCATTCTGAGCGAAGCGAAGAAGCTTTCATCCGGATGCAATCCGCCAGATCCTTCGCTATCACTCAGGATGACACGAACCATTGTGCTATGCAGCTGGGCGTGTGGCAGGCACGAAAAAGATGTAGATCAGTATGCCAAGAATGGTGCAGACCGCACCGGTAAGGAAGAGCACCGGATACCCAACTGAGCCAATTGCGTAGCCACCAGCCAATGCGAGGCCGGACCAACTCAGCCCGACGCCCATTGTCGCTGAGGCCGACATCATGCTGCGCCAGCGTGGTGAAACCATATCCATCTGATAGGTCGTCATCGCCGAGCGCCCGATTGCTGCCATACAGATCAGCCCAAGAAAGCCAACCTCGGCTGCTATCCAATGCGGGATGAGCGCAAGCGGCAGCACAAACAACGCAATACCAGCAGAGGCAATGATATAGGTGCGCCGTGTTCCCCAACGACTAATCAGCGTTGGCGTGAGCAGTGCAGATGGAACAGCAGCGAGCCGTGCGAAGGCCAATAATAGGCCAATCTGAGCTGTTGGCACACTCAGCGCACGGTCAAGGTACACATTATAGAATGTCATCGAGATTCCCTCAGCGCTGACCTGTAATGCGATTGAGAGCGCGACTATGATGATAAACCCAACTGGTGCTGGTGCCTGCGTAATAGCCTGATCAGCCTGTGCAGGTGACTGAACCCGCGTCTGGAGCAGTGCATAGATTCCGGGCAGCACCAGCACTGCTGCAAGCAGCATGGTGTAGCGGTAGGTGGCTGGATCGGTCGGCGCAACCGCCAATAACGGAGCCAGTAGCCCTGGCATGTTGCCGCCAATCAGGCTGCCAATAAAGCCAGCCAAAGGCCAGACAGCGACTTGTGCCGAGAGTGCATGTGTCCGGTCGGCTGGTTGCGTCATCTCGGATAGAAAAGGGCCAGTATTGACAATATAGATCGCTGAGCCAAGCGCCCCAATCACATTCGTTGTCAGCAGCCAGACCGAACGTAGATCACTCGGCAGCAGATCGGTCAGCGATAGCAGCCCATAGCCAATTGCCGTGATTGCCAGCCCAAGAATGAGGGTTGGCCGTGCTCCCCAGCGCGACCCAAGCCACCCAGCCAGTAACGCTGGTGCTGCGAATGCCAGCAGGCCAGTTGCGTTGACGAGACCAACGAATTCGGTGCCATAGCCAAGGCGTAGAATGAACAGATTAAACAGAACGCCGAAGATTCCGCCAAGAACTGTCATCCCAGTCAGGCCAGCAGTCAGTAGAAAAAGTTGCACATTCCGATCAAGTCGCCGAAATGCGGAGAGGCTTGACACGTTGTTATCACCAGTGATGCCTAAGTGCTGCTCCGATGCATTTGCGATCAGAAAGCACAAGCGTGGCGGCGATCCTGCCCACGATCCTGTGGCCGATACTGTAACATACTTATACTGATACAGATTAGCGCCAAGCGGAGTTCGAGGCGCAGCCCCCGAAGCAAACCCGCCTTCTATTTCACACATCGGATAAGACTGCTCTATAATCTATTTGTATAGGATTTGTACATCTAATGAGGATATAATGTGGATTATTGCAGATATCGTAAATAATGCTACAATAGCCCCATTGCAACAATAGTTAATCTATATTCATAGGTTCAAAACCACATTTTTTGCATAAGTAGTGCAGGTAGCCTATTGTGTACTATTGTCACCATCGCGCTTACCACTGGAATGCTGTTTGGTGTGCTTGTGCTGCACATAATGCTTTTCCCTGGCATGCCTATGGCAGTTGGGGTAACTGGCACGAATCAGGAGTAGGGAGCCTAGCTTGCCCACCATGACAGCACTGCCCTTCACCGCCTTAGTTGGGTTAGAACCGGCTCAACAGGCCCTCCTGCTCCTTGCTATCGAGCCGCGCCTGCGTGGCGTGGTGATTGCTGCTTCGGTTGGCACTGGTAAGAGTAGCCTCGCCCGCGGGTTTGCTGCATTAGTCGGTCAGCATACAGCCGCAGCCGTGGTTTCGTTTGTGGAACTGCCGCTTGGTGCCGATGATGAGGCCTTGTTGGGCGGGCTCGATCTGCAGGCGACATTACGGCTTGGGCGTCGAGTGGCCCGCCCCGGGCTATTGGCGCGGGCCAACGGTGGGGTTGTGTATGTCGATGGGCTGAATCTGCTGGCCGATACGACGGCCAACCTGCTGCTGACGGCATTGGAGAATCGTGAGGTGCGTGTCGAACGCGAGGGCTTGAGCCTGCGTACGGCATCGCATTTCAGCTTGATCGGTACGTATGATCCAGCCGAAGGTGCGCCGCGCCGCCATCTGCTGGATCGGGTTGGGCTGATCGTGACACTGCCGCGTAGTGGCGATATAGTGCAGCGCGCTGAAGTAGTGCGACGCAACAAACGTGTTGATGATCACCGGCGAATGAGTGACCGCCATGCTGCCGCGAGCCAGCAGTACGATGAATGGAACGATGAGCTTGATCTGTTGCATGGCATGTTAGCCACAGCGCGTGAACTCTTGCCAGATGTCCAGATCAGCGAGCAGCAGATTGAACAGTTGGTTGCAGCAGCCGAGGCATTCGGGGTCGAAGGGCATCGTGCCGATACATTTGCCGTTGTTGCAGCGTGTGCAGCGGCGGCATTGTCCTTGCGCGAGGAAGTCGAGCAGGCTGATCTGGAATTGGCCGTGCGGCTGGTTATTCTGCCGCGCGCAACTCGTATTCCCGAACCGCCAGCCGAACAGCCACCGCCGCCACCGGAGCAACCCCAACAAGAGCAACAACAGCCAGAACCGCCAGAATCAGCGGATGATGGCAAGGAACCGGAATCAACACCGCAGAGTATCCCAGATGAACAGGTATTGACCGCCCTGGCGACGGAGTTGCCAGCCGAACTGGAACAACTGCCATTTCGGGCTGTTCGGCGGGGCAAGAGTGGCTCGCGTGGCAGTACCAATGGTAAACGAGGCCGCCATATTCGCAGTTTGCCCGGCGACCCACGGCGTAATCGCATCGATATCTCGGCCACATTGCGAGCGGCGGCTCCCTGGCAACCACTGCGCCGAGCCACGCTATCAAGCAATGCTGGAACACAGGCAGCGCCGCAGCGTGGAGCATCCACTGTCATGCTGCGCGGCGATGATATTCGGGTAAAGCAGTATAAGAGCAAGGCTGGTGCCCTATTCTTATTTGCCGTCGATGCCAGTGGCAGTATGGCCTTGCACCGTATGCGCCAGGCCAAGGGTGCCGTGCATACACTACTACAACGTGCCTATGTCCAGCGCGATCGGGTGGCGCTGCTGGCCTTTCGTGGGACGAGTGCCGAGCTGTTGTTGCCACCATCACAGAGCGTGGAACTCGCCCGCCGTGCGCTCGATACCCTACCAACAGGTGGTGGGACGCCAATCGCAGCAGCATTATTGAGCGCTATTGATGTCGCCCAACAGGCGCGCAGCAAAGGAATTTTGCAAACTGTTCTGGTACTGCTCACCGATGGCCGCGCAAACATTGGCATACGCGCTGCTCGTGCGGAAATTGCTAGTGAATTGCAGGCTCTTGGCCGCCATGTTGCCGATACAGGCATTCGTACGATTGTTGTTGATACCCAGCGCAGCTACCTGAGCCGTGGTGAGGCCCGTAAATTGGCTGAATGGCTTGGTGGCGAATATGTCTACCTCCCCAATGCACAGGGTGAACAGATCGCCGAAGTAGCAATAGCAGCCCGCGATTCGTGAGTGGTCAGGAGTCAGGAGTCAGGAGTCAGGAGTCAGGAGTCAGGAGTCAGGAGTCAAGAGTCAGGAGTCAAGAGTCAGGAGTCAAGAGTCAGGAGTCAGGAGAAGGGTTGCACTGTTTGGGTGCAAGAAGCGCTGAAAGCAGCTCATTCTGGTTTCTGACTCCTGACTCCTAGCTACGTGGTTCTCCATTCTGGCTTCTGACTCCTGAATACACGGTTCTCCATTCTGGCTTCTGACCCCTGACTCCTGAATACGCGGTTCTCATTGTAGAGCCTTTGTCGAACAATATTATAGATATTGTAAAGTATTGAACGATTTTGAGGATTGTGATATACTTTTGTTATCAGCAATTTGGTAAGTAAAGTATTTACAACTCCTGTGCAGAAGGTGAATCATACTTCTGTATATACAGGTAGTCACGAAACGGTACTACAGCGTTGGATCTGACCAGGAAACAATTCTGAAAGGACACGCCAATGAAGGTTCTGCGTTCGTTTTTCAATGTGCTTGGTGGCATCCTAAAGGCATTGCGTTTAGCGCTGCCAAAGATCGGTGTTGGCTGGATGTTTGCCTTGTTGAGCAGTAACTTCAATCGTATTACGATCTTCGAGCTTGGTGTTGCGGCAGTGCTTGTCACCGTGATGATCGGCATGCACAACTTTCTGTCGCCATTTCAGGTTGTTTTTGGGCGTATTGCGGATCGCAACCCGATTTTTGGGTATCGCCGAACACCATATGTTGTGTTCGGATCGTTGATTGCGTGTGTTGTGTTTCCGTTCCTGCCAGCCATTGCCCAGGGCATGGGTGCTGGTTCGCCAATTGCCCCTGTGATGGGCCTGGCGCTGATGTTGGTATTTGGCGTTGCACTGGCTACCATGGGCGATGCACATCATTCATTGATTGCCGAAAGTACAACCGAGCGAAATCGTGGTGCGGTTATTTCGGTTGTATGGACATTCACCATCCTGAGTGCGATCATGTCGGCGGTTGTGTTCAAGGTACTCATGCCAGAATATACCCCTGCTGCAATGCAATCGCTCTACAACCTGACGCCATTTGTGGTGATGGGTTCGACGCTATTGGGCCTGGTGGGGATGGAGCGGCGGCTCAAGGGCGAGGAACTGACAACGGCGGTTGCCAAGGCGAACACGGCGGTTCCACCTGGCAATGCGCTCAAGACAGCAGTTACATTGCTGCGTGAAAATACGCAGGTACGAACCTTCTTCTTCTTCGTAACATGCTCGATTCTGGGTATCTTCCTACAGGATTCGATCCTGGAAGTATTCGGCGGCGAAGTCTTCAATATGTCGCTGAAGGACACGACCTCGTTTACCCAGGTATGGGGCGGCGGCGTCCTGTTCGGCATGTTGGCGATGGGCGTGCTCAGTAGCATCATCACAATCAAGAAAAAGACAATTGCGATGATTGGCAGTGCAGGTACTGCTGTGGGCCTGGGCCTGCTCACACTATGCGCGCTGATCGGCCAACAAGCGCTGCTGACACCAGCGCTGCTGGTGATGGGCTTCTTCACTGGTTTGTTTAATATTGGCGCGCTCTCCATGATGATGGAGATGACTGTCGAAGGGGCGACTGGCCTGTATATGGGGTTGTGGGGCACGGCTCAGGCATTCGGCAATGGCCTCTCATCGATCTTGAGTGGTGGTTTGAAGAGCGCCCTGATCGAGACAAATCTGTTGAGCGCACAGCTTGGCTATACCATGATCTTTGGCTTTGAAACAATCCTGATGGTTGTTGGATTGGCCCTACTCAGCACCGTAAGCATTGCGCAGTTCCGTGGCCTGAGCCGTGATGATCTGACTCGCACAATGGAAGTGACCGCTACTGCGTAGCAGGGCTTACGCAAAGCCTATGGGGCTGCGCTGCCGCAGCCCCCTCGACGTATATAAGCATTTGTTGTTCGGTTTAATTGAGGCCTCTATGACTGCCCTTGCACCACTGCGAACACCACTCTCCTTTGATCGAATCGCCTATGCCTATGATGATTACAACCTGCATGCGCCAGAGGTTTCTGCACAGATCGGCGCTTCGATTGCACAGCTCACAAGCCGTGGTGCGCTCGTTCTGGAACTCGGCGTTGGAACAGGACGAATCGCCCGCCCGATTATTGATGCGGGCTGCCGTGTGATCGGGCTGGATATTTCTGCCGAGATGATGCGTAAGGCGCATGAGAAGGGCATTGAGCAACTTGTTCACGCCAGCATGTTGGCGTTACCATTGCAGGATGTATCAGTCGATGCCGTGATGGTTGTGCATGTTCTGCACCATATTGCGGATTGGCGGGCAGCACTGAGCGAGACGATGCGCGTCCTGCGGCCTGGTGGCGTTGTCATTCTGGGGAACGATTGGCTTGATCCAGATTCGTGTGTGCGGCGCATGCGTGGCGAACTACGCCAGGCGGTGATCGATATGCGCCCAACGATGAAACCGCCCGGTGCTGGTGCCCAGTATGGCCAGTTCCTTGCCAAACTTGGCGGAACAATTGAGCCAGATGTTATTGCCGCTTCCTGGTATAATCGCACCAGCCCAGCACTCCTGCTACAACGCATGGCATCGCGTGTTCATCAGGAAACCTGGCCGCTTGATGATGAATTGCTGGCGGCATCACTGGCACGTGTGCGCACCCTTGCCGAAGCCAACTGGCCCGATCTGGAAGCCGAGCAGGAGTTCGAGCGCCGTTTTGTGCTTAATGTGGTGCGAAAAGCGTGATTGCGATATAGGGGGGGTGGTGTAGGGGCGGTTCGTGAACCGCCCGTTCGTGAACCGCCCGTTCGTGAACCGCCCTACATGAGACTAGTGCTTGTTAACATCGGCTGGTGGAGGCGGCGCATTCAGATAAGCAGTTCCCACCGAGTAGAGAATACCAAGGAATGGAGCCAACACGACGGCGAGCAGGACCAGCATGACCACACTGTTGTGCATTGGAACCTCCTGCAGCACAAAGAACCCTACACACGAGTATACCACGATCTGCAAATCCTGATAGCACTGGAATTGCCATGACAACACTCACATTCATCCTTGGTATGGAACGCTTCAATGCCTATGTATGGAGCGAGATTGAGCAGCACATTCGTGATGCAGCTCCCGATGTGCGGATTCTGCGATTTCACGATGGCCATGTGGAACGCCATGATCCGGCACTCGTTGCGGCAATTGAACAGGCCGATGTCGTGTTTATCACGCTGATCAACATGCGCGGCCTGGCCGATTGGCTTGCGGAACATGTGAATGCCTCGCCTGCGAAAGCGATCTTTGCCTTCGAGAGTATGCCAGAGGTTATGGCCCTCACGCGAGTTGGCGATTACCGAGTAACGGGTGGTGGGCGCGGTTCAATGCCGAAGCCCATGCAGGCTATTCTGAATATGATCACCCGTGGGCGTGATGAGGATACCCTGTATGCCTACACAAAACTGACTCGCGCTGCCACCAGGCTGCTGCCACTCATGCCAGCCAAGCTAAAGGATTTCCGTACCTGGCTGACGGTCAATATCTATTGGAACCAACCAGATGTTGCCAATATCACGCAGATGATCCGATTAATATTGCGCGATTGCCTGGGCCGGAAACTTGATATTGCGCCGGTTCGGCCAATTCCGACGATGGGTTGCTTCCATCCACAGGCCGAACACTTCTTTGATGAACCAAAGAGTTATTTGAAATGGTATGATCAGCATCTCGCCAAACAGGATACTAGCCAGAAGGCCAAGCGCGGTGATCAGGCACCACGCCACCGCCCACTCGTAGCCCTGATCGCTTTCCGCAAGCATGTTGTTCAGCGTCAGCGCTATCATGCCGATCTGATTACAGCACTCGAAGATGCTGGCCTGGCCGTCCTGCCATTATTCGTCAGTGGGATCGAGATGCACGTGGCCGTCCGCGAATGGCTTGTGAATGCTGGTTCCAAATTCGGGCGGCCAATTGATCTATTGATCAACTCGATGGGCTTCCCATTGGTTGGAGGGCCAGCAGGCTCAACCAAACCAGGCCATTATCGCGAACAATCGGCAGAGCTATTGGCTGGCCTGGATGTGCCATACATGATCGTCCAGCCACTGCAGATGCAGGATGAGCAGAACTGGAAGGCCACTGGCGTTGCACCAATGCAGGCGGTGATCATGTATGATCTGCCCGAGATGGATGGAGCGATTGCGCCAGTTGCGCTGGGTGCCATTCGTGGGCAGGAAATTGTAGCAATGCCGGATCGGCTGGCGCGTGCGGCTCGCCAAGCGGCTGGCTGGGTGCATCTGCGCCGAACGCCAACAGCAGAACGGCGGGTTGCATTTGTGCTGTATAACTTCCCACCTGGCCTTGGCCGCCTCGGAACCGCAGCATTGATGGACGTACCAGCCTCGCTGCATGCCATATTGGGCCGGATGCAGCAGGAAGGCTACCGGATTGGGACGATTCCGGCGACACCAGAGGATCTTGCTCATCAGATGATTGGGCTTGGCGAACCAGGAACAGATGCATGGCATGGTGCTGCACTGCCAATTCACGAATATCGCCGGATTGTGCCAGCAGCACACGCAGAACGCATTGATCGCTACTGGGGCACGCCGCCAGGAGATATTGCGCCACAGGGCCGCGATGCGATTCGGATCGATGGTATGGATCTTGGCAATGTATTTGTTGGCGTTCAGCCGAGTATGGGCGCACCTGGTGATCCAATGCGCCTGCTGTTTGATCGCGATTTCACGCCGCACCATCAGTTTGTTGGCTTCTACCGCTGGTTGAGCCAATCCTGGCATGCCGATGTGATCGTGCATGTTGGTATGCACGGCACCGCCGAATGGATGCCGGGCCTGCAATTGGGCCTAACCGGCGAGTGCTGGCCGGATCTATTGCTTGGTGAACTGCCACATCTGTACCTCTACCCGCTCAACAACCCATCCGAGGCCTCGATTGCCAAGCGACGCGGCTATGCGGCGATTGTTAGCCATATTGTGCCGCCCTATGCGCGGGCCGGGTTGTACAAGCAATTGGCACAGTTACGGGCGATGCTGGCAGAACGAGAGCAGCACCTGGAACGTACAAGCGCCAATCGATCAATGGACAATAACAGTATTCCAGCGGAAGATTCCTGGTTCTCGATTCTCGGATCACGATTGCCGGATCTGCCAGCATATGAACACGAATCCGAGGATGTGTATTGCACCAGGGTTGCCGCCTATCTGAGCGATCTTGAACAACGATTGATCCAGGATGGCCTGCATACCTTTGGCACGCCACCGGCTCCACAACGGGCAGTCGCCCTGATCGAGGCAGCACTCGATGTGCCCCACGATGGTACACCAGGATTGGCGCGTATGCTAGCCGCAGAGGGTATTGCAGCAGCAGATATAGCTGCCGCACGGGCTGCGTTTGTGCAGAAATATGTGCTTGGCAATCATCAGTTTGCCCAAGAGAGCCATATGGCTCCACAGATCGAACGAACACTTGCAGCATTTGCAATTCACCCGGCAACACAACCCCTCATTACCCATGGCAAAGCCATGCTGCGTGGGTTGAGTGCAACTGGTGTAGAACTGGACTCACTCATGCATGCACTAGGTGGTGGCTACCTGTTGCCAGCCCCTGGTGCCGATCCGGTGCGTGCCGGGGCCAGCGCATTGCCAAGCGGGCGTAATATTCATAGCATTGATCCATGGCGCTTGCCAAGCGATGGCGCAACCAGCCGTGGCTGGCAGATGGCCGAACAACTGCTGATCGCGCACGCTGCGAGTGCAACACAACGCTACCCCGAAACGGTGGCGATGCCATTGTGGGCGCTTGACACAATCAAGACCGAGGGTGAGAGTATTGCTGCGGTGCTGGCGATGGTTGGCGCACGGCCAGAACGTGATGGGCAGGGCAAGATCTGGCGCTACGCACTTATTCCACTTGCCGAACTTGGCCGCCCACGGATTGATGTGTTGCTGGACATCAGTAGCATCTTCCGTGATACATTTCAGCTCAGTTTGGATCTGCTTGATGACCTGTTCCGACGGGCGGCGGAGGCCGAGGAGCCAGTCGAGCAGAACTTCCTGCGTGCCCATGTATTGGACATGGTTGAACACGGCCATAGCTGGGAACAAGCCACTGCCAGAATCTTCACACAGGCTCCTGGCAAATATGGCACTGGTGTTGATGCCCTGGTGGAAGAGAGTGCCTGGGATCAGGATCATGAATTAGCCGAGACCTTTGTGAAGCGCGGTTCGCATACCTATGGTGGCGGGCGAGCCGGTGCGCCAGCGCCCGAAGTGTTACGCAGTTTACTTGGTACGGTTGGACATGTATTCCAGGCCATCGATAGCGTTGAGTATGGCCTGACCGATATGCAACACTACTATGGCCATAGTGGTGCCATCCAGCTTGCCGCTCGCCAGGCCAGTGGTGGTGATGTACCATTGAGCTATGCCGAAACCTATACAGGCAGTGTTCGGGTTAGTGGTGCAACGGAACTTCTGCACATCGAGGCACGTGCCAAGTTGCTGAACCCACGTTGGTATGAAGCCATGCTCTCGCACGGGTTCTCTGGAGCAGCCGAGATCGGCAATCGCTTTAGTTATCTGTTAGGCTGGAGCGCCACAACCGGTAAGATTGATGGCTGGGTCTATCAGGGCATGGCCGAAACCTTCGTTCTTGATGAGACAATGCGCAAGCGATTAGAAGCGGCCAACCCACGAGCCGCCTGTAATGCCGTCGCACGGCTGCTGGAGGCACATGGCCGCGGCCTATGGGATGCGGATGAGTTAACAGTGCTTCAGCTTCAGGAAATCTATAGCGATCTGGAAGATCGGCTGGAAGGGACACTCGAAGTGGGGCGGTAGGAGTCAGGAGTCAGGAGTTATTCCGCCGACTTGGCCCGTAGCATATTCTGACTTCTGAATGCTGACTTCTGAATACTTAAAGGAATAGTATGTACATCCGTTGGGTTGTACGCAAGCACAAAAACGCGAGTACGGCGAATGTTGTCTTCCACGATGCCTACCTCGTTGAGAGCTATCGGGATGAGCGCAACACGCCACGCCAGCGCATGATTTGTTATCTGGGTAATATCCGCCAGATCGATGATGAGTTTCCAACAATTGAGCGGGAATTGTTTCTGCTACGGGCGGAGCGTATTCTTGCCAGCACTCCCGATCTGCCACCCGATGAGCGCGAGCCAGCGCTGCAATTACTGCGCCAGAAATTCCCGGAGCTTAATGAAGCTCAGGTGGAAGAGGCGTTCCGCAATAATTTGCGCTGGTATTATGGCTGGTGGCGTGAGCGCGGGCGCGATCTCTCACGCAAGGAACTTCTGGAGTTGATTGAGCGAGCAGCCGAGGGTATTGGCCCGGTGTAGGGGCGTATCGCATACACCCGACGAATCTACTTCTGCGATGGATGGTTGAACCCATTGCCATTGATCATCTGGCGGCGGCGCGCTTGATCGGCAAATTGTTGTGTTGTGACGGTTGTGCTATCGATCATGCGAATGACATGATCGCGTAGTTCGGTCAGCTGCACTTGGTCCTCATCGATCAGCGGGACGCTCAGAAGGACTTCTTCAAAATACCAGCGGGCATGGGCCGTCATGTGCCGACGTTCCACATTGAAGCGTGAGAGAATCTTCCAACCCCAGCGATACTCACGTTCAATAACCGCAGTGCTTTGGCAGAGTAATACCACCTGTATCAGGCGATGCAGCCGCCGTGGCGTCTCGCGAAAGACCTGCTTCTGGAATGAGGCCGCATCCATCCGCAATGGGTCAAAACATAAATTGGGGAAGGCAGTCGCCATTCGCAATGCGACACGCTCACAAATCGAATCATACTGCGCATTGATTGCGATAGCGACCGGACTACCTCGTTCGGCTAACCAGGTCTCAAATGGAAGCATAGCACCGTTCCTCCCATTGGGTTCAGGCGTTCTTAGAATGGTGGCGGGAACATACTATGTGGCGCATGGTTTGTTGAGGCAATACTCAGCCAACGCTCACGATCAATTTCCTCACCAATCGCATCGACACGGGCAATCGCTTCGTGCAGATCGGTTCCAAGGTACACACCAGGTACGCGGCGCTGGAGTTCCGGGTGTTCGGCAAACACGCGCCCGCTATAGGCCAATGCCAGATTCTGGCGATTAAACCGTTCGGTGACACGTGCAACCTCAAAGACACCACTCACATTCTCGGCCAGAGTGACACCAACGCACAATATTGCCGGCGTCAGGCGCACAAGCAGATCGTCAAGCCCATCTGTACCCAGATTCTGACCAAGGTAGATGATCTCCCACCCGCGTTGTTCCATCAGCATGGCAAACATAAGAATGCCAATTTCGTGGTGTTCGTTGGGCACACAACTGCACACAAGCCGTGGGCCATGCGAGAATGGGGCAAACAATTGGCTGAGGGCCAGGAGTCGTTGGCGGATGAAACTAGAGATCAGATGCTCCTCGGCAATACAGATCTGGCCGCGCATCCATTTCTCACCAACCATAACAAGGATCGGCTCAAATAGTTCGAGGATTACTGTCTCGGCTGGAAACATCGTCGCTGCCGTATTGACCAACAGATGGGCCTGACGCATGTTCACACTCAACAGCGCATCAAGCAATTTGGCGCGAATCTCCGGCCATCCATTGCCAACATGCTGTGGAATGGTCGGAAGGCTCACACTGGTTGGCGTTGTGTCGAGGATCTTGCTCTCGCGCAGCATCGTGACGGCCTGGCTAATGGCGAGACCATCGTCGGTACACTGTTTCAGCCACTTGATAATGGCAATGTCGCGCTGCGAATACAGCCGATGTCCATGATCGGAACGGTTGGGCGTTGGAATTCCGTAGCGTTGCTCCCAGGCACGTAGTGTCGAAATGTTGACGTGGGTCTGCTGGACAACCGCCTTGATATTGTAGCGTGGTGTGTCCGAGAGACTGAGCAGGTGCGACAATTGCTCAACCATGCGGCTATCCTTTTCCTTGCGACGGCGCAATATTAGGGATACGTCGGAGGAGCGTGAACCAGCCACCCCACATAGGGTAGCGAATTTCAGGTTTCGTTACGATTTTGTAGCAGGGCAACTGCACAGTAATTGCACCGACTACATGATTGTAACCGAATTTCGCTGAAATTCTAGAGAAAAAACTTCTTGTGCCAAGAACACGAGCAAGCGTATTCTAGCATCATCGCCTAATATGTCAACTCTTTGCAACATTTGTCCGATGTTGTGCAAAGCCTGTAGAGGGATTGACTGAGATGTTGTGAATGGATTGTCGAGGTTACGATTGTTTGCACAGTATATGCACTGATAATAATATATAGGCCCTAAAAAACTCGTGAATATGTGTACTTTGTGTATAGCGCTTGTATAGGATATGTGTAAGTTGTTTTGTTTGACATTCCTTGGTTTGAGGGTCTATAATACGGTCAACCCTACTAATAACGCTTGACACTATTGGTAAACCGTGTATGGACTGACCGATCAAAGATCAGGACTGACTGATCGTGCGGTTGGTTCAGCATCGGGATCGATACAGTGTCGCGATAGGGGTTCTTGAAAGGGGGTGAATGCATATGACGGATCGAAGCGTTAGTGATCTGGTTCCCGACAAATGGCGAACCCTGTTCACCAATGAGGAATGGTTGGCCCATGACATTGTCGTGAAGACAACCTACGGGTTCCTGGCGATTGCTGTTGTCGCCCATTTGCTGGTCTACATTTGGAGGCCATGGCTGCCCTAATCGCTTCAGGAGGAAGCTTACACATGAACCGACCATTTGATTTCCGGACGAACCTAGTTCTGTATACGCTGCTCGGCATTGTGATGGCATTGTTGATCCATTTCGTACTGCTGAGTTCACCGCAATACAACTGGTTCACGTCGTAGGTGTTCGCCCAGCGGTCAGGCGGAGGCTAGTTATGCTAGCCTTCCGCCACCGTTTTGATTTGAACGGTAAGGCTTGACGGCCCCCGCCTGGACGACAGGGGGTTCGGTCAGCGGTTGACCGTACCTGTACCCTAGAAAGCGAGAGTTCGTGATGGCGAGTTTGTCACGCGAGTTACTCTTACAACCCGACGGGGAATTGCGCTCGGCAAGTGACACTGTGCGCACAATCGGTGGTCAAGCTGCCGAACCAATCCCCTTCGCGATTGTCGAAGAATACTATAAGCAGCCAGGTGGCACGCTAGCGGCTCGGATCTTCGGGTTCGATCCACTCGATTTTTGGTTCGGGCGTTTCTATGTTGGCTTTTTCGGTCTTCTCTCGATCATTGGCATTGTTCTCGGTGTGACTTTTTACTTTGCCCAGGCACTGATTGTCGAGAAGACAGGAAATTTACTCGCAGTTCGGCTTGATCCACCACCTATGAGCGTGGGTTTGGCATTAGCTCCATCACCAGATCAAGGGTTGTTCTGGCAGTTGACCATGTTTTCTGCCACATTGGCCTTTATTGGTTGGTTGCTACGCCAGGTTGACATTAGCCTCAAGCTGAAAATGGGTATTGAGATTCCGATCGCCTATGGTGCGGTCGTGATGTCCTGGATTACATTGCAATGGCTTCGCCCAATCGCAATGGGTGCTTGGGGGAACGGCTTCCCGCTTGGCATTACCCATCACCTTGATTGGGTATCGAACATTGGCTACCAGTACTACAATTTCTTCTACAATCCATTCCATGCAATTGGTGTTTCGCTGCTGTTTGGATCAACATTATTCTTGGCGATGCACGGCTCAGCCATTCTGAGTGCTGCTCGGCGGCCGATTACGGAACATAATGTCGATGTCTTCTGGCGGAATATTGTCGGGTACTCGATTGGCGAAATCGGCATTCATCGGCTGGCATTCTGGGCTGGCGCAGCATCAGTGATGTTTGCCAATATCTGCATCTTCCTCTCTGGAACGCTTGTCAAGGATTGGAATGCCTTCTGGGGCTTCTGGAACAAACTGCCGTTCTGGAGTGGGTTTGGTGTGAGTGTCGTGCTGTTTGGTTTCGGATTGGTGTTTAGCCAGCGAGATCGGCAACCACCAGTTGATATTAGCGATGCTGAGCGAACTGATCAGGGCCTTGAGGGTTCAATCGGCAAGCCGATTTATGTTCGCTTTATGGATCAGCTGTTTGGCAATGGCCGGGTCGGGCCACTCTACCTGGGCATGTGGGGGCTTATCTCCATTGTGACCATGGGTGTGACCGTCTTTGTTATTCTGAGCGAGTATATCTATCTGGCTGGCTGGAATCCAATCGTGTTCATGCGCGATTTTGCGAGCCTGACAGTCTATCCCCCAGCATACAAGTATGGGTTGGGCTTTGCGCCCTGGCATGAGGGTGGCGCTTGGCTGTTTGCAACCTTCTTCCTGCATGTTTCGGTTGTGGCGTGGTGGATGCGGATCTACACTCGTGCTCGGGCAACAGGCCTTGGTACACAATTGGCCTGGGGCTTTGCTGGGGCATTAGGGCTGTACTTCGTGCTCTATCTGATCCGGCCAATCCTGATGCATAGCTGGTCGCAGGCACCGGGTCATGGGCTACGAGCAATCCTGGACTGGACCAATTTTGTCAGTATCCAGTATGGTAATTTTTACTACAATCCCTTCCATATGATGTCGATCTTCTTCCTCCTGGGTTCAACTCTGCTGTTAGCAATGCATGGTGCAACCATTGTTGCGACGGCAAGCTATGGTTCCGAGCGGGAGATCGATGAGATGATGGCCGAGGGGCCTGGCACGCACCGTGCCCAGCTGTTCTGGCGCTGGGTGATGGGCTTCAATGCGAATTCATATAACATCCATTTGTGGGCCTGGTGGTTTGCGGCGCTCTGTGGAATTACGGGCGCAATCGGCCTGCTGTTGAGCGGGACGGTTATCAAGGACTGGTATGTCTGGGCGGAGACGGTGCATATCGTTGCCCCGATGACTGGTACCGACTGGTCGCAGTTTGTGTTCCGCTAGGCGATGACGCGTGCGGCTGCGGCGTACCCGCAGCTGCGGCTAACGGAGCGCTAGAGAGGATCTTCCAACATGAGCCAGCGGCCGACATTTATGTCACCGAACTCAGTCGATCCAAGATCTGCTGCGACAGTAGTGAGCCTGCTTGTGGCTGGCGCACTTGCATTGGGCAGTATCTTTATGGTCGGCTGGATCTGGGACCGGGTCAAGGCAAAAGCTCCGGCCCCACCACAGTCATCGATATACAAAGCCTACGATCCATCTGGCCCATACCAACAGTCTACCGATTGGGCTGCTGCGCAGAAGGCCTATCAGACCTATGAGGCGCAGTATAAGCAGCCGCAGAATGTTCAGGTGCTCAAAGGCTGGTCGACGGCACAGATCTATGGGTACATGGTTTCACAGGTTTCGGGTGGCCTCAAGGTGGGCTGCCAGTACTGCCATAATATTAACAACTTTGCCTCGGACGAGAACCCAATGAAGGTGAAAGCTCGTGCGATGTTGTTGATGTCTGGTGATCTGAACCGCAACTTTATCTCGACCCTGCCTGCTTCGGTTGGCGGCTATCAGGTGACGTGTGCGACATGCCATAATGGCAAGCCGCAATTCGAAACCTATCCGGTCAGGATTCAGAACACGCTGCCACTCAACTATAAGTTGCCACTGGAGCGAAACTTCCCTGGCGGGTTTGTCGTTACAGGGCGTACTGATGTGGGCTTGGATGCGGTTCAACAAAACCAGTTTGCCATGTACCATATGAATGTTAGCCTTGGCCAAGGTTGTACATTCTGCCACAATTCGCGGCACTTCCCGAGCAACGAAATTGAGCAGAAGACTCATGCACTCACAATGCTCAAGATGTCCAAGTATATCAATGAGACCTATGTTGCTCCGGGCGGCAGCCCTGCTGGTGGTATTATGGCCGCGAAGGTGCCTTCTTGCTGGATGTGCCATCAGGGCGCACGCGTCCCACCGGCAGGAGCATTAGCTGGCCAGGTTCCACCAACTATCTCAACGACATCATCGGCACCGGCACCCTAATGTAAACACCGATCTTCACTCGCTCGGTCTTTCGCCAAGAGAGGCCGGGCGAGGTTATCACATCTGTCCCTAGCTTCCCGCTGTGTGCGGCATGCTGCGAAGGAGACCGCTATGGAAACCGGAGAACAAATGCGGGCTAATCCCTTGCGGCTCCTGCGTAAGCCTGCAATGGCACTGCGCCGCTGGTTGGCTCATCATGAGCAGGTTGCATTCTGGCTCCAGGTTCTCCGGCTTGGATTATTCCAATTTGGCATGGGTATTTCTCTTGCGCCATTGGTTGGCACGCTCAATCGTGTGCTGATCGATGAACTGCATATTCCGGCTGTGTCGGTTGGGTTTCTGATCGCAATCCATTATTTTGTCTCGCCAGTGCGGGCACTGATTGGGTTTCGTTCTGATCAGAACCGTGCGCAGGGCCGCTGGCGTACCCCCTATATTGTCCTTGGTGCGATGTTGACCTATGGTGGCCTTTCGACAGCGCCCTTCTCACTGATTGTTCTTGGTTCTACATCACTACCCTTCTGGCAGGGCATGATTATTTGCACCCTGATCTTTTTGGTCTATGGCATTGGCGTGAATATTGTCGAGACAACGTATCTGGCATTGGTGAGCGATATTACGCCACCACAAGAACGGGGAAAAGTACTTGCAACGCTATGGATGATGCTGGTGCTTGGCACCGTTGTGAGTTCCCTGATTGTTGGCCAGTTACTGATTGTGTATAGCCATAACATGCTGATCCGAGTGATGCAGGGATCGGCTGTACTCTTTATTGCCATGACATTTCTTGCGCTGTTTGGGCGCGAGAAGATGCGCCCCGATGGCACGCTGATCACGGTTCATGAGATCGCAACCGTGCGTATGTCGCTTGGCCAATCACTACGAACACTATGGGCTCAGCGTACCCTGCGAACACTGTTTGGTATTCTGTTCATCGCAACATTGGCTTTCGCAACACACGATGTGTTGCTTGAGCCATATGGCGGCCAGGTACTGAACATGAGCGTTTCGGCGACCACACAACTGACAGCATTGTGGGGCGTGGCCATGATCGCGGCGATTGTTATCGCTGGGATTTTACTCTGGCAGGGCGGGAAGCCAGCATTACCAATTCTGATTGGTTGCGCGGTTGGTGCGCTTGGTTTCCTGGTAATCAGCCTCGCCAGTAATGAAGCGAATGTCACCATGTTTCGGATGGGCGTTGCCTTGATCGGCATGGGCCGAGGGTTGTTCATTGTTGGCAGTGTTGCGATTGTCATGACACTTGCTGATCGAAACCATGCCGGGTTGTTTATGGGCCTGTGGGGCGTCATGCAGGCGCTTGCCCAGGGATTCGGGGCAATTGGTGGCGGCTTGGCACGCGATATCGCCGAACAGGTGACGGGCAATGTGGCTCTTGGGTATGTTGTGGTGTATGCCACATCACTTGGGTTGTTGGTGTTGGCGCTGGTGTTGATTGGGGCTATGCGCCTTGGTCGGCAGATCGCTGATGGCGCTGCTCGTTCCCCGTGGGCTGGCTTGCAAGATGTACCCGCCGATCAGCTGATTGCCTGATGTAGCCGACAGGAACGCGGTATGACTGTTACATCTCAGCGGCGAACCATGGTGCGTCCACCGCTGCTCATGCGCTCAATTACCCTCATGAAGCCAGTAACCTGGTTTGCGCCGGCTTGGGCATTTCTGTGTGGCAGTATTGCCAGTGGGCAGGCCCATTGGACACTTGGTGATGTTGCGCGGATCTTCCTTGGCATGATTCTGGCAGGCCCAATTGTGTGTGGGCTCTCGCAGGTGATCAATGATTATTGTGATCGCGAAGTTGATGCGATCAATGAACCGCAACGGTTGATTCCATCTGGCATGGTCTCAACACGTCAGGTGTTCGTCACGATTGCGATCCTGGTTGCTTTAGCACTTGGCATTGCACTCATTCTTGGCGAGATGGTCACACTGTTGACGGCAATTGGTATGGTGCTGGCGGTCGGGTATAGCGCCAATCCGGTACGCGCCAAGCGCAATGGCTGGATCGGCAATGCATTCGTGGCGATCTCCTATGAGGGCTTGCCCTGGTTGGCCGGCCACGCCAGTTTCGCGGAGCTTTCGATCATTAGCCTGGCATTGGCTGGGTTGTTCTCGTTTGGTACGCATGGGATCATGACGATCAATGATTTCAAGAGTATTGAGGGCGACCGCAAGGTTGGAATCAATACCATTCCAGCACTATACGGCCCATCCATGGCAGCAACAATGGTCGTGATTACCATGTCGGTTGCACAGCTGTTTCTGATGATGACACTCGCCGCCTATCATCGGCCATGGGCAGCCTTTCTTGTGGCAATTCTGCTCATGCTCCAGGCACCACTTCAGTTTCGCTTCATTCGTGATCCAATTGCAGGGGCAATTACATTTAGTGCTGGTGCTTCGGGCTTGTTTGTTCTTGGGATGCTTGTCGCGGCAATTGCGGTAAGGTAGTGATCAGGAGTCAGAATCCAGAAGATGTGCTGAGTTCTTTGCAGGTCAGCGATATTCTGAATACTGACTTCTGACTCCTGAATACTGGACTAGGGAGGTTCACCATGGATGAGGTTTTGGTAGTTGGGGCATCGGTGGGTGGCTCAACAGCTGCACACACACTACGGAAGGCCGGAGTGCCCGTGATACTGCTCGAACGCGATCTGGCGCGCGTCAAGCCGTGTGGTGGAGCAGTGCCGCCGGTGGCGTTTAAGGAGTTTGATCTGCCCCAGAGCCTGATCTCGCGCAAGGTACACCACGCCCTGATTCACTCACCGACGCATCGGCAGGTGTCGATCGATGTGGTTGGTACAAAAGGCCGCAGCGATGAGAACTATATTGCGATGTGCTGCCGCGAAGAGTTTGATGGCTATATTCGCCAACGGGCCGTCGATAGTGGCGCTCAGTTGATCGAGGGTGAGCTACGCGAACTCAAGGTGGATGGCACTGGTGTTGCGGTGACATACCGCGAAAAGGGCCAGATCAAGACGATCCGTGTTGCTGCGGTGATCGGTGCCGATGGAGCATATTCGCCAACCGCCAAGGCGCTTGGTTTGCCAAATCTGCCGCGCTGTGTTGCCATCCAGGAGCGTTTCCGCCTGCCACCAGAGAAGATGGCCCGTTGGGAAGATACCGCCGATCTGTATCTTGGCAGCGAGGTGAGTCCCGATCTGTATGCCTGGGCCTTCCCCAAGAAGGATCATGTTGCTGTTGGAATTGGCGCTGGCCATGGCCAAACCAAGAATGCCAAGCAACTGCTCGCCAATCTGAAGCAGCGGATTGCTGCCGATCTGGTTGGTGGCGAGATCATTCTGCAGGAGGCGCATGCGCTGCCAATGCACCCGCGCCCGCAGATGGCCTTTGATCGAGCAATGCTGATTGGCGATGCTGCTGGTCTGGTGGTTGGAACATCTGGTGAGGGGATCTACTGGGCCATGAAGAGTGCCACAATGGCCGCCGAAGTTCTGGCCGAGAGCCTGCGCGCACCAACCATCAAAAATCTGATGCGCTATCAGAAGCAATGGTGGAGTAAGTATCGCAGCATGTATGTCTTCTTGCAGTGGCTTCAGAAGTGGGGCTATGGTAACGAACGGCAGATGGAAGTCTTCACCGATATGTGCCGCAATAATGATGTGCAGGAACTGACCTTCGAATCCTATATGCACAAGAACATGGCTCCTGTGCCATGGTTGGCGCAGATGCGCATGACCGGCGACATCCTTGTTTCGCAGGTCAAGCACTATCTTCCAATGCGTAGCTCACGGCCCATACCAATAGCGGGCGGATGATCATCGTGCCCTGAACGAATGAGTATGCAATGCAGCTCTACCTACTGCCGGTACTGTACTCCCTGTTTATCTGGTGGTTCAGTACTGGCATTATTGTTTATTTAGACGGCCTGCCGCGCTATACGTTTAGCCCAAGCTTTTCGTTTCTGTCGCTGCTGCTGTTTCTATCGCTGATCGGATTGGTCGCTTCACGCAATGATGCCAGTGTTTCGGGAGCATACCTAGCCTTCACATGTGGGCTGATGATCTGGGGCTGGCAAATTGCCAGCTTCTACATGGGCATCATCACCGGGCCACGCCACACGCCATGCCCGGCTGGCGTTTCGAACTGGCAGCGTTTTCGCTATGCCCTTGCTGCCTGCCTGTATCACGAACTGGCATCACTCGCTGGTGCATTGGTGATTCTGTATATCACCTGGGGTTCGGCCAACCCGATCGGGTTGTACACCTATCTGGTGCTGTGGGGGTTGCATCAAAGTGCCAAGCTGAATGTGTTCTTTGGTGTGCGTAACCTCAATGAGGAATTCCTGCCAGAACATATGAAGTTTCTGGCCAGCTATTTTAGCTATCGGCCAATGAACCGATTCTTCCCATTCTCGGTGACAGCAGCAACCGCGCTGATGATCTTCCTCTGCCAGCAGGCGGCCACGGCCACACGGGCTGTTGATGCGGTTGGCTTCAGTTTCCTGGCATGTATGGCAATGCTTGGGTTATTAGAGATCTGGTTGCTGGTGGTGCCATTGCCGCTGAATCTCTGGGATTGGAGCCTCAGTTCGCATCGGAAGCGCGAAGCAAAACAGGCAAAATGGCCTGGTGCGGAACGGTTGTAGCCAGGTGAATGAAACACTCGATATGCGGCTTGCCGGTGATCCACTGATAGTCGATATCTATACGCCAGAAGATGGTGGCGATGGTGTGCCAGTGTTGCTCGTCCATGGGTGGGGTGGATCGGGGCGCTACTGGCAACCAACCATCACGCGCCTACGTGATCGCTACCAATTCATCGTTCCCGATCTTCCTGGTGTTGGTCGTTCCATACCGGTGACGCGCGGGCGCAATATGTTTGATCAGGTTGCCGCGATGGAAGCACTGCTGGCGCATCTCGATCTGGGCCGCGTTCGGCTGGTTGGGCACTCAATGGGTGCAGGGATCGCGATCTTGCTCGCGGCCAAGCGCCCAGAACTGGTTGAGCGGCTGGCATTAGTTGGGCTGAGTTTGTTTCGCAATGATTCCGAGCGCTTGCTGTTCAGTTGGGTGACGGAAGTAACCGGGCTGTTTATGCGTTTCCGGCCAACTGAGTTAGCCGATCTGCCATTGCTTACCCGCCAGTTTGCGAGCCGTTTCTTCTATCGGGTGCCGAATGAAGATACCCTATTGCGCGATGGCTTCCTCGATTATTTGCAGATGGACTATGACACCGCGCTGGCCTCGGCGCGCTCGGCCAATAGCCCAGCAATCGTTGAGGCAGCCGCACACCTTACCTGCCCGACTCTGCTTATGGTGGCGCGTCAGGATCAGGTCATGCCGCCCGCAAACGTGGATTTCACAACCAGCACGATTCCTGGCTGCAAGGTGTACTGGATAGAGGAGTGTGGCCATATCCCGATGGTGGAGAAGGCCGCTGAGTTTGCCGATGTGCTTGGGGCATTTTTAGCGGAGTAGATGCCGTTGCGCACGGCAGGCGGTCGGGGGTGGGCCGCCATCCCAACACCCCCCGGCCAGGCGAGAGGTACCCGCTCTGTAATGGATGCTGTGGTATGCGAATGTTTGTTGGTTATGCCACGGCTGTGATCGATTTGGGTTGGTGGCACGTATTTGGGCGAACACGAGGTTCGCCCCTGGGCCGCCTGTTGCGCTCGGGTAATACGCTGCGCTTCGGTTGGTGGCACGTATTTGGGCGAACACGAGGTTCGCCCCTACCATGGTTCTTGGCTGAGAATTCTGACTCCTGACTCCTGAATACTTGGTTTTCGCCTACGCAGGCACGCCAATCACTGGCACATTACTGTGCAGAATGACACGAGCGGTGGTGGTGCCAAGCAGAATATCTTCTGAATTGCGCGGCCCGTGGGAGGCCATAATGGCGAGGTTGATCTGTTGGGTGCGGATATAGTTGAGGATCGCGGTGTGGGCGCGCCCTTCAGCAGTGGCGATAACGGTCGTAATACCCTGATCGGTTGCACGAGCGGCGAGTTCTTTGAGTTGGTTCTGATCAAGCTCAAACAGTTCGCGGGGGCTGGTAGCGGCCCGGCGCTTCTGCATATCTCGTTCCGATGGAAGTAATCCATCGGTGCCATAGATATGCAGGAGATGCAGCTCGGCATCGAGCCGTTTGCACAGGTCGATTGTCTGCTGAAGAGCTGCTTCTGAGCGCGGCGAAAGATCGGCAGGGAATAACACCTTCTTGATCAGGCCGAGTTTCCCATCGCGTGGGAGCGCCAACACAGGCAGCGAGCCTTCAATCAACAGCCGTTCATAATCGTTATTGCTAAAGGCTCGAATCGGATTACCACGGCGCGTTGGGACAAGGGCGAGTAATGCGCCTCCCTGTTTGGCAAGCTCATTGAGTGTCGGGGCAAATTCCTTCGAATGAACACCAGTAATCGGTATTGGGCCAAGATCTTCGGGCAGCGATTCCTGGAGAATTTCAATTCGCTTCTTGAAAATGATCGCCTCTGTTCGTGGCGGCATCTTCAGATAGATCTGGAGTTCATTGCCAAGATGAGTTGCCAATGCAGCAACGCTCGACAATCCGACTGGTGTGTGGAAACTGTTGGTGATAAAAAAGAATGTTCCATTCGCAAATGACATTGCATCCCCCGATATTCGGAAATGTAAAGGTTTCGTGTAGCATATGTGTAGCTTTAGCTTGCGGCAATATGCATTATAATACAGATACCATTTACACTCAACATAGCTCCAATGGCAACTCGGGATCGGTTCAAACTCATCCCGAAATAGTGTAGGCATAGTGGATAGACCATGGCTATATATACTCCAGAACAGATGGTTCGCCGAAACAGCAGCATCTGGACGAAAGTTCAGGCGATTTTAGCGCCGATCCAATTTCTAGCGTTTCTGGCCAGCTTTGGATTGGTGATTCGCTATCTGACAACCGGCGAGGGCTATGCGATTGCGAATGCCAGTGTGCTGATCAAGATTACGCTGTTGTGGGCGATCACGATTACCGGCATGATCTGGGAGAAGGAGATTTTTGGCCATTACTTTTTGGCGAAAGAATTCTTCTGGGAAGATATTGGCAATGCTGTCGCAATCGTGAGCCATAACCTGTATTTTTTGGCAGTTGCGCTGCATTGGTCGCGTGAAGCGGTGATGACCGTAATGCTGGTGGCCTATTGCACCTATTTGATCAACTGCGCACAGTTTATTGTCAAGGGCATTCGGGCAGGCCGCGAGCGGCGCATGCTGCAAACTGTGCGCTAACATTCCCGAATCTGTAGGGGCGGTTCGCGAACCGCCCCTACAGATCCATGTCGAAGCTGAAGAGGCGATCATGCATACCGACGCAATTGTTATCTCCGAACCAGGCCGCGTTGAGCTACGTATGGTTGCGTTGGCCGATCCAGGGCCAGATGATGTGATCATTCAGACGGCCTATACATCGATTTCGGCTGGAACCGAGCGTATGTTACTTGCTGGGCGTATGCCGCACCCCATGTTGAGCTTTCCCGTCGTCCCTGGCTACGAAACGGTCGGCAGGGTTGTTGGCCTTGGCGCACAGGTTCCGCCAGAACTGGAGGGGCGTTGGGTATATGTTGGCGGGGCACGCTGCTACACCGATGTTAATCCGGCCTGGGGTGGCCAGGCACGCCAGTTGATTGTTGATCATCATCGGGTGGTGACACTCGATCAGATCGAGCCACGGCATGGGGTGTTGCTGGCATTGGCGGCGACGGCTCTGCATGGAATTGATCTGTTAGCATCTGGGCATAATGATCGAGTACTGGTGTTGGGCCAGGGTCCGGTTGGCCAGATTGCGGCACGGGTTGCCCGTAGCCGTGGAGCCTGGGTCGCGGTTGCCGATAAAGTACCGAGCCGCCTGGAACGCGCTGCTGCTGATTTGCTTGTTGATGTCCACGCTGGTGGGCTGCGTGAACAACTTGGCGGGCCGGTTGCGGCGATTATTGAGGCAACTGGCTCGATGACGGCATTGGCCGAGGCGTTGCCGTTATTGGCCGATGGCGGGACGATCCTGTTACTTGGATATTATGATGAACTACGTCTGCCATATATGCCGCTGTTTCTCAAACAGGCCCGTTTGCTCACCGCTCGCGAATGGGCACCCGGTGATCTTGTGCGCTGTCGCGATATGATCGCGGATGGAACCCTGGATGTTGCCGGCCTACTGACCCATCGGTTGCCGGTGCAACAGTTTGAAGAGGGCTATCGGGTGGCTCTCGAAGATCCAGAATGCCTGAAACTCGTGTTGGAATGGTAATGACTCATACTGGGGGATCCTATGGCACCACGTATGCTCGCAATCTATGGCAAGGGCGGAATGGGCAAGAGCTTCTTCACATCCAACCTGACCTCGCGCCTGACCTTTGATGGCAACCGGGTACTGCAACTTGGCTGTGACCCAAAACACGATTCATGCAATACAATCTTTGGCGGCTATTCGCTACCAACCCTTGGCGAGCAGTGGCGGCTGTTCAAAGAGGCAGGCAAAGAGGATGAGCTTGGCATCGGCGATGTGATCTTTCGTAATGAACTGAAACTAGGCTATTCTATCTTTGGCTGCGAATTGGGTGGCCCGGAAGTTGGGCGCGGCTGTGGCGGCCAGGGCATCTCTTCCGGCTTCAAAACCCTCGAAGGGCTTGGCATGAGCCGCTGGAGCCTCGATTATGTGGTGATGGATTTCCTTGGCGATGTCGTCTGTGGTGGCTTTGCAACACCACTGGCTCGCTCATTGGCAGAGGAAGTCATCATTGTGGTCGGGCACGACCGCCAGTCGCTGTATGCGGCTAACAATATCGCCAAGGCCGCCCACTACTTCCGCTCGATGGGTGGCCGTACGGCTGTGCTTGGCCTGATCGTCAATCGCGATGATGGCAGCGACACCGCCGATCTGTACTCACGAGCATCCGGCCTACCGATCCTGGCTCGTATCCCACTCAGCCGCAAGGTTCGCGAACTGGCCGATGCCTGCCGATTATCGCTGGAAGTACCTGAGTTCGATACAATCTTTAGCGATCTGGCTGGTAAGATCCATCGCCGTGAGATCCCGCACTGCACCGATTATACGCCGCTTGAGTATGATGAATTCCTGCGGGTGTTCGGCGCAGAAGAGCCAGAAGGCCAGCCGACATCGGCAACATCAGAGGATCTGTTTGGTGGCAAGAAGGCATCTCTTGGCATCCCGATGTTGAGCCTTACGCCAGTGATACAACAGGTTCAGACAGCCGATCCGGTGCTGGCCAAGGTTCAGCGCATGATCGAATCGATTGGCCTGCATGTCACCGATCTGGATCGCAATGATCGTGATGGGATCACCGTCACATCTGGCGCAATCGAGATGCGGATCGGCAATATCGATGATATTGACAGCAAGGTGGCCTTCCTTTCGGCATTGCGCCGTTCGGGCCAGAGCTTTAGCTATGTTGATGTTCGCTATGTTGATGCGCCAACGTATCGCTAAGAGAGAAGTATATGACCGTCGAGCGCGATATTGATCTCAAATACCTGAACCACTTACTCGTCGACAAACTGAAAGTCAAGCGTCGCCCTGTCGCTATCACCTATTGTGTTGATGGGCCGCCACCTGGCTACGAACCAGTCAATGTGGTTGCCTGTGCAATTGTTCGTGAGGCAGAGGAAGGCCGCCGAGTGTATGTCGATTCAAAGCATCACGATTGTTGGGTCGGCCAGTATCATCTTGGTTGGTTGCCCAATGCCGATCGGCTGATCACCGAGGGCGAGTATTTGACGATGGCACAAGGGTTTTTCACGCCAGAAGCAGCTCGACGCAACAAGGCACAGAGTAATTCGCTCCCGACGGGTGCTGTGCAGGCGTTGGCAGCAGCCCCGCTTGATATGGTTCCAGATGGCGTACAGGCGGATCTGCTGATCTGCATTACTGATCCAATGCACGCTATGCAAATAGCTGGCGCGGCATCGGTGCGTGAGGGTACCTTTCCAATCGGCGAGGTTGGGCCTTCGGCGTGCGCCTCGATCTTTGCAACGCCATGGCTGACGCGTAATAGCGTCTTTGCAACCGGCGATGGCGGCGGTCGCATGCATAATCGAGTTGCACAGGGCGAACTGTTCATCTCGATCCCACGTGCTCATTTCGCCTATATTGCTGAGTTGGTCGAAAATTTTCGGATCGACCCGGTGCGGATGCGTGAGGTGATCATGCCATCGCATGCTCCTCGTAATCCCGCCGAGCCAATGGCAGAATAGTTTGGTGTAGGAGCAGCGTTGTGAGCGCTGGCCTTGGGTTCCGCTGATGTCAGATGCCAAAGGAGATGACACATGGATCTGTTGATCGCTCTTCAAGGGACACCAGAGAGTTTTATGCCGATTTCAGGCTATGCACTCTGTTTTATTCCGCTTGTGACGGTTATTCTTGGCTTTATTATCGCAGCACGCTTCACGGATCGCCAGGCAACGAGTACCTACCTGCGTATTCTGCCAAAGAAGGACTCGGAGAAGTAATCCGTTTTGCGCGTAGAGACGCAATATCTTGCGTCTCTACGCGCAATCCTTACCCTAAATCTTGCCAGAGCCTAGAGGTATGCTTCCCATGAATGAAACAATCCCACTGACTGACGAACGGACACAAGGGCCAAGCTGCAAATTACACCCACAATCGATGTGCCCTGCCTTTGGATCGCTGCGCATCCTTAGCCGTATGGAAGGCTCCCACCCGGTGATGGCAACGGATACCGGCTGCTTGTATGGGCTCACCTTCATTACGCACTTCTATGGTGCCCGCAAATCAATCCTGGCCCCAACACTCGGCACTGCGGAATTGCTCGACGGAAAGGTTGTTGAGGGCACCCGCATGGCGATTGAGGCCGCTGCCAAAGAACCAGGCTGCCAACTCATCCCCGTTATTTCGCTATGTGTTGCCGAGACAGCCGGGCTGCCCGAGGAACTGCTGCCCAAACGTGCAGGCAATGCCGATGTTGTGCTGGTTCGTGTTCCGGCCTATGCGATCCATTCGCATGCCGAGGCCAAGGATGTCGCAATGGAAGCGCTGTTGCGCCGCCTTGGGGATCGCGAAGGGCCACGCGAAGCCCGCACCGTCGTCATTATGGGCGAGGTCTTCCCTGCCGACCAACTGATTATTGATGCGACCCTGCGTAAAATGGGAGTTGAAGCAACAATTGCTCTACCTGGCCGCTCAATTGATGATATTCGGCGGGCTGGGCGGGCTGGAGCATTGGCTCCATTGCACCCATTCTATAAAGGCACCATGAAGCTGTTCCGTGAATGGAATGCTTCGGTGGCTGGCGGCGCTCCGGTTGGTATTACCGGAACCTATGCATGGCTCAAATCGCTTGGCAGCTTGCTTAATCTTGATCCAGCAGCAGTGAACCGGGTTGCGGAGGAAGAGCGTGATCGGGCGATCAATATTGTTGAACGTAAATCGCTCAAGGGCGCACGCATTCTGGTGACAGGCTATGAGGGCACGGAATTGGCCTATGCTCGGGCGCTTGTCGAAGCAGGAGCTGAGGTTCCATATATTTCAACCTCAATTGGCATGGATCCGCTGGTGTTGCCGGATGAGATGTGGCTAAAATCGCACGGCACCAAAGAGATTGTCTATCGCAAGGCGCTGGAAGAGGATGTCAGCGCACTGAATCGCTACACGCCTGATTTTGTGCTTGGCACCACACCATTCTGTGCGATTGCCAAGGAGCGTGGCATTCCAGCAATGTATTTCACCAATCAGGTTGCTTCGCGCCCATTCTTTCTTTCGACTGGCCTGGATGCCATTCTGACATTCATCAATGGTGCTTTGCAGCGCGGCGACAAATACCGTGAGATGCACGCCTTCTTTACGGAATAAATTTTTTGGTTCAAGTGAACCTGATACCCCGATGGTTGGGGTGTGCAGCGAGGCTGCCCCACACCCCAACTATGGAGGTATGGAGGCTCCATACCTCCCCAATAGTTGAGGACCAACGATGCCAACCCTTATTCGCGATCTCTCCGACTCAAGTGGCTACTGGGCAGCCGTATGGACGATGTGCGCCATGCCGGATGTCCACGTTATCTGCGATGCACCAGTTGGTTGCTTTAATCTTGTTGCAACAGCAGTGCCGGATTATACCGACTCAATTCCGCATATTGAGAATATAACGCCATCTACAATCACCGAACGCGAGGTTGGCGGCCATGGAACGGCTGGTAAGGTCAAGCTGACCTACGAGGGCTTGCGCGATACAGGCGTGCTGGCAGGCAAGCATCTGATCCTGGTTTCGACGGCTGAGAGCGAGATGATCGGCTCGGATCTGACCAACCTGATCTCGCAGCTTCAGCCGGGTACGACATTCTATTACAGCAATTCGCTGGCCGAAGATGAATGGGCTGGCCGCGATCGGGTGCTGCGCTGGTTGTGGGAACAGTATGGCAAGCCGCACGCCGCCGATGTTCAGATAGAACCAGGCACGGTCAATATTATTGGCCCAACCTATGGATGTTTCAATGCTCCTTCGGATCTATCGGAACTGAAGCGGCTGATCGCCGGTGCGGGTGGCAGGATCAACATGGTCTACCCATTCGAATCGAACCTCTCCGATACGCCACGGCTGGCGGCGGCACAAATCAATATTGTGCTGTTCAAGGAATTTGGGCAGGGACTGGCGGCAGAATTGGGCCAACCAACCCTGCTTTCACCATTTGGGATGCGCGATACAATCACCTTTGTTCGGGCATTGGGCGAGTTACTCGGCACATCGGAACAGGCTGAGGCATTCATTGCCCACGAAAAGAAGACCACACTCAGCGCTGTGTGGGATCTCTGGCGCGGGCCGCAGGGCGATTGGTTCGGAACCACCGATATTGGGATCGTTGCTGGCCGCGCACACGCCGAGGGTATTGCTCGCTTCCTCGGTGAGGAATTGGGTATGCCGATTGCCTTCGTCACTAGCCGCCCATTGCGCCCCGGTGATCTGGATAACGAAGGGGTGCGCCAGCTATTGCATAAACGCGCGCCAGCCTTCGTGTTTGGGTCGGTCAACGAACGCATCTATCTGGCAGAAGCTGGTGCGAAGTTCACAACCTTCCTGCCATCGGCATTTCCTGGTGCGGTGGTGCGGCGCTCGGTTGGTACCCCATTTGTCGGCTTTCGTGGCGCAGTCTATCTGATCCAGGAAATCATGAACGGCCTGTATAACGTGCTGTTCAACTTCCTACCCGTCGATGCCGCCTATGCCGGTGGCGCAAAGGCAGTCGCTGGGCCAGGGAGTTCAAATGGATCAGGTGGGCCACAAACCGAGGCACCCGGTAATCTGCAATGGGATGCGGATGCCAAACAGGTTCTCGATGATGCGCTGGAAAAGCTGCCATTCATTCCGCGAATCTCGGCCAGCCGCCAGTTGCAGATGCAGGTTGAGACGCTGGCTCGCCAACGGGGATTGAAGGTGGTTGGGCTGGATCTGGTCGAAGAGGCGTTGGCAAGCAGTGCGGTACGCTAGCGAACTACTCCCCCTGCCCCCTCGCCCACGCCGGGGCGAGGGGATTGACCTCTTGCAAACCCTGTGCGCCCCTCCCCACCCCACCTGTGGGGGAGGGGCTGGGGGAGAGGGGGAAAAGCGTAGCAGGACGCCTTCGACCAAAAACCTCCCTACACCTGAGAGGCCAGGGGCGAGGGCAACCTATGAGAGCCGCTCGAAAATGCCAGCGGCACCCATTCCGCCACCAATACACATTGTCACCAGCCCATAACGGCCATCACGCCGCTCCAGTTCATGCAGAATCTGGACGGTGAGTTTGGCTCCCGAACAGCCAAGCGGATGGCCAAGTGCAATTGCGCCACCATTGACATTGACCTTCTCCTCATCGATCTCCAGCGCCCGAATAACGGCCAATGCCTGTGCAGCAAATGCCTCATTCAGCTCAACAAGATCGATATCGGCCATGCTCAGGCCAGCCTGCTTGAGCGCCTTTGGTACTGCGGCAATCGGGCCAATGCCCATCTCATCTGGCCGAACACCAGCCACCGCAAATGAAACAAAGCGCGCCAGTGGTTTCAGCCCCAGTGCATCGGCCTTCTCACGGCTCATCAGCAACACTGCCGCCCCGCCATCACTGGTTTGCGAGGAATTGCCAGCGGTGACGCTGCCCTGCACCGCGAAGACGGGCCGCAGCCCGGCCAATGCCTCCGCCGAAGTATCGCGCCGTGGTCCCTCATCAATCGCAAATGTTGTGTTGGCCTCGTGGCGATGCCCACCCTCAAACCAGACCCGTTTGACCTCGAGTGGGACGATTTCGTCGCTGAATTTGCCATCCATAATCGCTTTGATCGCCCGCTTGTGCGAGCGTAGCGCAAAGGCATCCTGATCCGCACGGCTGACGCCATAGCGCTTGGCGACATTCTCGGCTGTGAGGCCCATGCCAAGGTACACATCCGGGCTGATCTCAACCATCTCTGGATCGGGTGCATAGCGATGGCCGGTCATCGGAACCAGGCTCATGCTTTCCACCCCGCCTGCCACAATTACCTCACCCATACCTGCCATGATCTGTTGTGCGCCAAGTGCAATGGTCTGTAGGCCAGATGAACAGAAGCGGTTGACCGTCTGCCCTGGCACTTCGATTGGCAGCCCGGCCCGCAATAGCGCAATCCGTGCCACATTCAAGCCCTGTTCGGCTTCGGGCATAGCACAGCCCATAATCACATCATCGATCGTTTTGAGATCGAGCCCGGGAGCGCGCTCAACTACCGCCTTGATGACAGCTGCTGCCATGTCGGTTGGAAGCGTCTCGCGCAGAGTGCCACGCGGTGCCTTCCCCACAGCAGTACGAGCAGCAGAGACGATAACAGCATCGTGCATGATCTATTCTCCTTAAGAACCGTTACGCCCCTCTCCCACTGGGAGAAGGGTTGGGGTGAGGGCAATCACCCTAATTCCGCAGTGGCTTGCCGGTTTGTAGTGTGTGCATGATCCGTTCTTGGGTCTTCGGCTCGATAGCCAAGCGCATGGCTTCTTCCTGCTCCAGATCCAGAATATATTGTTCGCTGACCCACTGCGGGCTGCTGAGATCGCCGCCACACAATGCCCGCGCCAATGCCCGCGCCAGTTTGTGATCATACTCACTGATATAACCGCCCAATTGCATGCCATGTAACATGCTGTTGATCGCGCCAAGCCCGCGCTTGCCAATCGCATAGATCGGCTCGCCGCCTGGTGGTGGTGGCGTGTAGCCCTCTTTGATCAACGCCAGCACTTCTTCCTTGGCCGCATAAATAAGATGCTCGCGGTTCATCACGATCCGGTCGCCCTCATCCAGATAACCAAGTTGCTTGGCCTGTTCGGCACTCTCGCTGACTTTCGCCGTCGCTATCGTCTCGAACACCTGCCGCAGATATGGCAGCGCATCGGCATCGTGGCCAACATGCATATGCCGCGAGACATGCCGCCGCAGGAATTCTTTACAACCACCCCAGCCAGGAATCAGCCCGACACCCAATTCAACAAGACCCATGTAGGTTTCGGCTGCCGCGACCCGCCGTGCCGCTGCCAGACAGATTTCGACACCACCGCCCAGAACGCGGCCATATGGCGCAGCAACAATTGGCTTCTGGCTCATTCGAATGGCCTGGAACAGATCCTGAGTGCCTTTGCCAAACTGGTATGCCTGGTCGGTCTGCCCACTGGCGACGGCCATCGCCAATAGTGCTAGATTGACACCAGCACAGAAATCCTGGGCCTGATTGCCGATCACCATACCGACCCAGCGGTCATCACTGTTCAACATATGCAGAGCTTGTGTGGCAGTCTCGGTGATCAATGGATCGATTGCATTGACCTTTGAATGGAATTCGAGGCACAATACGCCATCGCCCAGATACAGAATACTGGCGCTTGGGCCACGCACAAGCTCACGGCCCTGTGCCCGCAAATCATTCAGCGAGATCACCTGATCGGGTAGCTCAAGGTGGACATAACGATGATGCGGTAGATCATAGTAGCCGGTGACGCGCCCGTGTTCACTGCGATAGAACGACTCAACCCCCTGGTTGAGCATTTCTTCGACCCAGGGTGCCACGGCGATCCCGCGTTGTTTCATCAGATCGGCGGTCTTGCGAACACCCAACGCATCCCAGACCTCGAACGGGCCGAGTTGTTGGCCAAAACCCCAGCGCATAGCTCGGTCAACATCGATCAGTCGATCACTAATCTCGGGAATGCGCCGTGCAGCATAGGCGATTGTCTTGAGAATAATTTCGCTCAGCAGTTGGCCGGAACGATCTATACTAGCATTCTCGATGATGAAACGTAGGCGCTCGCGTACATCATCGATCTTGCGGGCCTTGCCAACCAGATCGAAGCGAACCTTCTTCGGAGCCTCGTGCTCCATCGTCTGCAGATTAAGTGCCCAGAACTCACGGCCACTGGCACCCCGAACCTCTTTGTAGAAGCCGATCTTGGCCTTATTGCCAAGCCAACCACGCTTGGCCATTTCGTCCAGTGCTGGCGCGATCTTGAATGACTCACGCTCCTCATCATTCGGTACCGCCGCATACAGATTGCGGTTGACATGCAGCATCACATCGAGTCCAACCAGATCGATCAGCCGGAATGTCGCCGTCTTCGGGTAGCCAATCAACTCGCCGGTCAGATTATCGACTTCTTCAACACTGAAGCCATGTTCAATCGCATAGTTGACGGCGATCTGCCCGGAATAGCTAAACACCCGATTCCCAATGAAATTCGGGCGATCCTTGCAGATCACGACACCCTTGCCGAGCTGCTGTTCTGCAAAATGGGTGATGGTTGCCGTCGCTTCCAGGGATGTATCGACAGTCGGGATGACTTCCAGCAGATACAGGTAGCGCGGTGGGTTGAAGAAGTGGGTGCCAAGAAAGTGCTGGCGGAATTCTTCAGAACGGCCATCGGCAATCGAACCAATCGGGATGCCACTGGTATTCGAGGAAACAATGCTGCCGGGTTTGCGAACCTGCTCAATCCGCGCCATCAGATCGCGCTTTGGTTCGAGCTGCTCGACAATCACTTCCACAATCCAATCGGCATCGGCAATCAGATCAAGATTATCCTCCAGATTGCCGGTCGTGATCAGATTGGCTCGTTCTGGCGTGAACAACGCAGCTGGACGCGATTTCTTGATCCGCTCCAGGCCAGTATTGATGATCCGATTGCGAACCGCCTTCGACTCAAGGGTTAGCCCCTTGGCCTGTTCTTCGGGTGTCAGTGTCGTTGGTACAATATCCAGCAACACAACCGGCAGACCGGCGTTGGCGCAGTGGGCCGCGATCCCGCCACCCATTGTTCCCGCGCCAATCACCGCTACCTTCTTGATGGTTCTGATCGTATGTGACATACATTGGTCTCCCTTGACCGTAGATTGGCTAGTCGTCTGTCAACGATACTGTGATGATAAAGCCTGGCGCAGGGGCGCGATATATCGCGCCCGTACGATGGTTCAGATCAGCGATGACGGACTACTAGCGTAGCTCTTTACTAGTATACCCCAGTAATCGCCGTGCGACGACCAGCCGGTTGATCTGGCCAGTGCCCTCATAGATATCGTTGATTCGGGCATCACGCATCCACTTTTCCACCAGCAGCTTACACGAATAGCCCTCTGGCCCAAGCAATTCAACGGCCTTCTGGGCGACATAGTTGGCGACCGCACCCGCCTTGACCTTGCTCATCGATGCTTCGAGTGAATTCTCCAGGCCAGCATCCATTTTGCTGACGGCCTTGAGCACCAACAACCAGGCGGCGCGATGCTGTGCTTCCATGTTGATCAAATCGCGCTCAATCGCCGTCTGCTGATGGAGTGGGATGCCATAGCGAACCTTGACGCCGCGATCTTTCAGGTATTGCGCGGTGAATTCTAGGGTTGCACGGGTGATGCCAAGTGCCGATGCGGCCACAAGCGGGCGGGTGGCATCGAAGGTTTTCATGGCACCCTTGAACCCTTTGGTGGCACCCTGAACTTCCGGGCTGCCAAGGATATTATCGAAGGGAATGCGGCAATCCTTGAACAGCAGCGATGCCGTATCGGAGGCGCGGATCCCGTGTTTGTGTTCGAGCTTGGCGACCGTCATCCCTGGTGTGCCGGATTCGACAACAAAGGGCTTCATACCGGCCCGCCCCGCCGATGGATCGACAGTTGCCCAGACAACCACGAAGCCCGGTGAGTCCTTCGCCGACATCAGCCCGCCCGTCACGAAGATTTTCTCGCCATTCAGAATCCATTCTTCGCGATCATCGGAAAGGCGTGCGCTGGTGCGGATCGCGGCAGTATCCGAACCGGCTTGCGGCTCGGTCATGGCCATTGCAGCCCATTTCGGCTCGCCCTCGGAGAAGCGCTTAAGAAAGCGCTCCCTCTGCTCGGATGTGCCGGTTGCATCAACGGCAGCACCGCCAAGCGCCGATCCAGGTGTCGCCAGGTATAGGCCAGCATCGCCCCAGGAGAGCGCTTCGACAGTATGAGCGACCAGCAGCGTGCCAATCTTTGGGCGCGGCTTACCTTCTTTATCGGTCGAGTTCTTTTCTTCCACCGAGAATGTCCGGCCACCCTGTGTTTTCACCGTCTGCCAGACCATATTGATATAATCCCATGGCCGCTCGCCCTCGTGTTCATCGTAGTAGCGGGCCACAGGGCGCATCACCTGCTCGCCAAGCATGGTGATCAATTGCACCTGGCGTTGAACGGGAGTGGGAAGTTCAAAATCGATCATAGTGCCATCTCCATATTAGGAGTCAGAATCCTAAGTATTTGGCCCTTACCCCTGCTACGCCTCCCCTCTCCCATTGGGAGAGGGGCCGGGGGTGCGGGCTGAATCCTGACTACTCTAGATCATCGCTACGCCAAGAAATGTCGAGAACCCACGCCCCTCCCGTAACCAGCGCTCGACGGGATGTTCGCGGATGTAGCCATGACCGCCCAACACCTGCACGGCCCTATCGGTCACAAACAGCACCATGTCGTCGGCATACTGTTTGGCCAGCGATGCAGCGCGTGAGGCATTCTGGCCTTTGTCGAGCGTCCAGGCTGCTTCCCAGATAAGCCCACGAGCCGATTCGATCTCGATGGCCATTTCGGCCAGCATGAATGCGACGGCCTGGTACTGCGCGATTGGCCGCCCGAAGGCCTCACGCTGTTTGGCATAATCCAGTGCATATTCATAGGCGCCGCGGGCTACACCAATCGCCAATGCCCCAAGGGTTACGCGCGAATAGTTAAGCAGCAGCTCGACATCACAGCCATCCTGTCCGCCGAGTTTGGCATTTAGGTCGACTTTGACATCATCAAGCTTGACATCATAGGTTGGCAGGGCACGAATACCCATGTGCTGTTCACGCTCTGCAACCGTTAATCCAGCAGCACCGCGCTCAACAATGAAAGCCTGGGTGCTGTCGCCCTCACGGGCATAGATCAACATTGCCGGAGCATTGGCGGCGAGTGGAACATAGGCTTTGTGGCCGTGCAGCAGATAGCCATCGCCATCTGAAGTAAGCGTGGCGGTTGTGCTCAGAGCATTGGGATCGAAATCCCAGCGTGGCTCGATCAATGCAGCAGTATAGGGTGCAAAGCCACCCTCGGCAATGATAGGTAGCCAATGCTCTTTCTGTTGATCGGTGCCTGCGTGCAATATTGGGATCGCGAATAGATGTGGCGTCAGTAGATATAGTGAGATCGGCAGATCGCCACAGCCCAACTCCTCGGCTGCCAACGTACCTGTGAGAACTGAGTGTTCATCGCCGAAGCCACTGTAGCGCTCGGGAATTGAACTTGGCAGCAGCCCAAGATCCCAGCCACGCGCAATAATATCGGCTGGCGTGCTACGCGATTCATCGGCATCGTGTCCAGCTGGGCGCAATCGCTCGGCAGCAAATCGCCGCACCGTCTCAATGATTAACTGCTGCTCCGCGCTTGGTGTAAATGAGATCATATACTCATCACTTTCCTGCTAATGCCCCAATAGCCATCAGCAAGGGCAAGCTGCCCTCGAATTTGAGGCGACCCATCATAAAGGCCATCTGCCCGTTGAGTTCACCCCGTAACATCGCCGCATAGTCATCCGCGGTCATCATCATTGTTACCGCTGGTTCTGTTACTCGCCCGAAAATCGTTGATGTTCGCAGGGTGCTACCATCCGCACGATCTAATTCGAGGGTGACACTCCCTTTCAAGCTCTTGGCAACCTGCACCTTGCGGCGCTGAATGTAATCGATCAACACCTCTGTCGCACCATGCTCAACACTCACACGCCAATCATCAATCAACATAACGGCTTGAAGATCGGCATCGGCAATGCCACCAGGCACATATTCGAATTCCTGGCCCTTGGCTCGTAGCCCAAACACACCACCACCCTCGCCATCGATGGTAATGCTGGCAGTTAACTCTGGCTGTTCCAGAATGGCTGGGTCGGCATTTGCCATTGCGGCACTGTATTGTGTTGGCACAACGGTGGCATAGTATTCGGCGGGGGTCAGGGTGCTCATTGGCGCTCCTTTAGTGAATGTTACAGTGTTGGCGTGGGCAAGCCATGCTTGCGCTGCGGCAGCAGGGCTGCCGCACTCTATACAACGATGACCGATGTTGATTACTTAAATACGCGGTGTTGGGGCGCGATATATCGCGCCCGTACCGTTTAAGAATTAAATAATTTACTATATGACGCACTGTATCATGAACATGTTGTGGGGATGTTGCGGGAATGTGGGGAGGAGGTGGGCGTATGCGATGATAAAATCAATGGGTAGGGGGAATGTGATGCCCTCGGAATCCGCAGGCTGAAGCCGGCGGCAAGTTGCGGATCAACTCTAGCCGCAGGCTTCAGCCTGCGGGACATGGTGGACGCAAACAATACCCGATTACAATATAAAATCCTACAGCAGAGTTAGGATATCAGGTTCGCCATCGGTGATTGCCAGGGTATGTTCGAACTGTGCCGAGAGCGAGCCATCGACGGTACGGACAGTCCAGCCATCGGCTTTATCCAGCACGGTTTCGGGTCGGCCAGCATTGATCATCGGTTCGACCGTAAAGGTCATATTCGCTCGCAAACGAAGGCCAGGCTTGCCATTATCGATATGAAACACCGTTGGTTCATCGTGCAGCTTATTGCCAACACCATGGCCAGTCCATTCGCGAACAACCGAAAAGCCATTTGCCTCGGCATATGATTGAATAGCAATACCGATATCGTTGATATGGGCGTTGCCGCGCGCAGCATGGATACCACGCCACATCGCCTCCTCAGCAACGGTCAGCAGGCGCTGGGTTTCATCTGAAACCTGGCCAACAGGGAGTGTAATACAGGCATCACCAAACCAGCCATCAAGGATGGTGCCCATATCGATCCCAACGATATCGCCTTCCTTGAGTTTATGGCTGCTCGGGATTCCATGGCAGATCACATTATTGGGCGATATGCACAGAGTTCCTGGGAATCCGCGATAGCCTTTGTAGGCGGGAATGGCTCCGCGAGCGCGGACAAAGTCCTCTGCGATTTTATCGAGTTCGCGTGTTTGAACGCCAGGGCGAACATAGGGCCGCAGGTGTTCAAATGTCTGTGCGACGAGTTTGCCAGCAGCACGCATCTTTTCAATCTGTTGGCGGGAGCGTAGAATCACAGCCATAACGTACACAACCCAAAACAGCGGGAGGCCGCCGCATACTAGTACTGTTCCTTGGGTACTCTATGCGATTAAGGGATCGATGTCAAATACGGTTATAATACCTATGCAAGACGTTACGTGACACCACTATAACGCTTTATGTAGTATGCATATGCTATACTACTTTCCTTAGTACAAACCATGGTAGCGGTATATGAGCAACGTGTATGACGATCCTCGTTGTTGGTGATGCGAATGCCGATCTCACGGCCACACTCCCGCATTTCCCGCATAAGGGCGATGATAGTCCTGTTTCATCATTGAGTTGGGGTGGTGGTGGTTCGGCTGCTAATACGGCTGTTGCGCTAGCGCGCCTGAATGTGCCAACGCGGCTACTGGCCCGTGTCGGTTCTGATCCTGCTGCCGAGGTTGCGCTACGCAATGCTCGGGCTGCTGGTGTGGATCTCAGCTATCTTCAGATCGAACCGCATGGTGCGACAGGGCTGTGCTATGCTGTTATCTCGCCCGAGGGCGAGCGAACCTTTTTCGCATTTCGGGGTGCGAATATCAACCTCACGGTTCTTGATGCAAGTATACCAGTGCATGGCATAAGCTGGCTTCATCTCGGTGGCCATGCACTCTTGGAAGGGCCACAGCATGTGAGTGCGTTAGTATTAATTGATGCTGCAGTTTCTCGTGGCATTCCCATATCAATTGATGTTTGTTTGCCGCTGCTACGCTCCAAGCGTTTGGATATACTAGCCTTGCTGCCAAAGCTAACGATACTCTTCGCCAATGAACCAGAACTGCAACTGCTTGCGACGGGCACAACACACGGCCCAACTGATCTCGAAACACTTTCTGAGTACGCAGCCGAACTGTATCGGCTTGGCCCGGAAACGATTGTAGGGAAGTGTGGCGCATATGGCTGTATCACCGCAGATACCCGTGGCGTCCAGTGTGTGCCTGGCTTCACTGTATCGGTTGTGGATACCAACGGCTGTGGTGATGCCTTTGCTGCTGGATTTCTTTCGAGCTGGATCAATGGTGCTGATCCCGAAGCCTGTGCAATGTATGGGAATGTCTGTGGTGCGCTGGCTGCCACCCATACAGGCGCAGCAGAATCATTGCCGCATCGCGCTACAATTGATGCATTTCTGGTGAGTCATCAGAATCCACTCGCACTGGCGAGCTGAGAGAAGAACAGGTAAACAGTGGACAATACGCTGCTTGTTCATTTGTTGCTTTGCCAGCGAATAAGCGAACAAGCGAACAAAATGGCGCAACATTCATTTTTCCATTTGATAAGGAGCATACCACGATGACCCCGCCCTGGAAAACGCGAATGGACTCACTTCAGATCAGGGATCTGGCGGATATTTTTCGTACCCCCAAGCCAGTGATTGGCATGGTTCACTGTTGGCCCTTGCCCGGTGCCCCTGGCTATACCGGCTATGGTATCCAAACGATTATCGATCATGCGCTCTATGATGCCCAATTACTTGCCGAGGGTGGCTGCGATGGGCTGATCGTCGAGAATATGTGGGATGTTCCGTTTCGCGCCGGGCCACATATTCAGTCAGAAAGTGTTGCAGCTCATGCCGTTGTAGCTGCGGCGATCAAGCGTGAGATCGCTCTGCCAATGGGGATCAATCTGGTTCACAATGGCGGTGTCACATTGCTGGGCATTGCGCTTGCATCAGGAGCGGATTTTATTCGCGTCTGCATGTTCACGGGTGCTGGTGTGTGGGATGCTGGCGAATGGGATGAGGGCTGTGCTGCTGATCTGATGCGCCGCCGCAAGGAACTGCATGCCGAGCATGTCAAGCTGATCTGCGATGTCGATAAAAAGCATTCGGTACGCTTCCCTGGCATTGATCTGGCAACTCATATTGAATGGACGCGCTTTTTTGGTGCGGATGCGCTGATCGTTTCGGGGCGGATGACTGGAAATGCCCCTGATCTTGGCAAGGTTCGTGAGGCCAAGGCGCTTTCCGGTGATCGGCCACTCCTGATCGGGAGCGGAGCGGATGAACAGAATATTGCTGCATTCATGGGCATTGCGGATGGCGTGATTGTGGGTTCGAGCATCAAAGAGGGCGGTGTGTGCGAGAATCCCGTTGATCTTGAGCGGATTCGGCGTTTTGTTGCGGCAGCACGGAATGCGTGAGTACTAAACTAATCACCCAAGGCAACCCGCAGGGACGCGATATATCGCGTCCGTACTCCGTCAGGCGTATGGCGAGCGAGCCATGCAAATTTCATCTTGGGATGAGTATTAGTCACTCAAGCTGATCACTGATGTCGTCTCGCCACGGCTTGTATGGGTTTCGACGGGTAATCCCAGTTTGTGAATAAGATGATTGACTGCGGCATTCTCATGGAGTGAGAGTGCCCGTAGTTTTTTTAGCCCACGAACCATCGCCACCTGCACCAGGATATCGAATAATACGGAACCAATCCCCTCGCCCTGGTAATCATCGCGAAGAACAATCGCTGGTTCGGCTGTCGATTTATCCTGCGGATCAATGACCAGACGGGCCACGCCAACAGCCTGTTCGTTACTATTCTCCGTAATTGTTGCGACCAGGGCAGCGGCATGCACTGGATCAATATCGGCCAGGCGCTTGGCTTCGCGCCAGATGATCTTGTCCGGTAGAGCTGGTAGTGGTGAAAAGAAGCGCAAGCGACGGGTTTGTTCGGAAAGATGATGAAACAGATCAACAAGCAGCGCATCATCATCTGGGCGAATATGGCGAATAGTTATTTCGCGATCCCGCTTTGATGTTATCGTTGTGCGCCCATAGCCAAATGGGAATGGGTGCGGTGTTTCGGTGATCATGTACACGTCCTAACAGGTATGGCAATATTATAGCAAGAATAACGTAACGTCAGACTCATGTTCTTTTGTTCAGCACCAGAGGGACGAACAAGCAGCATACTGTTCAATGTGTACTTGTCCTTTCTATTGGACTAAGTATACCAGGGTATAGCTGATTTCTCCTATATAATGCGGCTACTATGACACACATGCAGGGCGGTTCAACTCCGCCAAGAGGAGTATTATGCCCACGACCTATCGCCTGGCATTGATCGGCTTTGGAGCGGCTGGGCAGGGCCTGGCTCGTATCCTGAGTGAGCGTGGCACCTGGCTACGCGAAGTTCGCAATATCGATCTACAGATTGTTTCTGTCTGTACCCGCAGCCGTGGGGCTGTTTATCATTCAGATGGGCTCGATCCGGCTGTATTACTGCAAACGATCTCGGCTCATGGCGATTTCAACAGCCATCCATCAGTAACCGATTGGGATGCGGCAGCAATGGTTGCACAGGCAGATGCCAATGTGCTGGTTGAGGTTAGTCCGACCGACCTGACGACTGCTGAGCCAGCGACGAGTCTAATTCGGGCGGCCTTCGCCCGTGGGATGCATGTGGTGACAGCCAACAAGGGGCCGGTTGCGCTCCATTTTGCCGAACTCCGCGATATTGCCAAAGCCGCTGGTGTTACCTTTGGCTTCGAGGGAACCGTGATGTCGGGCACACCCGGATTGCGATTATGTTGGAGCGATCTGGCGGCTGGCGAGATCCATGAATTGCGTGGCATCGTGAATGGGACAACCAACTATATTCTGACGGAAATGGAGCAGGGCCGTGAGTATGCCGATGTGCTGGCCGAGGCGCAACGGCTTGGGTATGCAGAAGCCGACCCAAGTGGCGATGTGGATGGTCACGATGCTGCTGGTAAAGCCGTGATTCTGGCGAATGTTCTGATGGGTGCTACACTCACTCCCGCCGATGTGGAACGAACTGGCATCACTGGCATCACCGGCGATATGGTTGCGGCGGCGGCAGCGGCGGGCGAGCGCTGGAAGCTGATCGCCCGTGTCTGGCGTGATGATCAACACGTACGGGCCAGTGTTCAACCAACTCGCCTGGCCGTTAGCCATCCATTGGCAGGCGTTGCGGGTGCCATGAATGCACTGACTGTTTCGGTCGAATGGCTTGGCGAAGTCACCCTGGTTGGCCCAGGCGCAGGTGGTAACGCAACCGGTTTTGCATTGTTGAGCGATATTTCGGCAATTCCTATTTGAGCCATCAGCCGTCAGCTGTCAGCTTTGTCAGTGTCACACAGAGTGTCTCACGGCTTTCATTGCCGAAACGGCGAATGCTCAGTGTGAACTGAAAGCTGATGCCTGAAAGCTGATAGCTATGTTCTACCCCAACCAACGCTGCAACCAGGGAATTGCATCGGCACCATCCCAACGATGTTCGCCATCAAAAACGCTATGCGCAAATGCATCCTCGGTACCTAGTAATCGGTAAGCGGGCGTTGTTATTGCTATCTGCTCGCGAACATTCTCTAGGCCACGAGCGCCATTTAATGGATCGCGGCTGCCGCTTTCGATCAGCAGCGGGCGCGGGGCGATGAGGGCGGCAATATCACCAATATCAGCCAGTTGCCAGAGGCCCGGCACATAATTACAGCTACAATTCTGGTTCATATGCAGGAGTGAATCTTTATAGCCATAGAAGTAGCCGCTGATAATCGCACAACGAATGCGTTCGTCCAGCGCAGCCAACCATAGCGTCTGTAAGCCGCCACCAGAAAGGCCAGCACAGCCGATCCGTGCTGCATCACAATCAGCGCGGGTTTCGATATAATCGATCAGCCGCATGAGATCCCAGGCCCACATTCCAGTGATCGTTTGGCCAAGCGGCATGGCCATGTTGTTGATCACTCGGCACGAGCCTCCAAGCAGATCGGGATCTTCCTGCATCGATTGCTCGCGACGCTCGCCAAAGCCACGCGCATCCGGGCAGAACACAATGAAGCCAGCTCGCGCAAACTCAACACCATAGTCATAGTTGTAGCGGGTTATCGATGGTGCGATATAGGCAATATCGTCGCGGCCAGCAACTGATTCTTTGCCACCACCGCCATGCCCATGTGGTGCAATAATTGCTGCGCGCCGCTCCCCATCGCGCAGATCGGCTGGCCGCAGCAGATACAGCGACATCCGCATCCCTGGTTCAACCGCAATCGTTAGGCGCTGGCGGGTATAGCCATCCAGAGCAATAGGTGGATCAAGCTCGGGATCGAGCGCACAATACTGCATCGTATCAATCCCCGTCATCGCCCGTAGGCGGCTACGCAGTTCGTGTTGCCAGGCTAGGCAGGCAGTGGGCGTTTCGGCACGCAGGTGCAACTGGCGGCCAATCAGATCAAAACGCTCAGCCAGCGCGGCTTCAGCAGTCAATGTAGGTGATAATAGCGACATCAATGTCTCCTAGTTGAACATAGTCGATAATCGATAGATGCCCTTCTATCCGCAGGCTGAAGCCTGCGGCAAGCTAATGTACCGCAGAAACGCGGGTGACGACAAATTTCAGGTAGCGCCCTTCGGGGAACTGTGCTGGAACCGGATGATCGAGCGGCTGGCCAGCCTCGTGAATGATCTGAAGCCGCTGCCCAACTGACGCTGCCGCAACTGCCAGTACCTCGCGGAATGCCTCCTGGCTAACCTGGCTGGTACAGCTGGAACTCACCAGCAAGCCACCTGGGGTTACGCAGCGCAGGCCAAGTGCATTCAGGCGTGTGTAGGCTCGTAACGCGGCATAGCGGTTCTGTTTGCTCTTCGCAAAGCTGGGCGGATCAAGAATCACAATATCGAAGCGGCGGTTCTGTTCGGCATAGCGCGCCAGCAGATCAAAACAATCGCCAGTTACGAATTCGTGGCGAGTTGGATCGAGTTTGCTCAACGCAATATTGGTTGCGGCCGCTTCGGCCAAGCCCTTGCCGATATCGACACTGACTACCTCGTGCGCTCCGCCACGTAGGGCATACAGCGAGAATCCACCGGTGTAGGCAAAACAGTTCAATACCGAACGACCGGAGCTGAGGCGCTCGACGGTACGGCGATTCTCGCGCTGATCGAGAAATAAGCCCGTCTTCTGCCCAAGCCGTAGATCGGCCTGAAACCGCAGCCCATGTTCAATGACCGTCAGATCGATTGGCGGTTCCTCACCCCACAGCAGCGAAACTCGCCGAGTATGCGGGCCTGCCAATCCTGAAACCTGCGCCGCATTCTCGTCAGGGGTTTCTTCATCACCATCACCACGCCAGCGCGCCAGAACGCCACGCAGCGCCGGATCGCATTCGTGTAATGCCTGGGCCAGTTGCGGCAGGAGTGTTTCGGTGGCGGCGCTGTAGGCCTGGGCCACGGCATAGCTGCCATAGCGATCAACGGTTAGGCCTGGCAGGCCATCGCCCTCACCGAACAGCCAGCGGTAGGCCGTGCAACCAGCGGCACGCAATGGTTCGCGCAGATCCCAGGCCATGCGGATCTGGTCATCGAGCCAATTCAGATTAGGGGCCTGCCGTTCCGAGAAGATCCGTAGCGCAATTGGGCCAGCGGCATCCCAGAGCGCATAACCGCTCCAGGAACCACAGCGCACGCGCACCCAGGCACCTGTTGGCAGGGCAAGATTAGGGTCAACATGGCTGCGATAGACCCACGGATGGCCCTGGGCCAGGCGTTCGCGCAGCGTCGCTGGCAGTTGAATTTCGGGTAGTTTTTCCATGGCGCTATCATACTCGATCTTGACATGTTGGAACAAATATGCTACAATTTTTTTCATACATTCACCTGGCAAGAACAGTGTAATATCGGCCAGGGACGATTATGTACATGAGCATACGAGGAGGGACACAATGGCCAAGGATCTGAACAAGGTCATGCTGACGGGACATCTCGGCGCGGATCCAGAGATGCGCTACACCCCACAGGGCAGCGCCGTGACGACATTCCGAGTCGCATCTGGGCGCACATGGAAATCTGCCGATGGCACGCAGCACGATGACACCGAATGGTTTTCGGTTGTTTCGTGGGATAAGCTTGCAGAAATTTGCAATCAGTACCTCACAAAGGGCACACGTGTTTATATTGAGGGGCGATTGCAGACGCGCAGCTGGGACGATAAGACATCTGGCGAGAAGCGCTATAAGACGGAAGTGATCGCACAGGATATGATCATTCTATCCTCGCGTGGTGATCGTCCGGCTGGTAGCGAATTCGAGGCTCCTGCCCCGGATGAGGAACCAGCCCCGCCACCGATGGCATCCACAACGGCACGCCGCCCAGCTACTGCACCAGCACCAAGCGCAGCGGCCCCGCGTGACAATGGTGGTGCGCCAAGCAGGCCAGCCGCTACGGGCCGCCCCGCTCCGCGCAATCTGCCACAGGCGATTGAGGGTGATGAGGATCTGCCGTTCTAGCGTAGGAATAGCCGATAGACCTATAACCGATAGCCGATATCTCAACGTGTGTGTGGCGCAGCTGTATGCGATGCCTAACGTAGGAGTTGAGATTTAGTCCTGGTGGCTTGGCGATTATTCGCCAGGCCACCGATTTTTTGTGGATCGCAAGTTATTTGTGACCGTAGGCTAACGAACTTTTCTATCTACATTGGCGAGCATTCATCTGCCTGTATGGAGTGCGGCAGCCATGCTGCCGCTGCGCAAGCATGGCTTGCGCAATCCACAACCGCACCTACGTCGTCAGGTGCCATCATCTAACCTGTATTACCCAGATCTGCCCGTTGAGATGCGCCGCGCTCGATTTCATTCCAGGCCTGTTCGGCAGCCGTTGCGTCTTCAGCGGAAGCACTTCCAGGCGAGTAGCGCGCCTGTTCGTATGCTACTGTTAGTGCATTGAGCGCCTGTGGTACCGTTGGTATGGTGGCCTGTGCAGTTGGAAGGTATTCGTGGGGAGTTTGGGGTTCGGCGCGCGGTTGTTGGAGGCTTTCGGCAATCAGCAGCATGCGTATATAGCTCCGCCGAATACGGCTATCGGGGTCATCGGCGCGCAGGCGGGCCAGAGCTGCGAGTAACCCACCCTCAGGAGCCTGCTGCCGTAGCCGCGCCAGCAGATCGGCAAGATCAGCGATCAGGCCATTCCAACTGAACAATGATACCCGTTCCTCATCGGTTGATGCCGCGGTAGCAGCGCGGCGGCGTGCCACCAGCCAAATCAGTATTAGCAGGGTAAGTACTGGCATGAGCCGCCCAATCCATTCGAACAAGGGGCCGGCCCATGGCCAGGATTGCGCGAGTTGCGTGAAAGGGCTATCCTGAAGCTGGCGCTGTTCGAGCCCGCGAGTAAAATCCTGCAGTGCTTTCATTAGATCAGGGGCATGGATGGCGCGCAGCAGCCATTCGATGATCGGCAGAAAGATGAAGGCGATTGGCAGGATGAGCGCTGCTAGGAGGAACACCAGCACATTGACGATGCCCTCCACAATGCCACGAGCTTCATTGTTTAGCAGAGCGACCAGCGCGAGCCCGGCCAGCAGTACTATCCCAATCGCTGCAATCGTTGGCATTGCACCACGCCATCCTGCTGCTCGCAATGCCGTTTCGCCCGGCTCGGCAGCGCGGGCCAGCGCAACCGTTCCCAGGCCAATAGCAAAGCCCAGCAGAATTTCACTCGTGGCGGTAGCCAAAAGAGCGCTATTGTCCGCATGAGCCAGCAATAACACAAGCAGCGAGGTACCCATTACACGGGCAAATATTTCGCGCAGCCCGATCTGCTCATATAGAAGCAGGCGCGTTCCACGCCACACGGCATATAACCCAGCCAGCAACCCGGCATAGCATAGCAGGCTCTGCGGGCTATCGAGATCAAACAACGCTGTCACAACATCGCCGCCAATGGCTATCGCCGCAACAACGCTGAGTGCCAGGGGCAGCGCGGCCAGCGCAATTGCAGGGCGTTGCCAGGGCAGTGGGGCAAAACGCTGGATCAGCGCATCGGCGGCGCAGGCACCGAACACGGCGAAAGCCAGCGCGGCCCATGCACCCGGCGCACCCCAGAGTGTCAACAGCAGGGCTGGGGGCGTCAGTTCGAGTAACCCCAGGCCAAAGAGTGTCAGCACACGTCGAATAGTTGGGTTCATACAGGCTTTCTGATCCTCATGAGCGTTTGGTAGCCCAATCGCCCTGCGGCGGGGCGTGGCGCACCGCAATACCTGGCACAACTGGCGCTTGCCCCTCGCCAAGATAGAGCCAGGCGACACTGCGGCCACGCTCGCGTAGTGTCATCAGTGCCGCTCTGGTGGGATCGAGTGCAATCGAACTGACCAGCAGGATGGTGGTGCCCCATGGCAGATCGCCAGTTGTGCTACGCAGGAGGCGGGCGACCGGCATCAAGGAGAGTGGTGTCAGCGTTGCCAGGGCTTCCATGATCCGCCCAAGCTGAGCCGGGCTGCGGCTTGGGGCCATACGGGCCAATCGTTCCTGTTCGGCTGGTGCGCCATTCACATACAGCCCGATTGCATAGCCCTCATCAACAGCATGGCGGGCCAGGGTGGCTGCGGCGCTGATCACCCGTTCGACCTGAAGTGGGTCGATTCCTTCCCAATAATGGGTGAATGTATCGAGATCGAGGAAGATCGCCAACGAACGTTCAGCCGTTGTCTCATAGACCCGCGTTTGCAACGATCCGACCCGTGCCGTCGCGCTCCAATGCACATCCTTGAGCGGATCATCGGGATGGTAATCGCGTACACCAACCGTCCGAATCGGATCGCGTACCAATTGGCGGGCGCGCAGATCACCAATTGGGTGTACCGGCGCAAGGTTCAGATCGGCAAGTGGCAACAGGCGTGGGTAGATGATCAGGCGTGTGGCACGTGGTTCTTCACGAAAGGTATGAAAGAATCCGAATGGATCACCAGTTTCGATTGTGGCCGGGCCAAGCCGATAGGCACCACGCACATCGCAGCGCAGCCGATAGCGCCAGGTCAAGCCCTCATACCATCCAAGGCCAGCGCTGCGGTTGATAACCTGCCGCCCATGAAAATCGCGGTCGATCACATCACTCAGCAGTGTCAAACCTTCTGGGATTAATTCGCGCACCGCAACCGCTGCTAATGGTAGCGGCTTGCGATTGGTGAGCCGCAACTGAAGTTCAATTTCATCATCGGGGAAGGCTCGTTCGCTACTTAGGGTCGATTCAAACCCAAGCCGCACCAGCGACCAACGGTTCCACAGCCATGCGACCCCGCTGGCCAATAGTAGCAGGGTACATAACAACGCCAGCAGTGGCAGGCGAAACAGAAACGCAGCCACCAGAATGAGTAACAGCAGATAGGCTGTGGGGCGTCGGAACATGGAATGCTCTTTTTCAGCTCTCAGCCATCAGCTATCCGGATGCTGAATTCCAAACATATAGAACAAGTGAATGCCCTGGTATTGTACCACCTGGCCTACAGTGGGTTGGAGGTGCCTATGCCTTGGCTATTTAGAATGGATGTTGGTGGCCCGCCAACGCTGGTTGGTCATGCCACGGCTGTGATCGATCTTATCCAACCTATGGTACGATACTACAGTAGGAGCATTGTGAGTAGTGAGTAGCGCATGTTTAAACCGAAGAGCACCCGCCACAAGAATATCACGCGTGTCGACCACGACAAGAGCCGGACGCATGGGTACAATGTCCGCATTCGTTGGAATGGCCAGCACTATCACCAATTCTTTGGTGATCAGAAGCATGGTGATCGATTGGGCGCGCTTGCGGCAGCGCTTGAATGGCGCGATGCGACCGAGAAGCGCATTGGGAAGCCGCGTACGGAGCAGCCGGTGATCGGCATGAGTTCACGTAATAAAAGCGGTGCCATCGGCGTGCTGCGCTGCAAAAAGGGTGGCAGTGAGGTGTTCAGCGTGAGATGGGTTGTGTATGGTGAGCGATCACGGGTCGCAGCGACGAGTTTCTCGATCCGCAAGCATGGCGAGAAGAAGGCCTTCAAGCTAGCGGTTCGTGCGCGCCAACGTGGCGAGCAGATGCGCTGGCGCACCCCGCGTATCCGCCGCGAGCCGCCGATACAATCAGCCTACCAACCGTGGATGCCACCGGTGTGATTGGGCTGTGTGTTGCCATCATGGTGGGCGAATACAAGATTCGCCCCTACATTCGTTGCATTATCGGCACACGCAACGAAACCCAATATGGCTGGTTGCGGTATCGATTGCCTGGCTTTGGCGGGCGGCAGGCCGATAGCGTAGGCAGTAGTTTGGCGCACACAGATATGAGCCACCTTTAATAACCATACTCTTGGGGTGCTTGGCGCTGGATTCGGCTAGAGGCCGATCTGGTGTACAACACGATGCGCTTATAGCAACTGTATGGTGCGGCTGAAACAGATCACAGGTCCATTCCCAGACATTTCCGGCCATGTCGTACAGGCCATACCCATTCGGTGGGAAGGTTCCGACTGGTGAGGTTCCAGCATAGCCATCGGTTTTTAGGTTCTGCCAGGGAAACGCACCCTGCCATGTATTGGCCAGCATGCGCCCTTTCGGCGCATATTCATCGCCCCAGGTATAGATGGCACCTGCAAGCCCGCCACGAGCAGCAAACTCCCATTCAGCCTCGGTTGGCAGCGCCTTGCCTGCCCAAATTGCATAGGCCAGCGCATCAGCATAGGCGATGTGTACCACCGGATGGCGCTCGCGGCCAGCAAGGTTGCTGCCTAGCCCCTGTGGATGCTTCCAGCATGCACCAGGCACATACACCCACCACTGTCGGACATCATCGAGGCGCACCGGGTGGCCAGGATTGCGAAAGACTAGCGCACCAGGCACGAGTATGAGCGGATCGGCACCGGGGAAATCGGCGGGATTGAGTGCGCGCTCGGCAACTGTGATATAACTGGTTGCCTGTATGAAGCGCTGAAAGGCAGCATTTGTCAGCGCATATCGATCCATCCAGAAGCCCGCAACCGTGGCATCGTGGAGCGGGCGCTCTTCTGGGTAGAAGTCGTTCGAGCCCATCTGAAAGGTTCCACCAGGCACCCAGACCATGTGTTTATGTGTAGGGCCGGGCGATGGCGGGCTACTCTGTATCGTCATAGTTTATGATGATTCAATTGTTATTGCCGCATCAATACTGGCCTGATACCCAAGCCGATGGGCGCGAAACCATATGGTTGTGCCTGCTGGCGCAGGGATGGGCGCACTATAGAGGTTCCAGGAGCGCCCATCAGTTTCGGGATCACCAGTAATGCGGCTGAATGGGCTTAGTGCGATGGGCAACTCTGGCGGATCGGTCGTCCATCCAATCGATGCACCGGTTGTTGCACAAGTTGCGCTCAGCCTGCCTTCTACTATCTGAAGCACCGGCGGTTCAGTTATTTGCGGCAGCCCGCCCGGACGCCAGCGCTCGATCAGCTCCGCTTCTGGAATAAGCCCAAGATCGCCATACTCCTGCTGCCATTGCTGCAGTGCGTTGCGCAATCGCTCCACATCAGCAGCATAGCGTGGATCGTCGGCGATATTCTCGATTTCATATGGATCGGCATGCAGATCATAGAGCTCTTCTGCTGGCTTGCTGCTAGCAAGTACACGGCGCTGGACTTGGGTGAGCAGGTTGGGCACTTCACCACGGCCACGTTGCGTTGCTTCCTCAAAATACAGCCGCCGAAACTCCTGCCAGGTTGCCATGCGGTCGGCATATTCGTGATGCTGCATTCCAGATCGATCCGGATGGTAGTTGCGGATATACCGAAATCGTGAATCGCGGACGGTGCGAATCGTATCTTCCTGCTCGTCCATGCGATCCCGATGGCCAAAAATGAGATCACGTGGCTGTGCAGCCGATTGCCCGTGTGCATCAATGAGCGGCTGTGCATGCATGTGGGCGGGAACCGGCAGGCCAGCAACCTCCAGCATTGTTGCGGCTAGATCCATCAGCGAGACAAGCTCGGTTCGTTGGGTGTGTGGGGCGATTCGGCCAGGCCAGCGCATAATCAGCGGCACACGTAACCCAGAATCATACGGCCAGCGTTTGGCGCGTGGCATCCCTCTCCCGTGATCGCTCCAAAAGACAACCAGCGTTGTGTTGGCCAGGCCATCTTCCTCCAGTTGCCGCAGCAGATCGCCAACCATATAATCCAGCGCAGTAATGTTATCGCTATAGCGTGTCCAGGCCTGGCGAAACACTGGAGTATCGGGGTAGTAGGGCGGCAGCGGAGCTGCTGCCGGGTCGTGTCGTTGATCGGGGCTGAGTCTCTTTGTATTATGCTGATACTGTTCATCATTGGCGACGACCTGTGATTCGTGGGTGACCATGCCATGAAATGCGGCAAAGAAGGGTTGTGTTGGATCGGGACGATTGCGCCAATGCGCCTGCGGCCCATGGTCATCCCAAACCGTCACTGGTACCTGGAACTGAAAATCGGAGAAGGCATTGTTGGTGCAGTAGTAGCCAGCCGCTCGCAGATATTCAGGGAAGCAGACGACTTCTGCTGGAGGAACGGCCCGCGAGCGCATGTGCATCGTGCCAATTGCCGTCGGATACATTCCAGTAAGAATAGCCGAGCGTGATGGCGCACAGACAGGTGTTGTAGCAAAGGCATTGTCATAGCGAGCGCCTGCGGCAGCCAGCTGATCGAGGTTGGGCGTGTTGGCATATTCGGCACCCGGCCAAATACCCGCGTAGCAATTCAGATCCGGGCCGATATCGTGGGTTGTGAGCCATACGATATTCGGGCGCGGCAGATCAGTCATGTACGTACCTCCATTGAATGAATCATGTATTATTCATCCGAACCATGCCGCGGGCTGAAGCCACGCGGCTAGAATTCATCGTCCGCTTGCCGCAAGCTTCAGCCTGCGGGTGGCGTTATAGCAGCTGAAGATCGGCAAAATCCATAAATCGCTCCCAATCATAGCCCGTCACATCGTGCTGCCCAGGGCGAATATGATACCCTATCCGGCTCATAATGGGCTGCGCCAGCACTGGCATCGCATCTGTGGCAAGCCCTTCGGTGCCGAGCAGTTGGTAGACAGGGCTGGCGTGTTTGGCCGAAAGAAACTCGCCGCGTGGATCGGCCCATAGATCTTCGGCAGCACTGGCCACATACAGCGGGCGCGGCGCAATCAGCGCTAACAACATGTGTTGGTCAATTGGCAATTCATCCTCGCGGTTGTTATAGTGATGGAATGTCTTACAGAACCAATGCGGGAAACTCGTGTTGATCCGAGCAACCGTTTCACCAAAACGGCGGCGTGAGAGCGCCGCACCACCGCATCCCGAATTATTGGAGATCACCAGTGCAAAGCGCTGGTCCTGCGCGCCTGCCCATAATGCGGCCTTCCCCAATCGTGAGTGGCCGATCAGCGCCACGCGCTGGTGATCGATTGCGGGATGGCCCTCGAAATAATCCAGCGCCCGGCTCAAGCCCCATGCCCATGCCCCAATTGCGCCCCATTCGTCTGGATCTGGTTGGAGCTGGCCTTCTCGATAGAACAGTGGGTGAATACCATTCTGGAACTGATCATCGAAATCGGGGTCGAGATCGCCATAATAGATTGTTGCCAGGCCATAGCCGCGCTCCAGAATGTGCTCGACTGGCCAGCGCGTCGCCTGCATGCCGCGTGTCGCTTCAGTTGCCTGATGGCCAACCAAACCAGCCGCTAGATCATCGGCAACCCATTGCATTGTGAGGGTAATACCGGGATCTGTATTGATGGTGTGGTTGCCATAGAAATTCAGGCCAAGAAAGATCGGGCAGGGTTTCTGTTGTATCGGCAGATAGAGCAGGATGGTCATGTGTGGGCCATCATCACGATCCGTGAATGCGACAACAATCTCCTGGCGGGTTGCACTCCCGCCAAATACGGGCGTCGCTATCGATGGTTGCGCGCGCAGTTGAATAGGCAAGCTTGGCGTTCGCCCGTAGACATGCTGTTCAAACAGGGCCAGGATTGTTTGGCGCTGCTGCCACCAGATCTGCGGATCAACAATCCGTTCGCCAGCATGGACAAGCGGGTCGGGCAGTGTGTATGCAGGCACAAGTGCCTCATCGTAGATGATCTCTTCGTATTCAGAAGGCCGGATTTCGGTCATGCGGCATACTCCTGCTCTAATGAATTTTGACAATGAACATCGGCCATCGTTTTATGGAGCTCGCAAGCTATACTGCCACTGCGCAAGCATGGCTTGCGCACTCCACATCTGCAAGGGTGTGTTATGGGTTGTGGTTGTCAAAAACTATTATGTTTGACCAAGCGTACACCAATACGTTGTTCATACACCCGTGCAACAGCGACGGCGCTCTCGCTGCCGTGGCCATCGGCAATCGCTTGATCGAAAATCTGGCGAGCCTGCTGGGCCAGCGGCATCCATACACCAAGAGCCTCGCCACTGGCGAGCAGATAGCTCAAATCCTTGTGGTGCAGCGTCAGCTCGCGGCCACTGCCGAGATCGCCACTCAGCAGCTGCGGCAGCATTTGATCAAGCACCCGTGAACCACCCAGGCCATTGCGAACCGCCTGGTAGATTGATTCGAGATCGGCACCAGCCTGTGCAGCCAGGGCAAATGCCTCTGCAATCGCGCAGAATGATGCTTCCATCAATAGCTGATTGACATATTTGGCGATCAGGCCCATGCCATTCCCGCCAACATGGGTGCTGCTACTGCCCATTGCCGCAAGCGCCCGTTGGCAATGCTCGAAAATTGCCGCATCCCCACCGACCATGATACTAAGCGTTGCGTTGCGCGCACCCTGTTCGCCACCGCTGACTGGTGCATCCAGCATGTTGGCACCACGCTGCCTGATCTGCTGGGCCAATTGCTGGCTGGTTGCCAACTTACTGGTACTCATATCGATCAGGATCTGGCCTGGTTGAATGAGATCGAGTAGCCCGCCAGTAGCGCTGCTGACATGCTCAAGCGCCTCGTTCGATGGCAACATCGTAATGATCAGATCCGCGCCCGCCACTGCCTGCGCGATGGATTGGGCTGCTGTGATACCCTGTTCGGCCAGGGCGGCGAGCTGCACCGCCGATGTGTCGTACCCGCGCACAGTGAAGCCAGCACGCAGGAGATGAAGGGCCATGGGGCCGCCCATACGGCCAACGCCAATCATCGCGATTGTCTGAATAGGAGATTCGTTTGCCATAGAGGCCTCCAAGAACTGAGTATTCAGGAGTCAGGAGTCAGAATGCTGAACCAGTAGATAGCCAACGCTATCACATTCGCAAGGACGCAACGCGCTGCGTCCCGACGCTGCCCTCAGCCATGCTGTGCTTCCCTCTCCCACTGGGAGAGGGGTCATGGGCGAAGCATGGCAACGACATCGGCCAGGGTGCCTGGGCCGCCAACATTGCCAGGGAAGACGATATAGATGAGATCGGGATAGCGACATTCTGGGCCAAGCTTCCAGACAGGCACCCCCGCCACGATCTGCCCAAGCACCAGTGCCCGGCGGACACCCAGCCCGATTGTTGCGAGATCGCTGGATGTGATGCCACCCTTGGCGATCAGATAGCGTGGCCGAGTCGTGATGGCAGCCAGTATTGCACACAGGCCATCGGAGACACGCCGACCAATGGCGAGGCTTGTTGTAGCATCTGGCCCTGCCATAAGCTGGCGGCTGGTCGAAATAACAACATCATGGCCTTCCTGAAGCGCTGCATCTGCCTGCTGAGCCACCTGTTCTATGGATGCTGCCTGGCGTGCATCATTGGCCAGCGCGGCCACATCGACTTCCACCGACACAATGTTCGCAGCAAGCAAATGTTCCAACTGTGCTGTGGTGGTTGGTACATACGAACCAACTATCACCAACCCACCACCAGTGAGCGGTAGGTGCAAATCCTGCGGCTGAAGCAATGGATGCGCTACAATGCCGGCCCGAACGCGCACAAACGAGGCCGCCGTTCGGTACAGATAGCGCCGCCCCGTGGCCTGTACCATCAGCAACCCAGTCACCAGCACCTGTATATCGCGGTAACTGGCCGCATTCACGATGCAGATACTGCCTTGCGTAAGCGCGAGCAGCAGGCTTGCCACTCGCTCCGGACCTCCCTGGCGTAGATCATCAAGCGAAATCGAGCCAACTGCATTGGCAGAATGTGAGCCGCCACTCTTCTCGGCCACCCATTCACGCAGATTTGAGGCGCGATAGCCGAAGGCTGGATCGCGAGCAAATGCAGTCGCGCCAGCTGGAACGAGCCGCTGGCCCTGGGCGACATAATGAATATCATCGATTGTGTAACGCCCACCTTCGAGAAAGAATGGTATGATCAGCCAGGTTGCGTTGGTTTCGCCCAAGCCCTGAGCCAGTGCGGCAACCTCGCCAGGAAAATGCCCGCGCAGGGTTGAATCGCTGCGGCTGACGACGCTGATCGCCCGTTTGGCCTGGGCAGCAGCAATCGTAAGATTATGGCCGATGGTCGAATTGAGTGCCTGAGCCTGGGCAAGTGGCATACTGCGTGAATTCGTTAGAATATAGATGGCCGGCCAATTATTAGCCAATTCGTTGGCAAGTGCCTCAACACTCCATTCCGTTAGCACCGGAATGCCAGCGACCGTTTGGGTGCCAGTGGGATCATCATCAAGCACAACAACCGTCTGTGGGTGGCGTATCAGGTGATCGTCGATGACGGGTTGGAGATCAATTGGCCATTCAGGTGGCAGGGCTGCCAGGCACGTCGCCAGATCAAGCGAACCATCGTTTATGGCATCCATGGCAGCTCCTATAGCTAAGCGCAGATTGTTTGAGCGCAAAACGCAAAACAGACGGACGTTACGATGCGGTAGCAAGCCAGTCCTCGTGGGCAGACACATCGGTCGGCACCTACACGATGACCGGTATGGACAGGTGCGTGATACACTCTTTCCACAGAGATCGTACTATACCATATCACCAAAAACAGCACGAAAAACGAGGAGCATGTATGCGTGTGTCTATGCTGCC
>JBBQSD010000021.1:0-60350 GCA_038214135.1 Chloroflexales bacterium | reverse complement strand
GGAGCGTTTTCAAGCAGTCTGTCAGCGCGGAGCAACGCTGGATCTCTTCGCAACGGCAGAGGAGCAGTTGGCCGAGCTAGCCGGAGCGAACAGTTTAGAAATCGGCAGCGCCACCTAGCCCGCTGGCCCGCGGTTCGGGCGTGCCCGGCCACGAGCCCGAATCGAACTTGTGCATGCTCAGCTCCTCTGTCTGCCTCTTCTCTGGGCAACGCGCATGACCTCGCGGGAAATCTCACTTTGACCAGGTTGTTGCCTCACGAATACTCGTACCCTCCGACGTTCGGAATTGAACGAACACGGAGGGCAGTGTATGGTGGGGAATTCATCAATACCGAACTCGTTGACTACTGTGCCGCTGCGCGGATGACATTGGACGAGGCGGTTGCCTATGCGCTGATCAACCCCTAAGTTGACCATAGCTGGCTAACCTATTTCATCAGACGTAACCGGCTTGTCGCCTAGATGCAATAATCAGCACTATGCTATAATCTACTTCCTTGTTGATGGAGGAAGGCTCGATGCAATCGAGTAGCGATGAGCGCACCCTGGCGGCGCTCGCCCATGCCAGCATTATCACAAATGGCCTGAGCCTGATTGGGCTGATTGGCGCAGCGATGATCTGGGCCACCCAGCGTGAGCGCTCGGCCTATGTGCGTGGCCATGCCATTCAGGCACTTGCGTTTCAGGGGTTGGTGCTGGTGATCGCACTCATCCTCTCGCTCTCCTGGGGCCTGTGTGTGGCGCTTGCGCTCCTGCCAATTGCGCTCCGCCCAGAACTCTACCCGGCTGGTAGCGTACCAGGGCCGTTCTGGTTGGCATTGAGCGGCATGATTCTACCAATCCTGTTTGGCATTGCCGCATCTATCTATGGATTGTTTGGTGCGTTTCAGACCTATCGTGGCAAACCATTCTATTATCCATTGGTTGGCCGCCTGGCCCATGCCGATCTGAACCCGCCAACAGTTCTGCCACCCGTTGCTGCGGTTGCGCCTGCCGAAAACCCTGCACCAGTGGTTGCTGTTGCACCAGCACCTATTGCTGAAATACCGCTACCACCCGTACCAATGGTTCCTGCGCCAACACCCACACCAATTATGTCTGAACCTGCGCCGGCAACAGTTATGCCAACACCTGCACCAGTGATTGCTGCCCCGGATTCTGTTCCTATGGCGTCTGCGGAGGCCAAGGAGGAGGGGTGATGGGATCGGGTGATGGTGAGAACGGGATGGGCGATAACCAATATTGCCCTGATTGCCCTGATTGTCACCATTTGCACCCCTCTCGCTGTGTGGGAGAGGGGTTGGGGAGAGGGGGGCTGCTTGCGCCCCTCTCGCTGTGTGGGAGAGGGGGTTGGGGAGAGGGGGTTGGGGTGAGGGGTCTGCGGCACGATTCTGAAGAAATCCGTAACGAGATGTATATCACCCTTCACCCCATCACCCTGTCAAAAGGGTCAGGGTCAGCCTGTCACATTCCGATGGCGTTGTTTCTGTTCGACATAATTGCGGGCGGTGCGCCGAAGGCGAGCCAGCAGTTCTTCGCGCAATGGGTGGATTTTACCCGGAATACCAATAACGATTGAGTCGGGTGGCACATGCATCCCCTCTGTCACCAATGCGCGGGCCGCAATCACACAGCGCGGGCCAATTGTGGCATGATTCAGCACCACCGCACCGATGCCAATCATCACCTCATTGGCAATTGTGCAGCCATGCACAATCGCACCATGGCCGATTGTCACATCATCACCAATTGTTAGTGGTGCATCTGGATCGGAATGCAGAATACTTCCATCCTGAATATTGGTGCGTGCGCCGATCTGGATACGGCTGTTATCACCACGGACAACAGCCATCGGCCAGATACTTGCATCCGCACCGATTGTGACACTTCCGTGGACATAGGCAGCTGGTGAAATATAGGCGCTTGGGTCGATCACCAATCGGTCGGTTGCATCGGGGAATGGTTCCATCATGGCCTCCTGTCGTTTACGATGAACAGAGTGAATACCGATCCTGAATAGATGGAAAGCTACGCATATTGACGCACATGCCGCCCGGTGATACACTTCGCGTTTGGCAGGGAGGTTGTGATGATGTTCACGCATGTTGATCATCTTGGCTTTGCAGTCAATAGCATCGAAGAAGCAATAGCATTCTATCGCGATTCGTTTGGCGTGGCGGAATGGGAAATCCTGGACATGCCCGAACGGCACATGCGCGTTGCTGTCGCTCGGGTTGGTGGGACATTCCTTGAACTGATTGCGCCAACTTCAGCAGATGCTGCATTCGCAAAATACCTGGCCGAACGAGGCGCTGGCATGCATCATGTAGCCTATCGGGTTGATGATATTATGGCAGCGCTGGATTCGTTGCGAGCCAGTGGTGTACGCCTGATTGATGAACAACCGCGCCCAGGGTTGCATAATACACTCGTGGCGTTTGTGCATCCAAAGGCCGCAATGGGTGTGCTGATTGAGTTGGTTCAGCATGTGTAGCTCTCAGCCGTCAGCCGTCAGCTTTTTGGTGCAAGTGAATGTTCTGTTGTCACTACAACGTCTATTGTTGGTACAAGTATTGATCATTAGAAAGCTGAAAGCTGAGTGCTGAAAGCTGAAAGCTAATTGGTATGCCATCAAATCTTCGTCGTAACATTATCATATCGGCTTTACTCGGGCTTGGTGTGATCATCGCGTTGGGCTTGGCCAGCGATATTCGTCAGGTTGGCCAGAGTTTCAGCACATTTCAGGTCGCCGTTTTGCCAGCAGTCATTGGGTTCACACTTGCGAACTATGTTCTGCGCTGGCTGAAGTGGGATTACTATCTGCGGCGGATGGGCATGGGCCAGGGTGTGAGCTCTGCCGATAGCGGCTTGCTGTTCACCAGCGGTATGGTGATGGCTGTCACACCTGGCAAGATTGGCGAGGTGCTGAAATCCTACCTGCTCAAGCGCCTGAACGGCACGGCGATCAGTGCTTCTGCGCCAATCGTTCTGGCTGAACGAATCACCGATGGCCTGGCGATGCTGTTGCTCATGGGCTTAGGGTTAACATTCTATCCACCCGCTCAGCCAGCCTTTATCGCACTGGTGGTGCTGACCACCATCGGCATTGGGATTGCACAGAGCCGTAGCCTTTCTGAACGCATGATTGGCCTGGTGGCGCGCATGCCGCTTGGTGCGAAAATTGCCCCACGCCTGACGCTGATGTATGATAGTACCCGCCAGTTGCTTGGTTGGCGCATCCTGCTCGTCTCAACGCTGATCAGCCTGGTTTCCTGGTTTGGTGAATGTGTCGCGCTCTATTATGTCCTGATTGGCCTGGGGATTACGGGCACGACCCAACTGCTGCTGGTGGCGACGTTTGTGTTTTCGGCATCAACGCTGTTCGGGTTGGTCTCGTTTCTGCCAGGCGGCCTTGGCGTCTCGGAAGCATCGAGCACTGGCTTGCTTACGCTGCTTGTGCCAATGGCAGCTGGCCCAGCAACGGTGGCGACGATTATTATTCGTTTCTGTACACTCTGGTTTGGTGTCTCGCTTGGCGCAATCGCGCTGGCAATCATCTCGCGGCGGTTTCGTGGGCAGCCAGAAACCGATGATACAATACACTCCGATACGGTGCCACCTGATACTAGAATAGAATTATGAAACGATTGATTACCCTTTGTTTGATACTGCTGCTGGCATCGGCATTGCCTGGTTGTGGCTCGCGTTCATTACTGCGTGATGTGAGCGTTTCGACGGCGGTGTTGCGTCCAACCAATGGTGGCGAGACGGCGACAATCAGTTATGCTGTTGGGCAACTGGCGCGTGTCTCTGTCTATCTGCAGGGTGCCGATGGAACGCGCTATATGTTGCGCGAGAATGAGACGCGCCGTGAATCGGCGGATGTTTATACTCTGCGCTTCGATGGCACGGCCCCCACCACTGATCCAATCCTGCTGCGGCGGTTGTTGCCTGCTGGGCGCTATACGGTTATTGTTGCGGCTGCCGCCGATGATGGGACATCGGCGACTGTTGAGCGCCCGTTGACGATTGAGGATAGCGATGTGCCGCTGCCCGAGATCGCTGATCTTGTGATCGCGCCAATGTCGATTACACCCAATGCCGATGGTATTGATGATGTTGCCGAAATCACGTATCGCCTGCCTGTTACGGCGACTGTTGATATTACGGTGACGAGCCCCGATGGCCGGGATGTATATGCGCTCGTAGCCAATGAGGAGCAGGAACCGATACTGCAGCGCACCTTCTGGAATGGCCGCACACCAGATGGCCGCGTGCTGCCTGATGGTATCTACACCTACACGATTCGCGCCCAGGATCGCTATGGCAGCACCGTTCGGCAGCAGGTTCCGATTACTGTTGTTGGTGCTGGGCAGCCAGAGGCAACGATTACCTATAGTTATATGGCACCGCAATCAATCATGCTCAGTGAAGTCTTTACCGTCACTATGCGTGTGAAGAACACTGGAACAGTGCCGATCCGCACCTATGGCCCGCCATCCGGGTATGAATATAGCACCCAGCAGGTTTTTTCATCAATCGAGAATGAGCGCTATGCTGCAAAATCTGGTGGCTTCTGGCGGATCGGCGTCGATTGGGATTCGAACAGTGGCGCTGGCAAGCGCTACCCGTTTCGGTGGGCGATCTCGCCGCGCCCACCCGAACAGTGGAAGGTGCCATTTGTTGAGGATCTGCTGATGCCCGGCGAGGAAGCCCTGGTGATCGGGCGCATCAAAGTCGAACAGCAGGAAACGAAGATGGGCTTCTATACTGGCCTCATTCAGGATGGCGTCGGGTTCTTTCAGGATAAAACAGGCCGAACGATCATCAAGATCGGGTTTTAGTCTTTATCTTCCTCAACGAGTACGGCACTCTGTTCTGTATCTTCAATCGTCTCATTGCCATTGACGCTCCTGCTGGAGGTGGCTCCAAGCTGGCTATAGATCTGGGTTGTTGCTAGTGATGCATGGCCAAGCAGCACCTGGACGGCGCGTAGATCGGCACCATTGGCCACCATATGGGCGGCGAAAGAATGCCGCAGCGTATGGGGTGTCAGATCGCTCAGGCCCAATTCCTCTGCATAATTCTTGAGGATGAGCCAAAATCCCTGGCGCGTCAGGCGTTTGCCACGATGATTCAGGAACAGCGCATCGATCTTCTGCGGATTATTGCGGGCCAACTGATTGCGAGCAATATCAAGATACTCTTCAATTGCCGTCTGGACTGAACCAACCAGTGGCAGTGTTCGTTCGCGCCCTGCTTTCCCAATGCAGCGCACGCTCGATTCGGTTACATCTTCGAGATTGAGTGCCACCAGTTCACTCACACGAACACCAGTTGCATACAGCAGTTCGAGCATGGCCTTATCACGAAGCCGCTCGGGTGTTGGCTCACGTAATGGCAGTTCAAGCAGATCATCGACCTGTTCTGGCGAGAGTGATTTGGGCAGATATCGATCAACCTTTGGCGAATCGATCTGCTCGGTTGGATCACTCGGGATCAGATGCTCTGCCGCCAAAAAGGCATAGAACGATTTTACCGCAGCAGTCCGGCGTGCGACCGTTGAGTTTGCGTAGCGTCGCTCGCGCAGGAACAGCAGAAAGGCCAGAATGTCATCGTGGGTTACATCGAGCCATGATCCAACCGAGCGCTCACGTAGAAAAATACCGAACTGCTCCAGGTCGGTCCGATAGGCGGCTGTCGTATTTGCCGCTAATCCACGCCGATCGATCAGATGACGCAGAAACGCCTCGACCTGTTCATTCATGGTGTTCGCTCCACACTGGTCTATCTACGCAAGTACGCTGCCGTTCGGCAGCGTCGCAGCTCAACATAACCGTCTATGCGAGAAGAAGACGGCCCAAACTCCGCTTCAGTCACACTCGCTCATCTGGCGATGTATATTGGCGCTTACGTTATGTTACCGCAAGCCAGTAGACCTGTCAACCTGATTAGTCGAACAAATTTGCGAAATGCATTCTATTCAAAGAGAATTGCTATGTTGCATAACCTGTGCGATTTCCCTACACTTTCCATACTGTTTGTACACTGCTTGTCGTGTATAGTATACGAAAATAGATATTGTCGCATTCGCACGCCATAGGATATTCTATGTTGCAGCAATTCTATACCTGGCTGAATGCACTACCCATTGATGATCCAATTGAGCGGCGCCAGGCGCTTAGTTTACAGACGATCATCATTGGTGTGATAGTGGTTGCGCTGGCAGCTCTGCCGATCTCCTATAGTACACAGGGCGAGATCCCACGTATCCTCAGTTGCACCGCCAATCTGCTGACGCTATTCTTAACCCTTGGCGCACTATGGCTGCTGCGTCGCGGGTTGTATGACACCTCCGTTGGCCTGGTGGCTATTGCGATCCTACTCGGATTATCATTGAGCCTGATTGTCAGTGGCTTCACGCAAATTCCAGGCCTCGAACTCGTCTTCGCACTGCCGCTCGCCCTGGTTGGCTTGCTGATTGGCCGCTGGGCACTGGTGGTGACATCGCTGGTGACGATGGCGATTATGATCGCGGTGGCAATTCTTGAGCAGTTCCAGTCGCCATTGGTTGGCTTTTTGCCAAGTGGCGGGCATAGTCTGATCGAAACCGTTCTTGTGCTGATTCTCTCGATTGGGTTGGTCGCATCATTCCTGGATCGGTTTAGCGTCACATTGCGAACGGCATTCGATGATCTGCGGCAGGTGAATGAACGATTGCGGATGGAGCTTGTGGAGCGGCGCAGCATTGGGGATGCGCTGCGTGAGAGCGAGTCGCGCTATCGGTTGATCGCGGAAAACTCTGTTGATCTGATCGGTATCGTCAATATTGATCAATGCTTTGTGTATGTAAGCCCATCGTTTGATCTGGTGCTTGGTCACGAACCAGAGAAGTTAGTTGGTCATTCCGCATGGGAACATGTGCATCCAGAAGATCGGCCCACTATTCTTGCGAACTGGGCGCAGGTGCTCGAACAGCAGCAGCAGAATACCACGATAACCTACCGTATTCGAAGTATCCGTTCCGACCGCAATGATCGCGACGAATGGTTCTGGTTTGAGTCACAGGCGACAGTAGCAGGCTGGAATGGCCAGCCTGTCGTTGTGATCGTTTGCCGGAATGTCACTGAACGGCGGCGGCTTGAGGCGCAGCTCCTGCAGGCCCAGAAGATGGAGGGTATTGGCCGGCTGGCGGGTGGCGTTGCCCACGATTTCAATAATCTGCTGGTGGTGATCGATGGCTATACCGATTTAGTGATTGAGTCGCTGCCTCCTGACTCAGCGATCTTGGCTGATCTGCAGGAGGTGCAGAAGGCGACTAATCGTGCAGCAAACCTGACTCGCCAGTTGCTGGCCTTTGCTCGTCGCCAGATCAATGATCCACAGACCATAAAGCTCAATGATCTGATCGCCGATATGAGTACATTGCTGCGGCGGCTAATCCGCGAGGATATTGAGCTGATCATCAGCTCGCCGCCCGATCTGTGGCCAATTCGGCTGGATGTTACGCAGGCCGAACAGGTGATCGTTAATCTGGTTGCCAATGCCCGCGATGCGATGCCATCTGGCGGGCAGTTAGTGATTGAGCTGGCGAATGTTGATCTAGAACATGAGTATCTTCAGCAGCATGTTGCGATCACATCCGGGCCATATGTGATGTTGGCAATCAGCGATACTGGTGTTGGTATGGATGCGGAAGTGCAGCGGCATGTGTTCGAGCCATTCTTTACCACCAAAGAGCTTGGCCAGGGCACTGGGCTTGGTCTGGCAACCTGCTATGGGATTGTTAAACAGAACAATGGTAACATTTGGGTCTATAGCGAACCAGGCCATGGAACGACGGTCAAAATCTACCTGCCACGCGCAGAAGAACTTGTGCAGAGCATCACCCACCCAGAGGAGCGTGATGCAACGCCAGGTGGCAGCGAGACGATCCTGCTGGTGGAGGATGAACAGGCGGTTCGTGAACTGGTGGCGCGGGTGCTGCGCTCATATGGGTATGTTGTGATAGAGGCGGCAACTGGCGAGGAGGCGATCATGATCGCAAACGCCGTGGGAATGTCGGTGATCGATCTGCTGTTGACCGATGTTGTCATGCCACAGATGGGTGGCCGGATGCTCGCTGATCGAATCATTAGGGAGCATCCGACCATCCGGGTTCTGTATACCTCTGGCTATACCGATACAGCTATTGTCACCAATGGTCGGCTTGATCCAGGTATGGTGCTCCTGCAAAAACCATTTACATCTGCGACATTGGTGCGTAAGGTGCGTGAGGTGCTTGACGCATAGGGCAATTATCCCTTTGCCCCGCAGGCTAAAGCCTGCGGCGATGGGCGATTATCCACTGATCACGCAATTGCGGCCCTGCCGTTTGGCTGCATACAAGGCCGAATCAGCCGCGTGGATCAAGCCAACTGGTGTTGTCGCCGCAACTGGGGTGCTACTCGCGGCACCGATGCTGATTGTCACACTATTATTGATCGGTGAGGCGGCGTGTGCGATGGCGAGTGTGCGGATCTCGCTGCGGATCGCCTCGGCAACACGCAGTGCTCCCGCTAGATCCGTGGATGGCAGAATCACCGCAAACTCCTCGCCGCCATAGCGCGCCACGAGATCGGCAGCATGCCCGACTGCACGATTGATTGCCTGTGCGATCATGTGCAGGCATGAATCGCCGCGCTGATGGCCATAGTAATCGTTATAGTGCTTAAAATAATCGATATCACACAGGAGTAGGCTCAGTATCGATGGTGTGGGTGATTGCCATTGCAACTGGAGGTACTGATCGAAGCGCCGCCGGTTGGCAACCTGGGTGAGTTCATCCAGAACAGCAAGCCGTTCTAGTTCGAAATTGGCCTTACGCAGCGCCGCCTCGGTCTTCTGGTGATTACGAATCTCGGTGTGCAGCTCGCGCTGCAACTGGTAGATCGTCAGATGCGTATGAACGCGGGCCAATAATTCCTCGATCTGAAATGGTTTTGAGACATAATCAACGCCGCCTGCCGCAAATCCATGCAGTTTATCCTCAATTGTGGTGAGTACCGTCATGAAGATCACTGGAATGTGTTTGGTGCGATCATCTGCTTTGAGGCGTCGGCAGGTTTCAAAGCCATCGATTCCTGGCATCTGGACATCCAACAGGATCAGATCTGGCTGGGCCAGGCATGCACGCTCGATCCCGGCCTCGCCGGTGCGCGCAGTCAGAATATCGACATGGGCAGCACGGAGATGTTCGACGGCCACTTTCAGATTGGTGCTGGTATCATCGATAATCAGGATGGTCGCCGGCATTCGTTCTGTCATTGTCATAGACCTATGTTATGGCTGGTACAGGATGCAGGTAGGGGCGGTTCGTGAACCGCCTACTATGACGGGCCAAGCGGGCGGTTCGCGAACCGCCCCAACGATCATGGCCGGTCGTGGAACGTGTCATGCCGAAAACATACGTAACATTCAGAATAACATGCCAAGGGTATCCCTTATACTACAGTCGTCGAATCTGTTGTTTGGGCGAGATAGTGTTGGAGCAGTTTCAGAATCTGTTCATCCTCGAAGCTTTTAGCCAATTGGGCGATCTGCTGAGCGAAGGCCGAATACTCGGGCGCTTGTTGTTCCAGGCGACACAGATGCTGCAATATCCGTTCCATGTTGCCAAAGCGAGCCTGTTCATACAATGCCGTGAGCGCCTCGGATGGCGGTATGATGATCGGTGCTGGCCGATCAGTTGCAGGGTGATCGACATGTGGCACACTGCGTTCTTCATACTGCCATTCGACGAAGAGATGGTTATGAACTTCGGCGAGGACGGCTTCTGCATCGATTGGCTTTGTGAGGAAGCCATCACAGCCAACCCGTAGGCTCTGTTCGCGATCCATCTCCAGCACGCTGGCCGAAACGACAATAATTGGGATATTGGCCAATTCAGGAATGCTGCGAATAGCTGGGACTGCCTCAAAGCCCATCATGACCGGCATCACCAGATCCATAAATATGAGATCCGGGCGCGTGGCACGAGCCTGCTCAATGCCTTCGTGTCCATTTGTCGCCAGTGTAATATCGAAGCCAAGCGGTTCCAATAGGCTCAGCAGCACCATGCGATTCGCACGGTGATCATCAACGACCAGGATCTTCCTGCGCCGGCCATAGTAGCCAGAAATAATTGTCGTTATTGGTGGATTGGGTGGCAGTGCCGTGTTCGCCAGTACCGGCATGCTCAGATTAAACCAGAATGTGCTGCCCTGGCCGATTGTGCTGCGCAGCGAGATGTGCCCGCCCATATGCTGAACGAGTTGCTGGCTGATCGCCAGGCCAAGCCCTGTTCCAGCGGATCGTTGCTGGGCAGCACCTGATTGTTCGAATGGCTGGAAGATCCGTTCACACTGATCTGGCGCAATCCCGATGCCGGTATCCTCAATCTCAAAGCGCAGTATGCATTCGCCAGGCGGTGTTTCGGGTGGCTGGCTGGCTGGCCGAATAACCGAAACACGCAATGTGACACTGCCGCGCTCGGTAAATTTGATCGCATTGCCCAACAGGTTGATTAATACCTGGCGCAGGCGTTTTTCATCGGTTCTGATGATCTGCGGCAGATCCAGCCCTGGCTCATAGATGAAGCGAATGCCCTTCTGGCGGGCCGACATCGACATAATACCGATAATACCTTCCAGGAAGGAATTAATCTGTAGCGGTTGGGATGTCAGTTCGAACTTGCGTGCCTCGATCTTGGCTAGATCGAGCACATCGTTGATCAGCGTTAACAGGTGCCTTCCACTCTCGTGGATTGTTCGCAGGCCATCGTGTTGGATCGAGTTCAGGCCTGGCTGGCGTTGCAGGATCTGGGTATAGCCAAGGATTCCATTCAGGGGCGTTCGTAGCTCGTGGCTCATGTTAGAAAGAAACTCACTCTTGGCCTGGCTTGCCGATTCGGCCTGCTCTTTGGCAATCGCCAGATCAGCGGTTCGTTGTGCAACCAGGCGCTCAAGTAATTGGTTGCGTTGCTCAATCGCGTACACACGCCAGCGAATAGCGCCGATCAGAAGGGTGACAATCGCCGTGAATGCCAGCATGCGGAACAGCCATGTTTCCCACCACGGCGGCTGAATAGTGATCTGCAGTGCTACTGTCTGATCGCTCCAGATTCCATCATCGTTGGTGCCCTGCACACGAAAGGTATAGGTGCCTGGCCGCAGATTGCTATATGATGCATGGCGCTGCTGGCTGGTGGCATTGATCCATTGAGCGTCCAGCCCTTCCATCATATAGCGATACCGGCTATGTTCGGGCGCGGCATAACTGAGTGCAGCGAACTCGAACGAGAGCATATTCTGATTATAGTTGAGCAGCAGTTCGCGAGTATCCCAGATCGGGGCGTGTAGTGGCGATTGTTCGCCAATCGGGATTGGCTGATTAAAGATCTGCACACTTGTCAATACCACAGCAGGCTGTTCGGCATTCTCAACAATCCGATCAGGGTCGAAGATCGTCAGGCCTTGGGTTCCACCAAAGAACAGCAGGCCCTGTTGATTCTGATATATGGCAAAGGCATTAAAATCGTTGCCCTGAATACCATCGCTGATATCGTAGGTCTGGATGGATTCGGTGCGTGGATCGATGCGTGCAAGCCCGTTTGATGTGCTGATCCACAGCATTCCATGGCGATCCTGAAGCAGATTGCGGAGGTTATTCGATGGTAGCCCATTGGCCTGGGTATAGATCTTATAGGCATTGGTGGCCCGTTCGAGGCGTAGCAAACCGCCAGTGCTGACAAGCCAGAAATAGCCCTGCCCATCATCATGAATCTGGGTGAACGCAAGGTTGGGCAGCGATACCGGATCGCTGGGATTGTGATAATAGCTATTGAAGCGCTTGGCAACCCGATCAAAATGGCTGAGGAAGCCATCGCCGGCAACCCACAGTTCACCCTGCTTGTCGATTGCTAGCGCCCGTGCCCTGCCAGTATGGGTGTCTGTATGGATCGGATAGGTTGAGTCGAACTGGCGCTTGGCCGCATCAAAGTGATAGATCTGCTTGTTGGTCAGCAGCCACAGCGATTGGTCGCGATCCTGTGCTAACCCCCAGAACTCAGTTGGTGGCCCGGAATTTGTGGGCTGTTCGGGGAGCGGGTAGGCCTGGAATGTCTGGCTCTGCCGATCAAAGTGATAGAGTCCATCGACACCATCAAACCACAGCCCACCCTGCGAATCGGGATAGATCGTGGAGATTTTCAGCGCCTCGGGTGGAAGTGGCGGCGATATAGTATCGCGGTACCAAAACTTCTTCAGCGAGCCATCACGCAGATCCATGCGTAGCAAGCCATTGACCGTGCCCACCCAGAGCATGCCATCTGGTTGTTGATACATGGCGTGCAGGCTCTGGCCGGAAACAGTATCGGGGTTGGTTGGGTCGCGCCGATAGAAGGCAAACTGGGTCTGGGGCAGATCGAGCATGTCGATGCCACTACTGGCCGTACCAATCCAAATCAGGCCCTTGGGGCTTTCGCTGATCGCCCAGATTGCATCGTTATGAAAGCTATCCGGGTTGGCGGGATCATTCGTATAGTGTGCAATGAAGCGTTTTGCCTGGGGATCGAACACAAACAGCCCTTGTTCCCGCCCCGAGCCAAGCCACAGCCGCCCACTCGTATCACGATGCATGACGTTAATATCGAGCGCTGGTTGAGCGTTCGTGTTGGTAGTAGTGGCCTGAGTTGCCTGTGGAGCATGGCGTTCTGGGAGGAAGCGCTTGAACGTTTGGGTGGCAGTGTCCATATGGTACAAACCGGCACTACTGCCGATCCACAGCGCTCCAGGATGATCAAACAGGATATCGTTCACCTGCGAGATCTGGATGTTCGTCTCGGATTTCCCTGCCACAGTATCTTGCAGATCAAGGCAAGTTGATTGACCGGTGTGGGTATCGAAACGCACCAGGAGGCTTGCCGCAAGCCACAGCGCATGATTCTGGCTATCAACCAGGATCGTACGAATGCGCCCGGCTGGCCGTTTGCAGCTATTGAGTTGATATGGTGTGAGCGTGTTTGTTGTTGGATCGAGGCGGTTCAGCACTGAGCCACTACCGCCAGCCCATAGATTACCGTCTTGATCTTCTGCCAGGGCACTGATCGAATTGATCCGGGCTTGGCCAGGGCCAGCCTCAATCCGTGAGAATGATTGGCGTATTGGATCAAAACGGTTCAGGCCGCCATCGCGTGTCCCGATCCAGATGATGCCCTGACGATCTTCATACAGGGCCGTCACGAGATCATTGCTGAGTGAGTTTGGGTTACCTGGCAGCGAGCGAAATATCTCGTAGTGGTAGCCATCATAGCGCACGAGCCCTTCCCAGGTGCCAAACCACATGAAGCCCTGTGTATCGCGCATGATTGCTTCGACGTGATTGCTTGGCAGGCCCGATTCGGTGGTTAGATGCTTGAATCGAAGCGATACCGGCGTGCTAAGTGAGTTTGATGGTGGCACTTGTTGCTGTGCATGAAGTGTTGGAGTTCCGCAGAGTGCTAATACCAGGAGCAACAAATGGAGGCATATGAATCGATGCATGGATACCTCTGGAGTGCTAAAGCGGCACGATGTGCCCCAACCCTGCATATTTGATAGGCTGTACGGACGCCCTATATCGCGTCCCTGCGAATCATAACCGTGCCATTGAACCCGGCATAGAAATTGGACAGACTGCTAGAGTAATCATATGCAAGAATTGGTAGATCGTAGGGCAGAGAGTGGATCAATTCGATAACGAATAGTATTCGGCGGCATCAACTTTGATGCAGCTCTGGGTGATCAAGTCAACCTTCCAGAATAGTTCGATCAGCGGTAAGCTCCTCTGTGAGGAACGATAGTTTTTTTCAGAAGAAAACGAGCCACATGATGCCAGAGCCCAATTATATTGTGAAGCCGGTCTACAAAGGCGGCTACGCCAAGATTGGGCTGGTGCGCTCACACACCTTGAAACAACCATGAGCTCAGTTGATCTGCAACATGCAGCCAGCGATTAGAGATTGTTGCGTTTGTGCGTGAATTTGCGACATAGCAACCAATCGCTATGAACCGGGCGCTGGCGAACGAACAATCAGGTCGCACAGCTGATTGATCTGGGGTGCCGTCAGGACACCCTCTGGCTGGGATTTCAGAAAGGCGACCAACGCACGTTGGCCATCAAAAACATTGACTGAGCATTGCTTCACACTCAGCCACTGTGCCTGGGTAAACACCACCGTTGGCATGATCCAGCCATCGGCAGGCCGTGGGTTTGGTAATCGGTGTTGATCAAGCCATTGTATAAGCTTCCGCATCTGGCGCTGCACCTGTGTGGTTGGGCTATCGACCTTGTTCCATTGTCTCCCTACCTGGATCTGCCAGTTGTCATGGTACGCCTTGAATGATCCCTGCCATGCTTTGGTTTCGATCAGAAACACGCCAGCATAACTAATCGCCAGCAGATCGATCTGGGCAAAGTCATCAGGCTGGGGCTCGACAACCACATTATGGAAGATGAGCCAAGTCGCAGGGAGGCCGCGCAGCAGCGACTCAAGGACACTTTCTTCGCCCCGCTCGCCCTTGCGGGTGTTGCTGCCTTCGTTCAGATCGAAGAAGAAGCCAGCGATTGGTTTGAGCAACCATCCCACCAATGGGACATCTTCTGCACGATCCTGAACTTCTTCGCGCCGATCAGCGACTTTCTGTTGGATGCGTGCAGCAAAAGCAGCCTGGACGGTTGCAAGTTGCTGGAGTTGACGAGCCATAAGCGCCCTTTCAGATAATGCCCCTGCGCAGTTGGCTACTGTCGGGATGCGGCGAGAAGCTCGCGCTGATTGGCGATATCTTCAGCTTCAGGCATAGCAATGGCCTTTCCCTCTCCCTTATTATGCAATAGTGAGCGGCATTATGGCCTGCAGCGCAGCTGGTACATGGAGCTGCATTTCGCGGTACAGCCGCTCACCATCGGATTGTGCAGTTGCAAAGGACACCTTACTGGGCGGGCCTGATGGGGTCGAAAAGCTGGCAACACAGCCCTTCATCTTGAGATCTCGCACCCCAATATAGGCAATGCTGAATGTGACCTTCTTGCGGCCAAGGTAGTAGGCGATGATCAGCGCTGGAATGAGACCAAGTCCAAAACCAAATAGCACAATTGGTGTGATCGTCACCACCAGCACAACGGCAATCTGCACCAGTGGGTGGGGCGTCAGCCAGCCCTCAACGACCAATGCATCCGTATCGAAACGGGCGCTGCCCTTGCCATTCATCCTGCGGCCCCACCCAGCCTGCTGAAAGCGGATATCGAATGGTTGGCCGGTTATCTCTGGCGCAACTTGCGCACGGCTTGTTGGAAGGGCTAGCTATTGAGCACTACCTGCACCCGGTTTTTGGGCAGATACTGCCTTCATAAACACGCATGCCAAGGGATGGCACTCTCAGGATCGGAAGTTGGTCGATTCGTGCCGCCAGTGCTGCGCTGACCAACACACGCACGCTGATCGGCGCAATCGGAGCGGGCTATGTTGCACGCATGACTGAACACAAAAACACTGTTCCCGGAATTGCTCCCGAAGAACAGTGTTTGTTTACTCTATGTGGTACGGGAGACGAGATTCGAACTCGCAGCCCTCTGCTTGGGAAGCAGATGCGCTACCATTGCGCCACTCCCGTATTCCATCTGACTCTAGCAGTTTTTGCGCTGGTTGTCAAGATTATTGAACCGCCCGACAGTCGGCAGCTTGTACAAGCAATTCCCCCTCTCCCACGCCGGGAGAGGGGGTCAGGGGGTGAGGTAATTACGGTCGCCGTCGTGGGCGATCCCGGTCGCCACCTGGGCGGCCACCACGATCCCCATTCGGTGGCCGGCTGCCACCATTGCCATCACGGATGCCACGGCCAGCTCCGGCGGCGCGGCGATCTTCCGCCGATTCACCAGCGAGAATAGCCCGCCGTGAGAGGCTGATCTTGCCGGTGCCCTGCTCAACCGCAATCACCATGACATTGAGTTCATCGCCCATCTGGACGACATCCTCAACATTTTCGACCCGGTTAACATCGAGTTCTGATATATGCACCATGCCATCCTTCCCAGGAACCAGGTTAACGAATGCGCCGAATGGCATGATCCGCACAACCTTGCCAAGGAATAGATCGCCAACCTTGATCTCACGGGTTAGCGATTCGACGATGGCAACGGCTCTCTTCGAGGATTCGCCATCGGCGGTTGTGATGAACACCCGGCCATCGTCCTCGACATCGATCTGGGCACCCGTTTCCTCAATGATGCCACGAATCGTCTTGCCACCAGGCCCGATCAATGCGCCGATCTTCTCGGGGTTGATCTGAATGATGACAATCCGGGGTGCGCTGAGCGACATCTCTGCCCGATGTGTCGGGATCGCCGTGTTCATTTTATCCAGAATGAACAATCGGCCCTCACGAGCCTGTGCAAAGGCCTGCCGCATGATCTCATAGGTGATCCCAGTGGTTTTAATATCCATCTGCAGGCCGGTGATGCCTTCGGTTGTCCCAGCCACCTTGAAGTCCATATCGCCAAGGTGATCCTCAATCCCCTGGATGTCGGTCAGGACTTTCCATTTGCCATCGGCACCAGTGATCAGGCCCATCGCCACACCGGCAACTGGCCGCTTCAATGGCACACCAGCATCCAACAGGCTCAGGCTCGATCCACACACCGATGCCATCGATGAGGAACCATTCGAGGAGAGGGTCTCCGACACGACCCGGATCGTGTAGGGGAAATCATGCTGTTCCGGTAACACAGCCAGCAGTGAACGCTCGGCCAATGCACCATGGCCAATATCACGGCGGCGGGGTGAACCAATCCGTTTGACCTCGCCGGTGCTATAGGGCGGGAAGTTATAGTGATGAATATAGCGCTTGCTCTTCTGAACGCCAAGATCATCAAGACGCTGAACATCACCTGGTGAGCCAAGTGTGGTAATCGAGAGCACCTGTGTCTGGCCACGATGGAATAATCCACTGCCATGCACCCGTGGAATCACGCCAACATCGATCCGAATGGGGCGAATATCCTTCGGGCTACGGCCATCGACGCGCTGGCCGTGCTCCAGGATCGCCGTACGAATCGCTTCGGTCGATAGATTCTCAAAAGCCTTCTTCACCGCCTGGGTGCGGGCTGCCAATTCTTCTTCCGGCTCATCGGCGGTGAAGTGTTTGACAACATCCTTCTCAAGGGCGTCGGTTCCATCCTGGCGGGCCTGCTTGTCGGAATTGTTGATCGCATCCTTCAAACGGCTGCCCATCCATGTGCTGATCGCATCCTCCAGTGAAGTATCGATCACTGGTAGTGCAAACTTGCGCTTTGGCTTGCCGCATAATGCCACCAACTGCTCCTGAAGCTCACAGATCTGCTTGCAGACTGCATGGCCCTCAATCACAGCATTCAGCAATTCTTCTTCGGTCAGTTCGTGTGCGCCGGCCTCAACCATCAGCACGGCTTCCTTTGTGCCTGCAACCGTCAGGTCAAGCCGGCTATCGGACATATCGCCCATGGCCGGGTTGATCAACAGCTTCTCATCAATGTGGCCAACCAGCGCTGCGCCAACAGGCCCCTGGAATGGGATGTCGGAGATTGCCAACGCTGCCGATGCTCCAATAATAGCGAGCATGCCTGGGTCATTGATCATATCGATCGCGAAAGTAGTGATCAGGATCTGCACTTCATTGTGATAGCCATCCGGAAACAGCGGCCGCAATGGGCGGTCGGTCAGTCGTGAAATCAGAATGGCATTCTCGGTTGGCCTACCCTCACGCTTAAAGAAGCTGCCTGGGATCTTGCCAACAGCATACATCCGCTCCTCGTAATCGACAGTCAGCGGGAAGAAATCAATGCCCTCACGCGCCTCTTTTGAGCCGACCACCGTGGCCAGCAGCATCGTGTCGCCGTACCGTACGACGACTGCTCCATCAGCTTGCTCAGCGAACCGACCACTTTCGAGTGTCAGGGTTCGGCCAGCAATTTCCGCACTGACGGAATAAATGTTCCGCTCGGTCATACCTTTTCCTTTTGGGCCACACATGCGGCCCATCGTGGGATCGTTAGGTACTGGAGCCTACTGCCGAATAGATCGGCCCCAAGCTCCAATCCCTAACGCCCCTTCATAGTACTGGGCTTACAAAAGGCAAAGCCCAGGGAACACTCCCCGGGCCTGTAATGATCTCCAGGTTTTGGAACGAACACAACAACACAGATGAGGGATACACATCATTTCGTACGTGGCATGCTCTCGTCATCCTTGTCGTCTTCTCCGGGCCGGGGCCTTAACCGCGCAGACCAAGCCGCTTGATCAGTGCCCGGTAGCGTTCCTTATCCTTGCTACTCAGGTAGGCCAACAACCGACGACGACGGCCAACCAGCTTCAACAAGCCCCGCCGTGAGTGATGATCGTGTGGGTGAGCCTTCAGATGCTCAATCAGTTGATTGATGCGCTCCGTCAACAGCGCAACTTGTACATCGGTTGAGCCGGTATCGGTGCCATGCACCTGATAATCGGTAATAATCGTTGTTCGATCTTCTTTGTCAATCGCCACAGGATTGCTCCTTGCTAATCGCGACGAGGCCGGCGGAGCCTGTCGTTCACCTCTTGTAAGCCAGCAAGATTATACCATAACTTGACAGATCATGTAAGCTACCCAGGGTCGATGCGCTGAACGATGGATACTTCCCGAATCCGCAGGCTGATCGATCTCTACATGTTCATCGGGCCATGCCCGCGGTGTGCAGCTGGCGCAGCCGAACGGTGGATTGATGGGTGCTGGAACAAGAAAGCGGTATTGGGTGCCAAGGGCGGTTGGGGTATGCCGCGAAGGATGGGTGGGCCACGGCGGTTATTCTAACCAGAGCAGAATAGGCTTATAATAGCATGAGAGATGTTCTGCCATCAGGAAGATGCTATGGATTATATTGCAACAATTGGGCTTGAGGTTCACGCCCAAATTCTGACCAGTTCGAAGATGTTTTGTGGCTGTAGTGCTGATGTGGCCGATGCCGCACCGAATACGCATGTGTGCCCGACGTGCCTTGGGTTGCCGGGTTCGTTGCCGGTGATCAATCGGCGGGCGATTGAGTATGCGATGCTGACTGGCTTGGCGCTGAATTGCCGTATTCAGGCCGATAATGTGATTTCGCGCAAGAACTATTTTTATCCCGATTTGCCATCTGGCTACCAGCGCAGCCAGTATGATGACCCGTTGTGTATTGCGGGTTGGGTGGATATTGATGGCGCTGCTGGCCCGAAACGAATTGGCCTGACGCGCGTGCATATTGAGGAAGATACTGGCAAGCTGAACCATATGCCGGATGGATCTTCGCTTGTTGATTTTAATCGGGCTGGCGTGCCATTGATGGAGATCGTTTCTGAGCCGGAGATCGATTCGGCAGAGGAGGCGCGCCGCTATTTTCAGAAACTACGCCAGATCCTGGTGTGGATTGGCGTCAATACTGGCGATATGGAGAAGGGCGCATTACGCTGCGATGCGAATGTCTCGGTTCGGCCAGTTGGGCAGCAGGAATTTGGCTCGAAGGTTGAGATCAAGAATATTAATTCGTTCCGTTCGCTTGAGCGGGCGATTCAATATGAGATTCCGCGCCAGATTGCTGAACGAGAGGCTGGGCGGAGTATCCCGCAATCGACGCGTGGCTGGGATGATGAGAAGGGCATAACGGTTCTGCAGCGGGTGAAAGAGGGTTCTGCGGATTATCGCTATTTCCCTGAGCCGGATATTCCGCCATTGCAGATCACCGATGCGATTGTGGCCGCGCAACGAGCGACACTGCCGGAATTGCCTGATGCCCGCCGTACTCGTTTTGTTGCTGAATATGGGCTGACTGCCTATGATGCTGAGGTACTGACGGATATTCGGAGCGATTCGGATTATTATGAGGCGGCTGTTGCGACGGCTCGTGTGCATGGCGTTTCGCCAAAGGAGATCGCAAATTGGGTGACTGGCGAGCTGTTCCGGCTGATGAAGGAGAGCGGTGAGACGCTCAATCTGGTGGCGGAGCGCTTTCCACCAGCCTCTATTAGTGAGCTGCAGGTATTGCTGGCGAATGGTACGATCACACGAACCAGTGCCAAGGAAGTATTCGAGGCCAGCTTCCGAACAGGAAATGCGCCTGGCGCGATTGTGGTAGAGCGTGGACTGGCCGTTATTGGTTCTGGTGATGCGCTGCAACAGATGGCCCGCGATGCGATTGCGGCCAATCCAAAGGCGGTGGCTGAGTATCGAGCTGGGAAGGTTGCGACGATCAAGTTTCTGGTTGGCCAGATTATGAAGACCAGTAAAGGGCAGGCTAGCCCGCAGGCGGCACAGGCGGCGTTGGAGGAGGAGTTGACGCGGGGATGAGAGTCCGTGAGTGCATAGTAATCTGCTCGGGCGTATCTCTAGAGCAGGATAGTGCGGTTTCTGTGCAGACAGAGTTTGCTTTGTAAGGAGCAGCCCATTATGCATGCAACTGCACTCTTCCGCCCGACATTCACTGATCTGCGCAGCGAGGTTGAACGCCGCGTTACGCAGGGTGTCCCTGCTGATGAAATTACCGCCCTGATTGATCAATTCTTGGCATCTGGCGGGGATCTGCCTGCGCCAATTGTTGAGTATGATGGAACAGTGACCTGGCTGTATCGTAACGCCAATGCTGAACATGTCGCTGTGGTTGGCGATATTGTTGGGTATGATGTGCGCACCACGCGGATGGCTCGTATTGCTGGAACGGATCTGTTCTACATGACGGCGCAACTGCCGATTGATGCCCAGATCGGATACGCCTTTGCCGTCGATAATCCCCCACCAGAAGGCGACGAAGCGCAGGCCTGGGAAGAATGGCTTGGTCGGTGTATCCTCGATCCGCTTAACCCACAGCGGATTGCCGAAACCAACCCACTGCGAATGGTATCGGTGTTGACGATGCCAAGTGCGCAGGCTGCATTGGATCTGCCAGAGCACGACCCCGATTCGATTGTGTATACGGCAATGCATATTGTGAGTAGTGCAACGATTGGGGTATGGCGCAGAATCTGGGTGAGCATTCCACTGGGGTATGATCCCAACCTCTACTATTCGACGATCTACTTTGTTGCTGGTGAGGGCTACCTATTGGCTGGCCGTACACCAGAGATTGCTGCTGCACTCGTTGAGCTCCAGGAGATCGCACCGGCAGTGCTTGTGTTTCTTGAGGATGGTGCCGAGCATGGGATTGAGTGGCTAGGACGATTGCTTGCCGATGCGGTGATACCCTTTATTGAGGCTCGCTATGCTGTACGAGGTAGCGCGCCATATCGGGCTATTTGTGGTGCTTCTGGGGCTGGTGCAGCCAGTTTGGCAGTTGCATTGAGCCGACCAGATCTATTTGGTGGCGCTGCTGCACAATCGCCATCTGCTGATTTGACCTCCCAGGCTGTGGCGGCGTTGTTGGCGCGTGCGGCTGGGCGAAACCAAGCATTCCCCCGTTTCTATATTGATGTTGGCCGCTATGAGCAGGCCGAATCGATTGAATCGGTACATGCATTGTGTGCGACCCTGATTGAGGGTGGTGCGAGCGTTGCGTACCAGGAATTTGCTGGGGATCATAGCTTTCTTGGGTGGCGTGCAACCCTCCCAGATGCGTTGCGGTTTCATCTTGGCGCTTCACCGCTGGATGAACTGTAGGAGTCAGAAGTCAGGAGTCAGAAGTCAGAAGTCGGAGCGGTTGGATCGAGCAGATCCAGCCGCTTTTGTTATTTTCTTGGTGGCAGAAGAATGGGGGTGGTATAATCGATTTGTAGAGACACGCATATGACCAACATGAAAGGATTGTAGATATGGCGGCGAAGCAATGGGACACTCCCCCGGCGATGACAATTGACCCGAAGAAGAACTACACGGCGACGATTACGACTGCACGCGGCGATATTGTGATCAAGCTGCGCCCAGATATCGCCCCGCAGAGTGTCAATAGTTTTGTATTTCTGGCCAAGGAAGGGTTCTACGATGGTTTGACCTGGCATCGTGTGCTGGAAAACTTCATGGCGCAGGGCGGCGACCCAACGGGCACTGGTACCGGAAGCGCTGGCTACCGCCTTCCAGCTGAATTCACCGACAAGATCCTGTTCAATGCACCTGGCAAGCTAGCCATGGCCCGCGCTGCCGACCCGAACAGCGCTGGATCGCAGTTCTTTATCACAACTGCTGCCTGCGAATGGCTCAATAAGCAGTACACCATCTTCGGTGAGGTGACCAAGGGTCAGGATGTTGTGCAGGCAATCCCGCTGCGTGACCCAGCAGGGCGAGCCAAGGGCGAGGGTGAAAAGATCCTCAAAGTGACGATCACTGAAGGGTGAGATGACCCTCAACTCAATCTGTGGGGTTGCGCCACCAGCCTTCGGAGCCTGGGGCGATGATGGCCTTGGCACGAGTTCAACCCGCAAAGCGCGCCTGGCGATCAATACATCGCCAGGGCCGCATAATGCGCTATGGTACTGGCCAATGCTCACCGGCGGCTATCTGCGGGTTTCCCGTAATGCAGCCCTGATCCAGTTGGCGCGCTATATGCCACATATGCCAACCAAGAATGCGCTGTACCGCGCACTTGGGATGCGCGTTGGCAGCTATACATCGGTTGGCGTGATGGTGATGATGGATATCTTCTTTCCACAGGATATTACGCTTGGCGATGATTGTGTGATTGGCTACAATTCAGTTGTGTTGTGCCATGAGTTCACTCGGCACGAATGGCGGCGTGGCCCTGTCTGGATCGGCCATGATGCCACAATTGGTGCAAACACAACTGTGTTGCCGGGCGTGATTATTGGCGATGGGGCGGTGGTTTCGGCGATGAGTTTGGTTAATCGGGATGTACCGCCAGGGGCGTTTGTTGGTGGAGTGCCGATACGCATGCTGCGATAGGGGCGTGCTGTACTAGTAGTCCGTCATAGTTCAGCTGAACAATCGTACGGGCGCGATATATCGCGCCCCTGCGTCATGCTTAATCATCACATCAGCGTTGACAGACTACTAGGCAATTATTCTGACTACTGACTGCTGTCTTCCAAATACTCGAATTCTCAGGAGCATATGTTCCATGATCCGTTTTTTACACACAATCCTCAATTTCATCCTCAAAAACCCGCTGATTTTCTGGGGTGGCATGGTTGCGAACCTGCTTGGTGCTGTGATTGGCGGAGTTGTTTGGTATGGCCCACAACTGCTTGCCTCACCGATATGGGCGTACCCATTTATTCCCGATTGCCCATTGGCCGCGTTTGTTGCAACGATTGCGTTGATTGCGCTACGAGCCGGGAAACGCTGGCCTGCATTCAATGCGCTGGTTGCGTTTGGCTGCATGAAGTATGGCCTATGGACACTGGCCTTTTGGTCGCGCCATTGGCTTGCTGGCGGTGAGATCGAGCCTATTTCGGTTGGATTGTTTGTGACCCATATGGGCCTGTTTAGCGAGGGCCTGTTGATCGGATTGTATGCCCTGCCGCTCAATCTACCGCGACGCCTGGCCGTGATTGGCTGGTATGTGCTTTCCATTTTTGTTGATTATGCGCTTGCGTTCCATCCGCCACTCACCGAATTTGTGCCGGTTGAATATGTCTTCTGGGTGGCAACAAGCCTGACAGCTGTTTTGGGAGTTGCGCTGCTGGCGTTGCCCTACACAAACGCGCAGATTGTGACGAGCCCAGTGCAGGCACGCGTTAGGCCGTAGAGACGTAACAGCTTGCGCCTGTATGGCCCGATTAACAGCTTGCGTCGCTACGATATACACCAAAATACTGATTGACTGATCAATCAATCCGTGATATATTTTGATTAACCAGTCAATCAAGAGCGGGTGATATGAGTACAGACACCAACGATACCAGTGATCGGCGGCAACAGATTCTGAATGCTGCCATGCTTGTTTTTAGCAGGAAGGGCTTTCAGCAGGCGACCAACAAGGATATTGCTGATGCAGCTGGCGGGATTTCGCCTGGCTTGATCTACCATTATTTCAAGGATAAGCAGGATCTGTTCATGGCGATTGTGCGTGAGCGGGCGGTGTTTATCCAGTTGGCTGAACATCCCGAGGAGTTTTTTGAGCAACCACCGCGTGAGGTGCTGACCAAATTTGGGCACGCATATCTTTCCGCATTGACGATGCCAGAGAATACGGCATTCTTTCGGATTGCTCTTGGCGAAATCTTGCGCTTCCCACAATTAAGTGAAGCACTGTACCGTGGTGCAATTGGCAAGATTCTGCATACCCTCGTGCGCTATCTTGATCATCAAATTGTGCTTGGCCGCTTGCGCCCACACGATACTCATATCGCTGCACGTAGCTTTATGGGGATGTTTATGGCTCATATTGTTCTACGTGAAGTATTTCACCAGCCAGAAGCACTGACAGTTGATAATGGTCGAGTTGTGGCTCAGGTCGTTGAGACGTTTTTGAATGGGCTGGCGGAGGCGTCAGGAGTCAGGAGTCAGGAGTCAGAATTCTGAACCAAGAACCAAGCATTATCCGCAGATTGCGCAGATGACGCAGATTATACGACCTGCAAGCTGAGAGCCAAGAACCGCCCTCACCCCAGCCCTCTCCCAGTCGGAGAGGGCGGCACAGCAGAAGTGAGGGAACAAGCGAGCAACAGTCACAATCATCGATTGATCGCAGCCGAGGCATGACACACGATTTTGGCGGGCCACCAACATCCATTACGGGTACAGGGCGCATAGCGCCGATTAACTCATAATTGATTGACCAGTTAATCAAGAGAGAGGTGGGCAGATGGGCTCACGCATCATTCCGGTTATTCGCAAGGAATTCATCCAGATCATCCGCGACCCACGCACGCTGGCGGTGATGTTTGTTGCGCCGCTCATGCAATTGATCCTGTTGGGTTATGCGGCCACAACAGATGTTCGCAATGTGCCGATGGTTGTGTTTGATCAGGATCGCAGTGCCGAAAGCCGCCATTTGGTCGAGGCATTTGTTGGATCGGGCCAATTTCAGGTGGCGAACTATGTTGGTGGGCAGAAGGAATTGGCGGCCATGGTTGATGCTGGTACGGCGCGAGCTGGATTGATCATCCCACCTGATTATGCCCGCGATCTGACGAGTGGCCGTGGAGCACAGGTGGTGTTTGTGTTGGATGGCTCCGATCCATCTGTTGCATCGGCATCATTATCAGCGGCGCGGCTGATCGGCCAATCGGAAGCAACCATGATCCAGCAGCAGATTCTTGCTCGGCGTGGTGCTTCGGGTAGTTCCGGGCCGGCGATTGAGGTGCGAACGCGGGTGTGGTATAACCCGGATATGGCCAGCGCGATCTTTATGATCCCGGCATTGATTGGCATGGTACTCCAGCTTCAGGCAACCCTGCTGACATCTTCGGCAATTGTTCGCGAGCGTGAGCGCGGCACAATTGAGCAACTGATCGTCACCCCGATTCGCCCGTTCGAACTGATGATCGGCAAAATCCTGCCATATGGGCTGGTGTCGCTGATGCTTTTAGTCGAGGTATTGCTCGCTGGCACTCTCTGGTTTGGCGTACCAATTCGCGGCAGCATTGTATTGTTGGTTGGGATTTCGTGCCTGTTCCTGATCACGACGCTGGCGATTGGCCTGTTGATCTCAACGGTGGCTAATACGCAGCAGGAAGCCTTTCTGCTGACCTTTCTGACCTTGTTGCCATCGATCTTTCTCTCTGGCTTCATTTATCCAATTGCTGCGATGCCGCTTGTTCTGCGGGCAATCAGCGGCATTATTCCACTGACCTATTTTCTGATTGTGGTGCGTGGCATTGTGATTAAGGGCGTGGATCTTTCCACACTCATGCCGCAGGTTATCGCACTCAGTATCTTCGGCACAGTGCTGATTAGCGTGGCAGCAATGCGCTTTCGGAAACGGCTTGACTAGTATTCAGAAGTCAGAAGTCAGGAGTCAGAAGGCTGCTGCCAATACAATAGCCAAGTATTGTTGATTACCAACTATGTTCTGGCAAGTAACTATACCAATCAAGGGAGAATGTGATGCATAATCGTATTCGTTTTATTGCCCCAGTTATTGTGATTGCCCTGATCGCTGGCGCTATCTGGTGGCGAACGCAGGGCACAAACGCGAGTGCCAGCGGCCCATTGCATGCCTCTGGAACAATCGAGGCCGAGCAGGTACTGATTACATCTGAAATTGCCGGGCGGGTAAGGATACTGCTGGCCGATGAGGGCCAGGAGGTTCTGAAGGATGCGCCACTGGTTCAGCTCGATACGGCGCTGCTTGAGGCGCAATTGGATCAATCGAAGGCGGCCGTTGCGGCAGCACAGGCTAATCTGGCATTACTGAAGGCTGGCGCACGCGATGAAGAGATTGCTACTGCTGAGGCACAGCGCGATCAGGCCAAAGCAGCCCGTGATGGGGCTGAACGAGCCGCCGAGAATGCCGCCCAGATTGTTGCGAACCCCCAGGAGCTGGAATTGCAGATTGCTCAGGCTCAAGCGGCCCGCGATGCTGCCCAGGCTGCATTACGCAAGCTGCGGGCTGGTAGCCGCGCAGAGGATGTTACTGCTACCGAGGCGGCTTTTGCCCAGGCGCAGCTTAATCTTCAGGCAACCCGCGATAAACTTTCGGCTGGCAAGACGCAGGCTGAGGCAGCAATGAACCAGGCGACTGATGCGTTGACACAGGCCCAGGCGCGCTATGCACAAGCAAAGTTTAACTGGGAATATGTTCAGGATACCGGCAAAGATCCGATTGTTAAAGGGGTTGTGTATGTTCCAGATGCGAACCCAAATAACCCAGCCCATTTTCAGCCGCAAGTAAGCCAGCCCGATGTAACTGATGGGACGCGCGCGAGCTACTATTCGCAGTTTGTTCAGGCCCAGGCGACGATGCACCAGGCGGAAGAACAACTGCATGCTGCACAGGTTGGCTATGATGCATTGCGCCAGGGTGAGGCCAGCGGTGTCAGCATCGCGGAAGAACAGGTTCGCGCTGCCAATGCAACCCTAGCAAAAATCAAGGCCGGCCCGACTCGTGAGGATCGAGCGCAGGCCGAGACAGCGCTTGCCAGTGCCCAACACACCCTGGATACGCTGCTGGCGATTCGTGAGAACCCGCAGCAACTCAAGGCTGCTCGGGATACTGCTCTGGCACAACTCGCTGCTGCTGAGGCTACGTTGCGGGCTGCCGAAGCGCGCTTGGCTCAGACAATGGCAGGTGCTCGATCCGAACAACTTATGGTTGCAGAAGCGCAGCTCGCCCAGGCCAATGCTGCGCGCAACCAGGTTACGGTTCAGCTCGCCAAGGCATCGTTGAGTGCGCCACGAGATGGATTAGTGCTGAGCCGCCCTATTCATGAAGGTGAGCAGGTTTCGCCTGGTGCGCCATTGATGACAATTGGCTCGCTCAATACCGTACGCCTGACGCTGTATATTGCCGAGGCCGATATTGGGCGCATCCGCCAGGGCCAGCAGGTTGAGGTCAGCGTCGATAGCTTCCCCAACAAGACATTCAATGGCACGATCAGTTTTATCGCACAGGAGGCCCAGTTCACGCCGCGCAATGTACAAACCCAGGCCGAGCGTGTCACAACCGTGTTTGCTGTGCGGGTCGAATTGCCTAATCCTGATCACAGCCTGAAGCCAGGGATGCCCGCCGATGCGGTGTTACGGTGAACCTGATTATGTGATAGGGCGCGCTTGGGGCGTATGCGATACGCCCGTACGATAGAGGAATGCGATGAGCGATGCATACGCAATCGAGATCAGGGATCTCAAGCGGGCCTTTGGGGCTGTGAGAGCCGTTGATGGGCTGAATGTACAAGCGCTGCCTGGCCGCATCTATGGCTTGGTTGGGCCAGATGGAGCTGGCAAGACGACAACATTGCGGGTGTTGTGTGGTGCGCTGCTGGCCGATTCGGGTGAGGCGTGGGTGGCGGGGATTGATGTGCGGCGCGACCCTGATATCGCACGGCGGCGGATTGGCTATGTGGCCCAGCGTTTCAGCCTGTATGGCGACCTGACTGTTCTAGAGAATATGCGCTTCTTTGCTGATATCTATGGGTTGCCGACAACCGAACGGGCAACTATGACCGAGCGATTGCTGAGTTTCAGCCGACTCGGCCCATTTCAGAAGCGACGGGCCGATGCACTTTCGGGTGGCATGCGCCAGAAATTAGCGCTCGCCTGTGCATTGATCCATCGCCCAGAGGTGTTGATCCTGGATGAACCGACGACTGGTGTTGATCCAGTTGCCCGCCGTGAATTCTGGGATCTACTTGCGGATACGGTTGCCCGCGATGGCCTGACGGTGCTGGTTGCGACATCGGCAATGGACGAGGCGGATCGCTGCCATACAATCGGGTTTATGCGTGCAGGGCGGCTACGCGCATCGGGCAGCCCACGCGAACTCCAACGGCTTGTGCCGGGCATCGTGCTGGAATTGCGGGCTGAGCCACTGCGAAGCGCTGAAGCAACGCTGAAGGGATTGGCAGGCATCCGTGATGTGCAAGTTGTTGGTGATCGGCTGCATGTGTTTGCGGATCCTGCGCCAAGTGAAACAACATTACGGGAGGTACTGCGTGAGGCGGGTGCGACACTCATCGCCGTGCGAAGCGTGGCCCCGACGATGGAAGATGTGTATTTGCACTTGACGAGCGACGCGAATATAGCCGCTAGCCGCTAGCCGCTAGCCGCTAGACCGATAGACCGATAGCCGATAGACCGATAGCCGATAGACCGATAGCCGATAGCCGATAGCCGATAGCCGATAGCCGCTAGACCGATAGCCGATAGCCGATAGACCGATAGCCGATAGCCGATAGCCGATAGCCGATAGCCGATAGCCGATAGCCGATAGCCGATAGCCGATAGCCGATAGCCGATAGCCGATAGCCGATAGCCGATAGCCGAGAAACAAGCAAACGAGAGAGCGAGTGAACAAGAATCTATTGTACCTTTGTTCCTACGTTCATTTGCTGGTTTGCTCGTTTGTTCTTTCGCTCCTGACTTCTGACTTCTGACTCCTGACTCCTGATAATGAGGTACATGATGACACAGACCTATGCTGTTGAAACACAGGCATTAACGCGCCGTTTCGGGTCATTCACAGCCGTTGATCAGGTCAGCCTGACCGTTGATCAGGGTGAGGTGTTTGGGTTTCTTGGACCAAATGGTTCTGGCAAGACGACAACAATCCGCATGTTGTGTGGGCTGCTTACACCAACGGACGGGCGCGGCGTGGTGATGGGAATCGATATTGCCCGCGACCCAGAGGCGGTGCGCACCCGCATTGGCTATATGTCGCAGAAATTTAGCCTATATGGCGACCTGACAGTCCGCGAGAATCTTGAGTTTTATGCTGATATTTATGGCACACCGCGCCGTACACGAACGGCTCGTATCACGGAACTGCTACAGATGGCAGGGCTTGAGGGAGGGCATGAGCGGGTGCTGGCTGCGGCACTTCCGGGTGGTGGGCGGCAGCGTCTGGCATTGGCCTGTGCGATTGTCCACCGACCACAGGTATTATTTCTGGATGAACCAACTGGTGGCGTCGATCCGCAATCCCGCCGTGAGTTCTGGGAAGTGATCTACACCCTGGCCCGCGATGGCGTGACTATCTTCGTCACAACCCATTTTATGGACGAGGCCGAGCATTGCCATCGGATCGGGATGATGTATGGCGGGAAACTGATTGCACTGGATGCACCAGATGCGCTCAAGCACCACATTATTGATGGAGATGTGCTGGAGATCGAGGCGGAGCCACTTGCGGTTGCGCGCAGTATGCTAGCAGGGCTGCCAGGGGTACGCGAGGTTGCACCGCATGGGGCGCGGCTGCATGCAATTGTGGATTCTGCGGCCCAACGAACGCCAGAGGTTCTGGCTGCACTCAGAGTGGCAGGAATCACGGAACTGCTTGTCACGCCAGTTGCGCCAACACTAGAGGATGTATTTGTGACCCTGATTGAGCGGACGGAACGGGAAAACGAGCGAACAAGTGAATAAGAGAACCAAGGAACTGCGGAACTGCGGAACCAAGAACGATCCTCACCCCAGCCCCTCTCCCGCTGCGAACAATTGATGGAGATTGACAAATGTCCGGGGAGATTGCGCCGCGATGGGTCACGCTGGTCAAATGAACGCTGTATCTTGAATCTGAATCCGCAGGCTGAAGCCTGCGGCTAGCGAATGATCACGTGTAGCCGCGTGGCTTGTCGGCGCATGGGGAACGGGCGTCATCACGGAAGCCTGCGGCTAGCGAATGATCACGTGTAGCCGCGCTGCTTGTCGGCGCATGGGGAACGGGCGTCATCACGGAAGCCTGCGGCTAGCGAATGATCATGTGTAGCCGCGTGGCTTTAGCCCGCGGCGTATGCGCGAACCATGCCTACAAGCATTTTTTAGTTCTCCTCGGCTAATTCTTCAAGCAATTCTTTGATCTGGCGTTCGGTCAATTCGGTTGCTGCGAGATCATTGGGATCGGGGCGGACGCCTTCGAGCACCAGGAAATCGCGGATATGTTCACTATACGCCAGAATGAGTTCGGGGGTTAATACTTCTCCGAGACGGATGTGCAACTGCATACGGCTGTTCCTTGATTGATATACTCTTCACGGCTGGGTATTGGACAGTATATTATCCGCAGATTTCGCAGATTGATAAACAGCGCTGCTCAACTACAGTGGCATTGCCAGTGCCAAAGCGATCGCCTGATCGATCTGGAGCGCCTGACCAGTAGCCCGTTCTTGTGCTGCGGTATCAGGAAGTGCTGCATGGGCTAGAGCAAGCATGCGATCAACACGGGCCTGTTCGGCAGGCGGCAATGGTGCGCCAAGCGCTTCCCGAAGCGCAGCAGCGAAGCCAGCCAACTGTAATGCCCGCTCTGGTTGAGCCTCGGCGGCGGCTAAGCCTGCATAATCCTCGATCAGATAAGCAATTGCTGTCTGATCACCAAGATCGCGATTGAGTGCCAGGCTTTCATCGAGCAGTGGGCGGGCCGCCGCATAATCGCCCTCGTCCAGCACGACATCGGCCAGAGTATTGAGCGACAGCGCCAGGCCGGCTTTATCACCCAGTTGCCGGCGGATGAACAGGCTCTCGTGCAGCAATATTCGCGCCTCGGTGTATTCGCCCTGATCGCTAGCGACACAGGCCTGATTATTGAGCAACTGCCCAACCGCCCAGCGGTCACCAAGTTCGCGGAAGAGCGCCAGGCTCTCATCATTCATCTGGCGCGCATCTGCCAGATCGCGCTGAAAGCGGGCGATAATGCCCAGATTGTTGAGCAGAACGGCAACTCCCGGCTTATCGCCAAGCTCGCGGCGGATCGCCAGGCTCTCATCATTCAATTCACGGGCCACAGTATAATCGCCCTGCCATGTTGCGACGGTACCGGCACCACGCAGTGTATGGGCGCGTGCAGCCTGGCGGCGGATTGAATCGGGGATATTTGCCGCAAGTTCCAGGCTCTGATCATAGTAGCCGCGCGCTTCTACATATTTGCCCTGAAGCCGATAGATCTCACCAATATCGGCCAGCACATGGCTGAACCCATCCAGATCATTACGCTGTTGGAAGCCCTCACGGGCGCGTGCCATCCATGTCTCGGCCTCGGCATATTCGCCGCGTTTGCGCAGCAACCAGCCCAACGCCCGCTGTGCCTGGGCATGGCCAGCTGCGTCGTTCAGGCGCTCCGCCAATAGCTGTGCCTGCCGATCTATCGCATCGGCGGCCTGCCATTCGCCCACTAGTTCAAGCACCTGGCCCAACTTCAGCATCACAGGAACCTGGTCGGTTTCGGGCAGCAATGGCAGCACACGCTGATAGTAGCTAATCGCTGCTGTATTGGCATATTCTGCCTGAGCGATTTCGCCAGCCTTGAGCAAGTACTCGCGGCGTTTTACCACATTCTCGCTATGATCATAATGGTAGGCCAGCAAATCGACATACTGATCGAGCGTTTCGGTATAGACGCGTTCGATATATTGCCCGATCTGGTCGTGCAGCATCGAGCGTGTAGCGAACGGCAGAGTCTCGTAGGCGACTTCCTGGGTAAGAATATGCTTGAATAGATAGGCCAACTCTGGATCAGGCGTGTCGAGCGGTGTCAGTTCGAGATCACTCAAGATCTGCAGGTCGTTCAGCACCCGATCCTGATTGCCAAACAGGTTATAGACACCCCAGAGCATTGCTGCACGGAACAAGCGCCCGATCACGCTGGCCACTTTCAGCAGAATCTTCTGGCTCTCACTGAGTTGGTCGATACGGCTGAGGATGAGGCTATGCAGGCTCGATGGTAGGTCGATCATCTGCAGAGCATTCGGCTGTAGTGGATCGATATTGCGATCATGCAGGTAGTTGAGCAACTCTTCAATATAGAATGGGTTGCCCTGGGCGCGGGCACCAAGTTGTTCAACAAGCCCAGGCGCTAGCTCAGTACCAGCACCATAGATCTGGCCAAGTTTGTAGCGCACAAGTTGGGCGATCTCAGCATCTGGCAGATTGGTTAGCGCTACCTCGGTGAAGTGCATCAGCTGATTGACTCGCGGAGCCAGCAGGCGCTGCACCTGTGGCGGGCGATAGGCCAGCACGATCAGCACGGGAATATCGGCATTTGCGCGACCGATCACCTCCAGCAGATCATGCGAGAGCGGATCAAGCCAGTGGCAATCTTCCAGCACGAGCAGCAGTGGCATTTGGACGGCGCGTGCGCGGAGGCAATCGACAAGAAGCGACTCGAGCGATGCCTTGCGCAATTTGGCATCGAACGAACTGGTCAGCTCGGTATCGGGGATCGTGATGTTGAGCACTGCGCCAAGCAATGGCAGGCGCGGAAGCAGCGCTGGATCGATCTGATCCAGTTCGTGCTCCAGTGTCGCGATCTGGGTTTCTATATCCATGCCGGGCGCAAGCGCGAAAAACGCCCGCCAGACGTTCTGCCAAACCAGATAGCTTGTATTGGTGCCATACGATTGGCATTCGCCGCCATAGCCGACAACCTGACGCCGCCGTGCCAGCCGAATAACCTCGGCAATCAGGCGCGATTTGCCCATGCCTGCTTCGGCGGTGATTCCAATGATCTGGCCATGACCAAGTAACGCAGCATCGAGCTTCTGTTCGATCAGCGTCATTTCAGCCTCACGGCCAACCATGGGCAGGCTATACTTCGGCTCTTGCAAACGGATCGTCTGGCGCTCCTGGATATCCAGCAAGCGGAACACGGTGATTGGCTGCGACTTGCCTTTCACAAGCAGCGGCGGCAGGTTCCACCAGATAAAGCCATCGGCGGTGCTTTTGCGTACTGCGGCGCTGACATAGATCTGGCCTGATGGTGCGTTCTGCATGAGCCGGGCAGCCATGTTAACCTCATCGCCCAACACGCCATAGGTTCGGCGCGTCCCACTGCCATATGCTCCGGTACGCATACGCCCCTGGCTAACGCCGATCTGCACGCCAACGATATAGTCCATCTGGATATCGCGCAATTCCAGCGCAGCCGCAACCGCACGCTTTGCATCATCCTCGTGGGCGAGCGGTGCGCCGAACGAGACATACAAATAGCTACCTTTATCGCCGATCGTCAGTTGGAGCATGTAACTATCGTAGCGCGCCAGGATGCGCTGAACCTCCTCGATATAGGCATCAAGCTTGGATTGCGCCTGCTCATCGTTATCGTAATCTATCCCACCAAAGCGCAGGAAGAGAGCCACGGCTGGCCGCAGTTCGGTGAGAAACTCGCCCATACCGCTGATCAGGCGTGTATAGACTGGCGGCAGCAGCCATGGTCGGATCTGTTCATCGCTGAGTGCGTCGGAGGCCAAGAGTGGCCATGGATTGGGTTCAACGGTGATAGAAAGGCCGCTCACAACGGCAAAGCGTGCGGCACTATCGTGATCGTCGCGCCATTCCTGGATGCTAATCTGATCGCCGATTGCGCTGGCGGCTGGCTGATCGAGGAGGACATCCCCTTTTTCGGCCTGATGTTCGGCAGCGGCTAGCCGCTGGAGAGTCTCACCAGCCAGTACATCAATCGTCTGAATTGCCGAATCGCCGACGAGGAAGCGCCGCACCGGGCCAGCAGCTACCGCTACCTTGATTGCAAGCGAGACGACTCCGACGCCAGCAATTTCGATCTGGGCAAACTGGCGCATTGCCTCTTGCATCGCCAGGGCACATGCGGTAGCACGCAGTGCTGCCGGGCTAGGGGTGGAAGATGGCTCTGTGGCTGCGTGCAGTTCCTGATCGTCGAACCAGCAGGTGATTGCATCGCCGCTGAAGCCAAGCACACTGCCACGATATTGATCGACCTGGGTGATCAGCGCATCATAGATCTTGTTCAACTGGCGCGGCAGTTCCTCAGCGCCACGCTGCGGGCCAAGGGCACGAACCAATGCATCGGTGAGCGGGGTAAAGCCAGATATATCGGCAAATAGTGCTGCACCGGTTGTTCGCTCGGGCAGCTCGACGCCTTCCGCAAGCGCCATGCGTCGGTCATTCGGGATATAGGCGTGTAAAGATTCCATGACATCTCGCTATCGTGAACTGCGCTAACCCAGCCCCTCTCCTGGCATATGTGAGAAGCTGGGTGAGATGCAGGCTTTCGCCGAACAGGTTTCCACAGGAAGATATAGCGTTTAGTGCATATATTATAGATCAGGAATGCGAAGCCCACTATTTATAGCAAACCTCACAAGCGAAGCCAACTAGGGTGCGAGCGTCCCACCGCCAAAATCGTCGACAAGCCCGTTGGCAGCATCGACCATCCACAGCCCGATGTTACCACCCTTACTATTGAAGAAGGTCTTGTCTGCGGCATTCAATGTCACTGTGGCGACCAACACGCCATTCTTGTAGATCTGAATGGTGCCATCGGCCAGCGCCCGTGCCCCAAGCCGATCCCCATTATTGAATGTGACCGCCTGATTGGCATATAACGTCCAGGTTAACGAATTGACACGTAAAGTCTCGACACGCACCGCTCGTGCCTTGGCATCATAGACGACAGCAATTCCGCCAGCCATTTTCACACTACTTGTCTGCACCTTGAGCAGCACACCCTGCTCACGGCTCCCGGTGTCAATCGTGCTGAGTGTAACAAACGCCTCTTGGCTCTTCCCAAATGCGGTTTTCCAGTAGATTGGCCCGCCCAGCTGTACATCCAAGCGGTTGCTGGCGATCTTATAGGCTGCTGTACCGGTTGTCCCATCCCAATTGCTGCCTACACCACCATTCGCACGGTTGAAGGTATCCAGAATGCTCAGAACGGTGAATGTCAGCGTCTTGGCAGCCTCGGCGTTGCCAGCCCTATCGGTGCTGAAGTAGGTCACGACATAGGTGCCTGCGGTGCTGATAACGAATGGAGCGCTATAGGTTTGTTGTGTGCCGTTATTGATCCGGTAGCTGGTGCTGGCAACACCCGAAAGGCTATCGCTCGCAGACAGCGTCACGGTTGCCTGATTGCCATTGATCGTCACACTGCCTGTTGATGTCGGCGCGGTTTTATCGATCTTGACTGTAACGATATTGCTTGGTGCGCTGATATTCCCGGCAACATCTGCAACGGTTCGAGCTGTCGAGGACACAGCTGATCCTTCCGCGCTGAGTGTCTGATCCGCCGGGCAGCTTCCCGATGCGATACCCGAGCCAGCATCCGCACAGGTGAAGCGTACTGTCACCGATGTTTTATACCAACCATTCGCATTTGGCGCTGTCGTTGCCGCTGCCGTGATCGTTGGTGGCGTTGTATCGCTGACGTTCGCAATTGTGAGCGCTGATCCAAGCCGGTTCGAACTCGCATAGTAATCGTCGCTAAGGATGAGTGGCTGGCTGCCACCGGTTGGGATCGTGCCATTGAAATAGACATCGACGGTGTAGATTCCAATTGGCAGCGGCACTGCGCCAAGCGCAGCGTTGCCAAGGTAATCGCTAATCACCGAGCGAACAAGCGTCTGCGATGTATTGTGGAGCACGAAGAACACCGACTTGCCACCCAGTGCTTGGTTGGCCGAATCGCGTACCACCGCGACAATCGGTGTGGACTGGCCGAGTGTGATGGTTGCCGATGTTGGCGTAACCGTAACGGTCGTGCTGTCCTTGTTCAGTATGAATGCGCTACTCGCCGTCGAACCGATATAGTCGGCGCTACCACGGAAACTGGCCTGGACGGTATAACTCCCTGGTGTAAGCACAGGCTTCAGCGTAATCGTCGCCCGACCATTTGCGTCTGTTGTTGCCTGAGCCTGCTGTCCGCCGATGTCGAGTGTGACATTCTTGCCAGCAAGCGGTTGATTAGCTGCGGTCAGGATGAGGCTGAACGAACTGTCCTTCAGATAGATGCCCGCTGTTGGCGGCGATTGCAGCGCCAGCGTGGTTGCAATTGGTGTTGGAACAACCGTGCCGGCACTGGTGACGCTATAGTAGGCACCAAGGTTCGTTGCCAGTGTCGTTAATCCAGCGCCGCCAACGGCCTGCACCATAAACTGGAGATCCTGGGCATTCGCACCAGATTGCAGCGCGAGCGTGCCTGTCCATAATGTCGTATCGGATGCGCTGCGCGTCAGGTCGAGCGGCAGCCATTGGCCATGGTATGTGCTACCGAGCTTGCCGGTGTAGAGCACCCAGATGGACTGAACATCAGCTGAACCATCGGCCTGTGCATTCACACTGAATGTCACGATACCATTGTTCTCCTCAGCCGATGCGCCAAGGATGGTTGGCGCAGCCGAGACTGCCGCAGACTTGACGGTTGCAGAGCTTGTTGGCGCAGCCCAGTCGCTCGGCAGGTAGTACAGCTGCAGGTTCAGATTGTTGAATGTACGCAGCGTCCCATCGATAGTACCAGGCGCACGTGATTGGTACTGTGCTGGAATAACAATCAGGCGGGTGAGGCCACCGCTGAATGCATCATAGAAGTTCGGCAGCCACGTCTGGTTCGGATAGAACACATCGGTGGTAAAGGCCAGATGTGCGCTCGATGTCTCGGTTGCCGGCGCACTGGTCAACGGTATAATGCCCGTTCGATCACTATACACACCACCACGGAAGGCCACGCCGCGTAGCACCCGATTGGGGATGCTCACATTATAGAGATCCTTGGGATAGATTGGCTCATATGGGTTGGCGACGACACCATCCGCGCCGGAGAGATAGGTTGTTGTGACGGTCGTGTTATTGGACAGATTGACAAGCGGCTTCGTATTGGTGACAACGGTTGGTGCCAATGTCGTGACGGTGCTGCTCAGGCCGGTATTCGCGCCTGGGCCAGTTGTGGCAGGAGACGTCGAGTTCACAATCGGCGTCTCGACAGAAGGGTTTAGTCGTGTGCCAGGCATGTCGACCTTCATCATCGGTAGGCCGTAGAGTGCCATCTCGATCACGGTTTTCTCATCAATGCCGGTCAACTGTGCCGTCTGGGCCAGGTATTGCCGCTTGGCTGCAACCAGTGCCTGGCCGAGCGAGATCGGCCCGCTGCCGGTGCGCAACTGCTGGGCAATGCCCACAAACAACCGCTCGCCATATTCGGTCAGTTCGGTATCGCCATAGGCATAGCCAGTGGCAGCAACAAAGCCAGCCGCACCCTTGCGTAGGAAGGCTTTGGCCCAATCCGGGTTTGGTGATGCGCCTGTCAGCAGATCGGAGCTGGGGATGCTATACCCACCATGGCAGCCCAACGCCAGAATGATCACATTTGTCAGATTGGCTGTCGAATTGGCGATCTCCTCTGCTGTCAGCTTTGTGGTGTAGTCAGCAGCCAGCAGATTCCCCGCGCTGAAGTGGCCTGACAATACGGCGATGTCGAAGTTACCACTAAGCAGCTTGGTTCGCAGTTGGTCTGCCGTCCAGGCGTTCGGCCCGGTTGGCGGCTCGCCAACCGGTTGGATCAGGGTGTCGCTCTGCGATGCTGTGCCCGCGTCGGTTTCGATTTTGATCGCGGCTGCGGCATCGCCAACAAAGTCGTAGCCGGTGACGAGCGCAGATTGTGGCACGACCACGCCATTGGTTGCGATATAGGTATTGATTGCCATGCTGATATCGCTGGCGCTATCGACCAACCGACCAACCGCCAGATCCGGGATGGCGAGGGTATGATCACCGCGCGATAGATTGATCTGCGAACCATACGCATCCTGGCCCTGCACCAATCCAGCCCGCAGCCCGGCCTCCGATGGAGTGGAAGGAGCCACTGGGGCAACATACTCTTTTTCATTTGCCAGCCCGGCCACATCCTGCACCTGGAAGAATGGAATAACGCTGGCACCACCGGCTAATACAATATACTTGAGCGTCGTTGCACCGCTGGCCGTGTTCGCCGCACGATAGGCATCGATCACCGCCTTGATCTCGCGGGCAACAGTATTCTTGGCTGTTGGGCAAGCCGGGAATTGATCGGCCTGTGTATTCGCCCACGCAACCCGCTGGTACTTCGCGTCGGCAAGATCGATCACCACACCATTCACATCGGTGCGCACTGCAAGCCTCTGAAGATCGGCCAGCGCGGTCGTAACTTCAGCCGGGGTGCCGGGCAAACGACCAGAATGCGTTAGGATCAGCGATGATTTTGTACTGGGAGCTAGCGCCGTGCCAGCGATCACCGATAGACTGCTCGGAACAGCCTGAAGTGCGCCACACACACCATCAAAGACAGTCACATCCAGGCTGAATGGCGTCGCCAGATTATAGGGGCCAATAACGCGAACATACAGGTTCTCCTGGAGATCATAGGTGTTGCGCTCAATCGTCTGCACGGTTGCATATGGATCCATGGATGTGCCCATCAGGCTGCGCCGCGCAGCGCTGGAATAGGCATCCAGCGAACCACTGGGCAACGAACCACTGGGCAGCGAACCACTGGGCAGCGAACCACTGGGCAGCGAACCACTGGGCAACGAACCACTGGGCAGCGAACCACTGGGCAACGAACCACTGGGCAACGAACCACTGGGCAGCGAACCACTGGGCAGCGAACCACTCGGCAGGAACCCTGTTGGGAGCGATCCGGATGGCAGCGAACCGCTTGGGAGCGATCCGGATGGCAACGAACCGCTTGGGAGCGAGCCACTCGGTAATGAACCACTTGGCAGGAAGGCCGTATCAGCCGCTTCGGCGCTCAGCACCGCCGCATTCTGGGGGTTCGTCAGGCCATTATAGATCGGGTTTGGATCGGTATGCAGGCTGATTGCGCTCCCCGGCAGGCCAGTCAGTGTGACGCGCATTTTATCACCGGGCTGAACAGCGAACTTGAACCACTTCTCCTGCACACGATCGGTGATGTACTGGGTAGTTGTGGAATCGTTTGAAACCGATTGTGCCTGTACCCAGTTCAGGTTTGTTGTGGAAACCGGGCGGCAATAGGAGAACTCGGAGGTACCGCTTGGGCCAGTAGCCGTGACACTGATGCCCTGTGGCTCGGTCGCACCGGCTCCCAGAACCTGATCGAAGGTTGCCAGGCCGCTATTATCGGTGCCTGCCAGGAATGAACCCAGTTCCGTCCGGCCCTCACCAAACGATGTCGGATCGCAGGTCGGATTGGCATACACATCAATGATAAAGCTTGTGCCAGGCGTGCTGTTGAGCGTCCCGGCAACACGGGTAGTACTACCATTCGATGTTGCCAGCGTCAGCACCGGGTAGTTCTGGTACACATTCGGCCCAGCGATATTGCCAGCATGGTTGAAGCTCACACCATCGCCGCCAAGATCGATCCCCAGGCCGCCATTATTGGACATCCGGTTGCCACGTATGATGTTACCGGAGCCGGACAGGATGCTCACCGCGCTGCCGGTGTTGTTGGCGATCACATTGCCCTGGCCTACGCCGATCCCACCAATCACGTTGGTATTGCCATTGATCGTGATGCCATTGGCCTGGTTGCCCAGGGCGGCGATCCCATTGGCCTGGGTGCCAATCAGGTTGCCCTGGATAGTGCTGCTATCGGCAAAAGCATAGATCCCCTCGCCAGTATTGCCGGAGAGCAGATTACTCTGGCCCGGCCCGCTGCCACCGATCACCGTGCCCGCAATCGAGGCCGAGTTGCTATCGGAGGGGTACAGATTGATCGCCGGGGCAACGCTGCCAGTGGCGGTGATCCCATCGGCAGCGATCCCAATCACATTACCCTGGATGATATTACCAAGCGATCTGCGCCCAATATCGCCGGAGATAGCGATCCCACCTTTGGTATTGACAGTCACGTTGCCGGTGCTATAGATCAGATTGCTAATAATGCTGTTGGTGTCGGAACCATAGATAAAGATCGTCTCGGATGCAGATGTGCCGAGCCCGCGTGAGCCGGTAACATCGGTTCCGATGTAGTTATTCTGGATGATGTTACTAAAGGGCTTCGATCCAAAATTATCGATCTCGATCTGCGCGCCATTGGCGGAGATCAGGTTGCGCTGGCTCACCAGCGGCCCACCGATCCGGTTATTGCTCGATGCTTGCTGGATGATGATCCCACTTGATGTGTTGCCTTTCGCCAGCGTTCCATTCACATCGGTGCCAAGGAAATTGCACTCGATGACATTATTGCTGCTGTTGGCCAGCTCGATGGCACCAAAGAAGCTGTGGATCACCAATCCGCGGATCGTATTACCGCCAGCACTGAAGTAATCGAGCAGAATAGTGTTTGTTGTAGAACTTCCATCGATTTCAATCTGGAGCGTTGGCGGCCAGGATGCACAACTCGCCCCCGGCTGGGTCAGGCCATTGATAGAAATGGAGCTTGTGATAGCCGGGAATGCCGAGAGCGGCTTGATCGTGTGTGGGCCAGTCCCAGGAATATTAAAGGCGATTGTCTGTCCACCTGGTTGCGCATTGGCCTCCATAATCGCGGCGCGCAGTGTACATTCGCCGAGAATTGCGGTCTGACACGAACCATTGCCAGGTACTGCATCAGGGCTATCCAGAGTGCTGTTCACCACATAATCCGAACCGCCGGTGGTAAGCACAACTGGGCTAAACAGCGAGGTATTACCATTGGCATCGGTCGCGGTGGCGACGATTGGATCATTGGTGCTAACACCGAGCGTGGCGGCATTGCCAAGATTGGCATTGAATGAACCAGGCCCAGCAATCGTCCTGCGGCCAAGGTACACCCGGCCTTCGCCGCTGGCCGCGCTATCGGCTTCATAGAAATCAATGGCGACCGGATAGGCACTATTGCTGACGAGTGAGTCGAGGCTGTAGTCGATGCTCAGGTTGCCGCCTGTGATCGTGGCTGCACTGATCACCGGATAATTCTGGCCATTATTCGCCAGGGAAACGTTGGTGAGGCTATCATCGCCATCGCCAGCGTCATTCGCCCCGACAAGGCCAAGGTCGATGCCTAAGCCAGTATTATTATAGATACTGTTGCCAACAATTGCATTCTGGTAGCCAGTGAACATCGTGACGCCGATTGGGTTGTTGGCAATGATATTGCCCTCACCCGCAGCAGCACCACCAATTGTCGTGTTCGATGCCCAGTTGCGGATCACGATACCGCCATATGTTGAATTGTTCGGCAGTACACTAACGCCATCACTGGCCACGCCGATATAATTGCCCTTAATAACGGTATTGGTAACACCCGGATTCGTCACAATCGCAGTACCACCCCACAGCGAAATCCCTTCGCCATTGCCAGAAACCACATTCCGCGCACCAGGCGTTGTGCCACCAATGGTTGTGTTGTTCACCAGCGCGCCAAATGTGATCACCAGAACGCCAGTATTGGTATTCGGGATTGCCGTGGTACCCGCCGGATTGGTGCCAATATAGTTGCCCTGCACCACATTCCCAACTGCATTGGCCGCACCGGCGGTGATATTGACACCATACTGATTGGCAGAAACAACATTGCGAGCTGCTGGCGTTGTCCCACCGATCAGATTATTATTGCTATTATCGATATAAATACCAGAACTAATCGCGCCACTGGCTGTGCCGTTGGGCTGCAGCCCGATGAAGTTGCCTTCAACCGTAACACCGCTACTACTCTCGATCACGAGCGTATCATTGAAGCCGCCATAGATCGCCAGGCCACGTACAGCACCCGCACTCACATTGACAAACTGGAGCCCTTGGCAGGCACACCCACCGCCATCCAGCCCAATCTGGATCACGGCATCGTTGCCAACCGCCAGCGTATTCGCAGATGCACCCGGCTGCGTGTAGCCATCTATCACGGTTGAATCAGTAATCGTTGGCAATGTCGAGAGCGGTGTAATAACATATGGGCCAGGGGTCAGAATATTGAAACTGATCGTATCTGCGCCAGCTAGCGCATTGGCCTCCTGGATGGCGGCGCGTAGCGTGCAGATTCCGTTGCCGTTGGCAGTCTCGCAGATCCCGTTGCCAGGAGTAACATCCGCGCCATCGCCGGTAGTGTTGATCGTCAGGCTCGCTGCGAAGGCCGGGGTTGCGGCTGGCAGCAATGATGAGATGGACAGAAGGATCAGCAGGGCGAATCGTGCGGTCCGGCCATACCAATTCGACCTACGAGTTTGCGATTTGGAGACGATCTGATTGTCCATTCGAGTGATCCTCCGTGGTTACGCATATCCAATAATGAGCAGCAGGCTAAAATAGTTCTTATATATGCGAAGAGCGCCAGCCTTCCCTCAATTGCCTGAGAGAAACCAGGTGCCATTTGGACAATACACATATGATATGGCGTACGGACCCGATATATCGCGCCCCTGCGGATCGCATCCTCGCCACCTATCTAGTATAGAAGCGCGCCATCCCTAGCAACATCAGTAACACTACCTACGCGGCTACCTATGCCGAAAATCTACTACATGTGCTAATATATCGTCGCGCCACATGCCAACAGGTTGCTCAGATCTTGCCATTTTTTAGAGTTACTGCCACAAGAAGATAACGCCACACACAAGAAAAAGGGTACTCGCCAACGCAAGTGGCGTACATTGGCATCAGGGCCACATGTGCAAGCCTGGCCGAATTCTCCGGCAATACGTTGCTATCCAAATCACGCATCATTGATCCTCATAGTATAGCTTCTAAATAGATAGATACTACTGTTCGGAAGCAATTCCCAGGATATCTGAAGAGTCTGTTATCCTCCATACTTTTGATCGCACCGAGGCAATCTATAAATATAATAGATCGATTGCACCTATGGAATGCGGCTCTGGTGCATCTTCTCCGGGCCGCGGGCTTTAGCCTGCGGATGTTGAGGGTGGCATGATCGCCCATTATGTTGTTCGCATGCACCTGCCCTGCAAAATCCCGCTAGGAGCGCTTGTCGCATGAGCTAAATTTTGGTAGAATATGGGTTGAACGGCGTGCAACGAAAGCACGCCAATCATTTATACTATGCTATTAGCACTCTTATCGCCTGAGTGCTAACATGCTCATGATTGGAGCTGCTACGGCAGTTCCGATGGAAGCCTGGAGGCGCTCATGGGGGTTCCACAATGGAGATGAGCGAACGGCGCCGGCTGATACTAAAGCTGGTCATCCAGGAATATGTTGAGACATCTGTGCCAGTGCCATCAGAGTTATTGGCGCGCAAGTTTGGGCTGCACGTTTCATCGGCAACGGTACGAAACGAGCTGGCCGCACTAGAGGAGCTTGGCTATCTCACCCATACACACACATCGGCTGGCCGTGTACCAACCGATGCAGGGTATCGCTATTTTGTCGAGAATCTGATGGATCGAACGCCACTCTCGGCCACCGAGCAGCGCACCATCCGCCATCAGTTCTACCAGGTGCGAACCGAGTTGGATCAATGGATTCAGCTGGCTGGAGCGGTTCTGGCGCGTACAGCACAGAATGTTTCGGTTGTGACGCCACCGCGAGCCTATCAATCGCGGTTCAAACACCTTGAGCTGATCGCCATTCAGGATACGATTGTTCTGTTGGTGCTGGTTCTCCACGATGGAACGATCCGTCAACAGACGCTGGCTTTTGAGACGGCACGCACCCAGGAGGAGTTGAGCCGCAGTGCATTGCGATTGAATGAGCGATCCTATGATCAAGCGGTTTCTCGGCTGGAGGAATTGCTCACCCAGGATCGGGCCGCTGGCAGTGCATTCGAGGATATTGAGCGGCAGGTGTTGGAGATCGTCGTTCGGGCGATGCGCCAATTTGAGGAACAACTCAATAAAGGCATTCATAGCGATGGCCTGATGGAAGCACTCAACCAACCAGAATTCGCCCAGGTTGGCCGTGTTCGCCAGGTGCTGGAGATTGTCCAGGGCGGCAAAGGGCTTGACAGCCTGATTCCGCAGGCTCTGGCCAGCAATGGCGTTCAGGTTGTGATCGGTGGCGAGCATGGCCGCGATGAGATGCGTCAGTATAGTGTGGTGCTATCGCGCTATGGGGTGGCCAACAGTGTTGCTGGCGTACTTGGGGTCATCGGCCCGACGCGGATGGCCTACCCGCGTACGATATCGACGGTTCGCTATATATCGACGGTAATGAGCGATCTGCTTGGCGATCTGTATGGGAACGAAACAGGGCGTAACGCATCCGAATCATAGATACATTTATGTCATGGTGGGGCGCAGCCTATAGCGCCATTTTGAGAGGAGTAGTACCAATGACTGAGGAGCGCACCGAGACAACAGCCCAAGAATCAACAGACCAAGAGTCAGTTGTTGTTGAAGCGCTGGATGTAACCGGATTGCACGAGCGTATTGCCAAATTGGAGCGCGAAAGTGCCGAAAACCGTGACCAGTGGTTGCGGGCGGTTGCCGATTATAAGAACTTCAAGCGCCGTGCCGATCAGGAACGATCCGAACTAATCCGCGGTGCTAGTGCGGCACTGCTCCTGAAATTGCTGCCAGTGATGGATGATCTCGAACGGGCAATGGGTAGTGTCACCCCAGAAGTGGCGGCAAGTGCTTGGTACAATGGCTTCAAATTGATCCCACAGAAGCTGGCCGCTATTATCGAGAGCGAAGGCGTGGCACCAATCAGCGCTGTTGGCGAGCAGTTCGATCCAAATCTCCACGAAGCGGTGATCTATGAAGATGCCGAAGGACAAGAGGGCAAGGTGATTGCCGATCTTCAGCGTGGCTACAAACTCCGCGAAAAAGTCCTTCGTCCAACCATGGTCAAAGTCGGAAAAGCATAATATTCAGCAGCCAAACCCAGTGGTCAAAGTCAAAGCCTAGTCTTCAGAAGTGTCTTCGAAACAATAGCACAGTACACTTCTGACTCCTGGCTTCTGACTCCTGACTCCTGACTCGGGCTCCTGTGAAGGTATATATGGGCAAGATAATCGGCATCGATCTTGGAACAACCAATTCAGTCGTTGCGGTGATGGAGGGTGGCGAGCCGGTGGTGATCGCCAATGCGGAGGGCAATCGCCTGACGCCATCGGTCGTTGCGGTCAGCAAAAATGGCGAGCGGACGGTCGGCCAGGTTGCCAAACGCCAGGCAGTCGTCAACCCAGAAAACACGATCTTTTCGGTCAAGCGCTTTATGGGCCGCAAATTGAGCGATCCAATCGTTCAGCGGGATCGGCAGCTGATTCCCTATCGGCTGGCCGAAGCAACCAATGGCGATGTGCGGGTACTGATGGGCGGGCGCGATCACGCACCACAGGAGATATCGGCCATGGTGTTGCAGAAGATCAAGGCCGATGCCGAGGCATATCTGGGCGAACCAGTCACGCAGGCGGTGATCACCGTGCCAGCCTATTTTAACGATAGCCAACGGCAGGCCACCAAGGATGCTGGCAAGATTGCAGGGCTAGAAGTTCTGCGAATTATTAACGAACCAACCGCATCCGCACTGGCCTATGGGCTGGACAAGCAGGGCAAAGAGCAGACGATTGCTGTCTATGATCTTGGCGGCGGCACCTTCGATATTTCGATCCTCGAACTGGGCGATGGCGTGTTTGAGGTCAAGGCCACCAATGGCGATACGCATCTTGGTGGGGACGACTTCGACCAGCGGATTGTCGATTTTCTTGCCCAGCAGTTCGAGAAGGATAATGGCATCGATCTACGCAAGGATCGAACGGCGCTCCAGCGTTTGCGCGAGGCGGCAGAAAAAGCCAAGATGGAGCTTTCAACGGTGATGCAGACGGAACTAAGCCTGCCGTTTATCACCGCCGATGCCAGCGGCCCCAAGCATCTCAGCATCCAGCTCTCCCGTTCAAAGCTTGAACAGATGACCGCCGATCTGATTGAGCGCTCGATTGCACCCGTTCGGCAGGCGCTTTCCGATGCTGGCCTGCGCCCGAATGATATCGATGAGATTATATTGGTTGGTGGGCAAACACGCATGCCAGCCGTTCAGGAAGCGGTTCGCAAGTTCTTCAATCGCGATCTGCACAAGGGCGTCAACCCAGATGAGGTCGTCGCTATTGGGGCAGCCATTCAGGCCGGCGTGCTGGCTGGCGATGTCAAGGATGTACTGCTGCTCGATGTCACGCCGCTAACACTTGGAATCGAGACACTTGGTGGCGTGATGACGCCATTGATTGACCGCAATACGACTATTCCAACGCGCAAGAGCCAGGTCTTTTCGACAGCCAGCGATAGCCAATCCAGTGTTGAGATCCACGTTCTTCAGGGCGAGCGAGCCGAAGCGCGGCTGAACAAATCGTTGGGCAAATTCGTTCTGGATGGCATTCCAACAGCACCACGCGGTACACCACAGATCGAGGTGACATTCGATATCGATGCCAATGGCATGTTGAATGTTTCGGCCAAGGATAAAGCCACAAGCAAGGCGCAGCATATCACAATCACGGCCTCATCTGGCCTTTCGCCGGAAGAGATCGAGAAGATGGTGCAGGATGCCGAGGCGCATGCCGATGAGGATCGCAAGCGGCGCGATCTGATTGGGGTGCGTAACAGTGCCGATAGCCTACTGTATACAGCGGAACGAACATTACGCGAATCGGGTGATAGCGTTAGTGCCGAACTGCGCGCACAGGTCGAATCGCAGATGCGCGATTTGCGGGCAGTGCTCGATACCGAGAGTATTGATGCTATTCGCAACCGCACTGCCGAACTATCGGTGAGCCTCCAGCAGATCGGTCAGGCAACCTATGATGCCTCCGCAGGCGAGGAACCAACGCCGGAGGATGCTGTTGCCGATGATGAGAAAAAGGCAGATTAACGCAAATATAGCCGATAACCGATAGCCGATAGCCGATAACCAGCGACCAGATGCACTCGGCCATGTTCAGGCATTAGTGGCAGATGTGGAGTGCGCAAGCCATGCTTGCGCGGCGGCCCAGCGTCGGGTAGTCACATTTCGAATCTGAACATGCAAGCCATGCTTGCGCGGCGGCAGCATGGCTACCGCAATCCATAAACGCACGATGACCGACGTTGATTATCAACATTCATTGGGCATCAAACCAAGAGGATACTATGTCGTCAAAGCGTGATTACTATGAGGTGCTGGGAATCCAGCGCACTGCTTCACCAGATGAGGTAAAGAAGGCATTTCGGCGCTTGGCACGTCAATATCATCCAGACGTGAACAAGGAGAGTGACGCCGAAATGAAGATCAAGGAAATCAACGAGGCATATGGGGTGCTTTCCGATCCAGAGAAGCGCTCCATGTATGATCGTTTTGGCCATACTGGCCCAACTGGTGGGCCTGGTTTCGATCCATTTGCTGGTGGCAGTGGTGATCCATTTGGCAGTATCTTCGAGGCATTTTTTGGCGGCACAACAACCCAACGTGGCACAAGCCGTGGCCCACAGCGCGGTGCCGATCTGCGCTATACACTGGCGATCTCATTCGAAGAGGCTGTGTTCGGTGTCGAGAAGGAGATCGAATTCCGCCGATTGGAGACCTGCCAATCCTGTAAGGGCAATGGTGCCGAACCAGGCACCGATCCGGTACGCTGCCCAAAGTGCAACGGCCTTGGCGAGATCCGCCAGCGTGCGCCAATCTTCAACATGGTCACTGTTACCACCTGTGATCAATGCCGCGGCGAGGGCACCGTGATCGCGATTCCATGCCGCGAGTGCCGCGGCGATGGACGTGTTCGCAAGGAGCGCAAGCTGCCGATCAAAATCCCAGCCGGTATCGATGCCTCATCGCAGATCCGTATCACCAGTGAGGGCGAGGCTGGCCTGCGTGGCGGCCCATTCGGCAACCTGTATGTGGTGCTGGATGTGCAGCCGCACAAGTTCTTCGTGCGGGAGGGCAACGATATTCTACTTGAGTTGCCACTCAATATTGCCCAGGCAACCCTTGGAACCGAGCTTGAAGTGCCAACCGTAGATGGCCCAGAGCGGCTGCGGGTTCCGGCTGGAACGCAGAACGGTGCGACATTCCGGCTGCGGAATAAAGGGGTTCCATTCCTACGCGGTGGCGGGCGCGGCGAACAGATTGTGGTGACGCGGGTGCTCATCCCAACCGATCTGAACGACCAGCAGCGCAGGCTGTTCCAAGAACTGGAGAAATCCCTGGATTCGCACTCGATTGGTGGCGATCAGGACGAAGGCTTTTTTGGGCGTATCAAGAATGCGCTTGGATTGTAAGTATTCAGGAGTCAGGAGTCAGAATTCAGAAGATTGCTACCTTCAAGTTGTGTATTCGGTTGGCACAATCTTGGTTTTGTCAGGATGAGCAACGAACCGAGAAGAATATCTGTGGTTCATGCATGGTTCATGCAATGAAATATTCTGACTTCTGACTTCTAACTTCCAGAAAGATCTGCATGACCGAACTCTTATATGGCCGCAATGCAATCCGCGAGACACTACGGGCTGGGCGGCGGACATTCCAGCGGCTGCTGGTCTCGGCTGGCGCACAGGAAGCCGGAACACTCGGCGATGTTATTAAACTGGCCGAAAAAACGGGCGTTGCGGTTTCACGGATTGATCGCAAAGAACTGGATAAGCGCCTGCGCGACACCAACCATCAGGGTGTTGCACTCGAATGCGGCGATTATCCATATGTTGAACTCGAAGATTGCCTGGTACAAGCAGAGGAGAAGGGTGAGCCAGCCTTCATGCTCATGCTTGATCACCTACAAGATCCACAGAATATTGGGACACTGCTGCGCACGGCTGAGGTAGTGGGTGTCCATGGGGTGATCATGCCCGGCCGTCGCTCGGCGGAAGTGACGCCAGCGGTTGTGAATGCATCATCTGGAGCCACAGAACATCTGCGGATTGCATCGGTCACGAATCTGGCCCAATCGATTGCAACCCTTCAGCAAGCCGGTATTTGGGTGGTTGGCGTTGAGGACGATGAACGCGCCCAGGATATCGATACCGCCGATCTCAATATCCCGATTGCGCTTGTGTTGGGGGCAGAAGGGCCGGGCCTGGCCCGCTTGACCCGTGATCGCTGCGATTTTATGGTTCGCCTACCGATGGCTGGCCAGATCGCCTCATTAAATGTGGCTGTCGCCGGTTCGATTGCCCTGTATTCGGCATGGCGGGCGCGAGCAAAATAGAGGAGCATATGTCCTACACCGAGCAAGCCGAGCAAATCCTGCGCGAATGGGTGCAGGGTGAGCAGTTACGCAAACACTGTTACGCGGTTGCGGCATCAATGCGCCATCTCGCAGCAATCCAGGGTGGTGATCCCGATCTGTGGGCAGCCGTTGCGATCCTGCACGACATGGATTATGAGCGCTTTCCGGGGATGCCCGAAAAAGATCCAGCAATCGCCCTGATCTCGCAGGGCCTACTCGATGGAAGTACCGATGTGCCGCAGCAGCATCCATTCGTTGGCGTCGCCTACCTGCGCGATCATGGCTGGAGCCAGGAGGTGCTGCGCGCCATTCTGGCGCATGCCGATTATAGCGGGATTGCCCCAGAAACAGCCATGGAGAAAACGCTTGTCGCCGTTGATGAGCTCTCCAGTTTTGTGATTGCCGTCGCACTCGTCAAGCCCACCAAGAGTGTCTTCGATGTGAACGTTAGTTCCGTCCGCAAAAAGATGAAGGACAAAGCGTTTGCGCGGGCGGTCAACCGCGAAGAAATCTTGCATGGTGCCCAGGGCCTCGGCATGGAGATCGATACGCTGATTGGCCTGGTGATCGAGGCACTGCGCGCCGACGCAGCCAGGCTTGGTGTGGCAGGAATTGCCGTATAAAACATCGCGTTCGATCAGATTCAGATACCGTATAGATTTGTGCAGCCTTGCACGTTCAAAATCGTTGTATAATCCCTCTGCAAGATTTTGATATGGGTTGTGGCTCGGAGCCTATTGGTGAAAAAACTCATTAATTCACCCGAGACGGTTGTTCGCGATGCCCTATTTGGCATGGCGGCCGCGCATCCACAACTTGTGCGCGTTTCCGTTGATCCGGTGTTTGTTGTTCGTGCCGATCCGCCTTCGCCCGGAAGGGTTGCGCTGCTCTCTGGTGGCGGCAGTGGCCACGAACCGCTGCATGCCGGGTTTGTTGGGCGTGGCATGCTGCATGCCGCCTGCCCTGGCCCGATCTTCACCTCACCAGTACCGGATCAGATCCTTGCTGCCACCCGTGCGATCAACAATGGCGCTGGTGTTCTGTATATCGTCAAGAATTACACTGGCGATATCATGAATTTCGAGATCGCCGCTGAATTGGCCCAGGCCGAGGGTATTGATGTTGCCATGGTTGTGACAAACGATGATGTTGCAGTGCAGGATAGCCTATATACCGCAGGCCGCCGTGGCGTCGGAGTCACCGTTCTGGTTGAAAAGATTGTTGGTGGCGCTGCCGAAGCCGGTGCCGATCTTGAGCATTGCCGCCAGATCGCCGAGCGAGTGAATGGCGAAGGGCGTTCGATAGGTGTCGCCCTGACATCGTGTATTGTTCCCCAAGCTGGGCGGCCAACCTTCGATCTCGGTGCTGATGAGATTGAAATTGGCATTGGCATCCATGGCGAACCAGGCCGCCAGCGTACACACATCCGTCCTGCTGCCGAGATCACCAAACTATTGGCCGATGCTGTGCTTGGCGATCTGCCGTTTCGGGATGGCGATCATGTGCTGGTCTTTGTCAATGGCATGGGTGGCACGCCACTGATCGAACTCTATGTTGTGTATGGCGAATTGGATCGCCTGCTGCGCCATCGGGGTATCACGATTGTTCGTAATCTGATCGGGAACTATATGACCGCACTTGAGATGGCCGGATGTTCGGTCACACTGTTGCGGCTTGATGATGAGTTTATTCGCCTATGGGATGCGCCGGTGCATACCGCTGCGTTGCGATGGGGAGCATAGGGCGCGAGGCTATGGAGATCACCGCTGATCACATGATCCATTTTCTGGAGCGTGTGGCCGAACGAATTGCGGAACGACGCGATGAGTTGACGCAGCTTGACTCGCCGATTGGCGATGCCGATCATGGGGCAAATCTTGATCGTGGCTTCTCGGCGGTTCTGGCACGCCTGCCAGCATTGGCCGATCAGGATATCGGTGCAATACTGCGAAATGCTGGAACAACGCTGGTCTCAACGGTTGGTGGTTCTTCTGGCCCGCTGTATGGTACGGCCTTCATTCGCGCTGGCGGAATCCTGGCTGGCAAAATGTCGGCCAACGCCGAGGATCTCTTGGTGGCGCTGGAGGCTGGCCTGGAAGGCATTATTGCCCGTGGCAAAGCCCAGCCTGGCGAAAAAACGATGATCGACACGATTGCGCCGTGTGCGGCTGCCTTTCGCGCCGCCATCGCCGATCATCAGGATCTGCCCGAGGCATTGCGCCGAGCAGTTGCCGCTGCCGAAATAGGCATGCATGCAACCATTCCAATGCTGGCAACCAAGGGCCGCGCATCGTATCTGGGTGAACGCAGTATCGGCCACCAGGATCCAGGGGCAACATCGGCCTTCTATTTGATCCAAGCGTTTCTGGAGATTGTTGTCGAGGCGCAAGGCGAGCAATAGAGGTTCTGCATGGCAACCTATGTAGCGGCTATTGATCAGGGAACGACAAGCAGTCGCTGTATTATTTTTGATCGCGCAGGTCGGGTGGTGTGCTTCGATCAAAAGGAACACGAACAGATCTACCCGCAGCCTGGATGGGTTGAGCATGATCCAAACGAGATCTGGGCACGTACTCAGGAGGTCGTTGGTGGGGCGCTGCGCAAGGGTGGTATCGCAACATCGCAGATTGCAGCAGTTGGGATCACCAACCAGCGCGAGACGGCCGTCGTCTGGGATCGCCATACTGGGCGGCCATACCATAACGCCATCGTCTGGCAGGATACCCGCACCGATCAGATCTGTGCCCAGTTGGCTGCCGATGGCGGACAGGATCGCTTTCGCGCCCAGACGGGCCTGCCATTGGCGACCTATTTTAGCGGGCCGAAGATCCGCTGGTTGCTCGATCATGTGGATGGCTTGCAGGCAGCAGCCGAACAGGGCGATGCTATTTTTGGCACGATCGACACATTTCTGACCTGGTGGTTGACTGGCGGGCCGAATAGTGGTGCCCATATTACTGATGTGACCAACGCGAGTCGTACGATGCTGATGAACCTGGTGACACTCGATTGGGATGTTGGGATTTTGGCGACGCTTGGAATACCACGGGCAATGTTGCCAACAATCCGTTCGAGCAGCGAAATCTATGGGGCTGCGATTGGCGCATTGGGCGGTATTCCCGTTGCCGGCATTCTTGGCGATCAGCAGGCTGCGCTGGTTGGCCAGACGTGTTATAGCACTGGTGAGGCCAAAAACACCTATGGCACCGGCTGCTTTATGTTGCTGAATACCGGCGAGCGGCTGATTGTTTCCAAACATGGGTTACTCACAACCCTTGGCTATAAGTTTGGCGATGCACCGGCTACCTATGCGCTGGAGGGTTCGATAGCAATTGCCGGGGCACTCGTCCAATGGCTGCGCGATAATCTGGGCCTGATTGAGCAATCCGCCGATGTTGAAACCCTGGCTGCGACGGTTGTCGATAATGGTGGCATCTATTTCGTGCCAGCATTCTCTGGCTTGTATGCACCATACTGGCGTAATGACGCCCGTGGTGCGATTGTCGGGATGACCCGCTATGTCAATCGGGGCCATATTGCTCGTGCGGCCCTGGAAGCGACCGCATACCAGACTCGTGAGGTGCTTGATGCGATGGAGCAGGATTCGGGTGTGCGCCTGACAGCCCTGAAGGTTGATGGCGGGATGGTTCATAATAATACCCTCATGCAATTCCAATCCGATATTCTGGGCGTGCCAGTCGTTCGGCCATTGGTTGCCGAAACAACCGCCCTCGGAGCGGCATATGCTGCTGGTCTGGCAACCGGGTTCTGGTCTGGCCTAGATGAATTACGCCGAAATTGGGGCATTGGCGCGACGTGGTCGCCGCAGATGGATGGCGAAACGCGCCAGCGCTTGTTTCTTGGATGGAAAAAAGCTGTTACTCGAACATTTGATTGGGTGGAATAAGAGGGGTGCCCATGGTTGGACTGCTGATCGTCGCGCATAGCGCCAACCTGGCAGAAGGTGTTCGTGAAATTGCAGCTCAGGTCAGCGATGGTCGCGTACCGATTGGTGTTGCGGGTGGTACTATCGGAGGCGGGCTCGGCACAAGTGTCGACCAAATCGTTCAGGAGCTTCAACGGCTTGCGACATTGGATGGAGTGCTGATACTGACAGACCTCAAAGGGGCGGTTCTGAGTGTTGAGGCGGCACTGGAACGCATTGGCAGCCTGTGCTATGAGATCAGCGATGCGCCGCTAGTTGAGGGGGCATACCTGGCTGTGATCGAGGCATCGGTTGGTGGAACGCTGGCGGAAGTCGCGGCGGCGGCATTGCAAGCGCGAGATATGCATAAACGTCCCTAAGAGGAGCATGTATGATTGAAACCACGGTCACCATTCGTAATCATTATGGGCTACACGCCCGCCCAGCAGCGCTGTTCTATCGCAAAATTCGCCAGTATCGTTGTGCTGTCACCATCCAAAACCTGAGCCGCCCCGATAGTGCAGAGGTGACAGTCAGCCCGTTGCATTTGCTCCAAATTGGCGTTCGCCAGGGCGATGCGGTACGGCTGCGGGCGACAGGCGATGATGCTGATATGGTGATTGCAGACCTGATGACGCTGATTGAAACGAATTTTGGTGACTAATAGAGAGTATTGTTATGTCCTACCGTCTGATTGGTGCTGGAGGCGCATCCGGGCTCGCACTTGGTCCGGCGTTTCTACGAACCGCCGAAGCGCCTGTTGATGATCTGATCATCGAAGGACAGGAAGCAGCACTGGTTCGTTTGGTCGAAGCCCAAGCAATGGTAGCCAATAACATGCGCGTTCTGGCCGAACGGGAACGAGCCGTTGGCCGCGACGACCCAGCTCTCCTGTTTGACTTCCTTTCTTTTCTGGCTGAAGACACGACCTTAACCGATGAAATCACCCGCCATCTTCATAGCGGTGTGCCACTATCATCCGCAATTGATAGTGCTACAGCAACCTTTGCAGCCCAAATTGCAGCACTCGATAGTAGTTACCATCGCGACCGTGCGACGGATATTGCTGCACTTGGCCGTGAGATCCGAGCTGCATTGCATGGCAGAAAGCTAGCACTTCCTACCCCGCCAGCCGGCTCCATTCTGGTTGTCGCAGAGCTTTCGCCATCCGAACTGGCAGAATTACCCGACGATCTGGCTGGCCTTGTCACCGCAGATGGCAGCCCCACCAGCCACACTACAATCCTGGCCCGCGCCCGTGGTATCCCGACAATTGTTGGCGTGGGGAGGGCAGCGCTTGACATCCTGGTTGATGCGGAACTGGCGCTTAATGGTGATGAACAGGTGCTTCTGGTGAACCCAGAGCCACACGAACGAGCAACATTTCTGGCACAGCGCATGGCTCGCCCACAGGTCTCGGCGATCAATGGGCCAACACAGCTTGCCAATGGCACGCCAATCACACTCTGGGCAAATAGTAGTAGCCCAGATGAGATCGCCCGCGCAATCAGCCATGGTGCCGATGGGATCGGCCTGTTCCGCACCGAATTTCTTTTTCTGGAGCGGCATACGCTTCCGAGTGAGGAAGAACAGTATATAGTCTATCGTGCGGCACTTGCTGCGCTCGCCGGACGACCGCTGGTGGTGCGGACGCTCGATATTGGTGGTGATAAACCATTACCATACTTAGGGTTGCCACACGAGGCCAATCCCGCGCTTGGACTACGGGGAATACGCATCCTCCTGCACCACCCACAGCTGCTTGTCGCACAACTACGGGCATTATTGCGTGCAGCGGTGCATGGCGATCTGCGAATTATGCTGCCGATGGTTGCTAATCCAGAGGATTTGGCCCTGGGCCGTAGACACATTGCCGAGGTTGCTATAGCCCTACAACAAGAAGGAATCGCGCATCGTGCGAATATTCTGTTTGGCGCAATGATCGAGACACCCGCTGCCGCAGTGACGATCGATCTGCTGGCGCCATTGGCCGATTTCTTTAGTATCGGAACCAATGACCTGAGCCAATATGCGCTGGCTGCGGATCGGACGGTCGGCCAGCTATCGCAACGCTACCCCGCCCACACCCCATCGGTTCTACGCCTTGTCGATATCGCAGTGAAAGCGGCCAGAAGCGCCAATCGCCCGATTTCTGTGTGCGGGGAATTAGCCGGAATCCCTGAATCGGCAGCTGTGTTGGTTGGCCTGGGGATTGCTACCCTCAGTATGGCCCCAAGTTGCATTCCTGGCGTCAGCACATACCTGGCTCGCCACACCGCCGACGAACTGCACGCCATGGCTGAACAGGCGCTCGCCTACCCTCAGAGCCACTCATAAGAACTAAGAACCAAGAACCGATGTACGGTGCGGATCTATGTGTCCGCCCAATAACAACTCAGAACCAAGAAGTATGAATTGCTTTTTAGCCCTCACCTGACCCTGAATGTATACCAGACACCCCAACCTAAACTGATGGCAAGCTGAGATCGGCATGGGCATGGGTTCTATCGCTCGGCCGTCGGGCACGACGGCCATAGATACTGCGGGTTTCACCATACGATTAGTTTAGCAGCAGACGGCGGCGCGCAATAGGCACACTGGCAATAAGAGCAGCATAGAGCCTGCATCAGCCACCGAGTTGCTTTCAATAATAAAAATAACTCGACGAACAACCTTCCACGGGCAATTTCTCCTGACTCCTGACTCCTGACTCCTGACTCCTACGTCCTCGGCTACGGATCTTGTTGGATGAGCCGCCCGGCAAATGCCAACCCGCCAACCAATAGCACCACCAGACCAAAGGCCAAGAATGGCGAATTGGTCACGAGATCGCCTGCCAACACCAGTAATGCCAGCGATGGCAGTACCCCCAACAGCGATGAGAGTGTGTATGGCAGAAACCCAATTGGCGAATAGCCCGCCGCAAACGAGACCAATGGGTAGGCTGGCCCTGGCAACAGGCGCAACAGCAGCATACTCCGCCAGGAGATCCGCTGCGAAAGCCGCGCCAGGGTTGCGCGGTTCTCCTCCGATAGGCGGCGCTCAATCAGGCTGCGCCCACGGCGTGCCAACCAGAAGCCAATACTTGCACCAAGGGCATCTGCCACAAGGACATACACGAGACCGAGTGGTGGCCCGAAGGCAAGCCCAGCCCCGATCTGCAACACCGTTGCCGGGATCGCTGGCAACACCAGAACCGCTGCCAATGCCAGCACGAGCACAATTGGTCCCCATGGCCCAAGGCTATTCAGAAATAGGCGCACGCTGGCTGGATCGAGCGAAGCTCCCGCCGAACGCAATAGCAGCAGCCCGCCGCCAACAACAAGTATGAGGGTTGCGAGTATCAGCATGCGTTTGGGGGTGAGCCATGTGAGTATGGATTTAATCATTGTGGGTGTCCAGGAGTCAGAAGCCAGAAGTCAGAATAACCCAATTTCTCAATCTAATGAAATTTGACAATCAACATCGGTAATGGTTTTTGGAGTGCGGCAGCCATGCTGCTGCCGCGCAAGCATGGCTTGCGCATTCCACATCGGCAAAAGCACGTTACGGTTTTGGTTGTCAAAAACTATTAGCATCCTGAGATCGTTATAGATGAGGCATATGTCGCTGCACCAATATCCAGGCCAACCATGGTATAGGGTAGATCAATGTGTCTGCCCACAATGATCGCGTCGTGATACCCAATGTGGGCGAATACAAGATTCGCCCCTACGCGATATGTTATGGATGCGCACGGCTATCCATTGCAGAATGATTCATCCCACATCGTTGTGTATGCTATAGACGCTATGGTTGCTTGGAAACATTCTGACTCTTGACGCCTGAATACTCTCCTCACAATATAATTTTCCGATCTCGTACGAGTTTCTGTTTGGTCTTCTTGAACAGATCATCGTAGTTCATGCGGCCCATCGTGATTTCATATTTATAGGCCTGGAGCATCTTATGGATCTCGGCATCGAGTAGCTCCTCAACCATCAGTTCGTCGGTCATGATCTGTTGCGCCGCAATGCGTAGGCGGCCATCATCGGCCTGGAACATCACGCCATCGACTTCTGCCAGATGATCGACCAGATCAGCGACCAATTGTTCAACTTTTGCGCTCGATAGCTTCATCACAAGCCTCCCTTCATCAATACCATGTAGTGTACGCGCCCCAGCAGATCGCGTCAACTTGCAGCACCTGCACCCATCTGGTACACTTCGCGCCGTTATGCGCCTGGTGGTGCACCGATCTGGGGGCTCATGGAAACATCCGAATACACAGTCATGGCGGCAGTCGAAGATCGCCATTGGTGGTATGGTGGCATGCGTGCCATTGCCGCCACACTTCTGGACGAGGTCTATGCGGAGCGGCATGATCTTGCTGTGCTTGATGCTGGTTGCGGAACCGGTGCGAATCTGCGCTTTCTGCGCCGCTATGGCGACACAATCGGGATTGATGTTGCACCCGAGGCGGTTGACTATAGCATACATGGCACACCAGGCAGGGTTGCGCGTGGCTCAGTACTGGCCCTACCCTTTAACGATCAATCGTTTGATCTTGTGACATCATTCGAAGTACTCTACCACCGTGGCGTCCCCGATGAAATGCCAGCCCTGCTGGATGCCTATCGGGTGCTGCGTCCTGGCGGACGCTTACTCATTCGCCTGCCCGCATTCGAACTGCTGCGCGGCCATCACGACCAGGCCGTTCACGGACGCCGACGCTATACCGAACCAGAGGTCTGTGGGTTGCTTGAAGCCGCCGGTTTTGTTGTCGAACGATCCACCTATGTGAATAGCCTGCTGATGCCATTGGCCCTAGCGCAGCGCCTGGCCGAACGAGTGCGCCCAGTTGAGGCAAACGAAGCCTCCGATCTGACGCTACCGCACCCATTGATCAACGAATTGTTGCGCTGGCCGTTAGCCGCTGAGGTGGCACTGATCGCCAATGGTATCCATCTTCCGGCGGGCGTGTCGGTGCTATGCCGCGCCCGCCGCAAACAAAAGTAAAGTTTTCATTCTGAACAGAACATGCACTGCGTCAACAATGATTCAGCTGCGTTTGGAGTATACACGAATGCCTGTAGCAATTGAAAAAACAGCACACGAGGCCCAACAGGCCATGAATCTGACTACGTTGCTTGATCGGCTTTCGGAGATGCCGCGCCTATGGATGGCATTGCGCGCCATAGTTGAGGATGGGTTCCGTGGCGAGAAGGAAGCGATTGAACGTGAGCTACGCCCATGGGATGATGTTGGCCAGCGCCAGTTTCTCGATTTTGGCTGTGGGACGGGTGGGTTCGCCAACTGCTTTCCCGAGAATTCCTATACTGGGTTCGATCCAGCCAGTCACTATATTCGTTATGCTGGCCGCAACACCCGTGGCCGCTATACCATTATGCTTGGGCAATCGCTTGGGTTTATTCCGCAACAGTTCGACGCCGCACTGGTTCTGGGTGTCTTTCATCATCTATCGACCGAACTGGGCCAGGCGGCGGCGGCGGAATTGCATCGTGTGCTCAAGCCCGGCGCAACCCTACTCGTGATGGAAGATATCGATCCGGCCTGGTGGAATCTGCCAGGCCATATGATGCATATGATCGACCGTGGCAAGTTCATTCGTAGCGACTCCGACTATCGGGCGCTGTTTCATCCCTATTTTGAAATACGGCGCTCATATACCATGCGCAGTGGTATCTGCGATTATGGGGTGTATGTGCTGGAGCGGGTCGCATAAGTTTAGCGCCGCCGCCTGCCGCGCACCCATAACACAAGCGCCAACACCCACCCCATCCAGGCAATGATGCCGCGACCATAGCGCCCGGCCAGCAATAGTATCAGCAGCAGCCCGCGAGCCAGCCCAACCATCAATCGCCGTTCGGGGCGTGCCGATGCTGGTGTGCCCCAATGCAGGCTGGCGATCTGGCCGAGTAATCGATTGCGAACACAGTATTCGAGCGATGCAACATAGATCGTATCGGTATGCTGGGCCGCTAACAGCAGATCGCGCCGCAATGCAGGCCAGGGCAATGCCTGTTCTGTTGGCTCACTCAGATCAACGGCCCCGATCCCAATCGCATCGGCAACTGGCCCATAGCTTGCCACCAGTGCGCCGCCAAGATCGTGATTCAGCCAATCGATCGGCACCTCGCTACTGCACAACAACACATCGACATCGGCAGGCAGATCGAGGATATCGAGCGCTCGCTGCATCAGTGTCGCACCGGCGCGGCGATCATCGGCAACAAATGGCAATTGGTAGGTATGCACCTCATAGCCATCGTGATGCATAGTCGTCATCAGGTCGTAGTAGGCCGCCCGCGCCGCCGGATACAGTGCATTATCACGGGCTAGCCATAGGCCACGGGCGAAATCCCGAACCGCCCGCCATGTACTCCAATCGGCTTCTTCCGATGGCGGCTCAATCGCCAGGCCAATCGCATTAAAATGCAGATCATGTTCACGAATCCAGGCACGCATTGTATAGTAGCGGGCAGCTGCATGCGGATAGTTAGCCAGGTTCAGCGCAAAGCCCTCTTCAACAGGCAAACACAGCCATGCCACCAATGGAATGCCCCAATCTGTTAACAGGCGCGCAACCGCAACCCGTTCTGCATCGAGATCGGTTAATGCTAACGCAACCCCTGCTCCACACGCGCTGAGCGCCTCCAAGGCCCCTGGCGATTGAAGGATTTCAAGCAGGCTTGCTCCTGGGGCAAGTTCTGTAAAAAAGAACAATTGCGGTCGCGCCGCATCTATCTCGTAGGATGTCATCATGGGCCACCTCGTATATAATATTTGTGCCTGTGCTACCCCTATTGGGTGTAGCATATTGGTTTGCCGTGGGTTGGCGTACGAATCATCATGGGTAGGGGCGGTTCGCGAACGGCCCATCAGAACCATTGGGCGTGCAGGCGGTTCGCGAACGGCCCATCAGAACCATTGGGCGTGCAGGCGGTTCGCGAACCGCCCCTACGGTCGTTGCCAACAATGCAACACCTGATTCCGCAACATCACGCCACAC